>NZ_ADEG01000090.1 GCF_000177075.1 Hoylesella buccalis ATCC 35310
TTTATGGTAGTTTTAAATGTCAGTAAGATTATTCCTGCTCCAATGCCAAGGTTCGTGTGGTCTGGTCACAAACCTCACTGGGGCCCCAATACTGGATAGGCCCTGGGTAAACATAGCATGTATGGTTAGCCCATTCGTCACGGTTGGCAGCGAAAGTCTTGAAAGGCTTGCCTTCCAACTCTACCAACGCCTTGCGGATTACCGGTTTCATTTCACCTGTACGACGCTCCATGTTCATCATCATGGTGATAGGTACACCACCTGCTTTCCAGTTGTCGGTGCAGTCGGTGGTATTCTTGACAATGGCCATGTATCCTGTCTTACCGTTTGCGATGAGCTGAGCAGCACTGGTTCCAAGCGCATAGCAATAGTCGGCATCAAAATTAGACGGTGCTGCACAGCGACCTTCGTAACCAAAGAAATGGTGAAGAGGTGAGAACTTACCTTGATATTTGCCTTGCTTCTTCCATTCATTGAGCTTAGCGGAAACCATGTTGGACAGCAACTTCTCGGTTTCAATTAAGGAAACCTGAACATTTCCGTGCGGGTCGCGATCCAAACTCAGCTGACGAGCCACATCTTCCGGCAACGTTTCGAAGGTAGAGCGGTTGGCATCAGAGAGGTGAGCCAGGATGTATTCACGCTGTGCGTCCTTGTCCAAATCCTTATAATCGGCACCATGAGCGGCCAGCAGATCGTTCAATTCGGCGATCAAGCGACCGATGGCAGGGATGAATTCTATCAAGCCTTCGGGAATGAGGACCACACCAAAGTTGTTTCCTTCTTTGGCACGGTAGGCCACAACAGAAGCAATGTTCTCAACAATTTCATTCAGCGTCTTGTCTTTTGCCTGTATTTCTTCTGACACAAGACAAATGTTTGGCTGTGTCTGCAATGCACACTCCAGTGCAATGTGAGAGGCCGAACGGCCCATCAGCTTGATGAAATGCCAGTATTTGCGAGCCGAATTGCAGTCACGCTCAATGTTTCCAATGAGTTCTGAATAGGTTTTTGTTGCCGTATCAAAACCAAATGAAGTTTCAATTTGCTCGTTCTTCAAGTCGCCGTCGATGGTCTTTGGACAACCGATGACCTGCACGCCATACTGCTTGGCAGCGTAATATTCGGCCAAAACGCAGGCGTTGGTGTTTGAATCGTCACCACCAATGATAACAAGTGCTTTGATATCCAGCTCGCGAATCACTTCCAAACCCTTTTCAAACTGGTCTTCTTTCTCCAGCTTGGTACGTCCGGAACCAATCATATCAAAACCTCCTGTATTGCGATATTTCTCCAAGAAACCAGCAGTAATCTCGATATAATTGTGATCCACCAAACCACCAGGCCCCATCAAGAAACCATACAAGTGGTTTTCTTCGTTCAATTTCTTAACGGCATCGAACAAGCCACTGATCACATTATGTCCACCAGGTGCCTGACCTCCACTGAGGATGACGCCTACATTCATCAACTTGTGTTCACATTTATCACCAGGAACAAACTCTACGAGAGGCATTCCGTAAGTATGTGGGAACAATTTTTTGATTTCATCCTGATCATCAACACTTTCAGTTGGTGCTCCTTCCTTGATTTTCACAGCACCTTGAAGAGCTTTTGGCAGTTTTGGCTGATAAGAAGCTCTTTCTTTTTGTAATGCACTTGTTTTCATCTTTGCAATTTTACTAATATAATAAATGATAAATTTTCATTGCTCTTAGGTTTTGCAAATTTACCCTTTTTCTTTGAGATAGAAAAACAAACAATTAAGAAAACAAGTTTTTTTCCAGTCAATGTGTTGCATATACAGATATTTTTTCTACCTTTGAACTATCATACAATTTCGTACAAACTATAAAGAGACAATTCATATGGCAAACAAAAGAGATTTAAAACGAATAATTCATTATGTTTGTAGTGACCTTTTAGCAGAATGCGTAGCCGCCTCGCTGTATAGTGAAAAACCCGAAAAGGAGAATATTGATGCGCTGCTGACGTCGATCTTGACGTTGCAGAGTCAATATATTAAGCGCGTATCTCATCCCGAACCAGGAATGAAGCAAAAGGAATATTACAAGGATTTGATTGCAAAATTCAACTCAGACGTGTCTGAAATTGTAGATCAGATATCGAATATTTATTAAAAAAACCGAAGCGTATATGCTAAATCGTTTGTGTAGATGGCTATTATATAGTTGCATGGGATGGACAAAAGTTGTAACTGTTGACCATCCCAACAAATACATTATCTGTCTTGCCCCACACACCAGCAACTGGGATTTCATCATTGGATTGCTTTACATGCACGCAGAGGGCATGAAATCAAACTTTCTGATGAAGAAAGAGTGGTTTGTAGGCCCTCTCAAACCCCTTTTGAAAGCTATGGGGGGAATACCTGTTTGGCGTTCAAAACATACGAGCATGACGGACAACCTTGCAGCCTTTGCTCAAAAGAAGAAAACTTTTCAACTTTGTATCACACCCGAGGGAACACGGTCTCTTAACTCAGATTGGAAGATGGGATTCTATTACATTGCCCTGAAAGCAAACATACCCATCCTCCTGTATGGTCTTGACTATCAACGTAAGACTATACAATGTACGAAAAAGATTGTTCCCACAGGAAATGTAGACGAGGAGATGAAAGAGGTGAAACTATATTTTAAAGGTATGCAAGGCAAACATCCCGAGAAATTTTCGATAGGAGAAATTGCCCAATGAGGTTACGCACAGTTTTATTTCTGTACTGCGTGTGCCTGTCACTCCACCTATCAGCTCAGTACAACAGTAGCTTCACACGGGCATGGGGTGATATTGACCATCAGGATAAGCCGTGGGTAACGAACACATCGAAGACCAACAAGATTAGTAAAGGACTGGAGAATAGGCATATTTCTGTATGGGCAAGCCATGGCTACTATTACGATCAGAATAAATTTAAGTGGAAATGGCAGCGGCCAAACCTATTTGGAACCACCGAAGATTTGTTCACTCAGACCATTGTCATCCCCTACCTTATTCCCATGCTCGAGCATGCCGGAGCCTGTGTATTTACACCACGAGAGAGAGATTGGCAAAAACATGAGGTCATCATTGATAACGATGACCCAAATAAAGGGACATCCTATCTTGAGATAAACGTTAACAGAAATTGGGAACGAGCTAATACAAAAGGCTTTGCAAGGACAAAAACCATCTACAACGACGGCGACAATCCCTTTCAGCAAGGTAGTGCGAGGATGGCTCGCTCAACCAAAAGCAAGCATCCAAGTTTGGTATCTTATCAGCCGAATCTGCCTCAAGCCGGAAGATATGCCGTATATGTGAGTTATCAAACAGTAGACAAAAGTGTGGATGATGCCGAATACATCGTCTATCACAAGGGGCAGGAAACCACTTTTAGGGTCAACCAACAGATGGGAGGTGGTACTTGGGTTTACCTTGGGACCTTCGATTTTGACGCTGGGAGTAATCAGTTTAACCGAGTAGTGGTGACAAATCGCTCGAAAAAAAAGAGACGCTTCGTGACGACAGATGCTGTTAGATTCGGTGGTGGAATGGGTAACATTCAACGCGGAGGAAGCATAAGCGGCCTGCCACGGACGCTTGAAGGTTCGCGATATTATGCACAATGGGCTGGCGCACCCTACAGTGTCTACGGAGGGAAGGGCGGTCAAGACGACTATTCCGATGACATCAACGCCCGATCCAAAATGACAAATTGGCTCGCAGGTGGAAGTGTATTCGCACCATCACTGCCAGGACTAAGGGTTCCCCTTGAGTTGGCATTGGCTGTTCACAGTGATGCAGGATATAGTGCCGATGGAAAATCGCTCATTGGCTCTTTGGCTATTTGCACAACAAACTTCAATGATGGACGCTTGAATGCGGGGATTTCGAGAATGACCTCAAAGGACTTCGCCAATGATTTACTGCAAAATGCAGTCAGAGACCTGAGTACCGACCAAAGATCCTGGCCCAAGAGATACCTCTGGGACAGAAACTATTCGGAAACGCGTGTGCCGGAAATCCCCTCAGCGATACTGGAAACCATGTCTCATCAAAACTTTCCAGACATGATTCTCGGTCAAGATCCCAACTTTAAGTTCAGCTTTGCCCGTTCTATCTATAAGACCATATTAAGATATATCAACCGGCAGCACGGAAAATCGTATGTTGTTCAACCTTTGGCACCACAAGATTTCCACATCGAGTTTACATCCAAGAACAAGGTAAAACTGTCTTGGTCGGCACAAACCGACCCCAAAGAAGAAACTGCTACACCATCATCGTATAATGTATACATGGCGACAGGAACGAGTGGATTTGACAATGGAAAGAATATCAGCAAAACATCTTATTCCATTGAACTTGAACCTGATGTGCAATACAACTTTAAGATTACGGCCTGTAACAAAGGTGGTGAGAGTTTTCCCACAGAAACTTTGTCGGCTTACTATTCACCTTTAGCCACTCAAACGGTACTGGTTGTCAACGGATTCAATCGTCTTTCGGCGCCCAAGGTGATTGATGATGAGCTTCAACAAGGCTTTGACCTCCATGCGGATATTGGAGTTGCGTACGGAAAGACTGCGGGATGGGCAGGATATCAAGCAGCTTTTGACAAATCACGCATGGGCAGTTTGACAGAAACAGGTTTGGGATATGGAGGCAATGAATTGGCGGGACAATTCTTTGCAGGCAACACGTTCGATTATGTAGTAGACCATACGGCCGCTATTGCTAGTTCTAAAAAGTACAATGTGGCGAGTTCATCCAGCCAAGCAGTATGGTCGGGTCAAGTAAAACTGAACAAATATCCCTGTATTGACCTGATATTAGGATTGGAAAAATATGAACCGTACACAGTAAAATACTATAAATCGTTCACCCCTCAGATGCAAACTCTGTTGACAGACTATGCCAATCATGGCGGAGCAATCATGGTTAGCGGCTCGTATATTGGCTCGGATATGACCTTTGAAACCGAAAGATCGTTTCTCAACAACGTTCTGAAACTATCCTATACGCCCAGCGATAGTATTGTTTCCTCTAATGCTGTACATGGCCTGGGCATGAACATGACGTTCTACCAAACGCCTAATGAAGAGCATTATGCCGCGCAATGGCCCGAAGTTCTTTCTCCCAATCCAAGTGCTATGTGTGTCATGCAATATGCTAATGGTACCAGTGCCGCAGTTGCGTACAAGGACAACCATTATAGATGCTTCACCATGGGTTTCCCTTTTGAATGCATCATCGATCAAAAGAATAAAGAACTGCTGATGCGGGGAATATTAAACTATTTGCTAGAATAACGGACAGGCTCGCCCAGCAGCTTATGGAAGCACAACAATGGCATGAGAATTGCAGTTTGATTGACATAAACAACCACTTATATAATAGCAGAAGATATGAAATATAAAATCCAATCCAATCCATCTGGCACGAGATGTATCGAAGTTTCGGACGAACATCTGACCTGTATTCAGAAATATGCTTTATTCGAAAACCTGGTTGATAGCACGGGCATCATTGATGAAGATATACTGAACAAGCTAAAACTGAATGTCAGATCCTTGTTAGAATCAGATGCAAATCATGACAAAGCCCTACTGGATCTTTGCCTTGACGTTATCTACCACGCCAACATGAAGGCATTTGGCCTCAACCAATTGGTGAAACTGTATATAGACTGGGCAAACCAAAAGACCGAGGATAAAGAATGTATCACGAGTCGTGAGGACTAAAATAAAGACAACACTCATTTGAAAGATTATCAACTTACTGATTTTCTTCCAACCACTAAGAAGGAATGCAAGTTAAGAGGTTGGGAAGAACTGGATGTCATCTTGTTTTCAGGAGATGCCTATGTTGACCATCCATCCTTTGGAGTTGCCGTCATAGGGCGTTCACTTGAAGCTGCGGGATACAAGGTTGCCATCGTTCCTCAGCCTGATTGGCATGGCGACTATCGCGACTTCAAGAAGCTGGGTAAGCCGAGATTATTCTTCGGTATCTCACCAGGTTGCATGGATTCGATGGTAAACAAGTACACTGCCAACAAGAGATTGCGCAAGGAAGATGCCTATAGTCCTGACGGAAGACACGATTGTCGTCCTGAATATCCAACCATTGTTTATTCTAAGATTCTCCGTCAACTATACCCAGACACCCCCATTGTATTGGGTGGCATCGAGGCTTCCATGAGACGTCTTACGCACTATGACTATTGGCAAGACGCGCTTCGCAAATGTATTCTATGCGATTCGGGTGCCGACATGATTCTGTACGGCATGGGAGCGAAGTCTGTTTTATGCTTATGTCAAAGGATTGCAGCCGGTGAACCCATCCAAGAGATTCACGATATCCCTCAAACTGTGTATCTTGCTCAAAAAGAAGAGATTGATGGTGGCATCAAAGAAGACGATATTATCCTACATAGCCACAAGGAATGCTTGAAAGAAAAACGACTGCAAGCCGATAATTTCAGGCATATAGAAGAGGAGTCAAACAAGATACACGCACAAAGATTGATTCAGGCTGTGGACAACAAATATGTGGTAGTCAATCCTCCTTTTCCAACTTTATCAACTCAAGAGATTGATGCATATTATGACTTGCCCTATACGCGAGTGCCACATCTCAAATATAAGGGTAAACGTATTCCTGCCTACGAGATGATAAAGTTCTCGGTAAACATACACCAAGGCTGTTTTGGCGGTTGCGCTTTCTGCACGATATCGGCTCATCAAGGGAAGTTTGTCACTTGCCGATCGAAAGAAAGCATCCTGAGAGAGGTAAAACAGGTGATTGACATGCCAGACTTCAAGGGTTATCTTTCAGATCTTGGAGGGCCGTCAGCTAACATGTATGGCATGGCAGGAAAGAATCATCTGGCTTGTGAACACTGCAGACGCCCATCCTGCATTCACCCCAAAATCTGCCCCAATCTCAACACAGACCACAGTAAACTCCTGGATATTTATCGATCCGTCGATGCTATTCCCGGCATAAAAAAGAGTTTTGTCAGCAGTGGTGTTCGGTATGACTTGCTGTTGCACAAAAGCAAGGATGAAGCGACGAACGCCGCTGCACAAGAATATACCAAAGAACTGATTAAGAACCATGTGAGTGGTCGCTTGAAAGTAGCACCCGAACACACGTCAGATGCAGTATTGAACTTGATGCGCAAGCCTTCTTTCAAGTTGTTCGAACAATTTAAAGTCATCTTTGACAAAATCAACAAAGAAGAAAATTTAAAGCAACAACTCATCCCCTATTTCATTAGCAGTCATCCCGGTTGCCAAGCACAAGATATGGCAAACCTCGCCATCATCACCAAAAAACTAAATTTTCAGCTTGAACAGGTGCAAGATTTCACCCCTACTCCCATGACTGTCAGCACAGAAACATGGTACACAGGATACGATCCTTACACGCTGGAACCAGTTTACTGTGCCAAAACACCAAATGAAAAACTTGCCCAACGACAATTCTTCTTTTGGTACAAACCAGAGGAAAGAAAGAGCATTGAAAGAGAGTTGAGAAAGATAGGGAGGCCAGAACTGATTGAGCAGCTTTTTTCTCATGCACCTAAGCCCCCAAAAACATCGTCCCGAAAAGATGAAGCAAGCTCGCAAAGAACAAGCCGCAAACGCCCCGCTTCATACAATCCAAACTTTTCGAACAAGCGAAAAAGGGAGAAAAACAAACGCCGAAATTAAAAAGAAGTACCCTACAAACGAAATAACGTCTATCACTGAAGGCGACATGAAGGTACATAAAACGGCGAAAGAAAGTTTGTTTGGTGAAACGATAGCAACGTATGACAGTCCTAAAACAAACTTTCCTTCACATTTCTTATTCACGCACGACTCTCACAAACCAGATAAGTGCGGGCTTTTCATCCCAAGATATGGGAAATAGCTCATCATCAATAAGCTATTTCCTGTTCACTCGTTGTAGGGCCATTCACCTTCAATTTGCCATCTTGGATGGTCACTTGATCCATGAAGACGACACGCTTTGACGGGTCTGCTTGCATGCGTGCATGATATACGGTGTACATCTTGCCATCCGGCATGGTGATGAGCATGTTGTGACCCGTACCCATCACGGTACCACCCTTTGACACATTTTCTTGCAAAACAGGATTGTTCTCCGCCTTCTTGAACGGTCCCAAAGGATTTTTAGCTGTCGCATACCCAACCGCATAGTGTGCTCCTTCAAACGAATTGGCAGAATACATCATATAATACAAGCCGTCATGCTTGAAGATATACGACCCTTCCGTCCAACGTCGATTTACTTCTCCAGACGTTACCGACCTACTCTCCCATTCCGATTGTTGGTCATCAAGCTTGGTAGGAGGAGCCAACAGCAACTTTGGTTCGCCAATCACACCCGTGAAATCAGGCTTTAATTCAACTCCATACACCCAACTTTCTTCTACCTCATCAAACTTTCCCTCTTTTTTGGCCTTGTCAGCAATCTCGCTTTCTACAGGATGTTTGTAGCAACAACGCGAATAATACAGGTAGCACTTGTTGTTTTCATCATCAAAATAAACATTGGCATCGATGATTGGGTATGGAGGATTAAAGATAGGACGGTTTATCAAATCCCGAAAAGGACCTGTGGGTGAATCAGATACAGCGACGCCTATCTTGAAAATCTCCAATTCATTCGTTGGATTTTCCTTGGCATTAGCACAGTAAAACAGATAGTATTTCCCGTTTCGTTCATACACTTCAGGCGCCCAGAAGCAGTCTTTGTTCCACTGTTCGGCTGTCCCACCCGTATAAATTTGACCACACGAATCCCAAGTTTTCAAATCTTCAGAGACGAAAGCTTCGAAGCCATTCGCCAGAGAAGTGCCATACATATAATATTTTCCATCGCTTGCATGTAACAAGAATGGGTCGCCAAAATTCAGAGGCAAAGGATTTTTAATAATGTTGGTATGCTGTTTTGAACATCCGATAAAAACAGACAACACACAAAGTAATGCGATGATTACGCCTGATTGTTTCTTCATAAACAGTAATGATTAAGATAAATTATTTAGATTTCTTCTTTAATTTCAATGCTGGGATTTTAACTTTGTCACCCTCCTTCACTTCTTGCGTCTCATTCACAGCCTCCATGTAGCACTCCATGCCAGGCCCTAAGTAAGTTTTACTGATAGAAGTCAAGGTCTGTCCTTTACGCACCGTGACGGTTTGTGCCACACCCGTTATGACATAAGCTCCGGTTCTAACTCTCGGATCCGAATCATATTTTGAGGCCATTGTTTGGCTGTTCTGATGAGACTGGTCACGCTTGGCGCTCTCAGATGCCACCTTTGCAGCTGCATCCTTCTCTTGTTTCTCATTTTGAACACCATTGTGAGATTGCTCTGTTGACTGTTCACTCCGATCGGCAGCAGACGTATTTTCCTGTCCCTCACTGTCTACCGCTGCATTTTCAGAAGCCGATTCGCCTTGAACACCAGCCACGTTTTCCTTCACTTGTGCAGCTTGTTTAACAGCATGCAGCTCTGTCATCAAATGCTCTATTCGGTTATCACGAGCCGCAAACTGCTTACCGATATAATAAACGCCAAGACATGCCACTAACAGCAAAGCACATACGGCACCAATCAGTAGCTTTTGATTTCGCTGTGTTCGAGCCAAATTGGCACGCAACTGTTGATTTTTTTCATTCAACTCATTCAGTTCGGCTAACTCAAGTGATTCTTTTTCTTCGTTTTCCTTCATGGATGATTGCGATATATTGTCAGTTGTTTCTGTGACATTTCTTTCTTCCTGGATTGGTTGGTCATCAACCACAGGAGCCTCTTCAATGGGGGGAATCTCTATTACCTCTTGCTCACGCACGCCATCTTCAATGAGATTGCCAGAACGAGGCTCTGCGTCGCTGTCATTCAACACCTCCTCATTCACAGTAGATGATAGTTCTGGTAATGGTTCAGGTGATGGTTTTTCTTGAAGATTGTCCTGCGGTTCAACTTCAACCTGTTTTTCTTCCGCAGGCAAAACGGTCTCCACAGGTGCACTGCTGTCGGCATTTTCTTGTTCCTCAAGCTGCTGATAACGTTCATCTATCTCCGAAAAATCGGCATCATCGCTCACCGTAACCGTCTCAAACTGCTCAAACGGACTGTTTACTTTATCTCTTAAGATTGGTTCGGGCGTGAAAGAAATCTTCTCTCTCCCCTCAATGATGATGCGTTCACCCGTGTTCACATCCACGCTCTCACGGGCATTCACGGATGTCACCTTGAACGTTCCAAGTCCTTTAATCTTAACTTGTTTATCGGCTTTAAGCCCCGTTGTTAAAACGTCTACGAGTAAAGGGATGAAAAATTCGGCCTCACTTTTCGATAGCTGGTGCTGTTCTTCCAACACACTCGCCAAATCTGTGATCTTTATCATGAGTCGCCTCCTTTCTTCAACTGTTCCTTGACAGAAGGCATGGGTCTGAAACTAAGAACCAATTTGGGAGGAACCAACATCTTCTTGCCTGTTGAAGGATTCGTCAGGATGCGTTCCATCCGCTTTTTCACTTCAAAAGTACCGAATGAAGGGATAGCAATCGATTCGCCCTCTCCAAGAATGTTTGTCATTTCTTCCACGAGCGTACGAACATAGTTTTGCGTCTGTTCTTGCGTATAGCCTGCACGTCGTGACAATTCTGCAATAAACTCTTTGTTATTCATGGAACTTGCTGTATATGTTTAGACAATCTCGCCGTACAAATCAAACTCTTCGGCATCAGTGATCTTCACTTGATAAAAAGAACCAATCTGCACGGCCTTCTGTCCACCTTGTATTAATATTTCGGGATCAACCTCTGGGGAACAAAATTCCGAGCGCCCGATAAAATAGTCATTTTCCTTCCTGTCTATGATTACTTTCATGGTTGAGCCTATCTTTGCTGCCTCTATCTCAGCACTAATTTCCTGCTGAACCGCCATCAACTCATCCAATCTTCGCTGCTTAACATCTTCAGGTATGTCGTCTGCATAGTGATTGGCACCGTAGGTTCCCTCCTCTTCCGAATACATGAAAGCACCCATGCGTTCAAATCGTGCCCATCGAACAAAGTCGAGCAACTGCTGAAAATCTTCCTCTGTTTCGCCAGGAAACCCAACCATCAGCGTGGTGCGCAGATGAATGCCCGGCACCTTTTCCCGAATGGTGCAAATCAAATCCATGGTTTCCTGCTTGTTCACATGCCTGTGCATGCGCTCAAGTACCGAGTCGGAGATATGCTGCAGCGCGATATCAAGATACTTGCAGACGTTTTGTTTCTCGTTCATCACGTCCAAAAGCTCAAGTGGAAACTGGTTCGGATAAGCATAATGCAAGCGTATCCACTCAACACCTTCTATGTCAGCCATCTCACTAATCAAGTCAGCGATATGTCGTTTTCCATCAAGGTCCACCCCATAATAAGTCAACTCTTGGGCGATGATTTGAAACTCTTTCATCCCATCAGCCACCAAGTTACGAACCTCTTGTAGAATTTCGTCTTTCGGTCGGCTGACATGCTTGCCAGTAATGATTGGAATGGCACAATAGGCGCAGTGGCGATCACAGCCCTCCGCTATTTTGATGTATGCATAATGAGCGGGTGTCGTGAGATGTCGCTGACCGCTGCAAGCCTTGATTTCAGCCTTTCCCAAATCAGCCAACAGCTGCTTGTAATTGAACTTGCCATAGAATTTGTCCACCTCAGGAATCTCATTTTCAAGCTCATTCTTATAGCGTTCACTGAGGCAACCCATGACAAAAAGTTTGTTCAAACGACCTTCTTTCTTCGCTTCAACAAATTGAAGTATCGTATTGATACTCTCCTCTTTAGCTGTTTCAATAAATCCGCATGTATTGATTACTGCAATCTCACCATCAGGTTGTTCGCTGTCGTGCGTGCAGTCGTACCCATTCGCTTCAAACTGCTTCATCAGCGTCTCGCTGTCAACGAGATTCTTTGAGCAGCCCATCGTAATGATATCTATCTGATTCTTCTTCAAAATTATAGATTTTCTGTTATGATTCGTGCTGGAACAAACTGTCTACAAACTCTCGTCTGTTGAACAACTGCAAATCATCCATCTGTTCACCCAGTCCGATATATTTCACAGGCACCTTCAGTTGGTCACTGATACCGATGACCACGCCCCCCTTGGCCGTTCCATCCAATTTTGTGATGGCCAGCGAGGTAATCTGAGTGACGGCAGAGAACTGCTTTGCTTGCTCAAAAGCGTTTTGTCCCGTGCTGCCATCCAAGACGAGCAACACCTCATCAGGAGCTTGAGGCAGCACTTTTTTCATCACATCTTTGATTTTCTTCAATTCGTTCATCAAACCCACTTTGTTGTGCAAGCGCCCAGCTGTATCGATTAACACCACGTCGGCCCCATTAGCCTTTGCACTTTGCAGCGTATCAAACGCCACCGAAGCCGGGTCGGCCCCCATCTGTTGACTCACCACAGGCACGCCTACCCTTTCGCCCCAAATCTTGATTTGGTCTACGGCAGCTGCGCGATAGGTGTCGGCAGCTCCCAGGAATACCTTTTTACCCGATGCCTTAAACTGATAAGCCAGTTTGCCGATGGTTGTGGTTTTGCCAACCCCATTGACACCAACGACCAAGATAACATACGGCTGATGGTCGGCAGGTAAGTCCCAATTCTCGTGATCCTCAGTGTTGTTTTCAGCCAATAAGGCCGCAATCTCATCGCGCAAGATGGAATTGAGTTCAGCAGTTGACACATACTTGTCGCGTGCCACCCTTTGCTCGATACGCTCAATGATTTTCAGCGTTGTGCCAACACCGACATCCGATGTGACGAGCACCTCTTCCAAGTTGTCCAGCACCTCGTCATCAACCTTAGACTTACCGGCAACCGCACGTGACAACTTTGAGAATACACTCTGCTTGGTCTTTTCCAGACCCTGATCCAGCGTTTCTTTTTTCTTCTTATTGAACAGACCAAAAATACCCATATATTACCTTGTTGTTATTGAGTCACTCCTGAATGGAGTATAATTATTCTAAAATTACCTACTTCAGCATTTGCAAAGAAGGCGCAAACCGAATGCAAAGCAAGTTTACATGTTTTGGTGAGGCGACGCCCAACTTATGCAAAGATAGCACATTTTTTTGACTCTTTCTGTTTATCAAATAGATTTTCAACCAATTCCTTCATAATTGTAACGCACGTCATTGCAACAGCTCTTCCAATTGGTTATAAGAACAAGTTTTCAATGCCGTGTAGCCAGCCTTTTCGGCTCTACGAACATCACGAAGACATATCATCAAACAACCAATCAGTCAACGCATTACAAACTCATTGACTTTACCAGCCAATAAAATGCGAATAAGGGCGAAAACTCAATGACTTTGCCCACCAAAGTCAATGAGTTTGCATCTGTGTTACATGAATGTGTAAATGGATAGGCTATTTTTGAAAAAAAATAGGAATGTGACAACCAAAGTTGGCAGGATATGAGCCACCGGATTTATCATAGTTGTCGATGGGCGTGTTTATCATTCAAACGACAACTTGTGAAGTGCATTTTTCAAACGTTCGGCCTCAGATTGACGAATGGCCAGCGTGATACTACAGGTGTTGTCAAAAGTTTGTGAAACGATTCGAGGCTGCAGCTCTTTCACAATTCTCATCACCTGATTCATCATAGGATAGGCAAATGTGTAGGTGATGGTTTCTTCTACCAGTTTTACCTCAATCTGTGATGCCTCAATGGCTGCTGCGGCAGCTGAGCGGTAAGCGACAATGAGTCCACTGGTACCCAACTTGGTACCACCAAAATAGCGGATTACAACTATTAAGATGTCGGTTAACTCGAAGGAATTGATTTGTCCCAGTATCGGTTTTCCTGCGGTACTCGACGGCTCTCCGTCATCATTCGCCCTGAAGTTAACACGTTCAGCCCCCAGCATATACGCGTAGCAACAGTGTCGGGCGTCATAATATTTTTTCTTGTACGCCTGCAAGATTGATTTTATTTCGTCTTCAGACGTTACATGATGCGCAAAGGCGAGGAATTTACTCCTCTTCTCAGAGTAAAATCCCTCGCCTACTTTTTGTGATATTGTCTTGTATTCGTCTAATATCATGACAGCTTGTGAATCACCAATCCGCTACGTAGCTTGGGTTCAAACCAAGTAGCTTTTGGCGGCATAATCTTGCCAGAATCAGCGATGTCCATGATTTGTTGCATGGAAACTGGATAAAGAGCCAGTGCCATCTTCATTTCTCCACTGTCTACTCGACGTTCAAGCTCTTCCAAGCCACGCAAACCACCAACGAAATCAATACGCTTGTCTGAACGTAAATCCTTGATTCCGAGCAGTTCATCAAGTATCAATCGAGAAGAAATATCTACGTCCAACACACCAATTGGATCGTTGTCATCGTAGGTTCCTTGTTTAGCTTTCAAGCTATACCACTTTCCGTCGAGGTATAAAGAGAATTCATGCAACTGCTGTGGCTTGTAACTCTTCGTACCTTCCTCTGTTACATCAAAGTTTTTCTTCAAAGCTTTTAAGAACTCTTCTGATGACATTCCGTTCAAATCCTTCACCACTCTGTTATAATCTAAAATGGTTAACTGAGATGCTGGGAAGCATACAGCCATGAAATAGTTGTATTCTTCATGACCTGTATGATTAGGATTGGCTTTTGATTTTTCAACCCCAACCAATGCAGCAGCTGCAGAACGATGGTGACCGTCAGCAATATACAAGGCTGGCATCTTCTTAAATTCAGCGGTAATGGTTTCTATATCCTTTGCATCAGAGATTACCCAGAACTGATGTTTGAAACCGTCAATAGGAGCAATGAAGTCGTATTCAGGCTTTTCTGAAGCATACCGCTCAATCAATGACGTAAGCGTTTGATTGTCGGGATAAGCAAAGAAAACAGGTTCTATGTTGGCATCACATACCCGTACATGCTTCATTCTGTCTTCTTCTTTATCTCTTCGAGTCAATTCATGCTTCTTAATAACCCCATTGAGATAATCTTGGCAATAAGCACCTACTACCAATCCATACTGTGTTTTACCATTCATGGTTTGGGCATAGATATAGTAGTTTTCGTGTTCGTCTTGCTTGAGCCAACCTTTCTCTTGAAACTTCTTAAAGTTCTTGGCAGCTTGCTCATAGACGCGTGGGTCATATTCAGATGTTCCTGGCTCGAAATCGATTTCTGGTTTTATAATGTGATACAAACTCTTCTCATTATCTCCAGCTTCTTCTCTCGCCTCATCAGAATCTAAGACATCATATGGACGTGACTCAACCTCTTCGACTAAATCTTTTGGAGGTCGAACACCTTTAAATGGTTTGATTGTTGCCATGGCGATTACTTATTAACTTGGAATTTTGTGCAACCGTCTTTGAAATAAGCATTGATTTGCTGTGCGGCAGCAATTCCGGCATTTGCGTTGGCTTCTGCAGTCTGTGCGCCCATCTTCTTAGGAGTAGTGAAGTAACGACCCTCGAACTTTGCAAATTCAGCATCAGCGTCTGGCTTGATGTCTGTCACAAATTTAAGATCTTCACGTTCACCCATTAAACGCAACAATTCTGGTTCGTTGATAACTTCCTTGCGAGCAGTATTCACCAAGATGCCACCCTTCTTCATCAAGTTAACAACATCATAACCAACACTTTGTTTTGTGTGTTCATTGGAAGGAAGGTGTACACTGACAATATCGCACTGCTTGAAAAGTTCTTCTTTGGTAGCTACGAACTGAACGCCATCTTCTTTTTTAGGATTCTCTGCATGTGAACGGCTGAAGCCATATACCTCCATACCAAAACCATTGGCGATACGAGCTACATGACGTCCAATGTTACCAAAAGCCAAGATACCTAGCTTCTTACCTTTCAGCTCACAACCTGATTTTCCAGAGAAGCAGCTACGAGACATATAAATCAACAAGCCAAATACCAATTCGGCTACTGCATTAGAGTTCTGACCTGGCGTATTTTCTACCACAATACCTTTTTCTTTGGCATAGGCGGTGTCAATAGAATCGTAACCAGCGCCTGCACGAACAACAACTTTAAGTTTTGGAGCAGCATCAAGGATTTCTTTTGTTATTTTATCAGAACGAACAATCATCGCCTCTGCATCTTTAACAGCTTCTTTGAGTTCGTCGGTAGAAGTGTATTTCTCTAACAGTTCAACACAATGATTCTGGCTCTCCAACTCTTTTTTAATAGCCTCAACAGCCTTTCCATTAAAAGGTTTTTCTGTAGCAATAAGTACTTTCATTTGTTTAGAATATTGAATGGGTTAATTAACTACGCAATCACATCAAGAGGTGATTACGCATGAATTGATAAACAAACAGGCTAAAATAAGGTTGAATCAGGCAAACTGAATTATTAAGCTCGCCTAATTTCCTTATTTTAGCCTATTCGTAAATCATAACTAGTGTGTAGTTTGTAATTGATTAATGTTTGTCTTCGAATTCCTTCATGCAAGCGATCAGCTCTTTCACACCATCAACACTCATAGCGTTGTAGCAACTTGCACGGAAACCTCCAACAGAACGGTGTCCCTTGATACCAACCATACCACGTTCGGTAGCGAACTCGAAGAATGGTTTTTCAAGATCCTTGTATTCATCATTCATGATAAAGCAGATGTTCATCAATGAGCGATCCTCTTCAGCAACAGTACCCTTGAACAGTTTGTTTCTGTCGATTTCAGCATACAACAAGTCTGCTCTTTCGTGAGCCAACTTATCCATAGCTTCTACACCGCCGTTCTTTTTAATCCAACGTAAGGTTTCAAGAGCTGAATAGATAGGAACAACAGGAGGAGTGTTAAACATAGAACCTTTCTCGATGTGTGTGCGATAATCCAACATCGTTGGTATTTCACGTCCGGTCTTGCCCAGCATGTCTTCCTTAACAATAACGAATGTAACACCGGCCATAGCCAAGTTCTTCTGTGCTCCACCGTAGATACATGCATATTTAGCAACATCAATTGGACGACTAAATATATCTGATGACATATCTGCAATGAGTGGCATCTTTACATCCAAGTCTTTGCGAATCTCTGTACCGTAGATGGTGTTGTTAGAAGTAATGTGGAAATAATCACAATCTTCAGGTACGCTCCATCCTTTAGGAAGATAAGAATAGTTCTTGTCTGCAGAAGAAGCTACTTCTACTACTTCTCCGAAGAACTTTGCTTCTTTCAAAGCTTTCTTAGCCCATGTACCTGTGTTCAGGTAGGCAGCCTTCTTCACAAAGAAGTTGTTAGGAACCATGTGGAACTGCAAAGATGCACCACCACCTAAGAAGATAACTGCATAGCCTTCTGGTATCTGCAACAACTCTTTAATCAAAGCTACAGCCTCGTCAACAACAGGCTGAAAGTCTTTTGCACGGTGGCTAATCTCCATCAGAGAGAGTCCACTACCATTAAAATCAAGAATTTGTTTCGCTGTGTTTTCAATCACCTCACGAGGGAGGATTGATGGACCTGCATTAAAATTGTACTTTTTCATATTAATTGATTAGTTAGTAGAAATAAATGTTTGTCTTATTTGGGGGCTAATTTACGACATTAGTCTGAAAGAAAAAAATATTAATGCATTTTTTTTGCGCAAAGCCTCTTTTTTTATAAAACTGGCTCTACCAAAGTCTTTATTCCCTTGATTTTTTCACCTTTGGACAGCTGGAGAACTTGTTGCAACTTATTTCGAACCACGGCCACGTATACATAATAGTCTTTAACATCGATACGTCCGATTTCTGTTGATTTCAAACCGCATTTCTTACACAAGAATCCCACGACATCCATCTTACTGATTTTATTTTTCTTTCCTTTTCCGATGTACAATGTAGCCATTTTTGGTTCCATGGGAACTGATGGAATTTGTTCTGGAAAGTCAAAGTTCGTGATGTCAGAAGAGATAAACTCTGGAATGCTCTCTGTTGGTCCAATGATGAGAAAGCTTTTTCCTTTTTTGTCCCATCGGGCCGTTCTTCCTATTCGGTGTATGTAGCCATCTTCATGTTCAGACAAATGATAATGAACGATATTACTTACATCGGGAATGTCAAGTCCACGAGAAGCCAAGTCGGTACTGACTAAGACATTGACGGAACCATTAGAAAATTGATAGAGTGAATCTTCACGCTGTTTTTGGTCAAGACCACCATGGAAGACCGTAGATGAAAATCTATGTTCCTGCAAGTATTTATGAATTCGCTCGGCACTATCTCGGTAATTGACAAAGACGATACTACTTTGATTGTCAAAAGTGAGCAACAACTTGGATAAGGTCTCCAATTTATCTTTGTCAGGACTGGATACAGCAAAGATTTGAATCTGCTTTGTGGCATTAACTTCATCCAAATAATCCAAACGCTGTAGACGGTTTACATTGACAAATTCAGGGATGGAGTCGGCATCTGTTGCCGATAGGAGAATTCGTTGCTTGATTGCATGCAGTTGTGTCAACACCTCCTTCATTTCATCCTGGAATCCCATTTCAAGACATTTGTCGAACTCGTCTATCACGACATATTGTGTGTTATCTGTGACAATGTTTCCTTTGCTAAGATGATCGTTGAGTCGGCCTGGTGTGGCAAATATGATTTGGGGTTGAATCTGTTTCAACTGTTTGTGCTCATCCATAGCTGGCCGACCACCATAACAAGCGTAAGAACGTACGGGCGTAGACAAAGCTTTCAAGATACTTGATGATTGGAGAGCCAACTCTCTGTTTGGTACGATGACCACCGCTTGCAACGCATCGCGTGATACCTCTATTTTTTGTATCAACGGCAGTAAATAAGCCAATGTTTTACCCGATCCCGTAGGAGACAAGATGACAACATCAGCCTGCTCACTCAGTATGAGCCAAGATGCCTCTTGCTGCATGGGGCTTAATTCATCTATTCCCAGCTTGTTTAAATTCATGTTGACACTCATGGTCACCCCTTCTTTGCGTTTATTATTTTATCAATCTCATCAAACTCTTTACCCATATTCAGATTTAGGTAAATAGTATAGAGCGGAAGGCTCCAACGATCTTTCATGTTAGGAGCCAGTTGTCGGTATCGTTCGAGATAGGGCAAAGCCTTGCGATAATCATTCAGAATCATTTGTCTATGTTGTTTAGACACCTGTGTTTCTTTGTCCAAAATGACGGCCTGATTAAAATAGGCCAGCCCCGCATTCAAATAAGGTTCCATCATGCTATCGTTCTCTGCAATCAATCCATCACATATTTCTATACATTCGTCATATTGTCCCGTATTCAGCAAAACGGTACTTTTTGCAAAGCGATAAATCTGATTGGTGCTGTCGACCGATAGTGCTTGGTTAATGACGTGTAGTGCTTGATCGAAGCTATGATTCTGCACATAATAGTCTACCAGCCGTGGGAAGAAGAACGGAAAGTCAGGATGTGATGAGAATCCTTCTTCCAATGTCTTTAAGTACAAGGTAGTATCGTTCATTTCCTTATACGTTTGCGCCAAATATTGTAGCATGTAAACGTAGTGAGTTGTATCCTTCAATGCCAGTGGAGTGTGTTTCAAGGTTGCTTGGTGGTTCTTGAGCTTGTATGCATTGTAGGCCGCCCAATAGGAAGCCTCGGGTATCAACTTGTCACGTTTCATGTAATCATACTTTTTGAATAAAGGATGATATGCGCAATTAATGTATGCGTCATACATATCATAAGCTTCTTGATACTTATGCTTCAGCATGAAATAGGCTCCACCATTGAAAAGATTGGGTCTGATTTGATTTAAGAACTGGGCATGTTCATCTCTGTATTCTATTTTGATGACTCCATTTTTGTTGGGAGTCGCATCAACAGAGTCAAACGCTTGCAAAACATCAAACATTCTCTTTCCCAATGAAAATAACTTAGCCGTATCGTACTTTTGCTTTAAATACAGCTTTTCATTTCCCTGTTCATATTGCTTTTTAACAGCTTCGAACAGTGTTATCCATATTTTCTTATTATTTCTGTTCGTGGAGTCTTTCAACAAATTACTCATGGAATTCTCTGCTTTATCCAGATTATTACCATGTTTAATCCATTGTTTAGCCTGGGATATTTCTTTTCTCTGTGCTTGTACTGAACAAACAACGATGATAAGTAGAAGGAAAATATGTATCAATCTTTTCATGTTAATCAACTATTATAAATTAATCAGTGCTTTTAAGAATCTCTCTAGTGAGATGATGTATTCAGCAAAGGTGATGAATAATTTCTGAATATTGAACTCTTTCTTCTGCAAATATACGGAAAAAGTTAATATCCTCTACATTTATTACAATAAACTTAACATTATTTGCAAAGGGATAAATAAAGTTTTGCTATCATATAAAAACGTGGAGGATATACCTCACGATACATCCTCCACGTTAAGATTATTAATAGTATTATCATTTATTCAAATTCTCCATTTCCTTCGTTCTACTGTCTTCAGCACCATAGAGCGAATAATAGCATTGATAAAGAGGATAGCTCCAGTTTGCACGACTCTTATCTGGATCAAGGTCACGAGCTTTTTCCAGATAGCCAACTGATTCTGTATAAAGTTTCTTTTGCTCAGCAGCATTATTCAAAGCCTGCGCCTTTGAATTAATACAGAACCCAAGATAGGTGTATACCAGTGGGTCCTTGTCGTTCACAGATACCGCTTTCTTATAGCCTTCAATAGCTTCATCCCACTGACCAGCATTCATTGCAATTTGAGCTTTCATGGCCAAAGCACTGAAATTATTAGGATCTTCTTGCAGTTTAGAAGCAACCAATTTGTTCAACTCTTCTTTGTTGTCCATGCTGTTATACATGGCACTTAATGCGCTGAACACTTGCTCATTACCCTTCTCATTCACATACAATTCTTTCAAACTTTCAATAGCTTTCAACGAGTCTGATTTAGATGTGAGCCCTTGTGTAATGAGATACGACTTCAAGTTCAATGCCTCCTTATGCACATCTTTTGCTGTATCCTGCAAGGCTACATCTGCATATTGATTCGCCAAATCAACCTTCTTATCCTGAAAAGCATAGACAGCTGCTACACGCGCCACCTCTCCAAGATATTGATCATAAGCAGGTTTGTTAGCAACATCCTTAAACAAATTGGCTTGAGACGAAGATACATACAAACCAAAGTTTTTCAAAGCTCCTTGCTGATCGTTCTTTGTACCCGCGTCCTGTCCTGCATTAATCAACTGTGGGCGTAAGTTGTACAAACGATTTTGATTGTCCTTGTGAAACTTAGGTTTTACCTTACCTTTCGCATTGGGCATCATATCGTATTTGTCTGCTTCAATACCAGCATTTATGGCATGGTAAAGTGCATCATAATATCCCACCGTATCATACTGTTGCTGTTCACCCTGCTTGAGCTGTTGACTAAGCATATTCTTCTCAATGATAGCCTGCTCCTTATTCACTTTTTGCATAGCAAGGTCGACTAGCTTATTATAAGCTTTTGCTTTTTCTTCATTGTTTGCTAATTGTGACAAATTTGACTTGACCAAATTCTCTGCTTCAACAAATGTTTTTGCAGACAGGATAGCCTTTAACGCGTCACTGTCACCGGCAAAAGACGTTGAGGCACCCAGTGCCATCAAAGCCATCAACATTAATTTTTTCATAATTTCGTTATTTTTAAAGGTTTATTTTTATTCGTTAGGCTCCAACTCGTCATCAAAATCTACCAATGGAGCCTCTTCAGCAGTTGACTTGTCTGTCCCAGAGTTCATGGTATCCTCGCCCTCTCTATCGGGCTGATCCAATTCCTCTTTATTATCCTCTTCCAAGGATGCTTCCAGTTCTGAGCTCATGGTCTTGCAAACACTGGCGATGACATCATTCTTCTTTGACAGATTAATCAATCGTACACCTTGTGTAGCACGGCCCATCACACGACATTCTGAAACAGCCAATCTAATGGTGATACCACTCTTATTGATAATCATCAGGTCGTTGTCATCGGTTACGTTCTTAATCGCAACCAGACGTCCTGTCTTATCAGTAATACTCAGTGTCTTGACACCTTTACCGCCACGATTGGTCTTTCTGTAATCCTCTACCAAAGAACGCTTGCCATAACCGTTTTCACTGACAACCATGACCGTCTCGTTTACAGGATCATTCACAACAATCATGCCAACTACAGCGTCGTCACCATCATCCAGTCGCATACCGCGCACACCTGTTGCGGTGCGTCCCATGGTACGAACGGTGTTTTCATCGAAACGCACTGCCCTACCATTACGGTTAGCCATGATGAGTTCGTTTTCACCATTGGTCAATCTCACATCAACCACTTCGTCACCTTCTGCAATGTTGATGGCGATGACACCATTGGTTCGTGGACGAGAATAAGCCTCAAGGCTTGTTTTCTTCACGGTACCGTTCTTGGTTGCAAAAACGACATAGTGAGAATTGATGAACTCTTCATCATTCAAGCCACGCAAACGTAAAATTGCATTGATGGCATCGTCACTGTCGATATTGAGCAAATTCTGGATAGCACGACCCTTAGAATCCTTGGCTCCCTCTGGTATGTTATAGCACTTGAGCCAATAGCAACGTCCCTTCTTGGTGAAGAACAACATGGTTTGGTGCATGGTAGCGGGATAGATAAACTCCGTGAAGTCTTGATCACGATGTGTGGCACCCTTAGATCCAACACCACCCCTGGCTTGTTCGCGGAAGTCTGACAATGGCGTTCGCTTGATATATCCAAGATGACTTACGGTAATAACAACAGGATCATTTGGATAGAAATCCTCTGCATTGAACTCATGTTCATCAGGAATAATCTTTGTGCGGCGGTCATCACCGTATTTCTCCTTCACCTCGTTCAGCTCATCTTTCATCACCTTCTTGCAAAGTTCGGGATCAGAAAGAATGTTTTCCAGATAAGCGATGAGTTTTTCCAACTCATCATATTCAGCATGCAACTGATCCATGCGAAGTCCTGTCAACTGAGACAGGCGCATGTCAACAATGGCTTTACTCTGCAGATTGTCCAGGTCAAACCGCTTTTCCAAATTGGTTTGAGCTTCCGAAGGTGTTTTACTTCCACGGATGATGTGAACCACTTCGTCAATGTTGTCGCATGCAATAATCAAGCCTTCCAAGATATGGGCGCGTTCTTGTGCTTTCTTTAGCTCAAACTTGGTCCTGCGGATGGTTACATCATGACGATGCTCCACAAAGTACTTCACACATTCTTTCAAGCTCAACAAGCGTGGACGACCTTTCACCAGGGCGATGTTGTTAACCGAGAACGAACTTTGCAAAGCCGTCATCTTAAACAATTTGTTTAAAATGACATTGGCATTGGCATCCCGCTTGATGTCAATAACAATACGCATTCCCTGCCGACCCGACTCATCATTAACGTTTGAGATACCGTCCAGCTTACCCTCTTTCACAAGAGCAGCTATATATTCGATGAGTTGTTGTTTGTTAACGCCGTATGGAATCTCTGTGACAACAATCTTATCATGGCTCTCATCACTTTCAATTTCAGCTTTTGCTCTGATGATAATACGTCCACGACCGGTTTCGTAGGCATCTTTCACGCCCTGCAATCCATAGATATAAGCCCCTGTCGGGAAGTCAGGAGCCTGGATGTGTTTCATCAGTTCGTCCAGCTCAATTTCAGGGTTGTCAATATATGCGCAACAACCTTCAATCACTTCACGAAGATTATGAGTTGGCATGTTTGTAGCCATACCCACAGCAATACCATTTCCACCGTTTACAAGCAGGTTTGGTATTCTGGTCGGCATGACCGTTGGCTCCTGCAAAGTGTCATCAAAGTTGTTGGCCATGTCCACGGTATCCTTATCCAGGTCATCCATGACATGCTCACCCATCTTTGACAATCTACATTCGGTATAACGCATGGCAGCGGCAGAGTCACCGTCAACACTACCAAAGTTACCTTGCCCGTCTACAAGCGTGTAGCGCATGTTCCAATCTTGTGCCAAACGTACCAAGGCACCATACACAGAACTGTCGCCATGAGGATGGTACTTACCAAGTACCTCACCTACTACACGAGCACATTTCTTATAAGGCTTATCACTCGTATTGCTAATACCCAGCATACCGTATAAGATACGACGGTGCACAGGTTTGAAACCATCTCGTACATCAGGAAGGGCACGAGCCACAATCACAGACATCGAATAATCGATGTATGACGACTTCATTTCTTCCTCAATGTTAATCTTCATGATCCTGTCATGATCAATTGTCTGATTTTCGTCCATTCAATCGTTAGTATAAATATAATGTTAAATTCCGTCTAAAATCGTCTATAAGCGCATTTAATTTCGCTCTGTGACGTTTTGCCTATTTATTTCAACATGCTAAAGTACAACTTTTTTCCGAATAAGAAAGGCTTTAAACGATAAAAAACGCAAAATTAAGCTATATTGAGTATATTGGTGAAAGTGGAGTGATAGCCATCGTCTTCAAACCAATCGAGAAGCAACCTACTGTGAATTCCCTGCCAGCAACGATGCTGGCTGTTTTTCAATCCTGGCTTTTCTTTGTGACATCAACAAGCCTACTGGTCTGTTAAAGAAGAAGGTAATAGCGAACAATCAAAGATTTCTATATATAATACTTCTTTTTAGATTTATAAGGATAAACTGTTCTGGTTATGACTTACAAGTTACATGGAGAGCAGTTGTTCGTCTTCCAATTCACAACCACGGAAGCCCATTTCTTTGGCTCGTTTTTCATCGAATACAGAATAAACAGCCGACCCTTCAACACATAGTTCGCCCTGCCCATTCTCGATGGTTGCATCGATGAACACCAGGTTGCGCCGACGCTCTCGTATGTGGGCACGTATGGTCAATTGTGGTTCTGTCGTGGCAACCGGCTGTTTATAGCGCACTTCCAACTTGCTGGTCATGCCGGTGGATTGTAGTTTTCGGATGACCACCCACCCCGCTATCTCATCGATGAGCGTACTAAGAATGCCCCCATGGATGGTTCCTACCCACCCTTGGCCATGTGTTTGTGGATTCCAAAAGGAGATGATGTCGTCGCCATCCTCATAAAACTCCATCTTCAACCCCATCTCATTGTCTGGGCAACAACCATAGCAGTTGTACTTCTCCACTCCTATCCAGGGATTCTTTATTTTTCTCATGTTACAATATTCTATCTCTTCTTATTAGTTATCTCATGGTTATCAATTAATGAGTGCCTCATCTGCGGGCACTCATTCTAATGCAATAGCGTGACATTGCATCCACTTAGAAGGTCATCATAACGCTGAACCTCACTCCGTTCTTTTTAGTATTGGGATGTCCATTGTAATTGATACGATGAACAAAGTCTACACCAAAGAATTTGAAAATGTTGTGAACACCTGCCACAATCTCCATATAGGGCACTTTCTTGTCCATGACGTACGCCCCTTCTGGGAAAGCAAACAGGATGTCATCGGCCTGATTGCGCTGCAAAAAGGGATTATTCTTGTCTGTCAGAGTGCCAAACATGCCCTTAAAAGCTATATATTCACGCCACTTCAGTCGTTTGATGAGAGGAATACGATTCAGCAGTTTACCATTTATGTCCCATGACAAAGACCAGAACGCATATCTGTCTGTCAGAAATTCCATGTTGCGCATCATGGAGAATGTCTCGGGGTGTTCAAAATAGGAAAGGTTCACCGGTGGCATAATCAACAAAGGGAACGGCACCTTGTCCCACTGTGCGCCCAGGTTGACATATCCATTCAGATAACCCCAACTGCCCAGCCATTGCCGCTTGTAAACCCCAACTTCCGTAAAATTCATCGTATATTGTCCACCCAGGAAGTTTTTCAATCCCATGGTATGGCTTACTTTGAACTCAGGACTATCCAAGTTAATGGGCACTCTTTTCTGTTTAGTGTTCAAGAATGTCTGTCCAGGACAATAGCGCAAGCCAAATTGTAACTCCGTGGTTCTTATCTTGAAAATCTCTTGACGATCGCTCATGCGCATGAAGTGCAAGTCACCCGCCACCTCATTGCTCTCGGCTTTGACAGACGTGTTGACACTGAATCCCCAATCTGTTTCATAAATAAACGATAATTTCTGCCGGTTGTAGAAATACATCTGTTCTACCTTCTGCGTCTTAATGGCCATAAAGGCATTGTCTTTATTGTGTATCAAAAACTTATCGGCTGGCGACATCACGTCATAAGCGGTCTCAAAGACCAGATTACGTTGTGGAAACTCAAACGGCGAGTTCTTCTTTTTGTTCAAGGCATAGGTCACCTCTGAACCGTAATAGGTTTTCTGCGACCGTGTTCCGTATGCCACATAGCCATTCCAGAACAGATGCGGATTGAGTGCAGCCATCGTTCTACCGCTGATCCGGAAGCGCAAACCATCCACAAAGTTGCTCGATACAAGCGTGTTGATAGGGCCGAAGTCGAACTTGCTCTTGCGTTGGCTGCTGCCTGTCTCCACATAATTTTCAACAAGTGCTTTGATGCCCACCAACAACCATTTGAAGTTCTTCGATTGTTCCATACGATGCACGAAAGCATCCATAGACGATTCACCCTTCGTCAATTCAACCGCACGATATTGATTCCAGAAATCCTCATCCCGAACCATGGCATCGGCTTCATGCCGCACTTTGGCCCTACCCTTGAATATCTTGTTGGGCAATTCGTCAAAAGCATAGTCGCTCATGCGGGTATTACGCACAACCAGTACTTTGGAAAGAAAACTCGTTAGTGACAATTCAGCCCACATGTCATCCTTGGTCAGCACCCACTCACCGTTATCGAGCTTGGTGTATTCTTGGTCTACGTGCAGGTCTTCGACAAAATTGACATCACTTTTCTTCGGTATGGTCAACTTACATTTCTTCACATGCAATGTCGAATCGGCCAGAACATACAGCTCTCCGCGGAAGCCAAAGTCTTGCTGGTTATTGGGAATAAACTGTAGATGATAGCACAAGTCACGATTTACATAAACCGTGTCTTCGATGTAATAGCGATAAAAAGAGATGGCCGTACGCCCGATAGGACTCACGAAAGGATACTGAAGCAGCCGAACATAGTCGTCGTAGATATCAACGTTCGTAAAAACATCTTTCATGATCACGTTCAAGGCTTCACCTGTTTGCAAAATCTTATTGACACCCTGACTTTGATGCCCTTTGATGATATTTTTCTCCGACTTCGGCTCTTTGCGGTAGATGTGCTGCGTTACCGTTTCGTCTACAGAAACGGGAAGCACTAATTTGTTGTTATAGCTGCTGGTTTCAATCTGGTCCAACATCCACTGCGACTTACTCAGTCTGCCACTTTCCAAATCCTCTGGCTTGATGTCACTCAAAGACAACGTAAGCTTTTGATACTTGTTATACTGGTAGTAAGGATGATTATCCAGATGATTTTTCTTCTTGGCTGCAATCACCCGCCGCATCAGTTCCACGGCAGGATTGTTTTTGCGTGAATAGCGACCACGCTTACTCTTTACCACCACCTCGTTTAGGCGTTTTGCATCTTCCTTCAAAACGATGTTCAGATGCGACCCTGTGCTGGCATCAACCTTGACAGACTGCTGCTTAAAGCCCACTGAACTGATTGTCATCACCCATCCCTCATGCCGGGCAATGCTGAATTTACCTTCTATGTCGCTGACAACAGCAACATGATGGCCTTTATACATCACGCTAGCGTATGGAATGGCATACCCATCCTCATCTACTATCACACCCGTAATCTGCGCATGAGCTACACAGACAAAAGTCATGACTATAAACAGAAAACTAAAAAATCTCTTCACCTTATTATATATAGGGTCACCTGCCGGTGCAAGTGACATCTTGTCAATATTGTAATTTCATTTAAACCCTGAGGTAGGTCAGCCCCTATAGACGGTCAGGGGCGATTTCTCTCTATCATGCAAAGATATACATAATCTTAGAATTTTAAAGAAAACTCTTTGGATATTAATATTTTTTCTATTAATTTTGCACCTACTTATGGAGCGTCCGCCGCTGTTAGCAGTTATTATTGGCACCGGTTTCGGAAGCGGATTCTGGCCATGGGGGCCAGGAACTGCAGGTGCTTTTCTGGCCACAATCCTGTGGCTGGCAATGGCGGTCACATTCAGTCCCACCACCTTATTTTTCATCACATTTGCCCTCATCGTTTTATTTACTGCTTTCGGCACCTGGGCTGCCAACGAGTTGGAACCATTTTGGGGTGAAGATCCCAAGCGAGTGGTCATTGACGAGATGATTGGTATGTGGATGCCGCTGCTGGCTGTACCTGTACAAAATGGCTGGTACATAGTAGCATCCTTCGTTCTCTTCAGATTCTTTGACATCATGAAGCCATTGGGTATTAGAACGTTGGACCGTCGTCACGGTGGTTTCTGGGTGATGGCAGACGACCTGTTGGCTGGCGTTTATAGTCTCATTATCATCCTTTTCACACAATGGGCTATATAAAAAATGCAGTCATCACCTTCGGCAAAGCGCAGATATCGGCTTGGATAGCATCATTCGTCGACTTTGCCGTCACCATCATCTTGGCGCAATTTGCTGAATTATGGTACGGCTATTCCACATTCATAGGCGCCCTCATGGGAGGAATCACCAACTGCATCATCAATTACAAATGGGTGTTCCATCCCGACTCTATCAATAAGCGTCACGTAGCAGCACGGTATATGATAGTGTGGGCGGGAAGCATTTTGCTCAACACCTTTGGCACCCTTTCTCTAACAGAAGCGACAGGTGTAAGTTTCATCATCGTGAAAGCGGCTGTCGCCATCGCCGTTGCCGTATTGTGGAACTACCAAATGCAACGACTGTTTGTGTTTAACGCAAAGCTAAGCCGACCTCTGAAGAAAATAATCAACAAGAAAAAAACAACGATAGAATTGCCGGAATCTACATCCTCCGAGGCGTTTATCCTACCTGACATAGAAAATTGAACATGATGAAATATAGAGACTATTTACAAAAACTCATTTATACCCTCATCAATCCCATCATCAAGGGAATGATTAAGATGGGAATCACGCCCAACATGGTGACAACCATCGGTTTTGTCGGCAACGTCGTCGCCGCATTCCTCTTCATCCATGCCAGTCAACTCACGCCGATATCCATGGGATTTTCATGGCTTGGCTGGGGAGGAGCCATTCTCCTTTTCTCCGGTTTGTTTGACATGATGGATGGCCAATTGGCGCGTTTGGGCAACATGTCCACTACTTTTGGCGCATTCTGGGATAGCACTTTAGACCGCTACAGCGAACTCTTCTCGCTCTTCGGCATCACGCTTTACTTGATGACCGCTTCAGGAATCTGGGCAGGTGTCATTACATTCCTGGCCCTGGTAGGTTCCATCATGGTGAGTTATGTGCGGGCCCGAGCCGAAGGTCTGGGCATTGAGTGCAAGGTGGGACTGATGCAACGTCCGGAGCGTGTCGTAGTGACGGCCTTGGCCGCCATCATCACCGGCATGACCAGCAACCTGTGGTGGCTCATCGGGGGCATGACGCTCATCGCTGTTTTGGCCAACATCACTGCTTTTTGGCGCGTGGCGCATTGTTACAAACAATTGAAAGACCGATAAGTGTTCAGTATTTACATCATCTTGTTATACATCGTGTTGGCAGCCTACAAGCCCACACGCAAATTGGCTTTGGCCTTAACCCCCTGGGCCTTGTTTGGTTGTACCTATGACGTGATGCGGCTTTACCCCAATTACATGGTCAACCCGATAGACATTCGTGACCTCTATGAGGCTGAGAAACAGCTTTTCGGCATCACGACAGCAGTCGGAACGCTCACGCCTAATGAGTTTTTCGCACAACACCACTGCACGGTAGCCGACCTTTTGGCTGGCTTTTTCTACCTCTGCTGGGTTCCTGTACCCATAGCGTTCAGTCTGTACCTTTATCTTAAGGGCGACCGCAAGCATTATCTTCACTTTTCAACGGCATTCCTTTTCGTCAATCTCGTGGGATTTGCAGGCTACTACATCCATCCCGCTGCCCCACCCTGGTATGTCATGCAATATGGATTCGAACCCCTGCTGCACACCAGTGGAAACGTTGCCGGACTGGGCAGGTTCGATGAACTCATCGGCATTCCCGTGTTCCAGTCGCTCTATGGCAAAAACGCCAACGTGTTTGCCGCCATTCCATCACTGCATGCGGCCTACATGCTTGTAACAACTATTTATGCCGTGATAAGCCGACAGCGAAAAGCGGTCATTGCCTTATTTGCCATCATCTGCATGGGCATCTGGTGGACAGCCGTGTACACCAGTCATCACTACCTCATCGACGTTGTATTGGGAATCGCTACTTGCGTTGTAGCTGTCGTGGTTTTCGAATGCCTGCTGCTCAAGGTTCCCTCCATCAGAAATACCTTTAATGGCTACATTCGTCGCATATCGTAAAATAGAGACTTACTGGTCTGAAAACAAAGTCATTGAGTTTGGCGTCCAAACACGTTGACTTTGCCTGCCAATCTCCATGCGTTTAGACACCAAAGTCATTGAGTTTGGTTAAGCGCCTCAATTCCTTGATAATTAGAGTAATACGATGATATCTATTCCTACCTTATTTCTGTCGTCGGTAGGAATTGTTTTCCACAACAACATCCTGCAACTCTGCCGGAGCGATACGTCCCACAATCCTCTTATAAGTTCACGCTGCTGATGTCAACAAGGTTGGTGACAATAGCATAAATAGTAAGGCCCGCCGGCGAATGAATTTGCAGTTTTCTGGCTATGTTGCGTCGGTGCGTGATGACTGTGTTGATAGAAATGCACAGATGTTCGGCAATCTCTTTGTTCGTCATACCCTGTACCAAACTGATAACCACTTCTTTCTCCCTATCGCTTAACGCCTCTTGGTTTTGCGGTGTTTGATTGATCATGGATGAAATCTTTACCGACACGTCATTTTTCCTTAACTGCCGCTCCAAATGACGGATGGCCGGTGTGAAGATTTCGTCCTCTACCAATGCGTGCTGCGAGAGCCATTGTTCACAATTGTAGAGGTCGTAGAGGGTGGCCGTGAGCTGATTGTTTCTCAAACCATCAGAAGGTAAATACTTGATAATGATATTCTTGAGTTCTTTCAGTTTAAGGTCTGTCTGACCATGATGTTTTGAATAAGTTTCGATATCATAGCTCTCGTTGGCCTTGTTGTTCAGCAAATCATTAACGTAAGGAAACACGTTCTTCTCTTCATAGCGCATGTGGTTTCGAATGGTGTGCGCATATTCATCGTAAATCTTGATGATGAGCCGTGCCAGATTATCATTTTCATCGAGTGCACTCTCCAATTCTTTTCGGATAAAAGGCAGTTGAAAATCAAGATAATAAGCGTGGCTGGCACTTAGGTATTTGATCAAGGTAGGTATACACAATCGCTCTACATCCTCGGTGTCACGATACCCATTAATGGTGAGGTTGACGATGGCCAAAAAAGTATAGGTGTCCACATGTTCATCTTCACAAACCTCACGAACGGTTTTATCACCAAAACCAAGGCTAATGCCAAACGACCCAAGACTTTGCAATATGCTATAATTGTCTGCGATGATAGAAATGAGCTTATCATCAGCCTCATACATCTTATGAACTTTCATTGTATTACCCTCATGATTATGTATCAGTTTGCAAAAATATAAATTATTTACGAATGGCACAATCATAATATTTAGGTATTTGATTGATGAATGCAAGAAAGAAGTACCTATTTCAGGGTTGTTTCATACCTAAATATAATGAGCCATTCTGTCACCAATCTCCTTCATCAAAATGTAGCAGCAAGAAGAATTTAACACCAACGGACGCAAGAAACAGTTATATGAAGCAACATTTGTTCGACGCATTCAAAGCAAAAGGTGTGCGCTAAGTCTTGACATACTCAAGGTTTAGCGTACACCTTTCCATGGGTGCAATCATTATTTTAAAATCAGCCGGCAGCGTGAAAGATTAGGGTTGATGTTGCTCTCTCAACAAATCATTCACGGTTTTGACGGGGTTGAATGTGGACAATGGAACCTCTACGAATACCGTATTCCAATTGCTCATGGCTCCATTCCACAATCCAGGTAACTCTAATGCTTTCAACTCTTTACCATCTTTACTTTTAGTAGAGATGAAACCAGTTTCCTTGTCTACGAAATCGGGCAAGTTGAATGGCTTTCCCTGATAATCTTTCAAAGCGCAAACCAGGTCTACCGGATTGAAATGGGTTCCCTCATTGAACATTTTAACATATTCCTCATTGTTCTTGTCTATCTGACTGGACTCAAGGATTTGCGGACTGGTAGCGCCGTCTTTGCTATAAATAATGAAAGGACCTCCACCGGGTTCACCAATATTTCTAACCATCCCACACACACGCAAGGGGCGGTTAAGCTTTCCACGAAGATACGGGAAGAGCACCTCATCTTCCATGTGTTTCAATTTCTCATTGCGGCACATCAGGTCACGTTGTACAAATCGTATGATTTCCTCCAACTCCTCATGTGAGAATTTACCGCTTTCCAACAGGCGCAAGTATTTGAAACACTTTTCTTGTAGCTCAATCAACACCCCACCAATCACTTGTTTGTAGGTAACGGTATCGGTCTTCAAGCGATCTGGAACCACATTGTCGATGTTTTTAATGAAAACGACATCAGCATCAATGTCATTGAGGTTTTCGATTAAGGCACCATGACCTCCCGGCCTAAAAAGCAGGGTTCCGTCATTATTTCTGAATGGCGTATTATCCATGTTCGCTGCGATGGTGTCGGTGCTGGGCTTTTGTTCGGAGAACGACACATGGAATTGTACCTTGTATCGCTTGGTGAATCTATCCACAACCTTTTCAACCCGCTGCTTGAACAGCTCCAAATGCTGGTGTGACACCGTGAAATGAATGTAAGAATCGCCATGGCAGCTGGCATACAAAGCAGCTTCTACCAAATGTTCTTCCATGGGTGTACGTGGCGCATCGTCATATTCATGGAACAACAACAGACCCTTGGGCAGGTTGCCATAGTTGAGTCCTTTCGGCTCCAAAAGGTTCTCCACCACCGTTTTATATTGACCTTGGGCGATAAGCTTAGCAGCTTTTACCCCTTCGTTTTGCTCGCATACTTCTGTGAGTTCTTCGTAAAAAGCAAATTTCTTGAGGTTAGTGAAGAACTCTTTTTCGAAATCTGTCGTTGGAACCGTATAGTCGGCATGCAAAAACGCATAGAGATTTTTGAACATACGGCTGGCTGCACCCGAAGCAGGTACAAACTTTACGATGCGATGGTCGCCCTGTTTGTACTGATTCCACAACTCTACGTAATGCTTTTTCATTACTTCGTCCAGCAAAACAATACCATACTCAACACTGGCTGCCGCCTTGATTGGAAGAAATGGGAAGCCGTTTTTAATGTCTTCCAACTGTTGATTGATTTGTTCTTCTGTAATACCTTTTTGAGAAATTTGTTGAAGATCTTGTTGTGTCATATTGAGTTCTTTATAAATTAGCGAAAGGATATAAGTATAAGTTTGCGTATTTGATACAAAGATAGTTACTTTTCATGAAATACACATTAGTTTACAATAAAAACATTATCTTTGCATGTATACTTTAAGGCAAATAGATGGATACAAAGTTTGAATTCCTTGCGTCGGAAAAATCTGAATATATAGCCATATTCAAGCGCATCAAAGAAGCCATTGGCGATTCTTTTCAGGAAAACGATGAAGCAAACATCAAATCGCATTTGAAGACATCTCTGGAGAATGGCCTCATCACAAGAGATGCCTTTGGGTTGAACCCTGTGTTAAACTCGATGCAGACAGCAGAAATTGCCGTCAACGAAATTGGCCTGAAAAGGGATGGCGTGGTTGCTATCTTGCTGTACCAAAGTGTGGTCAACGGTTACTTGGACATCGATGACGTTAGCGCGAAATATGGTGAGGTAGTAGCACATATCATTCATGGCCTGGTAAGAATTAATGCACTGTATAGCAAGAACCCTGTGGTTGAAAGTGAGAATTTCAGGAATCTGCTGCTCACCTTTGCTGAGGATATGCGTGTCATCTTGATTATGATTGCTGACCGCGTGAACTTGATGCGCCATATCAGAGATGCTGAAAACGTGGAGGCAAAGCGACAGGTGAGTGAGGAGGCAAGCTATTTGTATGCTCCCTTAGCCCATAAATTGGGGCTTTATCAACTGAAGAGCGAGCTGGAAGACCTGAGTTTGAAATACCTTGAGCATGATGCTTATTACATGATTAAGGATAAGCTCAATGCGACGAAAAAGGCTCGTGACAGTTATATAGCGAGCTTCATCAATCCTATTCAGCAGAAGTTGGAAGATGCGGGCTTGAAATTTCAGATGAAGGGACGCACCAAGAGCATCCATTCTATCTGGCAAAAGATGAAGAAGCAGAAATGTAACTTCGAAGGTATCTATGATCTTTTTGCCATACGTATTATCTTGGATGCGCCTTTGGAGAAAGAAAAGATGCAATGTTGGCAGGTCTACTCCATCATCACGGACATGTATCAGCCCAACCCAAAGCGATTGCGCGACTGGCTTTCGGTTCCAAAATCCAATGGATATGAGAGTTTGCACATCACCGTTTTAGGACCAGAGAACAAATGGGTTGAGGTACAGATACGTACTGAACGAATGGACGAGATTGCAGAGCGGGGTTTGGCTGCGCATTGGCGATATAAAGGCATCAAGAGTCAGGGCAACATCGACGAATGGCTGGCCAGCATAAGAACAGCCTTGGAAGCAGGTGACGACTTGCAAGTAATGGATCAGTTCAAACTGGATCTATACGAAGACGAGGTATATGTGTTCACACCAAAAGGTGAAATCAAGAAGTTCCCTAGCGGGGCTACGGTCTTGGACTTTGCCTATTACATCCACTCTGCCGTAGGTAGCAAATGTGTTGGCGCGCGCATCAACAATAAGAACGTTCCTATCAGAGAACAATTGAAATCGGGTGACACGGTTGAGATATTGACGCAAAGCAACCAAAAACCAAACCAGAGTTGGCTGAAAATCGTCAAGACCAGCAAAGCGAAAGCCAAAATACGCCTGGCGTTGAAAGAAACTCAGGTGAAAGATGGGCTTTATGCCAAGGAATTACTGGAGCGGAGGTTCAAGAACAAGAAGGTGGAACTGGACGAAACCATCATGAATCACCTGGTGAAGAAGTTGGGATACAAGGAGATATCTGACTTTTACAAGCAAATAGCTGATGAGAAACTTGATCCTAACAACATTATTGACAGGTATGTAGAACTGCGCGACAAAGAATTAAACGTCAACACTCTGAAGGCTGTTCAACGTGCTGATGAGTTCAGTTTGGAGCATCCTGACGGACAAATGACCAGCCAATCTGACGTGTTGGTCATCGACAAGAACCTGAAGGGCATCGATTACACGTTGGCTCAATGCTGTCATCCTATCTACGGTGACGACGTCTTTGGGTTTGTAACGGTCAGTGGCGGCATCAAAATACATAGGAAAGACTGTCCTAACGCACCGGAAATGCGGAAAAGATTTGGGTATCGAATGGTCAAAGCCAGATGGAGCGGACAAAATGGGGCATTGTATACCATCGTACTGCGCATCATAGGGAATGACGATATCGGAATAGTGAACAACATTACCAGTATTCTATCTAAAGAAGAGAGAATTGTGATGCGTTCCATCAATATCGATTCAAACGACGGATTGTTCAGTGGTAATCTTTCTGTTCAATTGGATGATGTGACGAAGCTGGATGCTTTGATCAAGAAATTACAAACGGTGAAAGGAGTAAAACAAGTGACCCGACTGTAAATAAAGAATCTTTTTGCTCTCTCTTTTCATCCAGATACCAGCTAAGTATAATGATAAAAATCAGTATATTCGCATTGTCTTAGGCAGCAATTATGAAGCAAGTATTTAAGTTGGCGTTGCCATCCATCATCTCAAACATCACCGTTCCCCTATTAGGTATCATCGACCTGACCATTGTGGGACACATGGGTGATGTGATTTATATTGGAGCCATCGCCATTGGCACCATGATTTTCAATGTGCTGTATTGGCTCTTTGGTTTCTTGCGAATGGGTACCAGCGGCATGACATCTCAAGCATTAGGAAGACGTGATTTGACCGAAGCCATGAGATTGTTGGTTCGTTCGCTGACTATCAGTACGGCGATTGCTGCGATTTTCATCGTCTTCCAACTTCCAATTCGTTGGATGGCACTGTCCATCATGCAACCCACTGAACAAATAGCGGAACAGGCAGCGATTTATTTTTCCTTTTGCATTTGGGGCGCACCAGCCATGTTGGGGCTATACGGATTGACAGGATGGTTTATCGGCATGCAAAATACGCGAATCCCCATGTTGGTATCCATCTTTCAAAACATCGTGAATATCGTTGCAAGCGTGACCTTTGTATTTGGATTTGGCATGAAAATTCAAGGTGTAGCGTTAGGAACATTGACGGCACAGTGGACTGGTTTTCTACTTGCCTTGTACTGTTGGAAGCGGTATTATGGCAGGTTGGCTGAATATAATTGGAAAGATGACTTGTTCAAGCGTAGCACGATGGTTCGATTCTTTGCCGTCAACCGCGACATTTTCATACGAACGCTATTCTTGGTTGGTGTTAATTTCTTTTTCATTTCAGCCGGATCGAGGCAAGGAGCCATCATCCTGTCTGTCAATACGCTCCTGATGACTTTGTTCACCCTCTTCTCTTACGTCATGGATGGATTTGCTTACGCCGGAGAAGCCCTTAGTGGAAAGTATTATAGTGCAGCGAATAAGTTGGCCTTTGACAGGGTCTACAACAGCTTGTTCGCATGGGGAGCCATCATGGCTGTGGTGTTCACGCTGGTCTATGCGGTTGGAGGCAATGGCTTTCTGATGCTGTTGACCAACGAAGCTGTTGTCGTACAATCTGCCGAAGCATATTTCTGGTGGGCTGTGATGATTCCTATTGTCAGCGTATCGGCCTTTGTCTATGACGGTATTTTTATTGGTCTTACGGCCACAAGGGGCATGCTGGTATCTTCTGTGGTATCAGCTCTTGTCTTCTTTGCGTTGTACCTCGCCCTGCAAACCTACTTGGGAAATCACGCTCTGTGGTTGGCTTTCATCGTGTATTTAGGCTTGAGAGGTGGCATACAATGGTTTTTGTATCGAAGAATGCATCTCAATTGGGTGCAAAAATAAAATGCCGTGAACACTTTGAGATGCATGCCAAATCAATTATCTTTGCAATATGGAATTCATATACTTAGCCATAGGCCTCGTCGTTGGAGCAATCGTTGTCTTTTTCTTGTTAAACGGAAAGCTGAAAAAGCTGGAGACCAGCAACATTTTGTCGAATCAACAATTGGCGCACGAACAAGAACTTGGCACTCAGCTACAAGCAGAACGTGACCGACTTCAGTGTGAGCAAGCAGAACAACAACAACAGTTGATAACCATCAAACTCGAGCTGGAACGAGTAACCACGCAGTTGGAATCCGAACAAGCATCGCATTCGAAAGAGACAGAAATGCGCCGCGAGCAATTTGAGCAACAGTTGAAGACCGTTCAAGAGCAATTCTCAAATTTGGCAACACGCATCTTAGAACAGACTTCGGAAAGGCTGAAGACAACCAACAACGAGTCGATGGAACATCTGACAAAGCCACTTAAGATGAACATCGAGCAATTGCAGCAAGCCATTCAGCACACAAATACAGAAACATCTAAGAATACAGCCTCGCTATCACAACAACTCAGAGAGATGAGTTTGCAAACACAGAAGATTGAATCCACTGCAACCCGACTGACTAATGTAATTAGAGGAGGAAACAAGGCACAAGGTAATTGGGGTGAACGCATACTGACAGACATTCTGGAAAGTCAAGGTTACAAAGTCGGTATCGATTATGACATCCAGCACACATTAACAGATGAAAAGGGAAATGCGATTAAAAATGATGACACAGGAAGGCGGATGATCCCTGATGTCATTCTACATTACCCAAACAATGAAGATGTCATCATTGATTCCAAAATGTCTATTGATGCCTATTATCAATATGTAAACACCGAAGAAGAAGCTCTCAAGAAAAAGTTTGCAGCCGACTTGGTAAGCAGTATTCGAACACAGGCTACCAATCTCGCCAAGAAAGACTATAGCAAATATGTGCATTCGCCACGAAAAGCCATTGATTTCGTCATCATGTTCGTACCAAACGAAGGGGCTTTGCAGTTGGCTTTAGACACGGATCCCAAGATATGGGGCGAGGCTTTTGACAAACAGGTGTTCATCACCAGTCAACAAAACTTAATGGCCATATTGCGTATGATTCAGATAGCTTGGAGACAATACGCACAAACAGAAAACCAAAAGAAGGTTTTCGCCTTGGCTGAAGAATTATTGAAACGCGTAGGTGAATTCATTAAACGATTTGACAAGATTGGCAAAGACATTGACATGCTTCATAAAGACTATGGGGAGACTTACAACAAGGCTTATACAGGGAGACAGAGTATCGTGCAGAAGGCCAACGAACTGAAAGAATTAGGCGTAAAAGAAAGTGCAAATCAACCGATTCCTATGACCCAACCTGATGTGTTGGACATTACAGAAGAAAACGAAGATGAATAAGATGAAAAAGAGATTGTTATTCGTGTGTTTAGGAAACATTTGCAGAAGTCCGGCAGCAGAGGGCGTGATGAAATCCATTGTCAAGGCTGCTGGCATGGAAGATGAATTCGTCATCGACTCAGCAGGCATTGGAGATTGGCACATCGGGCAACTACCCGACCATAGAATGAGAAAACATGGTGCACAAAGAGGATATCGGTTTGACAGCCGTGCTCGCCAGTTCAATGCGGATGATTTTGCGAATTTTGATCATATCTATGTCATGGATCACGAAAACAAACGCATGATTACCGCTATGGCAGCTACCAAAGAAGATGCTCAGAAGGTAGAAATGCTGGCAAGTTACCTAAAAGACAAGCAGAATGTTGATGTGGTACCAGATCCATATTATGGAGGAGATGAAGATTTTAAATATGCGCTTGACTTGATAGAAATCGCCTGCAAAGAGTTATTTAGTCAATTAAATAGGAAATAAGCTGCCCATCTGTAATACCATGCGAATATAGTTTAATTGACTGAAGAACAGATTCGAGGAATCGCATATTTATAATCTTTTGGCATACCATCAATGGCCTCAATATTCTATGAGGCGGCATGAGTACACGAGTTCCTATATTTTTAATCCTAATAAATGCAATGTATACATTGCACTTTTCTGTATAAATATTTTGCAAGATTATAAAATATTGTTATTTTTGCAAAAGCATAAAATAAATAAATTAAGAGAATACTTTTCGGTATGGATGTAAAAAGAGTTTATACTTTCGGCAATGGAAAAGCCGAAGGTAAAGCAGATATGAGAAATCTGCTTGGTGGCAAGGGCGCTAACCTTGCGGAAATGAATTTGATAGGTGTTCCAGTTCCTCCTGGTTTTACCATTACGACAGATGTTTGTAATGAATATTTTGACAAAGGAAGAGATGAGGTTGTTGAACTTTTAAAAGGTGACGTTGAACGTGCAGTCAAGCACATCGAAACTTTGATGAACTCAAAGTTCGGTGATTCTTCCAATCCGTTGTTGCTATCAGTTCGCTCTGGCGCACGCGCCTCAATGCCTGGCATGATGGATACCATCTTGAATCTGGGATTGAATGACAATGTTGTGGAAGGTTTGGTGAAGAAAACCGGAAATGAACGTTTTGCTTATGACAGCTACCGCCGTTTTGTACAAATGTACGGCGACGTAGTTCTCGGAATGAAACCATCGAACAAAGAAGATATTGATCCATTTGAAGCAATCATCATGGATGTCAAGGCCAAACGTGGAGTGAAGCTTGACAATGAAATGAACGTTGATGACCTTAAGACATTGGTTGTACGTTTTAAGGAAGCCATCAAGAAACAAACAGGAAAAGACTTCCCTACCGATCCCATGGACCAACTCTGGGGAGCCATTTGTTCGGTGTTTGACAGCTGGATGAACGAGAGAGCTATCTTGTACCGCAAGATGGAAGGCATACCCGCCGAATGGGGTACAGCCGTTTCTGTCATGGCCATGGTGTTTGGCAACATGGGTAACACCTCTGCCACTGGCGTATGCTTCTCTCGTGATGCAGCAACTGGTAGGAACCGTTTCAATGGAGAATATTTGGTCAATGCGCAAGGTGAGGACGTCGTTGCGGGCATCAGAACGCCACAACAAATCACCAAGGAAGGAAGTATAAAATGGGCCAAGCAGCAGAATATTAGCGAAGAAATACGCAAGTCCAATTATCCTTCCATGGAAGAAACCATGCCGGAAATCTATGAACAGCTGTTCAACATTCAACACAAGTTGGAAAAGCATTACCATGACATGCAGGACATGGAGTTCACTGTACAAGAAGGCAAGTTGTGGTTTTTACAAACCAGAAATGGAAAACGTACAGGTACCGCTATGGTTAAGATTGCCATGGATTTGCTGCATGAAGGAGAAATTGACGAAAAGACAGCACTTAAACGCTGCGAACCCAATAAGTTGGATGAACTATTACACCCTGTATTTGATAAACTTGCACTCGGTACAGCCAAAGTACTCACCAGAGGATTACCAGCTTCACCAGGTGCTGCAAGCGGACAAATTGTATTTTTTGCAGACGATGCTGTTAAATGGCACGAGGCTGGACATCAAGTTGTCATGGTACGTATGGAAACATCTCCTGAAGACTTGGCAGGCATGTCTGCTGCAGAAGGCATTCTGACGGCTCGAGGTGGTATGACATCACATGCTGCCGTTGTTGCCAGAGGAATGGGAAAATGCTGTGTTTCGGGCGCAGGAGCCATCAATGTGAATTATAAAGATCGTACGGTAGAGATAGACGGCATCGTTCTTCATGAGGGCGACTATATATCTATCAATGGCTCAACAGGCGAAATATACCAAGGTGAGGTTGAAACACGCCCGGCTGAAGTTACCGGTGACTTTGCAGAGCTTATGAAACTTTGCGACAAATATACAAAGCTGGTGGTACGTACCAATGCAGACACGCCGCATGACTCTGAAGTTGCACGTAATTTTGGTGCGGTTGGTATTGGACTCTGTCGCACAGAACACATGTTCTTTGAGAATGAAAAAATCAAGGCCATGAGAGAGATGATCTTGGCTGACACCCAAGACGGCCGTGAGAATGCACTCGAGAAGCTCCTACCCTATCAGAAACAAGACTTCTATGGCATATTGAAAGCAATGGACGGATATCCCGTTAACATCCGATTGTTAGATCCTCCACTACACGAATTTGTACCTCATGATTTGGCTGGACAAGAAGTCATGGCCAAGGATATGGGCGTCAGTGTGCAGCAAATCCAAAAACGCGTGAACAGCTTAAGCGAGGCTAACCCCATGTTGGGCCATCGTGGATGCCGTCTGGGCAACACCTATCCAGAAATCACTGCCATGCAGACAAAAGCTATCTTGGGTGCCGCCATTCAATTGAAGAAAGAAGGATACGACCCACGTCCCGAGATTATGGTGCCACTTATTGGTATCGTGAAGGAGTTTGATGTGCAAGAAAAAGTAATTAGAGACACGGCAAAACAACTGTTTGAAGAAGAGGGAATTGAAATACCTTTCCATGTAGGAACGATGATTGAAATCCCTCGAGCTGCTCTTACAGCCGACTTGATTGCTGAACGCGCTGAGTACTTTAGCTTTGGAACGAACGACCTTACTCAAATGACGTATGGGTATAGCCGTGATGATATCGCAGGTTTCTTGCCTGTTTATTTGGAGCAGAAAATATTGAAGGTTGACCCGTTCCAAGTATTAGACCAAGACGGCGTAGGACAGCTTATTAAAATGGCCGTAGAAAAAGGTCGTTCCACTCGTAAGAATCTTACATGTGGCATTTGTGGTGAGCATGGTGGTGAACCAACTTCGGTGAAATTCTGCCATAAAGTAGGCCTTGACTACGTCAGCTGTTCACCATTCAGAGTTCCTATCGCCCGCTTAGCCGCGGCGCAGGCAGCAGTCGAGGAATAGGACTATTCACATTTATCAACAGCAATAGGTCAGGTAGTTGCGTGTATCTACACAAACTACCTGGCCTTAACTTAAAATCGACATGTTATCAAGATTATTTATTCTCATCCTTAGTTGTTTCTTTTTCATGAATACACAAGCTGACAATGGTGCAAAAGTTGCTACCGTTGGTATCGGTACAAAATATCAACAGGCATTGAAGGATATTAAGGCCGAGTTTGGTGAACCTACAACCATTGACCAACAAGCTATTGAATTCAAGAATATGACCTATCATAATTTTAAATTTGACTTAGTCATCTTCAAGTTCAAGAATGATAAATTAAATGAAGCACGCTTTTTCATGAGAGCCAAAAATAAAATAGGTGCCGATAAAAAAGTAGAAGCTTTGTCTAAAGAGCTGGGTAAAAAACATCCTCTATCAGAAGATTATGAAGATGGCTCATATTTCTATAAAGGCGGTTTATCACCAAAAGGCATAGGGCACTTGTTTACCATCTCGACAGCCAAAAGACAAGGTGTATGGAATGCTGAATTGACATACGGTCCATTCTAATTAATGCATTTGATCTATTTTTTGTGTTCAATGAAAGCGTGGTGCAAAGCTACGATATAACTGTTGAATAAACACATGGCTTCATCTTAACAATTCCAGTTGGGGCACATACAAGCTATACTAGATGCTCAGAGCATATTAAATGGTTAAAAAATTTTGGGTATTGCCAAATTATTATTACATTTGCACACTCAAATAGGAAGATTGGCAGAGTGACCGAATGCGCTGGACTCGAAATCCGGTATACCCTTTTTGGGTATCGGGGGTTTGAATCCCTCATCTTCCGCCAACGAAAGAGACTTCAAACTCATTGATTTTGAATATCAAAGTCAATGAGTTTGAGCTTTTAAAGCATTGACTTTGGGCGGTTAAAGCATTGACTTTAGGCAGTCATCTATTTGGTTATGCTTTTGACACAAAAAAAAAGGAACAAAAAAAGTTCGAGATAACATCATCGTGTCATCTCGAACTATTTTGTTCAATTACATAAAATGTCTAGTTATTAATAGTACCGCCAACAATATCCAGCAACTCGTTTGTAATGGCTTGCTGTCTACCCTTGTTATACTGTAAATTGAGTGAACGAAGCAAGTCATCTGCATTGTCGGTAGCTGTCTGCATAGCAACCATTCGAGCGGCATGCTCACTTGCGTTACTATCTAGCAATGCCGTATAGAACATGAGGTGTAATTGATTGGGTATCAGGGTGCCCAATACAGTCTTGATATCAGGTTCTACAATAAAGTCGTTGTTCAAGGGCTGGGCATCTATCTCTTTTCGTTCTACCTTTAGGTTCTTTCTTCTCAGGTACTCCTGTGCTCTTGCCGTGGTGTAAGAAGATTTCAAATCACGATCATTTCCCCATCCAATCTCCGTTGACAAATCAATGGGTAAGAAGGTTTTACGAGTCAGAATCTGCGAACCTACACTTTTAAAGTGATGATAAATCATCTCCACCTTGTCATACTCACCGTTAAGAAACTTCTGTGCAATTTCATGAGCAATCTTTTGGCAGGTCTGTGCATTAGGCTTATCAGCCAATTCAATGAAATTCCCAGCTGTTTTATACCCCATCTTTACAACACGTTCTGCAACTTTTCGGCCAATAGGATAAATAATAATGTTATCTTTATCAATTCCGAGACGATGGTAATCTTCAATAGCCTGTTGCATCATTTTCAACACATTAATGTTAAAACTACCGCATAGACTGCTGTTTGAAGAAAAAACCACCAATGCCACGCGTGTCAAGTTAGGGCGTATGGCATCAAATGGCGTGTCAGCATCTGGTGTAGAAATAAGAAATGACTTAAGAATATGCTCCAACATATTTTCGTATGGGAGCATATTCTCTACTCTGACCTGTGCATGATGAAGTTTGCTGGATGCAACCATCTTCATCGCACTGGTGATTTTTCGGGTATTCTTGACACTGGCAATTCGTGTCTTTATCTCTTTGAGTGACGGCATAGGCTATGAAACTTTATAAGAAGCTGTCACTTCGCTCATAGTTTGCTCGATGGTCTGGATGGCTTCGTCCGTTAATTGGCCTGACTCAAGAACCTTCAGTACATCAGCATGTTTGGTGCGCATGGCTTCCAAAAAGGTATCTTGGCATGCTCGAACTTCATCAATTGGCACATCTTGCAACAAACCATGAACACCACAATATAGAATGGCAACTTGCTCGCCCACAGGAACAGGACTATATTGTGGTTGTATCAACAACTGATTGTTCTTTCTTCCTCGGTCAAGTGTCATGGCAGTTACCGAATCCATATCACTTGAGAACTTGGAGAATGCTTCAAGCTCCCGATACTGGGCTTGATCAATTTTCAAAGTTCCGGCAACTTTTTTCATACTCTTGATCTGCGCACTACCACCGACACGTGACACGGAGATACCCACGTTGACAGCAGGTCGGAAACCTTGATTGAAGAGATTGGACTCAAGATAAATCTGTCCGTCTGTAATAGAGATAACATTGGTGGGAATATAGGCTGACACATCGCCTGCCTGGGTTTCAATAATTGGCAAGGCTGTCAATGAACCACCACCTTTAACATGACCCTTCAGACACTCGGGCAAGTCGTTCATCTGCTCGGCTACCTCTTGCTGGTCATTGATACGAGCAGCCCGTTCCAACAATCTAGAGTGTAGATAAAAAACGTCGCCAGGATAAGCTTCACGTCCAGAAGGACGGCGGAGAATCAGAGAAATCTCGCGGTAAGCAACGGCTTGTTTAGACAAATCATCGTATACAACCAGAGCAGACTCTCCTCGATCGCGGAAATACTCACCGATGGCAGCGCCTGCAAACGGCGCATAGTATTGCATGGCAGCTGGGTCAGCAGCTGTAGCAGAAACGATGATGGAGTAAGGTAAAGCGCCACGTTCTTTTAATGTCTGAACAAGGTTTGCAACAGTGGATGCTTTTTGGCCGATTGCCACGTAAATACAGTATACGGGTTTACCGGCATCATAAAAGCTCTTCTGGTTGATAATGGTGTCAACCGCAATGGCTGTTTTACCTGTTTGACGGTCACCAATAATCAACTCACGCTGTCCTCTACCAATTGGAATCATCGAGTCTACAGATTTCAATCCTGTCTGCAGCGGTTCTTTCACGGGTTGTCTGTAAATCACTCCCGGAGCTTTACGATCCAGCGGCATTTCAAACGATTCTGTCAAATCGAGCTCGCCCAATCCGTCAATAGCCTCACCAAGAGGGTTGATGACACGTCCAAGCATGTTGTCATTCACCCGAATGGATGCGATGCGATGGGTACGTTTCACAACCATCCCCTCTTTGATGGCGGATGATGACCCCAAAAGAATACAACCAACGTTATCTTCCTCCAGGTTCATCACAATTGCCATCACACCATTCTCAAACTCGAGCAACTCGTTAGCTTCGGCATTCTGCAAACCGTACACGCGAGCCACACCATCCCCCACGTTAAGTACGGTACCAGTTTCTTCAAACTGATTGTCCGAGCTGACACCACTTAGTTGTTGAAGTAGTACGTCTGACACTTCGCTTGGTTTTATTTTGTCTGACATTTTATTTTTTCTTTTTAATTTATTTCTTAAGCTCTTTCAGGATATTGTTCAGTTTTGTTTGAACGCTGGCATCCATACGGTAAGAATCATACTCAAGGACAAAGCCTCCAATGATGTCTGGGTTGACTTCTGTTTGGAACTCAACCGTAGCCTGAGACTTGTTTTGAACCATCTGTTTCATTTTCTGCTCCACCTCAGGCGTGACTGTTGTTGCAGTAATCAATCGGCCACTGATGATGTTTTTCTGTTTTCGATAGAGCGTAATATAAGATGTGGCCATCATCTGGATGACATTCTCTCTGCCTTCTTGTAGAACCAGCTGGATAAATTTCTCTGTCAATTCAGACAGATTCTTCCCACAAGCAACTTGCAAAAGTGCTTGCTTTTTGTTCTTTTCAAGCATCGGATTGTCAATTGTAGAACGCAGTTCAGGTACACGATTATACTGATCAGCAAGAGTTATCATCTCCTGATAAACCTTGTCTTCCAGGTTCTGCGCCATCGCACATTTTAAAAGCGCCCTCGCATATCTGACTGATATTACACCTATAGCCATATCCTTTTACTCGTTATTTTTACCAACAGAAATGTCATTCAGCAGTTTGTTGATTAACTCCATTTGACTCTCATTCGAAGAAAGTTTCTCGCGAACAATCTTTTCTGCTACCTGAACGGAAATCTCAGCTACCTGTGTGCGAATGTCTCGAATGGCATTCTGCTTTTCTGCTTCTATTTCAGCTTTTGCTTCATTGAGCAATCTAGAACCTTCATTTGTAGCTTTCTCCTGAGCTTTCACAACAATCGCATCGCGAGTATCCGCCGCATCCTTCAAAATTTGCGCCTGCTTTTCTCTCGCATTTTGGAGCATGGTTTCCCCTTCTTTCTGTATGTTTGCTAGCCTTTCATTGGCCTCATGAGCCTTTCTCAAGCTGTCGTCAATGAATTCCTTACGGCTATTCACCATATTGACAATTGATGGAAAGCCCCATTTCCATAAGATGGCCAATACAATGATAAAGACGATGGCCATCCAGAAAAACAATCCAAAATCAGGAGTTATTAATGACATAAGCTATTATTAATTTCTTGTTAATCAGTTGAAAGTGTATTTTCTACATCGACAGATGGCAAGACAAATACCATCTGCTATTTCAACTTCTATACAAACAATGAAAGCAGAGCAATGATAATCGAAAGGAATGCTGCACCTTCAATCAACGCGGCTGCAATAATCATGGAAGAACGCAAGTCACCAATCTTCTCTGGCTGACGTGCCATGGCATCCATAGCATTACCACCAATACGTCCGATACCGATACCTGCGCCAATTACAGATATACCACCGCCAATTGCGGCACCTACTTTTGCAACAGCATCTGCTGCTAATAATAATGATAACATAGTCGTTTTAATTTTAAGTTATTATTTTAATATATTTCAATTTCTATTCTATAGAGGCACTATGTTCCTTAACATGAGCGAGTGAGATAAAGACTGCGCTCAACATGGTAAACACTAATGCTTGGATATAGCATACCAACAGTTCCAGCAACATCATGAAGATGCTCATCAGGACGCTGACAACAGTCATCAAAGTACCTGATACTGGGTTGATGGCAAACATGATAAAGATGATGCAGGCAAACGATATAGCAATGGCATGGCCAGCCATCATGTTGGCAAACAATCGAATCATCAAGGCCAGAGGCTTTGTGAGGATTCCAAAGAACTCGATAAAAGGCATCAAAGGAATCGGTGCCTTCATCCACAAAGGGACGTCCGGCCAGAAGATTTCTTTCCAATATGCCTTCGTTCCTGTTAAGTTCGTTACCAAGAAGGTGCATAGAGCCAAGAAGAAAGTACAGGTGATGTTCCCCGTAAGGTTACCTCCTCCTGGTGGAAAAGGTATGACACCCATGAAGTTAGAGATGAGGATGAAGAAAAAACAGGTCAACAGATATGGAGCATACTTATCAGCTTCCTTACCCAGTGTCGGTTTAATTACATCATCATATACAGACATGACAAACATGTGCACCATCCCCACGAATCCTCCAGGAGCAGGGTCACTCGGCTTATGATTGCGACACCAGCGAGAAGGGATGAGAATACACAGAAGTAAGATAATGGCATTGATAAACAGAATGACAACGGTCTTGGTGATTGATATGTCGAAAGGCCGAACCTCTTCTCCATTCACCATCTCGCAAATCTTATTCTCGTGTACTTCGTTATTTGCAATATACAAACCATAAGGACCTGGCCTGTTACCTTGTTCATTGGGTTCATGGGCAAATTCATTACTGCAAAAGACATGCCATCCTGTCGAGCTTTTAACGATAATCGGCAGATGTAACACGATTGGCTTGCCCATAAAGTCAGTTATGTGCCACTCGTAGGAGTCTTTAATATGGCCCATCAAAATCTCCTCCAAGTCAATATTTTCCTTTTCCTGGTCAGCAGCCATCGCTGGAGAAAGAACCAGAAACAGGGTCAATAGACAGAAGATATGTTTGATATATTTCATTTCTTAATGCTTATTTGATTCTTCTTCTCTACTCGGGAAAAATATGTTGCGTCGTAAATAATCATCGCTAAATAGTAAATTGAGAACATAGCAGCGAATGCAATGACTTGTGTTCTTGTTCGAACGATGAGGCAATACGCCAGGACAACCAGTATTCCAACAAAAAACTTCACAGCCATGGCTACCAAGTAGAAGCCTGTTAGCTTCGTTGGAGATGTCTTAGCTGTTTTCTTCCACAAAGCAGCGTAGACCCAGGTTGAGGTTAAAAAATATAGCACACAAACCACCAGTCCTGTCAGCATGGCTGTGTTGGAAGTGATTTGAATCGCCAATAAGAAGACTAGCATGAATCCTGCAATGATCCATAAACCAACTTTCTTATATTGTTTAACCACAGAATCGATCATAAACTTGCCGTCTATTATACTTCTACACAAAGTGAAACGTCGTTCTGCTTCACCTGAACAAAGCCACCCAGAATATCGATTTTCTGCTTTTGCTGATGTGTTTTATATTCCACCACTCCTTCTTCCAGAGAAGAAATAATGGGAGCATGGTCTGTTAAGATCTCAAAGCTTCCTAATGTTCCAGGCACCAGTACGCTTTCAACCTCGCCATCAAACACCACCTTTTCAGGAGAAACTATTCTTAGATGCAACATATATCTCTTCCTGTTTTGTGATTATCCCTGTGCTGCCGCAAGCAGTTTCTTACCTTTCTCAATGGCATCCTCAATGGTACCCACGTTCAGGAAGGCCTGTTCAGGCAGGTCATCAACCTCACCATCAAGAATCATATTGAATCCTTTGATGGTGTCTTCTATGGAAACCATCACACCTTTCACACCAGTAAACTGTTCAGCCACCGTAAATGGCTGCGACAAGAAGCGCTGTACGCGACGTGCACGGTTCACAATTTGTTTATCTTCATCAGACAACTCGTCCATTCCAAGAATGGCAATGATGTCTTGTAATTCCTGATAGCGTTGCAAAATTTGTTTTACTCTTTGCGCACACTCATAATGCTCTTTGCCAACAATCAATGGATCAAGGATACGCGAGGTAGATCCTAAGGGGTCTACAGCCGGATAAATACCCAGCTCTGTAATCTTACGGCTCAACTCTGTCGTAGCATCCAAGTGTGTGAATGTCGTAGCAGGAGCAGGGTCTGTCAAGTCATCTGCCGGCACATAAACAGCCTGAACGGATGTGATAGATCCCCTCTTGGTTGATGTAATGCGCTCTTGCATCACGCCCATTTCAGAGGCCAGGGTAGGTTGATAACCCACAGCCGATGGCATACGACCCAGCAAAGCAGATACTTCAGAACCTGCCTGCGTGAATCGGAAGATGTTGTCAACAAAGAACATGATATCTGCATGTTCACCCTGACCAGCAACGCCCTTGTCACGAAACTGCTCGGCAACGGTCAAACCCGACAAAGCAACCGATGCACGGGCCCCAGGTGGCTCGTTCATTTGTCCATACACGAGTGTAGCCTGTGATTGTTTCAATGCCTCTGGATCGACCAATGACAAATCCCATTTGCCTTCATCCATGGCTTTGCGGAATTTATCACCATATTTAATCACGCCCGATTCTATCATGTCTCGAATCAAGTCGTTGCCTTCACGCGTACGTTCTCCTACGCCAGCGAAGACCGAATAGCCGTTGTGACCTTTGGCGATGTTGTTGATTAGTTCCATAATCAACACCGTCTTTCCTACACCGGCACCACCGAACAATCCAATTTTTCCACCTTTCATATAAGGTTCCAGCAAGTCAATCACCTTGATGCCAGTTGCCAGCATTTCTTTGTGCGTGGACAAGTCCTCAAACTTTGGAGGTTCTCTATGGATAGGATATGAATTATCCTTGGTCAACGCTTCCATTCCGTCAATCGCCTGGCCTACTACATTCATCATTCTACCCTTAATCTGTTCTCCAGAGGGCATGGTGATGGGACTTCCCGTAGGGATTACTTCCATTCCACGTTGCAATCCATCGGTATTATCCATGGCTACACAACGAACCGTGTCTTCACCTATGTGTTGTTGGGTCTCGATGATTAGCTCCGTTCCGTCTTGGCGTTTGATGCTTAGAGCATCATAGATTTTTGGGAGCACTTGATCTGAATCTTGCCCTTTGGTGTCAAAATAAACATCAATGACTGGCCCAATAATCTGAGAAATACGTCCGGTTATCTGTGACATGATTTTATATTTTATATCAATATTTTTCTAAATTAATCTTAAACTTAAGTCCTGCAAATATACGAAAATACTTTGTATAGCTCGTTGGCTTTGCCACATATTAACAAAACCAATTGCTTTATTAACATATATTACCTTTGAAAACTTTCACTAAATGCTCAGTTCGTCAAGCACCTTGATGAGTTTTCGGTCAAAGGGTTTATCACTTCTGATGGCTTCTACCAGCGGGATGTAATCTATCTCGTTGTTTTTTACACCTATCATGATGTTGCGTTGTCCTTGTATGATAGCCTCAACAGCCGACACACCTGTTCGACTTGCCAAGATTCTGTCATGTGCGGAGGGGCGGCCTCCACGCTGAAGATGTCCTAAAATGGTGACGCGAACATCGTATCCAGGAAACTCTTTCCTTACACGATCAGCGTAATACAACGCACCACACTTGGGACTTTCGCTCACGATGACGATGCACGAGCGTTTTGATTTACGTATACCCCGCTCCATGAAGTGTCCCAATTGGTCCACGTCTGTTCTATCTTCGGGTATAATGGCAGCTTCGGCACCCGATGCGATGGCACTGTTTTGCGCCAAAAAACCAGCATCACGCCCCATCACCTCTACAAAGAAGATGCGCTCATGACTTTGTGCCGTGTCCCTGATTCGGTCAACACATTCGACAATCGTGTTCAAGGTTGTGTCATATCCGATGGTGGAATCCGTACCATACAAGTCGTTGTCGATCGTACCGGGCAGGCCAATACAACGTACGTCGTATTCCTTGCCGAACTCCATAGCACCCCTCAACGAACCATTTCCACCAATCACAATCAATGCGCCTATTTCATGTTTCTTAACATTTTCATAAGCTTTCTTGCGTCCTTCAGGTGTCATAAACTCTAAAGATCGTGCTGTTTTCAAGATTGTGCCGCCCGACATGATGATACCACTCACGTTTTCGGTCGTAAAATCCTTGATTTCGTCGTTAATCAGGCCATCAAATCCTTTGTAGATACCTTTAATCTTAAAGCCATTACAGATGCCCGCGCGCGTTACTGCACGAATGGCTGCATTCATTCCTGGAGCATCTCCACCAGAGGTCAAAACTCCTATTGTTGTTATATTATTCATACTTCAAAAAAATGTTTCATACAAAGATATATAGAGCCAGATAGCCCAACATGGTGCCCACCAATGCTTTCCACCCAATATTTCGCAAATACCAGACCACACGGATGCGTTCAGCCTTGATCAAGGCTAACCCACTCATCGAGCCAATGGCCAAGATGTTACCAGCTACGGCTGATGTGTATCCCACTATTTTCCAATATTCTCCGTCTTGTGCGAATGCTGACAGGGAAGCTGTGGTGTGAACATCTTGCACTGCATGAAGCGACAGCATACCCATGCCTGTAGCAAAGTTGTCTAAGATGGTGCTCACCAGTGCGCTCACTGCACCCAACATCCACACATTCTGCACTCCCTGGTCCAACAAAAGTGTAAACCGCTGCAAGAATCCTGTTTCCTGTAAAACACCGACAGCCAGCATGATGCCCATCACAAAGAGCATCATTTGTAGCACTCCGTATTGCAGCACGCGTGGTGTGCGGCGCTGTATCATCTGTTCTTCATTCATCAGTCGATGGTTGAACAATTCGTTCACCACCCAAAGAACGGATAGCACACAGAGCGCTCCGAGGAATGGACTCAACCGGGTGATATTACTAAACGACGGGATGAACCACAACCCACCAATGCCGATGAACAGCATCAACAATCGTTGTCGCACGTTGAGATTGGTATCATCGCCACGATAGGGCATCACAATCCACTCGGTCTGCATCCGCTCGGGCAACATCCGCCCCACCCAATAAGTTGGCAGTGCCCATGCAATGAGGCATGGGATGAGTAGCGACAGCGAATAGTTGGTTGGCGTAACGGCTCCTTGACTCCACAAAACCAATCCCATGGGATCGCCGATGACCGTTAGTGCTCCCCCACAATTGGCTGCCAAGACGATGGCCGAACCATAAATCATGCGATATCGCCTGTTTGGAATAATCTTGTGCATGATGGTGAGCATCATGACCGTAGTAGTGAGGTTGTCGAGATTGGCCGAGATGATAAACGTCACAATGGCCAGCCGCCATAATATTTTCTTGCTACTGCGCGTCTTCAACAGTTGGCTGATAAAATCGAAACAGCCATTATTGTTCAAAATCTCCACAATGGTCATCGTAGCCAACAAGAAGAGAACTATCTCGGAGGCATGACCCACATGCTTAAGAAACACGTGGCGGGCAATAAACTCTTTGACGAGTATTCCTGTAGATTCTGCTCCGTCCAAGAAGCTAACATAGTCGGTAGCGTGTCGGCTCATCACAAAATCAGTACCGTAACCGACATACAAAACCCATCCTACTGTTCCTGCAAATATGGCAACAGCAGCTTTATTGACGTTCGTCTTGCTTTCTGTGGCTATCAAGAGAAGGCAGACTGCTAAAATACTGACAATGATGGGTGTCATGATAAAGTGACTTAATCACCGCAAAGATACTAAATATAATATGAATTAAACAAAACAATTGTGTGATTTTTCCATTAAAACCTCAAAACAGCCTTGTACTTCGATTTTGAATCTTCACATGGAACATGCTTGGCAAACTCATTGACTTTAATGGGCAATTGCATTGACTTTAACGGGCAAACTCATTGACTTTGGGCCCCAAAACCAATGCTTTTAGATGAGCTTTATGACCTACTGTTTATCAACTACTTACAGATACCTGTATTCATTGAAAAAGGCACAGGACATAAACCCTGTGCCTTTGATTATTTTCCAATAAGATTTTCGCTTTGCTTGTAAACGATCTTAATCTTCCTCCGGTGTGATGAGCTTATAGCCCTTGCCGTGGATATTGATGATTTCAATCTGGTCGTCATCCTTCAAGTGCTTGCGCAACTTGGTGATGTAAACGTCCATGGAACGGGCGTTGAAATAGTTGTCGTCTATCCAGATAGTCTTCAAAGCAAAGTCGCGCTGCAGTATTTCGTTCGCATGTGAGCAGAGCAAAGACAGCAACTCGTTCTCCTTGGTTGTCAACTTGGTTTGCTTGTCACCGATGGTGAGCAACTGCTTCTGCGTATCGAACACAAACTTGCCGATTTTGTAAACTGTGGCTTCCTTGTTTTTCTTACCTCGTACACGGCGCAAGATGGCCTCCACACGCAACACAAGTTCCTCCATAGAGAATGGTTTGGTGATGTAATCATCGGCTCCAATCTTGAATCCCTCGAGGATATCTTCCTTCAAAACTTTTGCTGTGAGGAAGATGATGGGCATGTCTGCGTTGGCTTGGCGTATTTCCTGAGCCAGGGTGAACCCGTCTTTCTTAGGCATCATCACGTCCAGGACGCAGATATCAAACTTGTCCTTCAAGAACTCTCTATAGCCAACCTCACCATCTGGGCATAATGTTGCGGTATAACCCTTAGCCTGTAAATACTCGCGAAGCAGCATTCCTAAATTCTCATCATCTTCACACAATAGAATTTTTATTTTCTCTTCCATAGTCTTGTATTTATTAATGAATAATTATTAATCTTTAATGACGGGGAGTTTGATTGTAAACTTAGTCCCCTTTCTGTATTCACTGTCAACGGCTATCTCACCATCGTGTAGTTCCACAATTTGCTTGACATAAGCCAATCCCAGCCCAAATCCTTTCACATCGTGCACATTCCCAGTATGGACGCGGTAGAATTTCTCGAAAACTTTCTTCAAATTTTCTTTCTTGATGCCCAGTCCCGTGTCGCGAATTGACAGATACAAATGCTGATCATCGTTCCAAGTAGACATGTAGATGTCCAGCGGCTGATCAGGTTTTCCGTACTTCACGGCATTGTCCATCAGGTTGAAAATGGCGTTTTGGAAGTGTACTTCATCAACGTAAATGGTAGAGTCAACGGCACCTATGTCCGTATATATCCTTCCTCCGGTATGTTCAACACGCAATGAGAACGAATGGGCAATGCTCTCAACCATCTCGTTGAGGTCCAATTCCTTCTTCTTGAACACGGTTTTCTTACGATCGAACATGGACATCTGCAACACCTTCTCCACCAAAAACCGCAGACGCTTGGTCTCTTCTTGTATCACCCCACCAAGATGGTTAATCATAGACTCGCTCTTGGTCAGGCTCTTGTCATTCAACATCTGCGCAGCCAACGAGATACTGGCGATTGGTGTCTTCAATTCGTGCGTCATGTTGTTGATGAAGTCGTTCTTAATCTCGGTATACCGTTTCTGCCTGAACACCACAACAATGGTGAAAATAAACGTCACCAGCAGGATGAAGGTGAAAACAATAGCTGGCATCATGAACCTTACTGAAGAAAAGATGTAGCTGTTCATATCGGGGAAGTGCACCTTCACCACTCCCATTTTCGATGCGGGGTCATTACGGAACAACACCTGTGAATAAGTATATTCCTCCCCTTTCTCTGAATAGTCAGAACATCTGTACACCTCGCGCCCATCCTGTGTCGTCACACGAAAGTGATATGGGATGTTGATTCCATTGTTCATCAGTTCCGACTTGAGGTCTTGATCCAACAATTTGAAGTTGACTCGCTCTTTCAGTGGCTTGTCTGAAGCTGAATACAAGATGGAATAAACCACCTCGTCGAGCAACGCTTTCTGGTAGATGTACCGGTTCTTGACAATCTCCTGCAACGACTTTGAAGCTTCTGACAGAGAGTTTTTATCGTTTTGCAGAATCATTCCCTTGGGCATCTGTGAGGGTTTCACCGTGATGGTCTTTAACTCAAAGGCCGAATACATGGTTCCATCCTTGCCCGTCACCGAGAACTGGTGGGACTGTTGCAACGTACCGTCGGGCTTTCCTGAACGAGTTCCAATCGAGTCTTGTATAAAAGCTCTCCGTTCTGTCTCGTTCACATCCTTCTGTAGGTAGCGCCACGTCTCGTTATATTCCAAGTTGCGTGATGCCTGATTCAAGGCTCTGTTGACCGATTCGTCAAACTGTTCCTTCTTCATGTCGGCCATTTCCTGAAAGTATTTCAACTGCAGGAAAAGCAACACCAGGAACGAAAGCCCCATGATTGTTGAGATGACCCAAATTGTTCTCTTCTTCATACAACACAAAGATAATAATTTTCTTAATTGCTTAACAATAAGCTGTTAAATATTTCTCTATTATTATCGATAATTAACGAATTGTATAATTATAATTATATATATTAGATTATAAAACAGAATTATCAAGAATGAGTATTAAGCTTGTGAACTCTTCAAACAGAAAAGGTGTGACATGGCGAACCACATCACACCCTTTGACTTGTAAACAAACGGTTTACTCTTCCTCATTTGCGAGTTCAGCCTCATGCTCTTCTATGAGCTTCGCTTGCAAATCGTTTGGTACTAACTCGTAACTTGAGAACTTGGTCGTGAACGACGCACGTCCGCCAGTCAGCGAACTCAACGAGATGGAGTAGCTGGACAATTCTTTCAATGGTATCTTGGCAGACAGTTTTTGGTATCCTGCCTCGCTATCCATTCCCATAATCAATGCACGACGGCCTTGCAAATCGCTCATCACATCGCCCATATAGTCAGCAGGAACATACACTTCCAAATCATAAATTGGTTCAAGAATCTTGGGACCGGCAGCCTTAAACGCCTGTGAGAAGGCGTGACGCGCAGCCAAGGTGAACGACAATTCATTGGAATCTACCGGGTGCATCTTGCCATCGTACACCACAACCCGAACATCACGCGCATAACTTCCGGTCAATGGTCCATGCTCAATGCAGTCCATTACACCTTTCAGGATAGCGGGCATGAAACGCAAGTCGATGGCGCCACCAACCACGGAGTTGATAAATACCAACTTACCACCCCACTCTAAGTCGATTTCCTCCTTACTCTTGATGTTCATCTTGAACTCCTGACCGTTAAACTTGTAAACCGTTGGGTCAGGCATGCCTTCGGCATAAGGTTCCACAATCAGGTGAACCTCACCAAACTGGCCTGCACCTCCCGATTGTTTCTTATGTCGATAGTCGGCTCTGGCTTGCTTGGTAATGGTTTCGCGGTAAGGTATTTTGGCTTCCACAAAGGTCACAGGCAACTTCTCATTGTTCTCCAAACGCCATTTCAAGGTACGCAAGTGGAACTCACCTTGTCCGTGAACAATGGTCTGGCGCAATTCTTTGGATTGTTCAACCACCCATGTCGGATCTTCTTGACGCATCTTCAGCAAGGCAGCCATCACCTTTTCTGTATCAGCAGAATTAACAGCTTTAATGGCACGACTGTACTTTGAATTAGGATATTTGATGAAGTCGAAACGCCACTCACAATCCTTTCCATTCAACGTATTACCCGTTTTAACATCCTTCAACTTAACCGTGCATCCTATATCGCCTGCGTTCAGCTGGTCTACTGCTATACGGTTGGCACCCGCACAAGCATACAATTGGCCAATACGTTCTTTCGATCCGCGGTCTACATTGGTCAAATCATCGCCTGATTTCACGCTACCACTCATGACCTTGAAATAAGATACCTCGCCAATATGTGGTTCCATTCCGGTCTTGAAGAAGTAAAGTGACGTTGGACCTTGTGCATCTGGAGCCACTTCCTCACCGCGTGTATTGTGGATTTTCGGCATTTCACTCACAAAAGGAACAACATTTCCCAAGAACTCCATCAGTCTTCGTACACCTTTATCCTCACCAGCGCAAACACAGAATACAGGGAAGATACTGCGCGTGACAAGCCCCTTGCGGATTCCTTCACGCAATTCATCCTCACTAAGTTTCTCTTCTTCGAAAAATTTCTCCATCAAACTATCATCATTCTCTGCTGCTGCTTCTACAAGTTGTCTATGCAGTTCCATGGCTTTTTCCATCTGGTTTTCTGGAATATCCTCAATAATAGGCATTCCACCTTCAGCCTTCCAGGAATACTTCTTCATCAACAGCACGTCAATGATTTCGTTAAAGTTGGCTCCTGTCTCCACTGGATATTGTATTTGAACACACTTGGAGCCATAAATATCTTTCATGGTATTGATGACAGCATCATAATCACATTTGTCTGAATCAAGCTGATTAACCAAGAAGATGACGGGCTTCTTCAGTTTTTCCGTGTATCTAAAGTTGTTCTGCGTACCCACTTCTGGTCCATATTGCCCGTTGATGAGAATCACAGCTTGGTCGGTAACATTCAAAGCAGTGATGGCTCCACCCACAAAGTCATCCGAACCGGGACAGTCAATGATGTTCAGTTTTTTGTTATTCCATTCTACATGAAATACAGTAGGGAACACCGAATAGCCGTATTCCTGCTCAACTGGAAAATAATCACTGACGGTATTTTTGGCCTCTACTGATCCACGGCGCTTGATGATACCACTGCCAAACAGCATACTCTCGGCAAGTGTGGTCTTGCCGCTACCCGCACTGCCAAGCAATGCGATGTTTTTAATTTCGTTCGTTTGATATACTCTCATAACGGTTATAGATTTTAAAAAGGGTTAGTATTACGTTATTTAAGATTATGCCGTCTAAGTTAGGCATTTTTTGAATAAAGACAAAAGTATTATGGAAAAAATATAACATATTTAAATCAAATTAGTACTTTTGCATGAAAATAGTCCATACCCATGGCTGGCTTATACATACACATTCCTTTTTGCGCCAGTCGCTGCATTTATTGTGGCTTCTACTCCACCACGCACCTTGATGTGCGCCAACAATATGTTGATGCTTTGTGCCGAGAGATGCAGTTGAGACGCCATTACCTGCCCACGACAGACGACACAAGTGCTGTTGCTCAGCCTCTGATTTCCACCATATATTTAGGTGGAGGTACCCCTTCCCAACTCACTCCTGCACAACTTCAACAGATTTTCTGTACCATCGTCACGGTTTTCTTTCATGGAGATGATACGCTGATGCGCACCCATTGTGAGGTAACCATGGAGTGTAATCCCGACGATATCACCCCGTCATTTGTTCAATTCCTACAGCATTCGCCAGTGAACCGAGTGAGCATGGGTGTACAATCATTCAGCAACGAGCGTTTGAAGTTTCTTCACAGGCGCCATCATGCGCAAGATATTTCTCCTGTCGTGCAGCAACTTCGAAGCATAGGCATTGACAACATCAGTGTAGATTTGATGTTTGGCTTTCCCAACCAAACACTCGACGAATGGAAACTGGACATCCAAAAGGCCCTTGCGCTACGAGTTGAGCACATTTCGGCTTACAGTTTGATGTACGAAGAAGGCACACCACTCTATCAACTACTAAGAAATAATAAGGTGAAAGAAATTGATGACGAACTTTCTTTGACCATGTATCAAACTTTAGTGGATGAGCTGAAAGCTTCGGGATATGAACATTACGAAATCAGCAACTTCGCCAAACCTGGCAAACGGAGCCAACACAACAGCAGTTATTGGCACGCCATACCCTATCTGGGCATCGGTGCGTCGGCCCACTCGTACGACATTCAATCGCGACAGTGGAACGTTTCCAACATCAAGGAATACATCTCGTCCATCGAACAAGGTGAGATTCCCTTCGAGCGCGAATGGCTTGACGACGATACCCGCTACAATGACTTGATAACAACCGCACTGAGAACATCCGAAGGCATCAACTTATCGATGCTCAGCCCTAAGCACAAAACCTATCTTTTACAACAAGCAGAAAAGCAAATCGCCCAGAACCTCTTGGAGATTCGGGGCGACTCAATTCGTTTGACGGCGCAAGGACTGTATGTAAGCGATGCCATCATGGCTGATTTAATTTACGCTTAAAAGCTTCGTATGCCTGTGCTTTGACCTCTTTTTCCACCTCGTCCAACGGACGATGACCAGAAACAGCTGACTTGACCCAGACACATACCAAGAATACAACAATGACAGCTCCCGCAGAGGCCAACCACTTCAGCACCTCACTTTCACTACTAACCACGTTGAACGTCAGGATTCCCACCACAACAGGCAAGGCCCAAAGCAGCCAATCGAAGCCCGTTCGCATCTTATAGCTTTCTTCTATCTCTCGATACTCTTTGTTCTTCGCCAGAAGTTCACGGCGGTTTTCCAGCCAATAACGCTCAAAGTCCTCCTCCATCATGCTTCTTCCTCCTCGGTACGCTTAGGCAACGCCAAGTTAAGTACTACGCCCGTAATGGCACTCAGGCCAATACCACTCATCTTGGTCAGTTCGCTTTCACCACCAGGAAGCAAAAAGAAGATCAAGGTACTTAAAGCAATGCCACCTAATATAATAAGTAACACTTTGACCAAACCTTGCTTCATGGCATTGGCATAAACCAAACAACTAACCATGAGAATGCCGATGATTACGCCACGCAGACTGAAATCGAGCATCGCGCCACCAATTCCCAGCGTCAAAGTCACCGACACAATAATGATATTGCGTTGATTGTTAAGATTTACTTTGTGCTGAATCAGATTTTGAACTCCCACACTGGCAATGGTTCCAAACAGCAACAGCATGATTCCTCCCAGCACTGCTTGCGGAATACTCTGCAACAGAGCACTCAGTTTTCCAATCACAGAGAACACGATAGCCGTCAATGCTGCGATGCGGATGACCTGCGGATGAGTCACTTTGGTAATCTGCATGGCACCCGTCACCTCCGAGTAAGTGGTCACGGGAGGGCCACCAAAGAAGGCTGCCGCAAGACATGCCAACCCATCACCCAACATGGTGCGGTGCAATCCCGGCTCTTTCACGAAGTCTTTGTCAGCCACTGCGCTCACCACATACACGTCGCCGATGTGCTCTATTACCGGTGCAATGGCAACAGGAATCATGTAGATAAATGGCTTCCAAGCAAACTCGGGCCAATGAAAATGGGCCAATGAGCCGGGCAAGGCAAACCACGACGCCTCATGCACTTTCGTGAAATCCACTTCACCCATCAGGGAAGCGACGATGAATCCAACCACAATGCCACACACGATGGGCACTAATTTAATTAACCCCTTGCCGAGTGTCAGTACAAGGATGGCCGTCAACAAGGATACAAAGGCCAACGCCCAGTTCTCTTTGGCCATGTTCACGGCCGATCCCGACAAGGACAAACCAATGAGGATAATCACCGGACCGATGACAACGGGCGGGAACAACCGATCAAGGAGCTTCCTTCCCTGCCATTTAATCAAGGCACTCATCACAAAATAAACCAAGGCTACGCCAGCAATACCCGCCAACGTACCAGCCATGCCCCACATCTTGGAGGCCTCAATGATAGGTGCGATGAAAGCAAAGCTTGAGCCTAAGAAAATAGGTACCTTCCCTTTCGTTACCAAATGAAAGATGAAAGTACCTATACCAGCGGTAAACAATGCTGTTGCCGGGTCCAAACCTACCAACAATGGAACCAAAACGGTTGCACCGAATGCAACAAAGAGAAATTGCACTCCCACAATTCCCTTACGTAAAGGAGTTAATTCAATGGTATTCATCATGCAGGCAAAATTACAAATTAATATCGAATTGTGAATAAAAAAACAATAAATGATTGCTACAGTGCAAGAAAATGAATATCTTTGTCTTGGTCAATCGTACCTTGTACGGTTTGCCCATCACCTCTTGTTTCATCCGATATGACGATCATCAATAACAAAACATACTTTATGAAAATCAAGAATTTACTTTTACTCGCCTTGACTGTCTTCGGCCAAGTGACGTTACAGGCACAAGACAACATCAAACTAATCGTTGGAACCTATACCAATGGCACCAGCAAAGGCATTTACTCTTTCAACTTCAATCAGTCCACCGGACAGGCCTCACCTCTCGACACGCTCGAACTGAAGAACCCATCATTCTTAACACTCGCCTCAGACGGCACGATGATTTATGCCGTAAGCGAAAACCATGACGAGTCGGCAGCGGTTAACGCCATCACGTTTGACAAGACAACGGGACACATGCAGCTGCAAAGTTCGTTCCCCACGAAGGGCGAAGACCCTTGCTATGTGGAGACCAACGGCAACCTGTTGCTGACGGCCAACTATTCAGGAGGCTCCATGAGCGTGTACCCCTTGAACGTAGACGGGTCGCTCTCAGCCATGTCGCAACAATTCAAAGGCTCGATAGGTGGACCAAACTCTGAGCGTCAACAGGCGCCACACGTTCATTGCGCACGATTCCTTCCCGACGGAAATGGCGTTATTGCTACTGATTTCAGTGCCGACCAACTGCTGCGATTCGAACTGGAAGACATGAAATCACTGGGTAACGCCAACGTTACCGCAAAGCTGTCCAAAGGTTCAGGACCTCGCCATATCGCCTTCAGCACCGACAGCAGGTTTGTTTATGTGATGAGCGAACTGTCTGGAGCGGTCACCGCATACCAGTATAACTTTGGCAATATGAAGAAAATACAGGAGATACAGTCTGATGAAGTGGGTGCACAAGGCGGCGCAGACATTCACGTTTCACCCGACGGCAGATTCTTGTATACCAGTAACCGACTGAAAAACGACGGCATTGCCATCTTCAAAATCAATCAAAAAACAGGCTTGTTGACAAAGGTAGGCTATCAGCGAACAGGCATCCACCCACGTCATTTCAACATTACCCCCAACGGACGGTTCTTACTTTGCGCCTGTCGCGACGACAACACCATTCAGGTTTTCCGCATCAACAGTGCCAATGGCTTACTGACCGACACGCATCAAAACATCTCGGTGGATAAGGCGGTGTGCGTACAGTTCTACCCCATCGTGATGCAACCTGACATCCAGGGTGACGGTGTGTTTAGGGTGATAGAAGTGACAAAATAAGTTTGTCGATTCATCTGCCTAAAACCATCATCCCCCTTCTGACCTATTTTTGTCCTTATAAATGACAAAAAAATGGCCATTGTAAAATGATGAAATAGAAAAAATCAATAGGCAAACGACCCGCCTACATGACTTTTATTTCCAACAAATAGGTTGTTTTAGCAGAAAGTCATTGAGATTGTGCGACAATAGCATGCATATTGCCGCACAATCTGCATGCTATTGGGGCTCAACAGCATTGTTTTTTCACCGTTTTTCTTGGCTTTTTGGGGAAAAATCGGGAGTAAAAAAATCTGTTTTTTCACCTCTCATTCCACAACACTCTGATTCACTTGCATTTATACAAATCGCCCATATTTTACGTATTTGCGTCGAGCTGCATGCTTGTTTGCAAAGAAGCCAAGCACGGAAGCATGCTCGTAAAAATCTTTCTCAAACGATAGTAGAATTTTCCTATGCAAATAATCTATCTACTCCCCTCCCCTTTGGGGAGGGGTTGGGGGTGAGGCTCTTTCTTCTATCTCTTCCAAATAATATAGATAATCACCGGTGCGCCAATCAATGGAGTTACGGCATTGAGTGGCAAGATGCCTTGCGAACCGGGCAACACGCAAACAAGTTGGCACAAAAGAGCAATCAACGCCCCCATGGCCATGGTGATGGGAAGCAATTGAAGATGGTTGTCGGTGCCAATCACAAGACGCGCCAAGTGAGGAACAGCAAGCCCGATGAATGCCACCGGACCGCAATAAGCCGTGGTAACGGCCGTGAGCCATCCAGTAATCACCAAGAGCCAACTGCGCACCGAGCGCACGTCTACGCCCAAGTTGCGCGCGTATGTTTCGCCCAACAACAGAGCATTGAGAGGTTTAATCAGCAAAACGGAACCCACCAACCCTACCACAATCGCACATGTGAACATGGGCAGTTGCGACAACGACACGCCACCAAAGTTGCCCATGCCCCACATGGTAAACGACTTTACGCCCTCTTGGGTGGCGAAAAAGTTGAGAAGGGCAATGGCAGACGAGGCCAAATAACCAATCATCATGCCGATAATGAGCAGCATCACACTGCTTTTCACCCACTGGGCGAACATGAAAATGATGCCTGTCACGGCCATGGCACCCACAAACGCAGCCAACAAGACAGCCCATGCCCCACCTACGCTGAACAAAGCCGTGGACACACTGCCGCCCAGCAACAGCATAACGAGAGCCACGCCCAATGCGGCACCGCTGTTGATGCCAAAAATAGAAGGACCTGCCAAGGGGTTTTGAAACGACGTTTGCAACAGCAAACCAGAAGTGGAGAGTGCGGCCCCGCACAGCAACGCCGTGAGGGCTTGCGGCAAACGCGACTGGAGGATGATGAATTGCCAACTGGGTTTGCCCACATCTTGCCCGGACAAAATAGCCAACACATCCTGCGTAGGTATCGAAACGCTACCTACCAACAAGTTGAGCATCAGCAAAAGGCAGATGCAAAACAATAAAGCCAAACTCAAAACAATGATATTGTTCTTTGTCATACCCATGGGCAAAGTTAGTTAAAAAGTGGGATAAAATCGCTAACTTTGCACACGGAATAAAGAAACAGGATATGGAAAATCAGTTTACCCGAACCGAAATGCTCTTTGGCACCGCGGCCCTGGAAAAGCTAAGCCAATCGCATGTCATGGTTTTTGGCGTGGGCGGCGTGGGCAGTTATGTGGTGGAAGTGCTGGCGCGCAGCGGAGTTGGAGAAATCAGTTTGGTAGATAACGACGAGGTAAGCCTCTCGAACATCAACCGACAACTGGTGGCATTGCATTCAACCCTCGGGCAAAAGAAGGTGGAGGTGGCGCGAAAGCGCATCTTAGACATCAATCCCCACTGCAAAGTGCATGCGCATGCACTGTTTTATTTGCCAGAAACAGCACATGAAATTGACCTGTCAGCTTGCGATTATGTGGTAGATTGCATTGATACCATGGCCGCCAAACTGGAGATTATCAAACAATGTGACGCGCTGCACATACCCATGATTGCCTGTATGGGGGCAGCCAACAAGATGGATGCCACTCGTTTTAAGGTGGCAGACATCAGCAAAACGCAGATGGATCCGCTGGCAAAGGTTATCAGAAAGAAACTTAGAAAGTTGGGAATTGCCCACCTCAAGGTGGTTTATAGTGACGAACAGCCCCAAAAGCCGTTTCCCATAGCGCCAACCAAAGAGGCCTCATCAGCACCAGAATCCGCATTATCAGCACCAATCGTTACCAATAAAAAGCGGTCGGTACCAGCCAGCAATGCGTTTGTTCCTGCCACCGCAGGACTGATTGTTGGGGGTGAAGTGGTAAAAGATTTGTGTGATTTATAGCTTGGAGCCAGGAGTTAGCGGGAGTAAAAAGGGAGTTAAGCGGAGATATCGGACAAATGTCTGTTTACTCACTCTTAACTCCTAATAACTCCAGTTAACTCCTTCGCATGATAAACAGACATTTGTCCGATAACTCCCGCTTAACTCCAGATAACTCCAGTTAACTCCTTTACTGCCCCAGCTTCTGCAAGATATAATCCCGACACTTCTCCATGAGCCACTTAGGCGTGCTGGTAGCCCCACAAATGCCAATGGTATTAACACCTTGCAACCAATCGAAATCGATTTCGTCTACATCCTCTATATGGTAACTATTGGGGTTCACACGCTTACACTCTTTGAATAAGACACGCCCATTCGAACTCTTTCGTCCACTCATGAAGAGTATCAAATCATGCTTAGACGCAAAGTTAGCAATGTTGGGCATACGGTTTGCCACCTGTCTACAAATGGTATCGAAGCTGCGAAAGACGGCATCGGGCGAGATGTGCGATTGTATGTAATCAATCACCCGATGAAACTCATCGAGGCTCTTGGTGGTTTGAGAATACAAATAAATGTCGCGTGAGAAGTCCAACAGCTTCACGTCGTCTACCTTTTCTATCACAATCGCATTGCTTTGGGTTTGACCTACTAAGCCCAACACTTCGGCATGACCAGTCTTTCCGAAGATCACAATTTGCGCATCAGGATGATTTTCGTATTGTTTTTTAATGCGACGTTGCAACGCCAGCACCACCGGACAGGTGGCATCTATAATCTCGATGTTGTTTTTTCGAGCCAATTCGTAGGTTTCGGGGGGTTCTCCATGTGCCCTCAACAACACTTTCACATCGTGCAGTTGGCGTAAATCATCGTGGTTAATGGTCACCAGTCCGCGTTCATGCAGACGCTTCACTTCAATACCATTGTGCACAATATCGCCCAAGCAGTACAGCGTTTCACCCTTAGCTAACTCTTCCTGCGCTTTCTGTATGGCCGTTGTCACGCCGAAACAAAAGCCACTGCCACTATCAATTTCTATTTGTACCATCGGAAAATCAGTTCACATGGATATCAATAATCACCTTAGGCAACTCCGGGTCGTTGGTAATCATCAAAATACGTGGTTTACTCTTAGCTTTTTTCAATTGCGCTGCGATAGCCGTCACTTTGAGTTTGGCGGTCTGGCCAGGCTCCAATTTCGACTTATTGAGCGATATCTGCAAACCTCCCGTGAACATCTGCACGCTCTCTATCTCGAGTTTGCTCTTCCCAATGTTTTGGATGAAGATTTGTCCTTTCAGCTTTTTCTTACGCCCAAAGGTGCCCAAATCCAACTTGGTTGCAGAGAGCTGCATCTTCGGTTGGGGCATGTGCTCGGCTGTTGCCTGATCATCGAATTCAGGTAGAAGCACAGCTGAGACAGTCAACTCATTGTCGGGATTCACTTTATCACCCGGAACAAACCCCATATAGATGGACGTCTGGGTCAGTCCGTAGTCGCGTATCAGCTTGGAATTCAAGGTGATGGTTGCCACTCCGGCACGACCTGGAGCAATGCGTGAGGGTGACACGTCGGCTGAAAGATAGTTGGGTAGATGCATCAAGATGGGCTGTGCCATCTGCGTCGTGTTGTTCTTGATGTGTATCTTAGCCTGCGGACGCTCGCCACGATTCACATCATCAAACTCGATGTTGTTGACATCGGTTTGCAACATGCCTAAAGTAAAGGGATAAGACCCACTGAAATCAATGATTTCATCTACGACTTTACCCTTCAAGGTCAACTCCAAAGGAGCGGCAGCGCCATTGCTGTAAATGCGAACCAGCTTGTTGAAAGTTCCCATTTGTTTGGCGTCATAGGTGACTTTCACGACAGCTGAGCCGTGTGAAGCGATGGCTTGGCGAGGATAATCTACAGAGGTGCAGCCGCAACTGGTCAGCACTTTGCTGATAGCGAGCGGCTTTTCACTGGTGTTCCTGATGTCATACGCCACCGTCACGGGAGCCTTATAAACGACTTGTCCGCAATCTATCACCTCGTTGACGGCTGTCATCTGCTGCGCAGAAGACAGGAGTGGAAGCGCCATGAGCGCGAATATCATGAGTTTTCGATTCATCTTTTATTGTATATTCAAAGTTTTGGCAGCCTCCCTACCATTGTACTCCGGACTGTAAGCACACTGAATGGTGCAAATGCCCGTTTGGTAGGTACCGGCTCTGTCTATGTAATAGTCTGTTTCTATGCGATGTTTTCCTTTGCCGAGGCGGTCGAAATAATAGTTGGTGGCATTGTCTTTTGGTGCACAGTAGTAGCCTAGATGATAGCCACTCAACTGACCTATCGGCTCAAGACATGCCGCACGCTTATCCTGTAGCTGCACGAAGTCGTAGTCGCGGTCGGCTTCTATCTCGATTCTCACGGTCACCCTGTCGCCCACCTTCAGATTCGTTGCAGGCTTACCATTATATAATAAGGTACGCGTTACCTTAATTCCAGACGACTGACTGGCCACTTCGGTGGACTTCTGCATGAACTGTGCGTACACAGCTCCCCATGATGTGCCGGCTGAAGTCTTGTTCACAGCAAGCGTTCGCACATCCTTGCCCGGCTTCGACACCTTGACATAACCCAGTCCTGCGGTGGCCTTAGGCAGGTCAACAGGCTGGTTGTCTATCTTGATAACGGCATCTTGGGACGACTGGGTGAGCTTTTCGGTGGCACCTTGCAAGAAGGCAAACACCGCATTCACGCTGTTAATGGGCGTATCCCAAGCCTGTGTGCGCTTGGATTGCAGCAGCCAGCGTTGCATTTCCTCAATGCTGGGGTCGCCAGGACGCAGACGTTTGGTGGCCTCGATGGCTGCCACCTGAGACGGTATGCGATAGTCGCACCAGGTATACTGGGCGCGCGGCGTGTCGAAATAGCGTCCCATTTCCTCTTTGTACACACTGTATTCCTGCACGCTTTGCAGGTATTCCTTGGCCAATTCGTGTTTACCATACTGTGAAAGTATAATCGCTGAATTGGCTTTCCCATAGATCGTCAATGCCGAAGGCTTCTTGGCGAGCAAGTCAACAAGGTATTTAACGGTGGAGGTCGATGGTCTTTCAGCCAACGCATGGATGTACAAATAGTCGCAAGCCGCCTCACTGGGAGCCAGATTCTTGCTTCCTTTTGCTTTCAATTCTTTCAACTGAACCACCTCCTCAGCCGCCTTCTTATCCAAATATGCAAGAGCCTGCCGGATGATTGGCGTTGTTACCTGCTGCTTACCAATGAGCGCATTCAACCGAACCAACATCTTGACTACCGCCGTTGTCATGTAACGACTGCCCGACATGCCCTTCCACCAACTGAAAGAGCCGTCAGGATTTTGCAGTTTTGACAGCTTGTCGAGGACAGAGTTCAATCGGTAGTCCATCGTGTTTGGGTCGAAAAAAGTGACCAGTTGCTGCTTCTGCTCGCTCTCACGGTTTGCATCGGCCACCCAAGGCGTTTCCTCAAGCACCATTGTTTTGAGTGATTGGTTCTTTTCCAGACTACTCATGAGCGAGGTATCACTACCCTTTTCCTGCTTCCACAGGCTGATGGTCGACTTCAGTTGCGGTGCTTCGTTCAACAGATAACGCCCAATGCTGTTGGCATAATAGGCTGCTGCCAGACTGATGGCATTGTCGGCGTCAGGCGTTCCCATCGATGGAAGTGCCTGAACCATAAGCCATGCCGGGTTGTTAGTGTATTCGATGGTCAGCCGATTGGCAGCATCATCCACGGGGAAGAGCTGTTTCAAGTCAATCGTCTTGGTGCCAGGGGCATGCTGCGTAAATGGTACAGTGGTGGTCACCCATTCCTTCGCGGGCAGAATGGGCAGGTAATGCTGTTCGCCATCGCTGTATCCCTTACCGCTTACCGTGACGCGTGCGATGAGCAACGACAGCTGCGGATGGGCGGCAAGCAGACGGATTACGTCGAAATCGAAGACAACCGAAACGGTGGTATCGGGCTGTAGACGGCAGGTCTGCTGTTTACTGAACACCACACCCTCGGTTTCAGGGTTGATCAACTCCAGTTGCACGGTGCCTTCCACCACCCGTTTAGAGGTGCTGATGATGCGCGTCGACAGCGTGGCATGATCGCCCATACGCACAAAACGCGGCATATTGGGCTGCACCATGACGGTCTTTTGCGCCACAATCTCGTCCTTGAGCATGCCATGACGCATCGCCTTGTCGTGCGCAAGGCCCATGAACTGCCATGTGGTGACACTCTCCGGCAAGGTAAACCTCAAGCTCACATTGCCTTTGTCGTCAGACAGCAAGGCCGGGAAGAAGAAGGCTGTCTCGCTCAAGTTCTCGCGAACGCTCATTCGTGAGGCAGGTTGTTGGGGCTGAGATGCCTCTGCCAAAGCTGGCGAAGCGGTGTCATCATCAGATGCTTCCCTTGCATTGCTCCCTTCAGCTGTCGCTTTCAGCACCATGCCACCAGACTGCTTGGCCGTCGCAGACATAGGCATGGCCTTCATCGCACGGCTTCCATACAGCCTGCCCTCAAGGGCTGCCAAGAGCACCTCCCCTCTGGGGTCGATTGCAAACACCTCGTCAAAACGACTGAAATCAAGATTCCGTTCACGAAGAGACGCAACGGGAGCATCACCATAGAGAACAGCTTCAGTAAAGTTTAACCCGCTCCATTGGGTAAAAGGCAAGGCTGGATGGTAGGTCGTATTGAACCTCCAATCGTGTTTTCTGATTTCATTGAGCGTTTGGTCGAACAACACAGCCATCAACTGAGCCTGCGCTGGCGAGCCATCTGGCTTGGTAATTTGCAACGACCACTCCTCCTTTTGCCCTGGGGTGAGGCGATTGCGGAAAGTCTTCCATGCTACCATCAACCGCTTGTCGGGCTGCGGTTTTTGTATCATCTGACGATGACTGTATAGCTTACCATTCTTCACCCATGCGTAGTTGACAAGCAATCCCTTGTCATATTGGGGCGAATAAGTCAGCTTCTTCTTGATCAGCTGGTTGTTGATTTCAAGCGTTCCGCTATCAATGACACGGTCGCCAGCAATCATTGTGTACACCACATGCACCTGCATGTCAGACGAACCAAACAACAGATACACCGGTCTACCCTTGTGTGGGAAGGTGTCTGATGTGACATAAAAGAAATCGGAGGTCTTGACAACGGGTTTCTTGTCATCAAGAGAGAAGATGACAAACGTCTGTTCAAGCGTATCATTGCCGCAAATGGCGACTAAATGATGCTCGCCCGAAGACAGATTCTTCAACCCCTGAACGGTCGGCTCATTGGTTTTTACTGAATAAGCATGCCCATCTATCGTATAATTTACTTGTCCTTCGACAGGCTGACCTGCATTATTGATGTACCTGAAGGTAACAGATGGGATGCTGTCTCGCAAGCTTTGAGCCGGCAAATTGCAGGTGAGCAAGGTTGGTTTGTCGCTCAATGGTAGACGAGTTTCAGCCGAATGGCTCTCTCCGCCAGCGTCAGTGACATCGACATGAACCTCGAACGAATAGTAACGGGCAACGTGATGGCTGTAATCATCGGGCATTTCCATCGGCACAGGAACCGTGAAGCGTCCGTCACTGTCAGTCACCAAGGTGTCTTTGGCGACCATAACTTCCCGGTCTTTATTCATACGATAGAACCACCACATGGCAGGTCTGCGCACAACTGTGTACTTAACTTTGGCTGATTGGACAGGAACACCAGCGAAACTCTTCACATGTCCAACCACATTCACAGTGTCACCGGTTTGATATTTCTCTTTCACTTCATCGAAAGAGACCTGGAAGGTAGGACGTTTATATTCTTCGACAGAAAAGTATACGTAACCGTTATTGCCAAAGTTTGTGCGCAATGAGAACATGCCAGTAAGTCCAGAGGATGGCAAAACAAAGTCGGTTGAAGCGGTTCCAAAATCGTCCGTGACCACCTCTTTTGTGGCTACAACTTTATAATTGGCATCACGCAACGTCAAAGTCATGGTCTGATGGGCAACTGCCTCTGTACGTTCATCATCCACCCTTCGGTAAACAATGGCTGCAGCATGTACGGTCTGTCCAGGACGATAGATGCTTCGATCCGTATAAAGCTCAACCTGCGGGCGAACTGGTATTCGATCTTTTGAGAATTGTCCATAAGCATTGAAATAAGTTTCCGCACAAGCTTGATCTTCATCTGTATAAGGATAAATGGATTGATTGGACGACCTACCCATTTCGTACACCGCCTCACCTTGCTCATTGCAGGTCAAGGTTTGGGAATGACGTTTGTTATCATAATTGTTACCGTTTGTGATTCTAATCTTAGCGTTCGGCAATGGCTGTCCTGTGGTTGCACTCACAGCAACCAATCGTACCCGGTTGTTGGGCAGTGTCTGTGACATGAGATACATATCGCTGACCCGCAACAAGGCACGCTGTGGCTTGATGGACTTATTGTTGGTGGTCATCTCCACGAGATACACGCCGATTGGCAAGCCTTTGATGGTCATCGTGTCGCGCATGACTTGATAGTCTGGCAATCCAACGTATCGCTTTGAGGCTGTGTACACCGGTGTTTTAGAAACAATATGCGTCTTGATTTTTGCATAGTCGCGTGGGTCATTGGGATGAAGTGAGGTATCGCCTTTCAGATTAAGGCGCCACACCGACATATCCAACTGATCGATATTGCAGATTTGCATGATGACCACTTGCCGCTCCTGATGAGGAATTTGGACGCTTTCTCCCAGTGAGAGATGGAACATTGGCAACGTCAGCCGTGCCTTGGCGTTACGCAGTATGTTCATTCGAGGCCACGCTCCCCATTGAGCCAGTGCATAATTGATGTAGTTCATCTTGCTTTCGGCAGAAGCATCGTCAGCCTGCTCCATAAAACGATAGCGCTCGATGGCCAGTTCACCTGCCACGGAGAGATCTTTATAGTGGTCAATCAACGAATCGATGGTCAGCAGATATTTCGACTTCCTCACCTGCATCACGTCCCCATCTCTATCTTGTCGCACGCGCAGCAAGGCCGTGATGCACGCTGCAGGACGGTTGTTTTGTTTTTGATAATAATCGTGCAGCATCCCATAAGCCTCAGCCTCCATGCCCAATACATGCAAGAGATCGTTGCCGAAAATCTTACTGTCGATGCCTTCTATCACCATGGGCACATACTCCGAGGCCTTATGAGCAGCCAACAAGTCGGGATGCGACAAGGATTTGCGGTAATACTCCTCACTCAACTCCTTACTGTTGTCCGACAGTTGGACATTCTCCCGATATAGACGACCTAACGACGATTGATAAACAGCAGCCAAAACCGGATCTTGCTTCTCGGCCTTGTGCATACTGGCGACCAGTCTTTCTACCTCAACCGTCAATGAATCGGGCGATACCTGATTAGCGAGGGAGCCGTGTAGCAATTCAGCTTTCAAGAGATGGCCGTATCGTTTATCGGCCTGTGCCTTGGTTATAATCTTCTTCAGCACATTCATGGACGTCTTAGGTAGATCCTTTTGCTGTGCTCGCTCATACTGCTTCCAAAGTATAGTATAACTGTCTGCCATCAGGTGAGACGGCAGCATCAGTAAAGAAGCTATCAACATCATTATGATTTTTTTCATACCTTAACCCTTGTTTTTATAAAAGACTTAGGAAGCATGCAGATGACAGAACTGTATTCTACCAAAACACACACCGTTCGTTATTTGCAAAGATAGTGCAAGCCGAAGGCAAAGGAAGTTTACTTACTTTGTTAAGGCGATGCCTATCTTATGCAAAGATAACAAAAATCGAATAATAGCCACAAGAATTATCATTCTTTATGACGATTTAAGTGCTAGCTAAAAAATGGATGCCGATTAGCGAATAAACAGAAAAGATGTCAAAAAAGAAGTTACACCAAACAAAGCAATCACCCAACCCTCATGAAGAAATGCCGTTGGGCGTGGAGTCATGGGGATAGAAACAAAGAAAAGATGTGCCAGTACGAAGCTGCCAAATGATGGTCTACCCTACACACCATCATCGTCATCTTCTGTATCAACTTCCGATTCCTCACCCTCCGTGTTACCGGTATCCAACAGGGTATCTTTCTGGATGGATACAGCACCAAGGTTTGATATCTTCATAACCAAAGGAACATACTCGTCACTCATTTTGTCGGGCGAGCCGATACTCACTGCAAAAATGAGGTTATTGCCTTCAACCTTGTCAAAAACAATGCCTAACAATGCGCTGTTTTTACGATAAAGTTCATCAACATAGTTTACAAAATCAGCTTTCGTAAACGTCCTACCATAGAATTCGCTTTGGTCTTTTCGAACGATACACAGTTTTATCTTATTATCATAATATTTGTTGCCTGCCCCATCATCCGCTAACGGTAGCGAAGAGTCAGCTTGCCTTGATACATTCACATGATACACCGAGCCAACCCATTCCACAGGAATTGACTGCTCGTAGTCGCTCATGGATTGCGTAGCCTTCTGCTTGACAGGCTTTGGTTTCTGCGTGATAATATTCTTATCTTGTTTCTTTTCAGAACAAGACACGATACCACAACCTACAACTATAACCAAAAATAAACGTAAATACAATCGCATGAGTTGATTCTATATTTAATGTTTCCTATCTTATAACTTACTTGTGGCGTGTTGTGCTTCATCCCCCATCATCAGGAAGAAAACCAGAACCGCCCATCATTTGCAAAGGTACAAATAAAAAATGACAAAAAACTCATTGCACACAAACAAGACAAAAAAAAGAAAAGCGCCCGCTAATCACTTAGGGGACGCTCAGAATCATCCTGATCTTACAAACTAATTCCTACTGAATCACATTTAAATATATAAAAGTTCAGTTCTTGTTTTTATCTACTGTTATGCGCAACTAATCATTTAGTTGATTATGGTCACGAAATATCCTCCATCTCTAGCAAGAGCTATCTGGCAATATAGCGATTTCTTCCCAATTGGGTAGTTCACCTACTCCACGGGTATCGTATTGTTGCATAGTGCCTTCTTAGGCATGCTTCTATATGCGTTGTCAACCTCTAAACTCAAGACTACCATTAAAATGGCCAAAATCAAGCGCTTTTATTAAGTTAAAGTCTAGTTAAATTACTGTGTCGATTTTATGTTATGACGAGAGTACAACAAAAAGGTTTAATTCTGTAAATAAAAAAAATGAATTGTAAAGGTATTATTTTTGAAATATAATGACATTTAAACTTCATTCTAACAACCATTCAACCGCCAATAACGTCGATAATTAAATAGAAATAGAAATGAAAGTAGTGAATAAAAATACAAACAACATATTTTACAAATAAAACCAAAGAAATGGTTAATCAATTCCATAAAAGTAAGCATTCTGGTGAATGAATCACATTAAAATGGAGTTTGACTAATCAGGACGTTCGTACCTTTTCATCTTCATGAATTGGTTATTGAAAAATGGATGAGCGTGCTACGGACGACACGATTTGTACATTATTTTACGCAAATAATGCCCCAAAAATGGCTCTTCAAAAGTTTCAATCTAGAAAAAATCAATAGGCAAACAGGCAGCAAACAAGTGATGATTCGGTTAAAAAAAGCAGTTTTTCTCGCAAAAGCTATGAGATTAAACGGCAAAAGGCATCAGTTTACACCACAAAAGAGATGACATTGGAGCGTTAAAGCATGCAAATTAGTATTGAAAAGCAATGACTTTGGCTGAAATCAACGTGAACTACCGAGGAGAAGCAACGCATGAAGGAGATAAAATATTGACAATCAATAGCTTATCAACATCGCTCATTATCGGCGTATTTTCGGTCAGCAGCCAGTTTGTTTGTAAATAAGCCAAGGAGAAGAAAGATGGTTGTCAAGAAAAAATACCGCCAAATGACCATTGATTACAAAAAATATTTAAATCGTTGTGGAAAACAACACTTTGTAGTATATTTGCACATTATTCATAAAATTAAAATATATAAAAGTAAAAATGGGACACCATAATCTAGACGCATTAGATAAGAAGATTCTCACTATGATTGCTGAGGATGCCCGGACTCCATTTCTGGAGATTGCCCGCGCATGCAACGTTAGCGGAGCAGCCATTCATCAGCGTGTGCAAAAATTGATAAATTTGGGAGTGATTAAGGGTTCGGGATTCATATTCGATCCAGAGAAGATTGGCTACGAAACCTGCGCTTTCGTTGGTCTGCACTTGAAAGATCCAAGTGATTTTGACCGAGTGGCCGACGAATTGAAGAAGATTCCGGAGGTGGTAGAATGCCATTGCCCAACGGGTGATTATGATTTGTTCATCAAGCTATATGCCACAAACAATCATCACCTGATGAGCATTATCTATGATAAATTGCAACCCCTGGGACTGTCGGGAAGCGAAACCATGATTTCGTTCCGCACCGTAATCGATCGCCAATTGCCCGTTGCTCAGATGAAGATAGAAGAACGCAGCGAGATGGTTGATGAAGAGGCAGATCCAGAGCCGTAGTTTTACGAGAAAGAAACAACACCAAATATAACGGGTGGAAGATAAATACATTTTTGAGTATTTAACTTCCACCCGATTTGATGGGTAGCGTCTGGCGCAGTTTCTACTCTTCTTGAACGAAAAAACTTAGAGCAATTTGGCCAAAGAGGAATATTTGAGAATGGCTCTTGACTGACTGAGGAGCCGATAAAACTCGCGTGCTGAATTTTTGACATAGGCTTGTTTGAGCAGATGGATGCATCCCTCCATATCATTGCCTGCCATTTCGAGCGGGATGGCAACGAGGCCATCTTCATCATGAATGGTGGCTTCGGCCAATATTGTGATGAGCTTGCTTTGTCTAATCAGCTTCAGCAAGATGCTCACGTCGTTGAGTTCAACGCGGATTTTAAGTTTGCTGTTTACGCTATGAATCATATCATCGAACGAGTTGCGAGCCTGCAAGCCGCGTGCCGGCATGGCTGCATCGTACAACACCAAATCGTCAAGGGTCAGCGACTTACGCTTTGCCAATGGATGTTGCTCACTGACCACCACGGACAGATGGTTGTTGAAGAGCACATGGCTCTCTATCTTATCGTTTCTGTCAGTAGGTTTGAAGGCCAGCACAAAGTCAACTTCCCGTCGTTGCAACATGTCCATGAGCTCACTCATGGTTTTATAAAAAACATTGAGGCGCACATGTGGGTACAGTTTCATGAATTCGAGAACGGTCTCGGTAAGCAAAGGACTGAACGTGAACGTAACGCCAATGTTCAATTCGCCCGTCAGCATGTTCTTCAGGTCGTCCATCTTCTGCGTGCAATCATCGACATCAATCATCACTTTTCGGGCATATCGCATGAATTGTTGCCCGGCTTCGGTGAGCGAAACCTCGTGACTGTTTCGCTCAAACAAGATGGTGTCGAATTCGTTCTCAAGCTGGCGTATCTGTTGAGAGAGGGTGCTCTGTGTGATGAACAGCGCCTTTGATGCCTCAGAGAAATTCAACAATTCGGCCACCTTGAGAAAGTATTTTATTTGTCTCAGTTCCATAGTTTACCTCTTTCAGTTTGTTACATCATATTCAATCTACATGACGGGTAGCGCGATAGGATATCTTGTTGAGGAAGAAGATGGGCAATGTGGCACCCAACACCATTCCTAAAATGTCAAAAGCGCAAGTGAATCCGTTTGATGTACAAAGATACAAATAATGATTGAATAAATCTTCATCCTGTGTAAACAAACACATAACCAAAGCCTCGACAGTTCGATAGGCATACATACCAGGAATCATCGGCAAGAGAGATGGGAAAGAGAAAGTCTCAGGTGGACACTTAGCCATTCTGGCCAGTGCCACTGCCATGAAGCCAATGACCAAAGAGGCCACGAAACTGGCTACGATAAGGCTCTCTGGGTGATAGGCGTTGTTCATCAAGAAATATCTCACGCCATGGCCTACGGCTGAGATGAGGGCGCAATAAGGATACGCATTGTGCGGTGGGTTGCTGATACTGGCAAATCCTATGCCTGCCAGAGCACCAAAGAATGCGTCTTCTAAAACGCATAAAAAGAATGCCATAACTATACGATTAAAACATTTTGAGATTCATCAGCAGTATGCCACCAGCCAATCCAACAGAGAGGCAGAACGTAAGGATCATGGAATTCATGAATCTGCTGAAAGACACAAGATACTGACCTTGTATAAGATCGCTAAGACTGTTGATATACGGGATGCCTGGTATGAGGTACAAAACACTGGTACCCAATGCCACATCGGGCTTGTCACCCAGTCCGAAGACATATCCCGCCGTTCCGATGACGGCAGAAAAGAAAGCACAAACCATGAAAACCAGTTTGACATCCACATGTTCTTCCAACAACACCTGCTTCAATCGGAAGCCCAACAGCGTAGCCACGAAGACGATGACCATGGCCAACAAATCGCCACCGAACAAGCGGCAGAATGACATATTTGCAAGTGAAGCAAGGAACAACACCACACACTTGTTGGTAAACGGCGCAGAAATGATGCGTGCAAACTCAGTCTGAGCCTCCTCAAACTGTATTTGTCCGTCAGAAACTGCCCAACTGAGTTTGCTCAGTTGGGTGTTTTTGTAAAAGCTGATACCTGTGTCCGGCGTCTTCTTGAAGTACACGCTCGATTGTCCCGTTGCCGGATCAGAGTGTGCCAGATGGATACTACCCGGCAAAATAGTCATTTCAATGTTTAGCTTCCACACCTTGGCCATGCGGTCTACGTTCTTCTTTATGCGTGTGCAGGTCGCCCCACAGCCATAAAGCCATGAGGCATAGTCGGCAAGAAACAGGCATATTGACTTGGTTTGATCAACCACTGGCAATTGATTATTCTTCGTCCCAGTTATAGATATCGAATTCATCTGAAAGCTCTAAGAATTTATGTCCTTTGGTGTGTCTTCTCATTTTAACTGCTTCACGTATGATGAAGATGACACCTAACATTAAAATAACACTACTCCAAATAATGATTTGATTGTCCATAATTACTATCTTGTTAAAGTTTTACGCTGCAAAGGTAGGAGGATAAACAACCGATTTTACGCTTCTGTTACGGTTTGTATCTATACCCGCATTCGGTAGATGATGGTTGAAAATTGACACATCAAGTTGATTTGTAAACCTTGTGAGAGCCCTACAAAGGAACGATGTGCTAACGATAAAGAGGACGAATAAATACTTGATAACATCATGACAAGCTGTTTGTTACATAAAATCACCTTGAGTAACAAATTAATTAACGATAACTCTGTTTTGTATGGAACGTTGTCACGTATTTAGTAAAAACGTTTTGATTTTCTTTCGCTTGGTATTCGGTTCTATGAATATCGGTTATTGGTTTTATCGTAGTAAGGGAGAAAAATAAACCTTCCATGGGTCTTTCCATGATGAAATATATATGAAGATTCAAAAAACTACAAATATTCATTTGCATTTCTTTGAAAAATAAAGTATCTTTGTCATACTAAAACATGGTTCAATCATTCAGCACAAAAACATTATGAGAAGTATCACTTCATTTGAATTGCTGTATACACACCGTTTTTGTAAAATTCAAAAGATGGAGCAGCCATTTCACTGCTAACTAATGTTTATATACATTGTATATGATAGACGCAAAAGCTCCAGACATTGATAAGAAAATATGGTTCGTCATCATACTGGCCTTTCTCCCGATTCTCATCTTGCGCGACTTCACTCCTGCGAATGAAGGCAGGTACCTCATCATTGCCGATGAAGCAATCAGGTCAGGTAACTTCTTTTCCTTCACACTTCATGGAGAGCCTTATGCAGATAAGCCACCTTTTTATCTATGGTTGGTGATGCTTTGTCGTTGGATATCGGGTGGACACCACATGATTTTGTTGAGCCTGCTTTCGTTTATTCCTGCTTGTGGCATTACCGCTATCATGCTTTCATGGATAAACAATTTATTCTCAGAGCAAAATCGAAAGACGGCCACCTTGATGCTTATGACCACCGCTTACTTTGCTGCGGCGGCATTGGTTGTACGCATGGACATGCTGATGGTGCTGTTCATGGTGCTGGCTTTTCGTTCTTTTTGGCTGATGGCGATACAAGCATGCAAGTTACCGCGTGAACAATGGTTGTTTGGTTTGTGGCTGTTCATGGCTCTTTTCACCAAAGGTCCCCTCGGACTGCTCATCCCTCTTGTCGCAACAATGGCGTGGTTAGTATGGAAACGACAGTGGAAGCTGCTTGGAACTGCGTGGGGTTGGCGGACATGGCTTGTGCTTTTCGTGGGATGCAGCATGTGGTTTGGGATGACTTACCATGAAGCGGGAATAGATTATTTAAACAATCTGCTGTTTCATCAGACCGTTGATCGTGCCGTTGATTCGTTTCATCACGAACAACCTTTTTACTATTATCTCGTATCTATGTGGTATGAATGGTTGCCTTGGTCATTATTTGCCGTCGGAGGCATGGTGATGATTTGGATAAGAAAGATTCGTTTGCACGAAATGACGCAATATTTTCTGTGCATTGTTCTATCCAGTATGGTGCTTTTGTCCGTCATCAGCTCCAAGCTACAAATATATCTGTTGCCGGTATTTCCATTCCTTATCTTCCTGTGCGTTTATCTTTTGGAGCAATTCAAGTCTGAATCTTGGGTGCGTTGGTCGTTAGGTATTATTCAAATACCTTTGATTTTGGTATTTCCTGCCCTATTGTTTTTACGCACGAAGCCCTCTTTTACTTTTCTAAACACGCCTCTCGTCATGGTGGCAGCCATCGCCATGTCGGCGATAAGTGCGATGGCATTGTATCAACTCATCTACAAAAAAGATGTTATTCATTCGGTTCATCTGGTGGCTTACGCCGTTCTTTCCACATTATTCTTTGCGGGATTGGCTATGCCTCAGTTGAATGGAATCATCCAATGATCATTCAAAAATATGAGAATATTAGTAACAGGAGCAGCTGGTTTTATTGGTTCTGCCGTGATGAAAGCATTGGCTGAACGGGGTGACAGCGTGATAGGAATTGACAATATCAACGACTATTACGACACAAGGTTGAAATATGCCAGGCTTGCTGCATGCGGAATCAATTCGGATGAAGCCAGTTGGGAGTCGAATATTGTCAAGACTACCCTGCCTTACGATTGCCATTTCGTCCGCATGAGCATTAGTGATGAACAGAAAATGGATCAACTTTTCAGTCGTTATGCGTTCGACAAGGTGGTGAATTTGGCTGCCCAAGCAGGCGTACGCTATTCGATATCCAACCCAAGAGCTTATCTCAACAGCAACTTAAATGGTTTTTTCAACCTATTGGAATGCTGCCGTAATCATCATGTTGACCGATTGGTATTCGCCTCATCCAGCTCTGTCTATGGTTTGAACAGCCATGTGCCGTTCCGAGAAGATGATATGACCGACACACCCGTCAGTCTTTATGCCGCAAGCAAGAAGGCTGATGAGCTGATGGCGCATAGCTATTGCAAACTTTACGGACTGAAAGCCACTGGACTTCGTTATTTCACGGTCTACGGACCATGGGGAAGACCAGACATGGCGCCCATGCTTTTTGCCAACGCCATCTGCAAAAACGAGCCCATCAAGGTATTCAACCAAGGGCAAATGCTGCGCGACTTCACCTACATCGACGATATCGTGGAAGGTACACTGCGCTGTTTGGATGCCGAAATAGTCCCCAATCAAAATGGAATTCACTATGATATTTTCAACATCGGTTGCTCGCATCCCATCCAATTGCTGGATTTTATCAGCGAACTGGAGCATGCATTGGGCAAAAAGGCCAAGAAAATATTCCTGCCCATGCAACCTGGTGACGTATATCAAACCTACGCCGACACATCCAAACTGGAAGCAGCAACAGGTTTCCGGCCGCAATATCAGTTGGCAGAAGGCATCCGCCACTTCGTTGATTGGTACTTATCCGATGAGAATCCGTTGAAATAAAAAGGACAAATATATATATTGAGACCAAAAGAATTAGCAATGAACAAGACAAAAAACTACGACTTTACCATTATCGTTCCCATCTATAACGAAGAAGACAACATGGACAGATTGGTGCGCCAACTATCTGCTTACACTGCTAAGGCACCGGTGAAAACCTGCGTACTACTGGTAGATGATGGTTCGAAAGACAGGAGTTTGGAAATGATGAAAAAGGCTTGTCTGGACTTTCAGAACTTCTTTTACATCACCTTTGAAGCTAATCACGGACTCAGCACAGCCATGAAGGCCGGAATTGATATGGCAGAGAGCAGGTATATAGGCTACATCGATGCCGACTTACAGACCAATCCAGAAGATTTTGACAAGTTATTGGCCTTCGTGCAAGATTACCAATTGGTTTCAGGGATACGAGCGGAGCGCAAAGATACAGGCTTCAAGAAATTGCAATCCAAGTTTGCTAACGGCTTTCGCCGCATGATGACAGGCGACACAGCTACCGATACGGGATGCCCACTCAAAGTGATGTGGACTGATTATGCGCAACGTTTGCCCTTTTTTAATGGCATGCACCGTTTTCTACCAGCACTGTTGACATTGGTTGGGGGCAAATTCATGGAAATGCCTGTGCGTCACTATCCCCGAACAGCAGGCGTATCCAAGTATCATCTTCTTAACAGACTCGTGGGTCCATTGACCGACTGTTTCGCATTTAGATGGCTGAAACAGCGGTACATACGCTACCAAATCAAGGACAACAACCTATGAATCCCTATCTTGTCTATGCCATAGGCTTCATCGCCCAAGGATTCTTCTCCGCCCGCATCTTGACACAATGGATACTTTCAGAGCGTGCCAAGAAAGTGCTTTCGCCCAACATCTTTTGGATATTCAGCCTGACGGGAAGCGTATTACTCTTCATTTACGGTTGGCTGCGCGACGACTTCTCCATTATTTTCGGCCAACTCATCACCTATTATATATATATCTGGAATCTGCAAACAAAGGGAATCTGGCAACGACTGCCATGGTTTTTGCGCATCGCCGTTGGGTTACTTCCCGTTGCAGCCGTTGTGGGCATGCTGTCAGACATCCCTTCCTTCACGCAAAACTTCTTTCACAACACGCAAGTACCACTCTACTTACTTGTCATTGGCTCTCTGGGACAACTCATCTTCACGCTTCGATTTGTCTATCAATGGTACTATTCCTACCGACGCCATGCCTCCCTCCTCCCGCTCGGCTTTTGGATTATCAGTCTGATAGGTAGTGGCACCATCGTTATATACGGTATCATTCGCCGCGACCCGGTCTTGATTCTTGGACAATCATTCGGATTTGTGGCCTATGCACGCAACATTGTCCTCCTATCCAGACAACGTAAAACCGATGGACAATAACACATAGGCGACCTGACATTCAGCAAAACTACTTGCAAAACTTCAATGCAATGAACACTTCCATTATTCTTCTCAGCATCGTAGGCCTCATGGCTGGCATGCTTTCCAGTTCCATCGGGTTTGGTGGCGGCATGCTGCTGCTACCCATCGTCACATCCGTTTATGGCATAGAGGTGGCCGTTCCCGTATGCACCATCGCACAACTGCTGAGCAATGCCTCGCGCACGGTCATCGGATGGAAAAGCATTGAATGGAAAAAAACGCTGTGGTTTTTGCTGCCATCCATCCCCCTCACGGCACTGGGTGCTTACGGTTTCTCCATTGCGCCCAAAAATATCATGACCATCATCGTAGGCTTTGCCTTGATACTGTTTGCCATTCAGAAACTCCGTGGCAAGCTGCACTTTCCACAACATCCTGCAACCATGGTCGTGGGCGGTTGCGTCACGGGATTCATCAACGGCATGTTGAGTATTTCAGGACCTCTAAGTAGTGCGGTGTTCCTCACATTAGATTTAAGTCCGGTGTCCTATATCGCCAGTGAAGCCACGGCAGCAACGGTGATGCACGTTGTTAAAATCGTGGTTTATGGCAAGCTGAATCTGGTTAACGAGCATATTATCATTGCTGGTCTTGGCATTGCTGTGGCGATGATTGTCGGCAACTACCTGGCCATGCGATTCATCAAGAACGTTGACAAAAAGAAATATCAAAAGGTGGTAGCCGGCTGTATGATACTTTTATCGTTGTTCCTCATCATCTCGACAATGTGTTAATATATATTAATTATGAATGATTCTTGACATCTGTTTGTCACTTTTCAATTAAAAGCATTACCTTTGCATCCGCAAACAGAAATGACAGCATTAGTTGAGGTGCGTTAGTTCAGTTGGTTAGAATGCCTGCCTGTCACGCAGGAGGTCACGAGTTCGAGTCTCGTACGCACCGCCAACAAATCATTTCTCCATGCACTTGGTGCGTTAGTTCAGTTGGTTAGAATGCCTGCCTGTCACGCAGGAGGTCACGAGTTCGAGTCTCGTACGCACCGCCAACAAATAGTTTAGACATTAAGTCTGAATGGATTTAACAACACATCAGTATCATAGCTCCATGGAGTTATGATATTTTTTTTGCCCTCTACCCGTGATAAATCTGTTAAAAAGCATGAAAAGCAGATGAAACAGACATATACTTTTCCGCTTTTTATTTACTTTTGCATACATTTATTTCTATAAGTTTCGACAAATGAAGAAACAATATTTCATCTTGATTTTAACAATGGTCGCTTTCTGTTCGTTACCAATCAAAGCGGCAAGTGATGACGACGCCCCCAAACGATGGGGATTACAACTGGGAATGGGCAAGACTTCCGTAGGAGACAATTCGCCAGAAAATCAACCCTTCTATGTTCCCAATGACAACGAAGGGAACCTATTTTCACTCAACGGTGATTATTTTCTCACTCAAAGACTGGCTTTAACAGGAGGTGTGTACTTTGAACAAGCCGGACTTTTGACCGGCTTTTCCAGCGGAATTGGACTGAAAAAGATCAATACCATGGGCCTCACAGCCGGTGTCAAATATTACTTTTTTCCCAAGAAATGGATCATCCAGCCGCACGTTGGCGCCTCCCTTCAAACCAATTTTCTCAACCTTAGTCGCTCACAGGGCAAAGGCAATTATGCGGTCACCGAAGGATACCCCGGAACAACCCTTTATATGGAACATGATATTCAATGCCCAGCCTTGAGTATTATACCACAGTTGGGCGTTGACATTCACCTTTTCAGCACCGTTTCGCTCTGCCTCGACTGGGACTACCGCTTTGGTTTAGGCGGACATCAACGCGCAAATATGCGATTTATCAACGGTCCTTTTACGGGACAACCCAGCCTTTACGAGACAGAAAAGTTCAAGACAGCCTTCAGTATCGGTGTCAAAATGGATTTCCCCACGCGCAAAATCAGCCAACGCGCATACAACAATGCCCTGTGGCTGCTCAGGAGTTGGATTGAAAGCAAAGAGCCCAACAGACGACTCAAGGATGACTAACCTTCGGCGACAAACCATCATTACTTTGTCATGCTATGCACATGGCTTTGTAAAAAGAATATTGTAACTTTGCAGTATCACAGCAAAACAATAGAAAGAAATGAAAAAGTTTTTTACACTTTGCACGCTCTTGGTATGCTCATCACTCCTCGTGATGGCTCAACCCAAGAAACCAAAACTAGTAGTAGGCATCATCGTAGACCAAATGAGGTGGGACTATCTGCCCTATTATGAAAGCCGATTTGGGCAAGATGGCTTCAACCGACTGATGAATGGCGGCTTCAGTTTCGACAACCTCAACATCAATTACACCCCTACCGTTACCTGCGCAGGCCACACGCACGTTTATACAGGCTCGGTACCCGCCATTTCTGGCATTGCCGGCAACAACTTTTACATCAAAGGCCAGCGCGTCTATTGCGCCGACGACAATACCGTTAACAGCGTAGGAAGTCAGTCGAAGGCTGGCAAGATGTCGCCCCGCAACCTCAAAGTGACAACAATGACCGACGCTTTACGACTGGCCAGCGATTTCAGGTCGCGCACCATTTCTATCTCCATCAAAGACCGTAGCGCCATCATGCCCGGCGGACATACGGCCAATGCGGCCTATTGGATGGATGTATCGGCCGGTTCTTTCATCACCAGCACTTACTACATGAACGAGCTTCCCGCATGGTTGAAAGCCTTCAATAAGAAGAATTACGACATCATTAAACGCGACATGCGCACCGATCCAGAAGGAAATTCCATCCTGGTGCGTCTGGCCATGGAGGTTTTGGACAACGAAAAACTGGGGCAAGGCGATGAAACCGACTTCCTGGCCATGAGCTTTTCGTCGACCGACTATGTGGGTCACAAATACGGTGTGAGAAGTAAACAAACCGATGCGATATACCTCAACCTGGATAAGGAGTTGGGCAAACTGCTCAACAAGTTGGACGAAAAGGTGGGAAAAGGCAACTACCTGCTGTTCCTCACGGCCGATCACGGAGCTTCGCATAACACAGATTACCTCCGCGCACACAAAATTCAGGCCGGAACATGGGATGCTCGCGCAACCATGAAGGCTCTCAACGAACATCTCTCATCCAAATTCGGAGCCGCCAAACCATTAGTTAAAGACTACATTGAATACCGTATCTATCTTGATCATGAAACGATTGGCCAATCGAACCTCGATATCCAGAAGGTAAAAGACGAGATTGCGGCATTCTTGAAACAAGACACGAAGATTGAATTCGTGGTTGATTACGAGAATTTAGAGAATCTATCCATGCCCGCCCGACTGAAAAACATGATGCGCAATGGGTATAACGCCCAGAGAAGCGGCGACATGGAGGTGGTACTTTCGCCCGCTCATTACGAGCATGCAGGCACGGCTCCTCACCAAGGAACCACGCACGGAGTATGGAATCCCTACGATTCGCACATCCCATTTGTACTTTACGGCTGGGGAATTCCACATGGCAGAAGCGCGTACGAAGCGACCATCAACGACATTGCACCCACCATCTGCAACCTTTTGAAGATACAAGTGCCGAACGGCAGCATTGGCAAACCGCTTCCATTTAAGGAATGATGCAACGCTTCGATTAGCACTTAAACAACATAAATAACAAGTTCATCCCCTCGCCTATCATGACTTTCAGCACATGAATGGCGAGGGGATTTTTTATTGTGCCAACATCATTGAGTTTCTTGAATTATTGACAACGATTTTAGGGCAAAACTTGCGGCTTCCAAACTCATTGACTTTGGGCTTTAAAGTCATGGAGATTGGCCTGTAAAGTCAATGACTTTGGGCTCCAAAGCCATGGAGATTGGAAACGGAAAGCAAAAGTAAGAAAAAAGGAAAGTGCAAAGCATGGTATTACCACTCAATGCACTTTCCTATTATTTCTTGTTAAATGACTGTTTAACAACGAATTAAACCCATCAAACATCCTTGTTCATTGGATGATGTTGGTTCATCTGTTCCATTCGTTGTTACATAAGCCTTTATTCCTTAAACTTCTTGGCAGCCCTGAGCTGATGACGCATACTGCTAATCAGTAGTTCGCTCTCTTGGAGCAGATTGAGATAGACAAGCGACAATTGGAAGGTCTCGTTGTCCGGTGCCATCTGTATACGATCGATATGCTTCTTGCGATAATCGCTCAACTCTGTTTCAAACTGTTCGGCCTTATCCAACAACTCCCGATAGTTTTCAAACCTACCTGTTGCAATGAAGTTTTCGGCTTGGGTTAAAAAGTCGGTGATTTTCAGACGGATGGGTTGATATTCGTCAATAAGACGCTGCGTGATAGGAGTAAAATTGTTGTCAACATGTTCTTTGATAGGCTCAAGCATGCGGCGCAACCCATAGATGTATTGCTGTGACGCGTTCATGCCCACATGGAACCAGGTGTTGCGCTCAATGGCGAGGTCGGCAGGTGCCTTGCGAAGAGCCATCAGCTCTTGTCGACGGTATTTCGTGAGAGATGTTTTCTCATTGCGCAGCGCACTCAGACTGTGCCTCAGCACACTTGGCTTGTCATTGATAAATCCGTCCAAGATGGCATTGTATTGTTCGTTGGCAAAACGTGTCATGTAACTTTGTGTACGACTGACATGTTTGCTCAACAAATCCCAAAGGATAACCGGATCATGCGTGCGCATCATCAATCGGTAAGTATCATCTTTGCCCGATCCGCCGTCCGACCTATCCTTCGACCCTCTGAATAAACAATATACCACTAAAGCGATGAAGGCCGCTTGTACCAAAATACCTCCATAGAACATTAGCAAGGCTACCACTGCGGAGCAAAGAAATGCAACACCAGCCGTGATAAACCAACCGCCGATGACAGACAACACGCCCGTTACACGGAACACGGCACTTTCGCGACTCCATGCCCGATCGGCCAAGCTGGTACCCATGGCAACCATGAAAGTAACATAGGTGGTAGATAATGGCAACTTGTAGTTGGTACCAAAGGTGATCAGCATGGAAGCCAAAACCAAGTTAACCGCTGCCCGAACCACATCGTAAGCAGCACCATCATCTAAAGATGCGGCCCGGTGATCAAATCGGCTGTTTATCCAATCGATGATTCGATTAGGAATGATTTTCATGACATACGAGTTGGTATTTTGTGTGAAGCGTACGATACTGCGTGCGGCACCACTCGATCCAAACATCTCGTCACCCTCGTCTTGTCGTGCCAAATCAACCGAAGTCTTGATGACACGATGAGCTTTCTTTGATGTGGCCATGGCTATAATCATGATGACGCCTGCTAACATTAAATAAAATGGAGGGGTTTTGGCACTCTCAACCAAACTGGTCATCAAGAAAGACGTGGGTGCAGTGCCGTTACCCTGCGCTAAATAAGTTTGATACGAATCAAGGCCTGCAAGCGGAACACCGATGAAGTTAACCAAGTCGTTGCCGGCAAATGCCATCGCCAAGGCAAACGTTCCCATCAACACCACGAACTTGAAGATGTTCACTCCCATGAGATGCATGAACTGCATGAGGATGGCCGAGCCGATAAAGGTATAAACAAGCAACATACCGATATGGTCGTTGATGAATTGCCGTATGCTTTCTGATATATAAGGAGAGTTTCCCACACCTTTCATAAAGATGAAGTAAGCCAAAGCTGTGAATGCGATGCCACCAAAAATGGCGATGGTATAACGCATGTTTTTCTTGTAATTGAAAGTGAAAATGATACGCGTTATATATTGTACGATGACACCAAAGACGAAAGCAATGGCGACACTCACAAAGATGGCAATAATCACTTTTAAGGCCTGCTCTGTGTTCAGCAAGTCACTGAATCCGAGAGAAGAGTCGGCCGCCATCTTGATAATGGCCAACATGAAGGTGGCACCCAACAGCTCGAAAACCATGGATACCGTGGTGGAGGTAGGCATTCCCAAACGATTGAAGATATCCAAGACAATGACGTCTGTTACCATGACGGACAGGAAAATAATCATGACCTCATGGAAACTAAACTGAGCTGGATTCATGATGCCATGCCGAGCCACATCCATCATGCCCGATGACATGACCGCACCCAGGACAACACCAAAGGAAGCAATGATGAGGATGGTGCGAAACTTGGCTACCTTGGCTCCCACAGCCGATTGTAAGAAGTTGACAGCATCGTTAGAGACACCTACAAATAAGTCAAAAACTGCCAAAGAAAGCAGAAAAATGACGATGCACAAATAAATTGTTAACATTGATATGGTTTTATTATTAATAATCAAAGTACAGTCTGGCATAGCGCCTACTGATTTTGTGAGCAAAAATAGCGGAGTTATATTACAAGACTTTTAAACACATGTTACAATCGTATTACAATCGAAAATAATTAAATTTATGCATCGCTACTGGTTGTTTTCAATTTAAAAATTGTACCTTTGTACCTTAATATTGAGACATTACATAGAGATGAGTAAAGATAATTTGACTCATGCGTTGACAAGCACGGTTGAACTGCTGTCCCAACCAGAATCACTCAACAACTTGTGCCATCGGCAGCGTGATGGATACCCTCTCCCATCTGGTAAAACACTGCAAGAAATCATAGACTTGTCAAGAGCCATTCTTTTTCCTGGATATTATGGAAAAGCATCGGTGAACATTCAAACAATACAATATTATATAGGTGTAAACGTAGAGCGACTTCAACGCTTGCTGGAAGATCAAATATTAGCTGGACTCCGTTTCTGTGAAGACTGCGAGACTACGTTGAGCGAGTTGGAAGCAGACGAACAGAAAAAGATGGCCAGGGATTTGTCGTTCAAGTTGATCAAGAAACTACCTGAAATACGTGAAAAACTCTCAACAGACGTCATCGCAGCTTACAATGGTGACCCTGCGTCTGAAAGCCGGGCTGAGATTATAGCGTGCTACCCTATCATCAAAACATTGGCAAACTATCGCATCGCACACGAACTCTATCTACTCAATGTTCCGCTGATACCCAGAATGATGACAGAGTTGGCTCATTCGGAAACTGGAATCGACATTCATCCGGGTGCACACATAGGCCGATACTTCACCATTGATCATGGTACAGGTGTCGTTATTGGTGCCACTTGCACGATTGGCGACAACGTGAAAATATACCAAGGGGTAACCCTGGGCGCTAAAAGCTTTCCGTTAGACGAACGTGGAAACCCAGTCAAGGGCATTCCACGTCATCCCATCATTGAAGACAACGTCATCATCTATGCCAATGCCACCATCTTAGGCAGAGTTACCATCGGTAAGGGAAGCGTCATTGGCGCTAATGTTTGGGTGACAGAAGACCTGGCTCCCGACACAAAGAAATACAACAAGAATTAAGTTTTCATTATTTTAATACAACTATTATTTATCAATTCAATCAAATGGAATTTGAACTCATCGCCAAAACTTTCATGGGCTTGGAACCCGTTTTGGCACAAGAGCTGACCCAACTGGGTGCAAACAATGTACAAATAGGACGCAGAATGGTGTCATTTACTGGTGATCAGGAAATGATGTACCGCGCCAATTTCCAACTCCACACGGCCATTCGTATTCTAAAACCCATCAAGCACTTCAAGGCTCGCTCTGCTGAAGAGGTGTATGATGAAATCAAGACGGTAGACTGGAGCCAGTACATAGAAAAAGGAAAGACATTCTCTGTCGACTCGGTGGTTTATTCTGAAGAGTTCAGAAATTCCAGATTCGTGACCTACAAGGTGAAGGATGCCATCGTAGACCAATTCAGAGAAAAGACAGGAACACGTCCGAATATCTCGGTGAGTAATCCTGACATCCGCCTACACATACACATCGCCGAGGAAGATGCAACGCTATGTTTGGATTCCAGTGGTGAGTCGCTGCACCGAAGAGGCTACCGACAGGAATCTGTGGAAGCTCCTTTGAACGAGGTGTTGGCTGCCGGAATGATCTTGATGACAGACTGGAAAGGCGAAACCGACTTTATTGACCCCATGTGTGGTAGTGGTACGTTGTTGATAGAAGCGGCGCTGATTGCCCGAAATATGAGTCCTGGCATCTTTAGAAAGGAGTTTGCATTCGAGAAATGGCCCGATTTTGACCAAGAGTTGTTCGACCGTATTTATAATGACGAGTCGCAAGAGAGCGAGTTCACGCACCATATTTATGGCTATGACATCGACATGAAAGCGGTGAACACGGCTCGACTGAATGTTAAAGCGGCGGGACTAACCAAAGACATCACGATAGAACAGGCTGATTTTAAGAACTTTAAGAAGCCCCAAGAACCCAGTATTCTCATTACCAATCCGCCATACGGCGAGCGTATCTCCACGCCTAATTTGCTCGGAACCTACAAGATGATTGGCGAACGACTGAAACATGAGTTCATGGGCAATGATGCTTGGATATTGAGTTACCGTGAAGAGTGTTTTGAACAGATTGGTTTGAAACCATCCATCAAGATACCTGTGTACAACGGAAGCCTTGAATGTGAGTTTAGAAAATATGCCATCTTCGACGGAAAGATGAAGGAATTTCGTGCCGAAGGAGGCATCATCAAGACGGAAGCGGAAAAGAAGGAGATGGCTGAAAAGCATCGCTTCAAGAAAAATCGTGAGTTCAAGAAACGCTTAGAAGAAAACGAAGAGAACGAAATTGCTGATATCCGCTCGTTCAAATTTCATTCTTTGGAACGAGTACAGGAGCGAGATGAGCGAAAAAAAGGCGGAAACCGCCGCAACGACCGCTCGTATGATAGTAACGATAGGCCTGACTACAAAGGCAAGAAACGCTTTGACAAAGACGGACGTGGACGGTCATTTGGCAAGCGAGGTGGCAAAGAGCATGGAAGAAAGAATTATCAAATAGACGATTATGAATAAAACTTGGTTCAGTTTTCTTACCCTCATTGCCCTATTCGTAGGTGGACAACAGATGATGGCACAAAAGCAATTTACGCTCGAAGAGTTGAATTTTGGCGGGAAAAACTACCGCCAGTTCGTTCCAGAGAACCGCTACACAACCTGGTGGGGCGATGAACTGATTCGCACAGAGGCCAACCAATGCAGCGTCATCAACAAGAAAACGGGCAAAGAGCGCATCTTGTTCACGCTGGACGAAATAAACAAATACGCGGTAAGCGACTGCTCCAGCCAAGTTAAAAACCTGTTTAGTGCCTCGTTTCCTTACCCTCGCAAGCCGTTGGTACTGCTGCGGAATGGGGAAAACATGCGTTTGTACAACTGGAAAACGAAGAAGACTGAATGGTGCATAAACACTGCTGACGAGGGCGAGGTGGCCGAATGGAATGCCAACTCCAAGGCTACTTCGTATATAGAACCTAAAAGTCAGCAACTCCATATACGCACTGCGGATGGCAATGACACCCAGTTGACGACCGATGGAAGCAGGGAAATCGTGTATGGTCAAAGCGTACATCGTGACGAATTTGGCATACACAAAGGTATGTTTTGGGCACCCAATGGACAGAAATTGGCATTCTATCGCATGGATCAGAGCATGGTAGCTGACTATCCGCAGGTAAACATCTTCGACAGAATAGCAAAATGCGAGCCCGACAAATACCCCATGGCAGGCGAAACAAGTCACAAGGTAACGGTGTTAGTGTATGATTTAACCACGAAAAAGACGGTTACTTTGCAGGCTGGTGACCCCACCGATCGATATTTTACCAACATTTCATGGAGTCCAGACAGCAAGATTATCTATATGTTTGAGCTGAATAGGGATCAAAATGACTGTCGGTTGGTGAGCTACGATGCACAAACAGGCAAAAAGATCGCTGAACTTTACCGAGAGACGCACGATAAATATGTAGAGCCACAGCACCCTATTACATTCTTGCCTTGGGACAACAACCTCTTCATTATGCAAAGCCAACGTGATGGTTACAACCATTTGTACCTATACCAAACTAATGGTAAGTTGGTCAAGCAGCTTACCAAAGGCAAATGGGTGGTGTTGGACGTGATAGGATTCAATACAAAAGACAAGTCGATTGTCTATACTTCTACCGAAAAGCATGCACTGCAAACCAACACATACACCATAAATGTCAAGACTGGAAAGCGCAGATTGTTGGACAACGGGCGTGGCTATCACAGTCCGTCATTATCTCCTTCCGGAACATTTATCGTAGATAAGTACAGCGAACCCACCGTTCCACGCAACATAGAAATTATCAACACTGCCAACGGTAAGCGCACCCAGTACTTTGAAGCGGCTGACCCGTGGAAAGAATATCAGGTGCCAACCTATACATGTGGTACCATCAAAGCTGCTGACGGCACGACCGACTTGTACTATCGCATGGTGAAACCAGCCAACTTTGATGAAAACAAGAAATATCCTTTAGTGCTTTATGTGTACGGAGGACCTCATGCACACAACGTAGATGCACGTTGGCATTACGCTTCTCGTAGTTGGGAAACCTACATGGCACAGAAGGGATACATCCTCCTCATACTCGATAACAGAGGAAGTGAACGCCGAGGAAGGGATTTTGAACAAGCAACATTCCGCCAATTAGGTCAGATAGAGATGCAAGACCAAATGAAGGGCATCGAATATGTGAAGACTTTACCATACGTAGATGCTGACAGAATAGGAGTACATGGTTGGAGTTTCGGCGGTTTTATGACCATTTCGCTGATGACGAACTATCCCGAAACCTTCAAAGTGGGTGTGGCTGGCGGTCCTGTTATTGATTGGAAATGGTACGAAGTGATGTATGGAGAGCGCTATATGGACACTCCACAAGCCAATCCTGAAGGCTACAGCAAGACTTCCTTGATACCACAAGCCAAGAATCTGAAAGGCAAGTTACAAATTATTCAAGGCACTAACGACAAGACGGTAGTGGCACAACACTGCTTGTCGTTCATCGCTGAATGTATCAAGCAAGGCACACAACCCGATTTCTTCGTCTATCCGGGTGAACCACACAATATGAGAGGACACCAAAGTGTTCACCTCCACGAACGGATTACACAGTACTTTAAGGATTATCTGAAATAAAAAAGGAAACATACACATGAAGATATTATTATTAGGAAGTGGCGGAAGAGAACACGCCTTGGGCTGGAAAATAGCACAAAGCAAACGAGTAACCCAACTATTCATCGCTCCCGGCAACGCTGGAACAAGTGAAGTAGGCACCAACGTCGACATTCAGGTGAATGATTTCGATGCCATCAAAGATTTTATATGCACCCAAAAGATTGACATGGTTGTCGTTGGACCCGAAGATCCACTGGTGAATGGCATCTACGATGCGTTGAAAAATGACCCTCGAACCAAAGATACCGTGGTTATAGGTCCATCGAAAGAAGGGGCAAAACTGGAAGGCAGCAAGGATTTTGCTAAGGCTTTCATGCAGCGTCACCACATCCCAACCGCCCGATACCATACCTTTACGGACGAGACATTAAATGAAGGACTTCGCTTCTTGGAGACTTTAGAGGCTCCCTATGTGCTGAAAGCCGACGGACTATGTGCTGGCAAGGGCGTTTTAATACTCCCTACGTTGGCAGAAGCACAACGAGAATTAAAGGAAATGTTAGGGGGGATGTTCGGAAAAGCGTCGGCACGAGTCGTTATAGAGGAATATTTAAGTGGAATAGAGTGTTCCGTTTTCGTCTTAACCGATGGCAAACATTATCAAATTTTGCCAGAAGCAAAGGATTACAAACGTATTGGTGAAGGCGATATGGGACTGAATACAGGTGGCATGGGCAGCGTCTCACCCGTCCCATTCGCAGATAATGACTGGATGAAGAAAGTGGAGGAACGAATCATTCAACCAACGATAAAGGGACTATCTGAAGAAGGTGTTGACTACAAAGGCTTTATCTTCTTTGGCTTAATCAATGTAAAAGGCGACCCCATGGTGATAGAATATAACTGTAGAATGGGCGATCCAGAGACCGAAAGCGTGATGCTGCGACTGAAAAGTGACATCGTTGACTTATTCGAGGGCATTGCGGAAGGCAACTTAGACAAGCGTGTTGTCACCTTTGACGAACGCGCAGCCGTGTGCGTCATGCTCGTCAGCGGCGGCTATCCGCAAGCCTATACCAAGGGATATCCTATCTCTGGACTCGAAACTGTAAAAGACAGCATTATCTTTCACAGCGGAACGGCGGTGAAAGATGGGCAGGTTGTAACGGCCGGTGGCAGGGTTTTGGCCGTTTGTTCATACGGAAAAGATAAAGACGAGGCACTAAATAAGAGTTTTGCAGCAGCAAAAAAGATTGATTTTCAAGACGTATATTTCCGAAAAGACATCGGCAAAGACCTATAAATGCCTACGCTCGTTCACACGAAGTCCGGCTGGCCAGTCCATCAAGTACTGACGACTGTCGTCACCGATGCTTTAACTCGAGAATGCATTTACAGTGTCTTTTGGTTTGATTCATGACGCATAGATTACAAAACAGAATAGCAGGAAGTCGTTATGCCCTGCCCATCACCATGGTATATGCGATAGGCATTTGGTTCATGGGCGGTTTGCTTCAACAGCAGTTGTGGCCTCAGTTCATACTGATGCTCATGACTACTTTGACCATGGTCGAACTGAACAACCAGCACACTTTGATACGAACCTACAGTCGCATGTTGTCTTGTTCGTATCTTGTACTCTCTGTCGCTGCCCTACCCCTGTTCGTTCACCTGGATACCTGCATCGTTCAACTTTGTTTTGCCCTCACCTATTTGTTCATGTTCCGCGCCTATCAAGACAAATCGGCCATCAGCAGCGTATTCAATGCGTTCTTCTTCATCGGCGTGGCCAGTATTTGGTTTGTCCAAATACTATTCCTTGTCCCCATTTGGTGGATTATCTTGCGGTTTTACGTCATGGGCATGGGCTGGCGAACCTTCTGGGCTTCGCTACTGGCTGTCATCACTCCCTATTGGTTTGTAGGGGGTTATTACGTCTATCGACACGATGTTGACACACTCATCCACCACTTTTCCAGCATCACCGACTTTGCACCTCTCTTCGATTTCCAAAGCATTTCCCTACTGAACCTGCTGACCCTCTGCTTTATCTCCGCATTGGGCATCATCGGCATGCTGCATTTTCTTCTCAACAGCTCAAAGGATAAGATTCGCATTCGCTTGTTTTTCTCATCTTTCATGTTGATGATGGCAGCCACCATCGTGTTCATCATCCTGCAACCTACGCATCTACCCAACCTCTTACCTGCACTCATTGTCAGCGTTTCACCACTTATCGGTCACTACATCACGTTCACCGGTTCGCGCCTGTCGGGCATTACTTGCCTCACGCTGTTCATCATCACGCTGACCATCACGGGTTATCAACTATGGATACATTGATAGATCTCTTGATACAATACGGCTATGTGGGCATGTTCTTGGCCTCACTTTTAGCCGGATCGGTCTTTCCTTTCAGCAGCGAAGCCGTCATGGCGGGTCTGTTGGCAGCTGGTCTTAACCCCTGGCCCTTGGTTGTGTACGGCACCATTGGAAACGTCATTGGCTCGTTGTTCAATTATTTTATCGGCACATTGGGGCGATTAGACTGGATAGAGAAATACCTGCATGTCAAACCCGACAAGCTGGATCGCGCACAACGCCTGATGGCCCGTTACGGTGCCTGGATAGGTTTCTTCGCTTTTCTGCCCATCATTGGCAGCGCCATAGCCATCGTCTTAGGACTGGTGAGAGCCAACATCTGGGTCACCCTCGTGTCTTTCACCTTGGGAAAAATATTCAGATACCTACTTATCATTTATGGCATGAATCTCATCTTATAAGCATTATATACATGACACGCTTTATAAAAAAATATCTTCTGCTCCTCACGGTCACACTCTTTCTCGCATCTTGCACCACCACTCCGCAAGACACGAGGCGAAAAATCACGGTGACCATAGAGCCACTCCGTTATTTCACCGAACAAATTGCCGGTGACAAGTTTGTTGTGAACACCATGGTTCCCCAGGGAGGAAACCCCGAAACCTATGAACCAACCACCCAACAGATGGTGAAATTGGCCGAGAGCGACCTGTACATCAAGGTGGGAAACATTGGCTTTGAGCGCACATGGATGAAAAAACTGAGCCAGAACGCGCCGCATACCATCATCATCGATTCGTCTGAAGGCATTGAATTGGCCCCCTCTTCACACGGCGTTACTGACCCACATACCTGGATGAGCACCAACAACGCAAAGCAAATCGCACGAAACATCTACCAAGCGTTGGTCAGTATCAATGAGCGAGACAGCGCCACCTACAGGCGAAATTACGAAGCTTTGATAGATACCATCGAGGCTACCGACATGCGACTGCGCGAACAGCTCACGCGTGACAAGTCGCAAGCTTTTCTCATTGATCACCCAGCCCTCACCTACTTTGCCCGCGACTACGAGCTTTTGCAAATTCCAGTGGAGGAAGAAGGACGCGAACCCAGTGCAGCCCAACTGAAAAAGACTATCCAGTTGGCCAAGAGCAAGAAGGTGAAAGTGATGTTTGTGCAGAAGCAATTTGAAACCAGAAGCACGAAAATTGTCAGCCAAGAGGCGGGTGCAGAAACGATAACCATCAACCCCTTGAGCCACAACTGGAGCGAAGAAATGGTGAGTATTGCCAAAAAACTAAAATAACCGCATGATACCCATCATCCAATTAGAAAACATCAGCGCGGCGTACGGACAGAAGACGGTTCTGCAAGACGTGAACCTCACCGTGTACGATCACGACTTTCTGGGCATCATCGGACCGAATGGTGGTGGCAAAACTACCCTTGTACAACTCATCATTGGCCTGAAAAAGCCGAGCGAGGGACAAATCAAGTTCTACCGAAACGGAACGCTTGCAGACCACATCAGCATGGGTTTTCTCCCACAATACAACGACATCGACAAGAAATTCCCCATCTCGGTGCAGGAAGTAGTACTGTCGGGACTGAGTGGACAAAAGAAATTGTTCTCACGATTCACGTCCAAGCACCACCACATGGTGGACGAAACGCTCGCCAGGATGCAGCTCATCGAACTGCGCCGGCGTGCCATCGGCACCCTGAGTGGTGGCCAGTTGCAGCGCGTGTTGCTGGCTCGCGCCATCGTTGCACGGCCAGAAGTGCTGATTTTGGATGAACCCAACACCTACATTGACAGGCAATTCCAAGAACAAATGTACCAAATGCTCAACGATATCAACCGCGATTGCGCCATCATCATCGTGAGCCACGACATTGGCTCTATCCTGCAAAACGTGAAGGCCGTGGCCTGTGTCAACCACAACGTACACTACCACCCCGACACGGAGCTGTCGATGGTTGAGCTGGAGCAACACCTCGGCTGCCCCATCGACTTGTTAGGACATGGACGCATGCCCCACCGCGTGCTGAAAGCCCACACGGATTGAACTTGAATATTCGCTACGTCAGCAGCTTTCATCCATCATACACCCACTTAATCATTCCATACACAACCTGGCGCACACGCCACAAATAACTGGGCGAATGGCTAATGCACCCCTCTGTGCATCACCACCCTACCCGTAAAAAAGCCAACTTTTCATAAACCTCTCATTGACAGTGTTTTATAAGAGAGATTGACCGCATTTTCAAAGTCATAGAGTTTAGCCATCAAAGTCATAGAGTTTGGCCTCCAATCTGTATGGGTTTGTGGTCCAAAGTCAATGAGTTTGCAGAGCAAGGACAATGCTATCAATATACATTCTTATAGTTTCCTGATATTCAATGGTTTACAAAGAAACAATAGATAGTCGTTCCCGTGCGTTTCATTCCATTGAAATCTTTTGGTATCAGGTAGCTTACAAATCACCTGCGTTCAAGGAAATCGTGAACGACAGTCACGAAAAAATCCACTCACTTGAGAAGTTGATGCTCAAATGAGTGGATATGATGATTTCAAAAATTCGCAAAAATTACCACAAGTCCAAGCGGTCTTTCTTCGGAATGAAGAGCTTGTCACCCTCTTTCACGTTGAAAGCCTCGTACCAAGCGTCAACGTGAGGTAGTGCTCCATTAACGCGCCACTTGCCCAACGCATGTGGATCGCGCTTCACGCGGTTACGTATTTCCTGCTCGGTGATGTTCTGTCCCCACACGCCTGCATAGGCCAGGAAGAAACGTTGATCGGCCGTGAAGCCGTCTTTCGTCTTCAAAGGCTTCTTCGCCGTGGCGTTCTTATAAGCCAAGAAACTAACCTGCAATCCGCCATGGTCGGCCAAGTTCTCACCCAACGTAAAGCGTCCATTGGCCTTGAGGTCGGGCAAAACATTGATGTTGGAGAAGAAATCGGCATACATGTCGGCTCGCTCGTTGAAGCCTTTCGCATCGTTGGCAGTCCACCAGTCGTTCATATTGCCATTGGCATCGTACTGGCGACCTTGGTCATCGAATCCGTGCGTCATCTCATGACCAATCACCACGCCTATGGCACCATAGTTGAAGGCCTCGTCGGCCTTAGGGTCGAAGAACGGATATTGCAGGATTCCCGCTGGGAAACAAATCTCGTTGGTGGTAGGATTATAATAGGCGTTCACAGTTTGCGGCGTCATGAACCACTCATCACGGTCGACTGGCTTACCAGCACGCTCGGCAATATGATTTTCATGTGCGAACTGGCGACATGCCATAACATTCTCATAGAACGACTTAGCGGGGTCGATGTTCAACTTAGAATAATCGCGCCACTTGTTAGGATAGCCAATCTTCACATAGAATTTATCCAACTTCTTATGTGCTTCGGCCTTGGTTGTATCGCTCATCCATGTTTGTGCATCAATACGTTGGCCCAATGCAATTTGCAGATTGCGCACCAAGTTCTCCATCTTCTTTTTAGAACTCTCGGGGAAATAACGGGCTACATACATCTTGCCGAGCGCCTCGCCCATCTGTGCCTCAACCTGGTTGGTGGCACGTTTCCACAGCGGATAATCCTCCTTGCGGCCACTCATGGTCTTACCGAAGAAGTTGAAGTTGGCCTCACGAATTGCATCGGTGAGATAGCTTGATGACGACATGATGACATCCCACTCCATCAGTGCACGCAAATCGTCGGCAGTAGCAGCAGCAGACAGCTTGTCATATCCTTCCAGGAATGACGGTTGACCGACAACCATCGTCTGAATGTACTCACTCTTCACGCCCTCCGCATTAGCCATGCCTTCGAGGTTGATGTTGGGATAATTGGCCTTGAACTCTTTCAAGGTCATCTTGTTGTAGTTGGCTTGTGGGTCACGAAGCTCCGTCATGCTCTTTGAAATCAACGCAAGTGCGGTTTCGGTTTTGAAAATGACATCCGCCTTTGCCTGCGCCTGAGCCTCATCGAATCCATAGAGGTTGAACATGCGTGCGATGTGCTTCTTATATTCGTCGCGAATGGCAATGGTGGCCGCATCGTTGTTGAGGTAATAGTCCTTCTGCCCCAATGTCAATCCACTCTGACTGATGTTCAGAATGTTCATCGTCACATTCTTCTCGTCAGCAGCGAAGTAAGAACCAAAAGAGACACCATATCCCTGAGCCGCATACTTCAATTGCAATTGCTCCAGGTCTTTCTTCGTTTTGGCGGCTTCCATCTCATCCAACAAGGGCTTCACTGGCTTGATGCCCTCCTTGTTACGACGGTCAGCATCCATAGCGAGCTTGTAGAAGTCGGACAGCTTTTGCTCCATCGTACCTTTCTTGTACGTCTTCTTTTGCAGCTCACCCAAGATGGTATTTATTCGCTTGTTGTTGTCTTCGGCCAACTGGTCGAAGCTGCCAAAGCGCGAATAAGCCGCTGGCAGCGGATGTTTCTTCTGCCATCCGCCCGTGGCAAACTGGTAAAAATCATCGGCTGGGCGGACAGACTTGTCAAAATTAGCCTCGACAAGTCCCGATTTTGATTGTGCCATTCCCATCGAGGGAGCCACCATCAACATCATGATTGGAAATAAATGTTTCATAAGTTTTAAAGTATTATAGTTTACGAGTTTACAAGTTTACGAGTTTACAAGCTAACAAGTTGATAGTTCAATGTTCAATGTTCAAACCTCAAAGTTCAAAGTTCAAAGTTCAAAGTTCAATGTTCAAAGTTCTTCCATTTTCTCATTAAGCTCCATCCACCGTTCGTTTTCCGCATCCAATGCTCGTTGAATAGACGTGTATTCAGTGACCAACTCCATGTTAGACGCATTTTCTGGTTGTGAAAGAATGGTGTTTAGCTCGGCTATTCGCTTTTCCATAGCAGCGATTTTAGCTTCACTCTCCTCGATACTCCTTTTTAGTTTGCGTACTTTCTTTTGCTGCTCCTTCCGCTGGAGATACTCTTCAGCCCCACTCTTTTCTGCTTTTGAAGCTGTTTGCAATGGTTGTGATGCACCCGACTGTGTGTTTGTGTGCAAAAGAGAGTCGATGCTATGGTTGTCAGCGGCATCACCCAACGACTGCGCATGACTGCGGATGAAGTCGTAGATGCCACCCAGATGTTCTTTCACCTGTCCGCCACCGAACTCATAAACCTTGCTCACCAGGCCGTTGAGGAAGTCGCGGTCGTGGCTCACCAATATCACCGTGCCATCGAAAGCCTGTATGGCCTCTTTCAAAACATCCTTTGATGGCATGTCTAAATGGTTGGTAGGCTCGTCAAGAATGAGCAAGTTGACGGGTTGCAAGAGTAAGCGTATCATCGCCAACCTGCTGCGTTCGCCACCCGATAACACCTTAACCTTCTTCTCAGACGTTTCACCACCGAACATAAACGCACCCAACAGGTCGTTGATTTTCAACCGCATGTCACCCGTTGCCACACGGTCAATCGTTTCGTAAATCGTTAGTTCCTCATCCAGCAACTGCGCTTGGTTCTGTGCGAAATAGCCTATCTGCACGTTGTGACCCACCTTGAGGGTGCCTGTATACGGAATTTCGCCCATGATACATTTGACCAAGGTAGATTTACCTTCGCCGTTTTTACCGACAAAGGCAACCTTCTCCCCACGTTTAAGGGTGAAAGTAACGTCTTTGAACACCGTATGAGAGCCATAATCTTTGCGAAGTTCATCACAAATAATAGGATAATCGCCACTTCGAAGGCATGGAGGAAACTTCAAGTGCATGCGTTTGTTATCCACCTCATCGACCTCAATGGGTTCTATCTTTTCCAGTTGACGGATGCGCTGTTGCACCTGAATGGCCTTGGTTGCTTGATAACGGAAACGCTCAATGAAAGCTTTTGTGTCGGCTATTTCTTTTTGTTGGTTTTCATAGGCACGCAGTTGCTGCTCTCTTCGCTCAGCTCGCAAGACGACGTATTGATCGTATTTAACTTTATAGTCTTCGATGTGGCCACAAGTAATCTCTATCGTACGGTTGGTTACATTATTGATGAAAGCACGGTCGTGACTAACCAGCACCACTGCTTTGGCTGATTGAGCGAGAAATTGTTCCAGCCATTGTATCGACTCAATGTCGAGATGGTTGGTTGGTTCGTCCAGCAACAGCACGTCAGGACGACGCAACAAAATCTTCGCCAGTTCGATTCGCATGCGCCAACCACCAGAGAACTCGGACGTAGGACGGTCAAAATCGGCCTGAGTAAAGCCCAGTCCGGTGAGTGTTCGCTCCATTTCGGCCTCATAGTTCTCGCCGCCCATCATCAAATAGCGATCATGTTCCTGCGTAAACTTCTCCACCAGTTCCATGTACGATGCACTCTCATAGTCGGTACGGTTGTCCAATTCGTTCTGCATGTGCTCAAGGTGTTCCTTCATGCGCATGCTATCAGAAAAAGCCTTTCGTGTTTCTTCCTTGACAGTTGTGTCGTCGGCTATCTTCATCACCTGCGGAAGATAACCAATGGTGGTGTCATTAGGAACCGAAACGACACCCAAGGTAGGTTTCTGTTGGCCGTTGAGAATCTTGAGTAAGGTAGATTTACCAGCCCCGTTTTTGCCCACCAATGCAATTCTATCACGCTCATTGATGACAAAACTCACGTCACGGAACAAGGGTTTCACACCAAATTCTACCTTCAAACCTTCTACTGATACCATGAATATCTCGTTAAATTTAGTCGCAAAGTTATATTATCCTCCTTCAACGCTGCGCTTCTTAACAGCACTATCACGCTTGCTTTTCTTCCTTCTGTTTACGCTTACGAAACTCGTTGAAGCATACCAAGATAATCAGTACCACCAACAAAGCAAAGGAAATATACGCGATGGTCTCTGTTCGATTGACCGATTTAGGGAAGAAACTCAATACAACCGTATGCTTACCGGGTTTCACCTGGATGGCACGAAGTATGTAATTAACCCGACCAACCGGCACTTCCTCGCCATCAACTGTGGCCGTCCATTCCGGATAATAAATCTCAGAGAACACCACTACGCCACCTTTGCTCGACTCTACCTCGTAAGTCAGTTGATTGGGTTCATACTTCTGCAGCGTTACTACCGACGAATGGTCTTGCGCAACGGCCTCGCCAAGTTGTTGTCTGAACTTCTTATCAGCCACGGCCTCAGTACGAAGATTCATCTTTCCGATGCGTTCTATTTCCTGATTGGCATTATCCACATACGTCAATTTATCAACAAACCACGCATTGCCAAAGGCGTATGGATTTTTGAGCGGAACGGTTTGTCCGCCCTGCAATGGCATGATGAAGAACTTGGTGTTGAGCATATTCAGCACAGGCGAAATGCTATCGCCATTCAACTGCGTCATGTCGCCCTGTGCATCCATAATTCCTTTCATCAGATTTTGCATTTCAGGAGCGATATAAGCCTCTATCATTTCCTGATAACGGCGCAACTTGGCAGGATGATAGCCACCAATGCTCTTGTGGAAATAACTGGTTTCGTTCTCGTTAAACGTACTCGTTGAGAGATTCAACACACGATAGTCAAGCTCTTTGGTCTGTAGGATTTGCTTGTCGGTGGGTGTCATTTCGATAGGATTTTCACGCACACTCTTCTCTACAAACATGCTGTCGTTGAGGTAACGCTTATTGACAGCCCACATATCTACCAAGCACAACAGGGTAAGACCACCGATGAGCCATGCTGTACGTATTTTCCTTGCCTTGTAAAGTAGTAGGAACAAGGTACCAATGAGGATGATCACAAACGAACGCCAGCAATCTGTTGTGAAGATAGCTTGCCGCATGGCTCGAAGATTTGTCAACAGCGCACCCTGATATTCGGAAGGAATATTCTTCATAGCCTCCATCTCTGCAGTGGAAATATAGTCGGAGAAGAACACTGTTGGCATCAGGGCAAACAACAAGCAGAACCCAGCTGTGAGGCCAAAGCTGACATATACATATTTTAATCGTTTGTTCAATAGTTCAGGTTCGTCGATGATTTTCTTCAATGCCATCACGGCCAACAGCGGAATGGTAAACTCTGCAATGACCAATATCGACGCCACGGTTCGGAATTTGGCATACATGGGCACGCAATCGATGAAGAAATTGGTAAGCGGCATGAAGTTCTTCCCCCATGACAGCATGACAGACACGATGGTAGCTGCCAACAAAGCCCACTTCATAGGCCCTTTCACAATGAACAGTCCCAAGATAAAGAGCATCATGACAAATGCGCCAACATACACGGGACCGCTGGTTCCGGGTTGTTCGCCCCAGTATTGGCCTATCTGTTGATAGATTTCCGTGAACTGTGGATCAGCCTTTTTCATGGCGGTTTCGTTCATTGAGAGCGGAACAGATGCCCCTCCTTTTGCATTAGGTATAAGCAGCGTCCACGTTTCACCAATGCCATAACTCCATTGGGTGATGTAGTCGCGCTCCAAGCCACTATTGGTTTGGTTGGCCGAATTGGGCTTCACCAGCTCGCTTTTGCCACGCATCGACTCTTGACTGTATTCCCAAGTATGATACAGGTTGCTCAGGTTGATGCAGATACCAATGGCGGCAGCGGCGATACACACGGCTGATGCTTTGCCAAATCGTGCCAACTGCTTTTCTTTCACGGCCTGAACCAAGAAGGCGATAACCATGAAGAAGATGATGAACAGATAATAATAGGTCATCTGCACATGATTGGCCTTCACCTCAAAGGCGGTAAACAAGGCCGTCAGGATGAATCCCCAGAGATATTTTCCTCTATAACTAAGCACAATGCCAGCTATCATTGGCGGCAGATAGGCCAAGGCCATCACTTTCCAGATGTGTCCGGCAGCAATGATAATGAAGAAGTAACTGGAGAAAGCCCAAATGACAGAACCCAAAACAGCCAGCTCTTTGCGGAAATCAAAAGCACGCAACAAGATGTAGAAGCCCAGCAAATAGGCAAACACATACCACACATTTTCGGGCAACCACAGGTGGTAAGCGTTCATCACCTTGCTCAGTATATCGGTACTTTTGTACGACGGAGCCGTTTGATAGGTGGGCATACCTCCGAACACCGAATTGGTCCATCGGGTTCGTTCACCCGTTCGTTGATAATATTCTGTTTGTTCATGCCCAAGACCCTTTCCTGCTGAAGCATCATGCTGGAACAGAATACGCCCTTCCAGACTGGCTGGAACGAAATAAGCGAATGAAATCAAGACGAACAAGACGATGGCGGCGACATCCAACCCATATTTCTTCAAAGCTTCCATGAATAGCTGTTTTATGTTAAGATTTAGGCACAAAGATAGCAAAACTTTACCGTTTACACCTGCCTGTGCAACCATTTTTTGTTACCTTTGCAGCTAAATAGCAAACAACAATCATGAAAATAGGTATCATTGTGGCCATGGAGAAAGAGTTCACGCAACTCAAATCCTTGCTCGAAGACATGCAGACACAACAGCATCAGCATCTGTCTGTCATCACGGGACGCATTGGACAACACGAAATCGTGATGCAACAATGTGGCATTGGAAAGGTCAATGCTGCCATTGGTGCGGTGGAATTGATAAACCATCATCACCCCAACTTGGTGATATCATCTGGATGTGCGGGTGGTGCAGATGCGTCATTAAGTCCTACCGACGTGGTTGTAAGCACACAATGTTGTTACCACGACGCTTATTGCGGCAAAGAGTGTGAAGCAGGTCAAATCATGGGAATGCCCGCAAGTTACGCCTCTCCTGCCGAATTGTTGCGTAAGGCGTGCGCCATCGACTGCGGCACGAACATTCGCAGCGGCCTCATTGTAAGTGGCGATTGGTTTGTTGACAGCAAAGAGAAGATGCAACAAATACTTTCCTCTTTTCCCACAGCTATGGCTGTTGACATGGAGAGTTGCGCCATTGCCCAAGCCTGTTATCTTTATCACACGCCGTTCATCTCCTTCCGAGTAATCAGTGATGTGCCTTTAAAGGATACAAACGCGGCACAGTATTATGATTTTTGGGAGCGATTGGCCAACAATTCGTTCCATGTCACCAAAGAGTTTATACAGATAGTGGGGTAGTTGACAAGTTTACGAGTTGACAAGTTCACGAGTTGATAGCTTTTGCTATTGGCGAATCAACGATAAAACCCACAAGCAAAGAAAAGCCATCAACTCGTAAACTCGTCAACTAAAACCTCGTCAACTAACACCTCATCAACTAAAAAACTCACAAACTAAAAAACTAAAAAATGAACAAGATTCCTTCATTCACCATCAACCACAACAAATTGTTGCGTGGTATTTATGTAAGTAGGCAAGACGTTTTCGGCTCTGAAGTCATCACTACTTTCGACATTCGCATGAAAGAGCCCAACCGTGAACCCGTGTTACACATCGGCGCCTTGCACACCATCGAGCATTTAGCCGCCACCTATCTGCGCAATGATGCCCAGTGGAAAGACAAAATCGTTTACTGGGGACCCATGGGATGCCTCACTGGCAACTACCTTATTATACATGGCGACCTGAAAAGCAGCGACATTGTCGACTTGATGATACGCACCTTCAGCTTCATTGCCAACTATGAGGGCGAGATTCCCGGCGCACAACCCAAGGATTGTGGCAACTACCTGTTGCACGACCTACCCATGGCGAAACTTGAATCACGCAAATTCCTTGAAGAAGTATTGCTGAATATTGAAGACAAGAACCTTGTTTATCCAGAATAATTTCCTACAACATTATAAAATAGCCTCTTTCTTATAAATCTCTTTCTGACTTAATGTCAGGCCTGAGAAGTCTGCCTGTAAAACGAACGAAAGATAATTTAGTTATCTTGGCAGATAACATAAATTGAAATTGGGATGGTTTGAAAATCTCTAAAAAATAATTTTATATGAAAACTTTTTTTACGTTTTTATTAATGCTTAGCTTGTCTTTCGTGGCATTTGCCCAAAAGAAAACATTTCAAGTCGAAACCGGTATTAACTATCCGATAGGGTTGGTAAAAGATGGGAACAAAGAAAACCACATTGGTTTTTATATTAATGGAACATATAATTTTCATAACAACCCACTTAGTGCTAAACTTAAAGTCAGCTATGAGAGCTACACGGTAGTGATGAACGAATATACCAATTCACCTTTCAATGGAAGGTCTGTTGTGATTTTGCCTGCCCTGAATTATAATTTTCCACTGTCATCACAGGTAGAATTCTATACGGGAGCGGGTGTTGGCGTTACGATTGATAATATGAATAGAGGTGTTTTTAATGAAGGAAGGAAATACCATGCCATATTTTCACCTCAAGTAGGAGTTAATATCATCAAACATTTCAACATATCAGCTCAATACAGCATCACACAAAAGGATTTTTCCCGCTTGATGATAGGCGTTGGATATATCTTTTAGAACATCCTGTCAATAAGAAAAACTCCAATAAGTCAGCTACAACTTATTGGAGTTTTCTTTTTGAAGGCCTCTTCATAACAAAATGCGATTCCTTTGTAAGCAGTTAGTAATGGAGGCTTACGTTTTATCTTAACTTCTTCGTTAAGGTGCTGCCATGAAGGGTTTTCACCCGCACAACAACCACTTGCGCAGCAGGAACGTGCAACCTCACCGTATGTTGACCGTGGGCATCGGAGGCGGCAATCAGGGTTCCGTTGAGTGCGAACACCTGCACATGTGCCATGTCCTCGCCCTGTACGTCAATCCAGTTACCACTTCGCATCATGCGTAGCGAGCCTTGTGTTGTGTCTATATGCGTGGTTTCGTCAGGATAATTATTGTAAATACTGTTTGTAAACGACACTTCAAAGGGAGCGCAGTTCTCGTTCCACAAATCACACTCCATGCCGTCTACCACACCCATCAATGCCAATCGGTAGGTACGATTGTTGATGACGGGCAAGCTGTCCTTGTTTCTCAACCATCCTGTAACAAATATTTCATCATCCCCTCCACCCGACAAGTTGTATTGCTTTTGAGCACTGCTGCCCAAAGATATGCGTCGCTGAGTTTTTGTATCAATCAAGCAAAGCGTCAATTTGCCGTTGTAGGTGGCTTGAGGTGCAAGCGTCATCACCACTCCTATCTTGAGCAATGGATTGCCACTGAGGTCTACGTTCATGGGAGATATGGTTGATTCACTGTTGTCTTGCACCATTCCTTGGAGTTTTACGAAAAGCTTGTCGCTGGGCTTAGCTGCCTCCACCTGCACCGTAGACGGCTCGTTGCCGTGCACCATACCCACCGTGGCAATGTTGTCGGCATCATATTCCTTGATTACTTCTACCTTCAGTTTGTATTCCTTGGACTGCAGATTGTCGGGCAAGTGCATGTCCACCCTCACCTCAGTCTCGGCAAACATCTCAAAATCCACTGCCTCTGCGGTTTGTCCCATAGCAACCACACGATTTTCATCATCTACGAGCGACACCCTCACCGTGCCATCGAAAGGCGTACCCGTAAGTTTGCGTATGCTTAGGCACAGCGTGGCTTTGTTGCCAGCAGTACACGGTTTGAGCGTATACGGATGTGATGCCAATGCGAAAGGTGCCTTGTCATCGGGTTTCTCAAATAGGCGCACGCCGTTGCCTTGCACCTGAAAGCATATGCGTGGTGCCGTTTTCATCTTGCACCATGCCCCGTAGGTGTCCTTATCCTTGAGGCTGGCACACACGGGCAGCAAATAGTAGCGTCCATCTGCAAGACCTTCAAGATTCACCGTAAACGTGCAAGCATCGTCAATCAACTGTCCCGATTGCAGCACGCCACCGTTATACTTGCCGCGCTCTGCGGTGTATCCGCCTTTGTCGTGCCATGCCGATGGCACCACTTTTACTTGTTTGCCCTGCTCATTGTACACGCCCAAGCCAATATCTCCAGCAAACGTTCCGTCGGCTTGGTTCTTAAAGTGGTGATAGCTAACCGTCATGGGTTGCTGTTTGTTAGTGGGCGTGTTGCCAACTACGGTCATGTTGCCCTCCGAGTTGAAACACAAGTTGGGGGCATCATCGGCAAGTTCGGCATCAATGGGTGCGCTTCCCGGTTTGTTGGGATGCACCAAAACTATCTGCACCTGCTTGTTGAAGGAGAGAGGCTTGCCGCCAAACTCCTGTCCTGTGGTGGAAAGGTTCAGTGCAGTAACGGAGAAGTAGCCGTTGCCACCGCCTCCCCAACCAAAATTCATGTGAAATAGGTTGTCCTTATCCACACCGTCTACCACCCATGCGTGTCCACTACCGCCCGACTTCACGCTGCCGCTGATGTACACGGGGAAGCCGTTTTCTATCTCCTTGCGCAATATCTGGGTGAAAGCAGCTGCGCCCTCATCAGATTTGTTGAGCATGGAGGTGGAATAATTGAAATACGTTTTCAGTGCCTTGGCAGCCATGAAGGTTTGTGCACCGCTGGATGTAGGGGTGTACTGCATGTTCACCGACACGCCCACATCACGCATGAGCAGCGCCACAGCATCGCAAGCCTCCGCATTGGCAAGTACCATACGTGTGTTGTATTTGGGTAACATCTTGTCCCATTGGTATACCGACTGACTGAAGTCCACGCTCATCGTGCGGTTGTCGGAGCGCACTACATACGAGTAGCTGCCCTTTCCCCGTTCCGGCCAGCGATGATAATACATGATTTGTGCTACCGCCGTAGCCACACATCCCGTGTAGTTGTACCCCGTAAGACGACTGTAAGGGTCGTCTTGACTCCATGCCGTTGTGAGCAACGGAGCCACCTCCTTTCGGTTAGGGGGCATAGTAGTAATGGTAGCTCTTGTGGCGGGTTGCCTTTGTATTTGGTGAAAGGCGTCACGATAAGCACTCAGCAGGAATTTAAGCTCCTCACTTGCACGCAACGTGTCGAGCGTTCCTGTGTGCGAATAGCCCAACACTTGTCCCATGGCATCATCGCCTGCCACCACAACGAAACCCCGTCCGTGGCGGTCGTTATAAATATAATAAGGTGGAGTACCATGCGAAGCCCTCGTAGCATGACGTTCCGAAAGACTCACATTGACATATTTGCGGGCAATGCTTATCGACTTGTCCACTGTTACTATCTTGCCCAAGGTGGGAATGCTCACCATCGAGGCAAGCACAATGCCCCATAAGGTGGGGCTTAACCATCTTTTAATTTTCACTTTTTTAATCTTGTTTGGTTTTAACTACGAAAGTCTGATACAAAACCACTAACCACACCGACAACACGAAAGGTGCGGTGAGCGTGACAAGCCCCATGTGCAAACCTGCATACTGCATTAGCAACGATAGTATCAGGGCTATCAATGCCTTGACGTAAGTCCATGTGCCAATGTCAAGAATATTGGCAACTGCCAAAACCGCAAGAATGGCATTGTAGCCATACATACCGTTGTTGACAGAGGTGGTACTGACACCCGGCACACACACCACGGCGAGACACAGCGCACAGGCTACAAGCGACTCCATGCCCATCTTGCGCGAATTGACACAAATGGCAAGGAAAAACAACAAGCCAGTGAGCAGGTTGTTGCCCTGAAGCATGATTTGTCCAAAGCTCAGTGAGGCGGCCCGAACCAACGAGAAACTTTCCGCAGTATCGACAGCTGTCGTTGCTGGCAGCTGCAACTGGGGAAAAACGTGACCCAACAGCAGCATTGCCCAGGTGATGAGTACAAAGGGTGCGGTGAGCGCAGGGACATAGCGTTGCCGCTCGAACAGTCGCGTCACCAGCGCAGATAGCACACATGCCACTACCATGAGCAGAACCGAACCTGCATGAATGGGCATAAAGCAGGGTACGGCGATACCCACCAGCGCAGCATTAAAACCATAAAGGCCGTCGCGGATGCGCCCCGCATCATATCGAAGGACTACAGCCGTACACGTGCCAATGGCACTTCCAACCAAGGCAAACAAGCACATGAGGAGGGAGTTGCAAGCAATACCTGCAAGCATCAGTGCGCCCGACAGCGCATTGCCCTGAAACATCACTTGGCCAACACCACGAAGTATACTTTTTAACATCTGCATTGAGTCGTCATTTAAGAAGTGCTTTTGTCCGTTTGAGCGCACAAAATTACGTAAAAGATACGATATGTGTGTAAAAGAGAACTAAAAAACGGAAATTGATACCATCCTGTTCACTACAGCAGGGGTATTATCACGAAACAGGTACTTGTAAGATGTTGATTTCCAATAGAATTCGAAAGCATAACCAAACTCAATGACTTTAGCGTCCAAACTCAATGCTATTGGGCACCAAACTCATTGCTATTCGACACCAATCTCCATGCTATTAAAATAACAACCGATAGGCATTATTGAAGAAGCGTTTTCTGTTTACAATTTAGAAGATGATGGAGAATAATCTTTTGCGCGGGATTGTATTTACTGATCAGAGGTCAAACACATAACCAACCGTGAAGGTGAACACCTTGTTTTTCATTCTATCTTGGGTATATTTGTTCATCTTGGTCAGACCGAAGTTGTATCTTGCATCCAGCACCACATGGCTGTACTCCAACGAAAAGCCCACAGGAATGGAAACGTCGAAGCGCTTTGAATAGGACAGGTTGTCGTATTTTTCGGTGTAGGCATACAGCAAATTCCCCTTCTCGCCAGTCTGATAATGCACTTTTCCTTCTTTGTCGACCGTAAATTGCGACAAGGATGCCCTACCTTTTGCCGACAAGAGGTAGCCCATCTGAACGCCAGCATTAAACGAAAGACCAGGAAGAACCGCCACATGAGCCATCAAGGGAAGCGTAAGATAATCGTATTTCCACTGAACATCATCAGACGTATAGTGTACTTTTTCCTTGTCAATCGTTTCTGATGGTGGAAACCGCATTCCCTGAACCGAATAGAACACACCGGCAGAGAATGCCACCTGATTCATCGCTTGATACTGTACGTCCAGTCCGCCGATAAACCCTTCGCGGTATTTTGATTTCTGCTCAACTTCATTCTGCTGCGCATCAGGGGACAAACCAGTGATAACAACGTCAAAATTAGAGATGTTTGCCAAGTTTACCCCTACCTTGGGAATCAATGACCACGTCCCAACACTGCGTTGAGCCGTGGCAAATGTGCAGGCCATCAACAGGGCCATGGACAGCAATAACTTCTTCATGATGCTTATTTTTTTCTATATAAACGGACAAAGGGTATGATTTATTACAAAAGAAGATGAAAAGCTGAATCTCGACAAAAATAACAAGAAAAATCGTTGGTGCAATTCCCACACTGTAGAGAATTGCACCAACAGATAGTCTGCCTATACACGAATTCACGCCCAACTGGCTGACTTATGCCAGACACTGTGCTGTAAAAGGGTGAATCATATAGGAAGAATCGAGCGCAGTTATCACCCTATTGCTCCGCATCCAATGAGGGTGGAGCCATCTTTTTATCGGCTCCCCAAGACTTATTGGGATGCTTACCCATTTCCAAGATCAAGGTACCACCGTTCTTGATGTCATCGTGTGAGAACCAAGGCTTGTTCCACGCTTTGCCATTTAGGGTGGCCCGCTGAATGTATTTGTTCTCATCAGAGCAGTTGTTAGCGATGATATGGAAGATTTTTCCATTGCCCAACCGCACCTGAATGTCGCTGAACAGAGGACTGCCAATGTTATAAGCGGGGATACCAGGTGTCACTGGATAGAAACCAATGCTGGAGAAAACGACGAAAGAGGTCAACCCTCCCCCATCTTCATCACCGGGAACACCCATCAAATCGTTACGGAACCAAGTGTTCAAGACTTGCCGTACCCGCTTTTGAGTCTTCCAAGGAGTGCCCGCATAGTTGTATAAATAAGGAATATGCAGCGAAGGTTCGTTGGCCATGGTAAACTGTCCGATGTTTCCGGTCTGGTCTGGAAGTTGGGTGTAGAACTCCCGTTTGCCTCTTCCCATAGGTTCAATAAACGTTTGATCCAGATTCTTGACAAACTGTTCGCGCCCACCCATGAGGTTAATCAGGTCGGCAACGTTGTGCTGAACATCCCAACGATAAGTCCAACCATTGTTCTCATCGTAGGCATCGCGGGCACCAATGCCACCCGAGAAGCGGTAATCAAAGGGCTGAAGGAAATTGCCTTCCTTGTCTTTGGGATGAAAAAAGCTGGTTTCATGGTTGAAGAGGGTACGGTAGTTACGCCCCCTACGCTCATAATAGGATGCTTCTTTGTTTTTATTCAGATAGCTGGCAATGCGCGACAGGCACCATTCGTCATAGGCCGTGCCAAGCGTTACAGCCACAGGTTGGCGCTTTTCAAAGTCAGACACATTGGGATCAGTTTCCTTCTCGCCTTCTCTGAGAGCTGGAATGTAGCCATGCTGCTTGTAGAAATCATCAATCCAGCCTGCCGGGTTGCCCGACCATGGAGCCAAAGTCTTTTCTTCGAGTGCCTTACGAGAATACTCATAGCCACGCTTGGCATCCACTTTCAATCCTTTGTACAGCGCGTCGGCCACCATGGCGATGCCATGATTAGAGTTCATTCGGCGTGAGTCGCCTGTCACTTCGGGAAAGGTAGGCATCCATAGCGTGCCCATCTGTTCGGCCATTCGCAGGTAAGACTCGATGATGTTTTCTTCTTTTTCGGGTTGAATGAGTGCCCGAAGCGGGTGAGCGGCACGATAGGTGTCCCAAATCCAGTCGTCGGTATAAAACGGTATGCCACCATCCTCATGCACTGCACCATCGTAGGCACTCCAGTATTTGCCATCTTCACTGTAACAGATAGGACGTTCAAAAGTGCGATAATAGGAGGTGTAAAGCACTGTTTTCTGGTCTTCAGAACCTCCTTTGACCTGAATATTGGCCAGCGCATCATTCCATATCCGACGACCTTTTGCTGCCACGACATCGACATCAAAATGCTGGATTTCTCGTTTCAGATTCTTTTTGGCCTGCTCTTCACTGAGGAAAGATACGCCATAACGTAATCGAACCTGCGGTGTTCCATCGGCATAACGCAATGCAATGCAGGCATTTCGGCCTTCAACCGATGCCTTGGACGCATTGATTGCACCGTTTTCCAAGGCTCCCATCTGCATGGGAGAGCGGTCTACCTCTGCATAAATGTATACTTTTGTCTGGTCTGTGAGCCGCTGGAATCCGCTAATGGCGTTCCCGGAACAATGCATGCCACCATCACGCGAATTGATCATGACGTACACGGGCTTATTTTTTTGCCAGAAATTCAGTTCGTAGACGGCACTTTGGTGTGACACAGCGTAGCGAGCTTTCATCTGATTGTCGTCCAACTCGATATCAAAACCATAGGGTGTGAGCTTCTCGTGGTCATAATTCAGTGGCACAATGGCCGTGGGTTGCTTGCCTTGATAAGGAGAAATGTTGAATGCTGAGCGCTCACGATGATTGGTGACGATAACTGGAAGACCGTTTACCAGTTCCGTAGTATAATCACCTCGTTCGGGATACACACGCAACATGCTGTTCGGCAACTGCACCGTTGCAAAGGTAGGAACCAGCAAATGACTGATATTGCCAATGTAGGGATTGACATAATCAACCAACTCTTTGTTTTGGGCATGCAGCCCTTGTCCTGCCAAAAGGCCGAACAAGGCACATGCGCAGACTAACTTTTGTTTGATAGGCATAGGTTTTTCTTTATTATTATGAATCTTTCTCTATACTAAATTTGTATTTATACACATGATGACGCTTCACATCGTAAGGCTGAATGTTGTCAGCATACCATTCCACATCGGTAAACTTCGGAATCAATCAGCATCATCTGTAGCTCCAAATGCGGCAAATTAAACTCATTGGGTGTATTAACTGATGCTACAAAGATAGAATAATTAACAGAAATAGGCAAATAAACGCAAAGTAAACACCAAAACAAAACGAATGTGGACGATGGCTTCAACAGGCTCTTGCTCACAAACATTTGGCACGGTCATCAGTTGTTGCTCCCATCTTTTTCGTTATCTTTGTACAGCAACCAAGCATTTTTGGAATGGAACAATATATCGACACATACACTTCTCCATTAGGTATCATCACCATGGGCAGCAATGGCAAGCAGCTTACAGGATTGTGGTTTGAAGGACAAAAGCACTTCGATTACCCGTCAGGTGACCGACCTCAACATCACTCGCTCCCCATTTTTGACGAGACTCGCACTTGGCTCGACGTTTATTTTCAAGGCAAACGTCCTACGTTCACGCCCCCGATCCTGCTGAACGACACGCCGTTTCGCATAGCAGTATGGCAGTTATTGTTGACCATTCCGTATGGAGAAACCACTACCTACAAAGACATAGCCATGCAATGGGCCAGGCAGCACGGCGTGAAAAGCATGTCAAGCCAAGCAGTGGGCGGTGCCGTTGGACGCAATCCCATCTCCATCATCATTCCTTGTCACCGGGTCATCGGTACCAACGGAAGCCTCACGGGCTATGCGGGAGGGCTGGACAGAAAGCGGTGGTTGCTGCAATGGGAACAAGAAAACACTGACAAATTCTTCATACCTCAAGACTAGGAACGAATCATGAAGGACAGAAGGCAGCGCATTACGCTTGATTCATCAAGTTTACACCCCATTTGTTTTCCAACTCCTTGATGCGCTCTTGCGTCTGACGGATGAACGACTGGTAAGCATCGCCATCCGGTTGGAACGGACGATGCGCCAAGGCGGCCTTCACAGGTTGCCAATCGGCCAAGAAAAGTTTGGCCTCCTGACTGAAAAAGGCATCCGAAAAACGTTCCCAGATGTATGCCACAGCTTGTTCGGACGGATGCAACATGTCTTCTTTGTAAAACCGATAATCGCGCAACTCGTCGTTCACAATCTCGTAAGCGGGGAAATAAGTCACCACGTCGGGATAACGCTCTTCCAGCTGGCGGGTAGCCAAAAGCAGCGTGGCCTTGGACAGCTGACTGCCATGAAAACCGTACTTGGCATAACGAATGGGACTGACCGTAAGGATGACGCGCACCTTGTCATTGCGCTTCACCAAACATTCTACCGCTCGAGACAGATAGGCCACACACTCCTCCACGCTCAATTCTGCTTCACAAAACAAGCGTTGCGGACGCTTTTGGCAGTTGTCTACTATCTCGCCCGTTTCTTTTAAGATGTACACATGGTTGGTACCCAGGGTAAACACGGCCACGTTGGGGTTTACATCGGTGCGCTCTACCGTGTGCAGAATGCTGGCCGGATTGTACATTACGCCGTAAGGATTGACGGTGACGCGAAACTTATCTTCGACGAACCGCTGCCCCATGCTGTCAGCAAAGCATGAACCGACAAAGAGCATGCGCTCGAATGGCGGGATTTGAAACGAGGGCTGGTCTATTTTGACTATGGTTCTGAATTGCATAAGCTATTGATTGTGCCTTTCCACCCCATCAACACCACAAGGACTGCGATGAAGAGGAAGCAGGAAAAAACGTTAGGATGACAAAATTAATCATTTTTATCAAAAGACACTTGGCATAACTTATATTTTATTGTAGATTTGCGATATTAATCAAACCCAAGACGAGCAATGGCACATTTCATGTCTAAAGACGCATTCAAACACTGGAAAGAAAGCCTGCAAAGCATTGTACAGAGATTTCCGCTAACCCTGTTTTTTACCATCGCCTCATGCCTATCGCTGATGTACCTCAATCACGATCTGCACTATGACGGACAGACGAAAGAATTCGAATTCTTCCTCATGTTCTATCCACTCACGGCCACCATTCTGTCGTTGACACTCCACCTGTGGACGGAAGACATGCGTCAACGGCTCAAAGCAAGGGGATGGCAAGGTGCTATACATGCCCTTTGGCTGGCTCTGTGCATCTATTGGGCCACCGAATACGAACTTTCCACAGGACAATGCATCGCCGCCGGGACATGCGTAGGTGCGATGCTGGTGGGCTGGTTCACACTGCCTTTCGCGCAACAAACGAACGACCGTCCAGCCATTAATTTCCTCATCAGGCTTATGGGAAGCGGCATCATCGCTACCCTCACATCCCTTGTTCTCTTCTTGGGCATCTTGTTGCTGTTACAATCGTTCAAGGATCTGTTTAACATGGACATAGAGGCAACCTTCTATACCGACACGGCTAACGTGTGTTTCACACTGGTGGCCCCGTTGTTATTCATGTTTCAGTTGCCGAAAGACGAACAAAAATACAGTCAATACAACTGGCTGCAACATAAGTTTGGCAACGGCATCATCCATTACCTGCTCATTCCGCTGCACTTAGCCTACGTCATTACGCTTTATCTCTACGCTGTAAAGATACTCGTTATCTGGGAATTGCCCAACGGATGGGTGTCTACATTGGTTACGGTACTCATGTTGCTCACCGTCATCATTCTGTTCTTGCTCTATCCTATTCACCAGCAAGACCAAGTAAAGCCGGTAGACCGTTTGGCTGTTCGCTATCTTCCCATCATCGTTCTGCCGTTGTTGGTGCTGATGTCGATAGGCATCGCCCGCCGCTTCTCCGACTATGGCGTAACCATACAGCGTCTGTACCTGCTATTGTTCAACCTTTGGTGCTACGCTGTCTGCATAGGTCTCATCGTCTGTCGGTCGCGTAAGGTGATGTGGGTGGCATGGAGTTTTGTCGCCATCCTGTTGCTGGTGTCGGTATTTCCAGTAAACGTATCAAGTTATACCCATAACCATTTGCAAAAACAGGTACGCGAATTGTTGGCCAAGCACAACATGACCAAGTTTCCGATAAGCAGTAAAACATACACAACCTTATTAAAACAAGTAGGATGCCAACAGGCGAAAAGCCTTGCGGGTAAGCTGAACTACCTGAACAGCACATACGGTAGCCAGGCCATTGAGGATATCATCAACCCCAGGTATCTCGTCGCAGACTATCAAGTAGAAGAGATGTACGAGCAGCCAATGGCAGGTACCTCTTCAACATCCATACCCGAAAATACGCTCATCAGCGACAAACGCGAAGAAAACATCCCATTACCCATTCCGCCGGGTTACCGTTATTTTCAGAATATTGATCAATATACTCCGCAAGTAGAAGCTAAAGTTGAGGGAGACAAACTACTTGTGACCATGAAATATCAACTGAATGGTAAAACACTGACAGACCATTACCAAATGAGTTTGGCGGAGATTGAACGAAAGGTCAACGGCAAAGATAAGTTCTACATGACTGCCACCGGCAAACAGACACAGCTTGTCATCACTTACTTGTACCTCTCGTATAACGAAGACAACGTCGACATGCAATACCGGGGTACGCTCTTCGTGAAATAGCACACGGCAGTAATCATGAAATGTGCGTCATCAAGCCCGCTTCACGGATGCTTCCATGGATTTGAACGGTGCATCACGTCGGTGATGGAGGGTTCACCATCGGCTGATAGTCCGTCATGATACGCAAATAAAAACGGGAACTTGCTCCAAGGTTTAGCCGATGGAGTGCATAAATAGTATTTAAAAATGAAAAAGCATATTATTTTCTCAATAGTTTTATTCTCGAATATCGTTATGTTCGCTCAGAATCAGAACTATAATATCAGATCACGAGTTTTAACCTTAGAAGATTCCATTCCGGTAAGTTTCGCAACAGTGAGACTCATGCAGCCCGACTCCGTCATGATTGGATCAACCCTTACGGATTTGAACGGTCTGTTCGGCTTCGACACCACATTAAAAGAGGGGATGTTTCTTTCCATATCCTCAGTAGGATGCAAAAACACAGATGTAGTCCTTCCGTGTGATACCATGATTTATATTGAAAGCACCAATAAACTTGCAGAAGTCGTGGTTCGGGGAAGTAAGAAATATGTCAAGGGAACGCCGAGAGGCTTGCAAATCTCAATGGCAGGGAATCCTATTGCAAAACTTGGCAATGCCATGGAGGCGATCAAGTACCTACCGATGATTGACACGTCTGGCGGTGGGATATCTGTCCTTGGACATGGAACGCCCGTTGTCTATATCAACAACAGGCTTGTGCGTTCAACAAGTGAGTTGTCTTCACTTTCCGCCAACGATATATCCAATGTTGAGATTGTTACCAACCCTTCATCAAAATATGGCGCCAATGTGTCATCTGTCATTCTCATACGCACAAAAAAACTTAATGAGGGATTCCATGCTGTCGCAGCAGGTAATGTTTCGGCAAGTGAAGAATGGTCAGAATCTGTCGATGTGTCACTGAATTACCATACAGAAAGCGGACTTACCGTCTTGGGAGATTTATCATACGGCTTTTCTGGCTTCAAACAGGATAGACATTATATTGAAGGTTTTTATTCAGAGAGTAACCCTGAATCAAAATATCGTACTGATACTTATTCCAAAGCCAAAAGCAGAAGCCAGTCCCTCATGGCAGACGCTGGCCTAAACTACGATTTCGGGAACAACTCCATTGGTGCAAAATACACGTTTCAGCGCACTCCCAAGAGTCACTATAGCGGCAATGCCAAATCCGTTATGGAAAATCAAGGGACCGAAGATGTAATAGCATCAATAAGTGACCTGCATAGTCAAAGCTCTATGCATCATGTCAACACTTTCGGCAGTTTTTCCTTGCCTGCCAATATCGGGTTACGCATAGACGCCGATTATGTAAAATCCTATCGTACTTCCAACTCGGGTGTAGATGAGAACAATTCTACCAATATGATCTACAATTCGAATGTAAGCAAAGCCTCTTTATGGTCAGGAAAAATTGTACTGTCAAGAAAAATCAGCAAGGTAGAGATAGAGGCTGGCTCGGAAATCTCATATACACGCAACAATCAGGATTATTTGGGGTCCTCCACCGGGAATCAGGATTTTATTGCTCCAGAAACAGACAATGTAAAACAAAATCTCTATGCAGGATTTGTCGGTTTTAACTGGACACCCAACAACACATGGAATATGTATGGTGGACTTAGACTTGAATCAACCAATACAGATTTCAGACAAAACAACGTTCTTCGTGAAGATTTATCAAAATCATATACAGACTTGTTGCCTAATCTGGGCATATCCTTTAACTCATCTATTCGTATGAGCTTGTTTTACAGAGCATCCGTGTCTCGTCCGGGATACCAATCTCTTGACAACACATACGTTTATGTTACTCCTACCCTTTGGGAAACGGGCAATCCTGAACTTCGTTCAACTCTCCGCCACAAAATAGGATTGAATCTTTATTATAAGAAATTTATCCTTCAAAGCTCATTCACAATGAACAAACGGAATGTGACCTCAATATATCGCTATGACAACACCGATCGTATTAATGTTGTACAACCAGTCAATCTGCCAGATTATAACTCATTCCAACTTGTGGCTGTCCAACAACTTGATTTCGGCTTTTGGCATCCCACCATACAGGGCGTGTTCTACGTTCAGGATTTGAAGTATGGCTCACCCGTAAGAAAATACAACAAACCACTCTATACTCTGTCGCTTAACAACCGGTTCGATATTCCCAGCAGCTTCTATGCTTATTTTAATCTGTTCGGTCTCGGGACCGGCAATCAAGATGTGATTTATAGCCGTGGTTCGTGGCAGGCATCGGTGACCTTGAACAAAACTTGGAAAAGCTGGGCTTTCACACTCTCGGCTAATGATATATTCAATACATGGAGACAGAAATTTGACACTTTCACCAATACTGTCGATTATTCTTCTGACATCAAGGGGGGATCCCGTTCAATCGCATTAAGCATACGATATACTCTTAACGCAGCAAAGGGTAAATATAAAGGAAAAACATCTCGACAGGACGAGATAAATAGATTATAGATCCATACAATGAAGAAGATGAAGATTATCATGCAACGTGATGCTATGCAATGCGGCATAGCATCATTAGCTATGATTTGTAATTATTTTGGTCGCTTTGTTTCGGTTATCCCAAAGCTATTCCTCACAGCAAATTCCCGTTAAGGTTTACGCCATATTATGCTAAAATGTGACCAGCCTTGAGCCGTCTTCCTGCTCTGCAATGGTTACCTTGACGGCATCTTTTGGTAGCAACTCTTCCACCAACTCCGGCCACTCGAGGAAGCAGAGGCGATGACTGTAAAAATAATCCTCATAGCCCATGTCGTACACCTCTTCGAGCTTTTTAATGCGATAGAAGTCGAAATGGTAGATGGAGTCTTGCAACTTATTGGAATAATACTCATTCACGATGGCGAAAGTGGGTGAGGTAATGACATCCTCCACATCCAAACATTCACAAATGGCCTTGATAAAAGTGGTTTTACCAGCTCCCATTTTTCCGTAGAAAGCAAACACATTGCCCTTACCCATGTTGTCTATGAACTGCTGGGCAGCCTCTTTTATGCAATCTAATGATTTGATTTTAATTTCCATTTCTTTATCTTATTAATTTCTATTATCTGTATTGTGTGATCATTTTATCGTTTTCTGGGCGTGAGTGTAATCAGCGGAATGAGCATTTCCTCCATGCTGATGCCCCCATGTTGGAAGGTGTCCTTGTAATAGGATACGTAATAATTGTAATTGTTGGGATAGGCAAAGAAAGTGTCGCCCGTGGCAAAAACGTAGCTGGTACTGATGTTTGGCGAGGGCAACTGTGCGCTCCGGGGATCTTTAATGGTAAAGACTTCCTTGGCACTGTAACTCAAGTTCTTGCCAAGCTTGTACCTTAGGTTGGTGTTGGTGTTGCGGTCGCCGATAATCTTGATGGGCTTTGAGGCACGAATACTGCCGTGGTCGGTGGTCAACACCACTTTATAGTCGCTCTGTGAGAGCAATTTCATCAACTCTGTCATCATGGAATGTCGGAACCAGCTCTTGGTGATGCTGCGATAAGCCGACTCGTTGTTGGCTAACTCGCGCACCATCTTGGACTCGGTGCGGGCATGTGACAGCATGTCTATAAAGTTGACCACCAGCACATTCAAGTCGTTCTTCTTGAGTTCATGCAGCTTGTCGAAAAACTTTTCTGCCCCACTCGAATCGTTCACCTTATTATATGAGAAGCTGTGATGACGACGGTAGCGCTCGATTTGTGTCTGTATGAGCGGCTCTTCATTGAGGTTTTTGCCCTCCTCCTCGTCTTCATCAACCCACAGATGAGGAAACATTTCGGCTATTTTGTTGGGCATCAGTCCACTGAAGATGGCGTTTCGGGCATACTGTGTGGCCGTAGGCAAAATGCTCACATATATGTCTTCCTGCATGTCGAACAGGTCGCCAATCTCCTTGGAGATGACCCGCCACTGGTCATAACGAAAGTTGTCGATGACAATGAGAAACACTTTCTCGCCAGCATCGAGCAATGGAAAAATCTTGTTCTTAAACAAATCGGGACTCATCATGGGCCTGCTGGTCTGAGAAGGCGCTACCCACTCGAGATAATGCTGCTTGATGTATTTGGCAAATCCGAGGTCGGCCTCTTCTTTCTGCATTTGCAACATCTCTGTCATGCTGCTGTCTGTCGAACTCAGTTCCAGCTCCCAGTGAACCAATCGCTTGTAGATATCCATCCAATCGCCCAATGATTGGCAATTCATAATCTGCATGGAGATGTCTTGAAAACTCTGTTGATAGCCCGACTGCGTCACCTCCGTTACAATTTCTTTGCGGTGGATGTTTTTTTTAAGCGCCAGCAAAATCTGGTTGGGGTTCACGGGTTTGATGAGATAGTCGGCTATTTTTGAACCAATGGCCTGATCCATAATGTTCTCTTCCTCACTCTTGGTCACCATCACGACAGGTGTTGCCGGACTGATTTCCTTGATGCGTTGCAAGGTTTCCAATCCGGTGAGACCCGGCATCATTTCATCCAACAGCACCAAGTCGAAGGTGTGCTGGCGACACTGGTCGATGGCATCCGATCCATTGCTCACCGTCACCACCTGATATCCTTTTTTTTCGAGGAAGATGATGTGTGCGCGAAGCAGTTCAATCTCATCATCTACCCATAACAATAGTCCATTGCTCATAATTAAAATCCTTCTAAATCATAATATTCATCACCTAAGTCGATGACCTTTGGTTCAGCTTTTTTCTTGGCCTTGTCATCCTTGGAAGCTGGTTTGGCGGGCGTTTTCTGATTGTTCTTTTGAGACTTTTCCTTTGGAGTGTTCTCAAAATAAATAATCGTTTCACCAGGACGTTGCGGCTGTGGCTTGTTGGGAACCGTCTTAGGTTGCGTTTGCGTTTTCGGCTTTACGGCTGGTGTCTTGGCGTTAGGCACTTTTAAGGGTTGCTCACGGGGAGTGGTTTGCTGCTTTTTAGGCTGGTCGGCAGGCAGCTGAAGTATGGTTTCGCGCAGAGGAACAGTCTTGTCTTGCGCCTTTGGCAAGGGTGTTTCAGTAGGAATCACCGTGCCACCTTGTTCGTTTTGCTTCGTTTTTTCCTCTTGCGGAACAACGAGGGTTCCACGATCTACCGGCTCGATTTCGAGGCCATTGTCTATAAAGGTGCCATCATCCAGCAAGTGGTCTATCTCTTCTACCGATGGCTTGCGCTGCGGTTCGGTAGGTACTTCAGCTGGTTCGGTGAGTAGCTGGAACGTACTAATCTTTAAAGGTGCAAAGTGCTTGTTATAATATCGGTCATAATCATCATAGCTGAATGTGGTGCCCAGCAATTGAAGATTGGCATCGCTGATGACAAACGAACGCGCCTTACCCACGAGAGAAGTGAGATTGGTTTGGCGATGGAACGCACGAGCATACTGCAAAGCCTCGTCAAAATTACGGAAGCCGGCTATCTTCATCAAGTGCAAACCAGCATCTTCATCTATGGTAACATCAAAATTGCGTACCACATAACGGGTAAAATTGTACTTGGCCACCTGGTAGAGCAATTGATTCTCTTGAACCGAATCAGGATGATAGACGAGCATGAACGTGAACTCCGTGTTTCGTTCGTTGTTGAACTGACGGGCTGCAATGGAGTCACTGTCACTCAACACCGCAGAACGCCGCGACCACACCTCGCCCATGTCAAACTTACCACCATGCAATCGTCTGCCAGCCTGCACGCCATTGATAATCATGCCAGCCATGTTGCTGAGGCCACTCTCAGGGAATTGTTTCACCAGCTTCCGCATATCAGCCAAACAGCCGTCAGCATCACCATTGTTCAACTTACTTAAACCTCCGATGAAAAGGAATTTGTCACGATTGGCACCTAATGGGAAGCGGGTTGATGAAAGATGTGTATTGCTGTGCACCTCATCGTAGCGATCAGCCTTAAACGCATTGTAGGTGGCCGCATAGAGGGAATCCTCAAGTTGCACACCAAACTGCGCGTTCTCACGGAAATGAGGGTCGGTGAGAAGAACGGTCCACTCACTTTTCGGATGTTGCGCCTTGAGCAGCTGTATGTAGCGAGCTGCAACACCCGACTGCCCCAGCCTTGAATACAACAGGAACAGGTGATAATAAGCTTTGTCTATATGCTCGTAGGAAGGATAGCCATCAACCAGCCGCCGCAGAGCCTTCTCACTCAACTTCAAATTGTCCAGTTTATCCTTAAAGATAACCCCCGAGTGAAATAATCCATCCATGATTTGGAGATTGCTGGCCGCAACTTGTTCGGCAGAAAACGGTATCTGCGCCAAATAGTAGGCACGCTTGTGCGGGTCGTTCTGGGCACTATCGGGAACCTGACTGAGTGAATCTGTCACCGTTTCCGCTTGTTGTAGGGAATCGAGTTGTGATTCTGTCATCTGGTTAGTATCGCCAAACGACACCACCGTTTTATTAGTTCGTTGCCAATTGTCAACGTTTTCACGCTTTCCCCACAATCGTTCAAAAGCGGTCTTGCCTTGGTTAACAGCCATTTGATTATAAAAATACCATTGGCCATCACCTTGCTTTTGAGGGGTTGGCGTGGGTGGTCGGTAAGGAGTGTTTCGTTGGTTGTCGAAATAACTGTCATCCCCTCCAGCCATCGAGTTTTGACCATTCTGCTCAGCCAGGCGATCAGCCTCTTCTCTTTCTTTCTTCTTCAACGCATCAATGACACGGTCGATAGCTGCATAAAGTTTTGGTTTGGGCAGTTTAGCCAGTGCTTGCAGGGAATCTTGCAACGCAACAGCATCGGTGTAAGGCACCAGTTCGTCAAGAACTTTCGAGCGATAAGACAGCTCTTCATAATCTTCACGCTCTTTATCCAACAAGCCTATCGCTTCGCCATAACACCGTTGGGCATCGTTATATTTCTCACGTTCCCAATAAAGATCACCAAGTTTCAGCAGTAGCACACCTTTTTCAATGCCGCTGCGGGTAGCACCTTTGTTCCCTTTCTCATACGCATCGATAGCTTGGAGGGTATCTTTCTTGGCCAAATAGATATTACCAATGGCATAATAAACCTGATCCAGATAGTCCTTATTATTTTCATTGACTGCCATTCGACGCAGTTTGGCAATCATTTTCTTGGCTTGTGTACCCGCCATCACTTCGGTCATGGCAACACGAGCATTGAACTCAACCTCGTAAGGGGGATGCTGTCTAAGTACTCGCTGGTATGACTTGTAAGCCTGTTCCTTGTTTCCAACGGCCTCATAGAGCTGCCCTAACAGAAACCACTGGCGGGCTTTCTGCTTGCGACGCATCTCGTGTTTAATGACTTTGCGGAGATAAGGAATGGCTTTATCGTACTCCTTCGTGTGTAGATAATAGTCGGCATAGGTATAATCCCACTCTTTTTGCGCCTGCCAGTGAATGGAATCGCGCTGCATGTTGCGAATGACGTCTTCGGCATCGTACAACCAATCTTGCTCAATATAGCTTTTAGCAAGCCAGGCTCGTGCACGACCATAGATGGAAGGCTGCGACTGATACAGACGACTCATGTATGAAAAGGTTGACGCAGCCTCTTCAAAAGCACCCGAATGGAATTGCGAACGCCCCATGAGCATCCACGCTTTCCATAAGAAAGGATTGTATTCTTTCCGACTCAGCCACTCACGATCTTTTGCTGTCTTTCGCTTTCCTGGATTCCACTCAGGTCTACGCTTGATGCTATGCAACTTGATTGCCTTCTGAGATTTCTCAATGGCGCGGTCAAAGTTGGCCTTACCAAGCTCACGGCTCTTTTTATTTCCAACAGGATAGAGAGGAAGCATTTCGGTAAAGTTGTCTCGATGTCCATTCTCTTTTTCCAATGAGCCATCAATATAGGCAACCGAACCATTGTAATAGATGTTGTACCGAGCGGTAAACGAATGCCACCATCTACTCTTGGCAGTGTTTTTCTGCGTAGAGCAACCTGCCAATGACAACAATAAAGCTATCAACGGCACAGCCAAAGTGATATTTTTAAGATGGTGAGACCTCACGTTGGTTAAACTTGAATATAAGGACTTTTATTGCCTTTAACAAGGCATAAATGATGATACTGACAAAAATGATGGCTGCTCCTGATGGAATGTTCAGCAAATAACCGAATGTCAAGCCTAACAAACAATCCACCCACCCCACCAAAATGCTGTATACGATGATTCGCTTGTAGCTATATGTAAACAGATTGGCTGTCATCTGGGGAATGGTCAACAGACTGATGGCCAAGACAACTCCAACCATACGGAGTGTGGAAACGATGGTCATGGCAATTAATATCATCATCATGTATTCGATGGCTGATACGGGGAGCTTTTGCGAACGGGCGAAACATGGATCGAAGGCTACGCTCAAAATAGGACGAAAGAGCAATGTGAATATGGCGAGTAACAACAAAGAAAGCACGGCAAGCAACAACAGATCACCACGGGAAATGGTTAAAATGTTGCCAAAAAGGAACGATGGAAGGTCGGGCATGAACCCCGGTGTCAAAAAACAACAGATGATACCCACGCTCATACCGAAGGTCCAGAACAGAGCAATAGCAGAATCTTCACGCGCATCACTACGATGTGACATCCACTGAATGCCGCATGCACTGAAGATGGCGAACAGCATGGCCGACACAATAGGATTGAAACCCAAGAACACCCCCAAGCCAATACCGCCAAACGACGCATGCGTGATGCCGCCACTGATGAACACCAGTCGACGCGTTACAATGTATGTACCGATGAAGCCACACACGATACTGGCCAAAAGTGAACCTAATAGGGCATTTTGAAAAAACGTATAATGCAGAATGTTCATGGCTATTGATTGGAAATAAGCATGATGACCTCGTCCTTCAGTTGGTTAGGAAGGTGGATGTCCCGCAATATAAGACTTCTGTTCCAATCCTTCACTTCCTCTTGTTTCATGGAGTAGAGCACTTCGGTGAATTCATTGGCCTCCTCATCTGTGAACTGATCAGACGGTTTTCCTTTAAAGCGGTCCAGTTCTTCGTCATCAAAGTATTCGATATCTTTCGTTGCAGCCTCCATCATACACACTTGCTCACACATCTCGTCAACGCCATTACAGGTGGCACATGAACTGGTTGGCATGTGGACAGGTTCTTTGTCCTCACCTCGTTTAGTTGCAAAGATACCAAATAGTGCGGCCAGCAGGATTAAACCTAATAGGATAAGTATGACTGTCATAATGGCTAAATATGATGAACCGTATTGATTTCCTTTATCTGAAAACCCACATGACGCATGTCATCCCAAAAATGCGGGTAAGACTTTGATACGACTTCCGGATGATTGATGCGCAAACCAGGGAAATTGATCGCTGCTGGTGCGAAGGCCATGGCCATGCGATGGTCTTCGTATGTATCGATGGGTTCAAAAGTAGGTTCGCATTTTTCACCATCCCAGAAGAGCTCACTGCCATTCTGATCCTTGATGACATATCCCAACTTGCGCAGCTCAGTCTTCAAAGCCTCAATGCGATTTGTTTCCTTGATCAGCAAAGAAGACAAGCCTGTAAACAGAAACGGTATGTCGAGTACCGCACAGCATACTGCGAATGTCTGTGCCAAATCGGGCGAATTGATAAAATCGTACTCCAATTTCGGCAACGTCCTGACATGTCGCGTGATACGTATGCCCCCCGTACGTGGGTCGTCACCATCTTCTACAACTGTCTTGACACTGAGCAAAGAGAAAAGATATCGCGCCACAGAATCACCTTGCTTCGACCCATCGGTCAGTCCTTTCAACATGAACGTGTTATCACGATGACTGGACAAGGCCAGAATTTCATACCAATACGAAGCCGCACTCCAATCACTTTCTATGTAATATTCGTGCGGTTGATAGGGAGTTGGCTTGACGGCAAGCGTGTCAATGTCGCTCCATTCAGCCTCTGCGCCGAACTGTTGCATAACCCATAGCGTCAGGTCGATATAGGAACGCGACGCCAAAGTTCCCGTCAGTTTCAGTTCAAGTCCATCCTTCAACACGGACCCAATCATCAACAAGGCCGAAATGTATTGCGAACTGACATCGCCTGGCATCTCCAGATAACCGCCTTTTAAAGGTTTGCCTTTAATGCGTAGTGGCGGAAAACCTTCTTGTTCGGTATATTCAATATCCGCACCAAAATAGCGTAAAGCATCTACCAACGGCCCAATAGGGCGATGTTTCATCCGCTCTGTTCCCGTGATGACATGTTCTCCTCCACGGACAGCTAAGTAAGCCGTCAGGAATCGCATGGCTGTACCAGCCGCTTTGACATCTATCACTCGCGGCATGTTCTTGAGAGCATCGATGACAACTTGCGTATCATCGCAATCGGAGAGATTCTCGGGACTAATCTTTCCGCCCGAAAGAGCATTGATGATCAATGCCCTGTTGCTCACGCTTTTAGATGCAGGCAACTTGATGGTATGGTTGAAACAGCTGGGTGCCGTGATTTCATATTGTGTCATCTTTACCTTTAGTTAATTGTTTGTATGGGCAGATCTAACACCTCGTCACTCTCCTCCTTGGCAGCTCGGCTGGTTGACCTGTTTTTCTTTGGGCCTGGAATCAACGGACTATAATACAATACCTGACGAATACGATGCTTTTGGTCGGGTGACAAGTAAAAACCAAATCCTATGGCATAGTCCATGATGTTAGTTGATTCAAACTGTTGTCCTTGGCAATTTTCTCTCTTCACCAGTTCTTTAATGTCGATGTTCTTGCTGGGAGCATTCTTCAAATAGTCATTCAACCAGCTGTCATACGCTACTTTATTATAGGAAGGCGTATCCTTGCAATGGTCAGAGTCGTGACAATCATCAACAGCTTCATAACCTCCATGAGCCTTGTTCTCTGAAAACGTGTGATACAGTCCCAAGTAATGACCCAATTCATGCGCCAAGGTCACATTCACATCGGTGGAAACATATTGATATCCTCTACGTCCTTTGTCGTTTAAGACATAGCGGGTGGACTCTGAATTGATGTAGGTGCTGTTGATGGAAGAGCAATAAGCATAATTCAAGTTGCGCTTGGTCAAATGTTTTTGACGAACAGATTCAAGACCAGAGATGGTAGAATCACTCTTCGACACATACGGTAAGTGACTAACGCCCAAAGTCTGTCCATCTTTGTCTTTCGTGAAATGATACAGCATCACGTTGATGTATTCATTGGGATCCCAGATATACTTGACATTCTTTCCCGAATTGTCATTCATAAACTCTTTGGGATTGATGGGATAAGCGCCGGTATATTTCACATATTCCACTCCAGGGGTTACCAGTTCCTTGCCTGATTCATCATATTGTGCCAGAAAAAAATGCACGCGTATGCGCTCACTCTTCCCATAGACACCACCCTGAAACAACTCATTGACGTTCCTCACAATGGCTTGCAAACGTGAAACAGGGACATATTGTGTGGCATCTTCCGCATCCTGGTACAAAACGTGGAAGATGATGGGCAGTCGATAGACATACTCATCATCAATTGCCGTCTGCGTATCGTCATCGTCCTCATCCACTACCTCATTCTGCGTTTTCCGCTCCAGCCCATCATCTTGACTACAAGAAAAAAACGTGAAGCAAAACAACAGAAAAATATATGTATATCGTTGCATGAAAATAATCTCTATTGATTCATGCAAAGTTACTAAAAAAAATGAGTGAAGGCAAACGCTTTTAAACGATATCTACATGAATCCATGTAAATTAAACATTTTAAAACAAAAAAGGAAACATAAATTTGCAGATATGCCACGAAGTCACTATCTTTGCAGCACTTTTAGAAAATGATCGGGATTTGGCGCAGTTGGTAGCGCACACGTCTGGGGGGCGCGAGGTCGCTGGTTCGAGTCCAGTAATCCCGACATAAAGGTAAAGAGCTGTTAATCATTGATTACAGCTCTTTTTTCTTTTCCGTTTTACTATCGTAAGTTTTGGTGAAATTGGGTAATATTACCTCTTTTTCCCCCCTCTCATGTAAACCCAGATGTAAACCAGGATTTATATGGAAGCAACAATTTCTGTGATTTGCTACAAAAGCAAAAAGTTAAAAAACGGAGAATCTCCACTTATGTTACGAATTAGTAAAGATGGCAATCGGAGTTACCGTAGTTTAGGCATTTCTGTAAATGCAGACTTTTGGGATTTTCAACGAAATGCCCCGAAAATCAAATGTCCTAACCGCTTACTTATAGAAAAAATTATCTCTGATATTATGAGTAAATATCAAGCCAAAATACTTGAAGAAAAGATGGTTGGAAGAGAACTCTCTGCTTCACTAATTATGACAGAAACCAATTCATTCAAAAAAATATATGTGGGTGAATATCTTATTTCAATAGTTGAAATGCTTCGAAAAGATGGCCATGTAGGTAATAGTTACGCTTATCTAAACTTACATACGACTCTCAAAAAGTTTTATGGAAAGCCCTTAAACTTCTACTTTGATAGCATAGATGTCTGCTTTTGCGAAAACTTTGAAAAATGGATGCGTAAGAGGCAATTTCTTGATACAACTATGTACTTCTACTTTAAGACATTGCGTGCCACATATAACCGAGCCATAAAAGATAAATCTGCACGGAGGAACAATAATCCATTCCCAGAATATAATCTAAGCCGCTTTTCAACAAAGACAAAGAAGCGTGCGCTATCAAAAGATGATATGCGAAAAATTATCAAGTTGGATTGTAGTGAAAGAAAAAATATAACTCAACTTGCACATGATATTTTTACTTTTTCATATTATTGCGGTGGGATTTCATTCGTTGATGTTGCGAACCTCACCCCCAATAACATTGTAGATGGAAGATTGCACTACATCAGACAGAAAACTAATGGAGAGATAAATTTGTGCTTAATGAAAGAGGCGCAGAAAATAATTAGCAAATACGAAATACAATGCCACCAATCTGGCTATCTTTTTCCAATACTCAATCAAAAGCGACATACAACCCCAATGCAAAAATTTAATCGTGTACGCAAAGTTATTGAGTACATAAATCGTGAGTTACATACCATTGCAAAAGAATTGAATCTAAAAGGTGATGTCACTACCTATGTTGCTCGGCATACATTTGCTACTGTGCTAAGAAAATCTGGCGTGGACATAGGAATAATTTCTCAGTCGCTTGGACACCAAGACATACAAACGACACAGATTTATCTTGATAGTTTTGATAATGCACAGGTTGATAAAGCAATGAAAAATTTACTGTGAGACATGATTTCTATAAAAATGATCTATAAGTCCTTATTTTAAAAATGTCCATCTTTTTAAGAAACTCTGCATTTGACTATCTTCATGCGGAGTTTTTTTGTTACATTTGCGTTCATGGATAAGGAATTGACTTTAGAACAACTTGAATATGTTGCATTTGTAGCTCGTAAATTTTGCAGAGCACAAGATATTAATGACCTCTTTCTCCAAGATGAAGCAGAGTTTACAGCTATTGACCATTTCAGAAACAGGTACAACGTGCTTTTTAAGGAGCATCTTAGTAAGTGTAAAACATATCTATCCTCTAATGAAGTACAAGAGATACTACATACATATAATTTAGACTACAAGAAGTTCTGGAGACTTTACCTCTTTATTTTGGATTATACAAATATAAGTTTCTCCTATATTCCGACTTATGAGTTTTATTCTGCTCGACAACTTGCAAAAGTTTTGTCCTGCGAGATATCAGAGGGCGAAGAGCTCAAAATAAAAGTAAACGGAAAATCATTCTCAACCATCAATCCTTTTTTCAAAAATAAACTCTCTGAAAGTCTGCAAATAATGTCAGAATTGAACATGAGTTACATGGATGGTACTGTTTGCATATCTTCTGATAAAGACATACAAAGATACCGTGTTGCGCGCATGAAATTCTTCAAGGAAATGATGAGTTATTTTCTGATGAGCAAAGTAACAGCCCGTTTTCCGAGTAAAGTAAGTTTCATAGGAAAATTCCTTTATCTTGCAGAAATCTCCTTTGACAAGCGATACTGGTTAGGATATGAGCCAAGACCCATAAGAGAATGTAAGAAATATGAGATACTTCAATATGAACATCATTCTATAAACGGCATAGAATACGTAGCTATCCCCTTCGACGTAGGTAAAAATATTGCAGACACTATAAAGAAATGCAAAGACAAACCCAACGTTAAGAATTCCTTTTATTACTTTGATATCCCAACAGACTATTAATCAGCGATTTATGTTTTAGGGAAAGACCATTTGTTTTTCTTTCCCTATGGCCATTTAGGTCACTTTTCCATTTTCCTATTTCATTTCTTCCTACTTTTGCATCGCAACCGAGAAGCAGCGCGCGGCTTATTTGGCTGTAGGAAAAGAGTTCCACCTCATATTAAAAGGGCTCAATAAAAAAAAAGAAATGGAAAAAATATTCCAAAATAAAAATTTGAACACAAACGGTGTAAACAGAAAATCAATTGAACAGCTATCCAATTATCTCACGAATGCACATTTACCATTTGCACAGACACTAAGATTTAAATGGAACAAGGAAGTGATGCAGGTAAACTATCAGCTCAGATACGGACACAAGAATTCGGCAACCATTACAAGCCCTGCCAGTTTTGAACTAATCCAGACACTTATAACAGTTCTTGCAACAAATAGTCCAGATGCTCTTCTTGACTATCTAAAATCAGACGACTTGGGAGAAGTAATCCTAAACGATGAAAGACTAGATTTATTTTACCAATTTCTTGAATCAGATAGTAAAGGAGAAATCAGACCAGACTGGATTGATGATAACGGAACACGTTATGCCTGCGTTAGCTTCCAACTGGCTAAAATGAGATCAGTAGATTTCTGTTTACCAAAAAACATAGCAGTACAAGGGGCTTTAAAAAATATGGGATGCCCCTTTGATAAAGAAGCTTTAACCTTATCGATTACCAATAACTAAATGAAAAGGAGAATTTTGATATGGACAAACAAATTGTAATATCAGTAGCAAATGTAGCAAAGTCTACAAGTGAGAAATATGATAATGTGGGAGCCTATAAGCAACTTCAAGTAATGATGAAAAGAGGCGATAAACTTTCCGTGAAATGTTTCACAGATAAAGAAGGCCATACAAGCTTATGGATTGAATCTAAAAAGGTTGCAGGTTTCAAATACATTGTGAGAGCAGAAACTCTTGGTGGATTAATACATTACCTTCAAACAGGGGAAGCAACGGACTTCGATTTGCATCCCGATAACTTTACACCTGAAAAAGAAGAAGACTTTGATTTCCAACTGTGGATTTTAAAATTCTTTATTGAACAAGGGCACGTTATTCAATATGTACCACTCTTTAGAGAGTACAATGACAAGATTAGTGGAAATATTCCCATGTTAAAAGGCAATATCTTTTTCAGAATTACAAGAAGTGAAGATAATCTTGAATACCTAAGAGAGAACAAGCAAATAGCATAAAAAATATGGAAATTATAATTAAGAAAATTAACGGCAAGGTACAGCATCTCAATGAGGTGCTACCTGCCATTCCAACAAATACTATCCTCAATAAAACCATAACAGGTTGCGGTGCCACCTATACAGAAATCAAAACAAAGCGCAACTCTATAATCATAGAACCAAACAGACCTGTAATCTATGGCAAGTGTAATGATTCAAAACATAAGAAAGATAATCTTTTCAGTGTTTTCGAGGGTGTCTATACAGATGACATCGTCAAATATGTCTTGAAAAGTCAGGAGCGAGGCAAGTTCATCAAGATAATGACAACTCCAGAGAGTTTCAGTAAAGTACGGAGTGCCTTTGAGGAACTTGATATCGATATTCGATTTGAGGGTTACTTCCTGCTCTTTGATGAATGTCAAAAGATGGTAAAGGATAGTGGATATAGAGCAAATATTACCTTGCCGATAGAATTTTTCTTCCAATGCAAGAACAAGGCTATCGTTTCAGCTACCCCTCCAAATGAGTTCTCTGATGATAGGTTTGAAAACTTTGAGGTTTTGAAAATAAAGCCAGACAATGACTATTCACAGGATATAGAATTGCAAACCTCCAACAATGTTCTACAGACCTTAAAGGAAAAGCTTACAGAAATGCAAGATAGCGAGCAACCCATGTTTCTCTTTGTGAATTACACGGATATGATTTATAGCATAATGACACAACTCGGGATATTGGAAGATTCAGCTGTTTTCTGTTCACAAAAGAGTGTTGAGAAATTAAAGTCTGAACGGTTTAGGCATGCTTATGAGGACTGGAAAAGTGACAGACAAATGCGATACAACTTCATGACAAGTCGATTCTACTCTGCACTTGATATTGAATTCGACGACGCAAATATCAAACCGAATGTAATCTTGCTTACAGACTGTTTTAAGGCTGAATATACCATGTTTGACCCATATATGGACACGGTACAGGTTGTTGGCAGATTTCGGAACGGTGTTTCCAAACTTGTACATATCAGTAATACAGATTTCAGAATCAAGATTTGGACAAGACCACAGATTGTTTGCTCCTATCAATGTGAGAAATTCCTTTATGATAGGCTCTGTACATTCAGAGATAACTGCAATGATGACTTGCTGAATACTGTCTACACAAACAACATAGCTTTGCTCAACTACAACAAATTCCTTGATGAGACAGGAAAAGAAAATGGCTTTCTTATTGATAACTACATAAACGATGAATATATCAAGACTTTTTACAACTCTCATGAAACACTTTGTAAGGCATACACTGAATGCGATTATTTTAATGTTAAACATATCAGGCACCAATACAAGTTGGGCGACTATGAAAAATTGAAGTTTGCTTGCAGTGGACTAACTATCAAAGAGAAACGTGTGGAAATTGTTAATCAGTTAGAAATTCTTGGAGATTGCACAACAGAAGCTGAATTACAATATAAAACGGATTTGTCGTTTGTAGATACGCTGTTAGTACGAGCATACGATATGTTTGGAAAAGAAGCCATAGAATCTATGCAATACAGCACCAAGAAGATGAAAGAGGCCATCATATTAAAAGAACACAAGCAAAAGACATCTTCTGAAGACATTATAAAACTTATTAACATCAATTTCAAAAATCAGCATTGGTACTCGTGTGCCATGATAAAGAAACGTCTAAAAGAGATTTTCGATAGCTTGAACATATCGCCCCCTAAGGCTATAACCTCACATACTATCAATGATTATTTTGAAGCTGTAGAACAAAAGAAAAAAGAAGGACGAGGATATTACCTATTCTCTTCAAAATTCAGAAATGTGACATAATAAGAAAAAGAAGATTCTTCCCCCTCGCCCAAAAATGTTGAAGTTTTAGGAGAAATGAAGTAGAGAAATAATTCTGGCTTGATTACTCTTTTTTTTATAATTAACATTCCCACAATTAATCCTATTAATAGCATCTCCCTATTTGAAATATTTAAGAAAAATAAAAAAAATATGTGACAAATAAAAAACATTTTGGGCTTTCATTTACATTTAAATGCAGACCAAAAACATACAAATCAAACATTTGTCAAAACATTCCTATTTTTGGTTAACATTAATAAAAAAATATATAAAGTCATTGCTCTTAAAGTGTACTCCAAAGTTAGTCCCCCCGCCCTACAAAAACAATAAAAAGAATTGACTGAATAGACCTATCCATGACATGGGAAGCATTCTTAATAAATAAGATTATAACTATATTTTAGACACACTAATTCACTTTAGATAAAAGCTATTCCAGAGAATTGATAGAATAGAATTATAAAATACTTTAGTCAAATTTAGACGGTTAAATTTATTTAGCTGTTCGAAAAATATTTTATTTACGATTTAACTCTATTCAATAACTATTTTATTCATTCATCATGGAAAATTTAATGATTAGTGCTCCAACGGTGGCCAACAAACCGTTATTAGAATTTTCGGATGCAGAGTACACATCCTTTGAGGAGATTGAGACTGTCAAAACAAAAGCGTGTGTGAATTTCCTCGAAGCCAATACAGATGCAATTTCGATGACAGACCTCACTTCAAAATGCGTTGTCCCAACTTGGGGAAATCAAGAACTTACTATTTCACATCAGAAATTCATTGAAGCTGTTCACGATGCAGCGAAGACTTTCTATCACGGAGAGATTATCAATGAACCTGACATTCGTGTTTCACACATCGTGCGTGGCAGAGTACCATCAGCACTTGGCAAAAAAGCATCAGAGCTTCTTGAATCTGAAAAGACACAGTTCTATCAGAGACTTGCCTTTGCATTCACCATCCCAACTATCTATGAAACAGTTAGGGGTGAGAAGCTTGAACTTTGCATAGGTGGAGTGCGCAATTACAGCGACCTCAATCTATATAGGGCAAGCAAGGGCATAGAGAAGTTTTCCGTCTTTGTGGGTTGGAGAGTTTTGATTTGCAGTAACCAAGTCCTTACAGGCGATGGTACATTATTACAGGTCGAAGTTTCAAGCGTTCAAGACCTCTATCAAAGAGTGATGGAACTATTCTACAATTTCAATCCAGCAAAGGATATTCATTTGATGCAAACATTATCGCAGACTACACTCACAGAAACGCAGTTTGCACAGATTATTGGACGTTGCAGACTATACCAAGCCATACCTGACAACAGAGACATACCCAAGTTACTTATCACAGACAGTCAAATTAACAATGTTTGCCGTGGCTACTATTCTGACAAACATTTTGGGGTAAAGAACAATGAGATTTCTATGTTTGACTTTCATAATCTCCTTACAGAGAGCAACAAGTCGAGCTATATTGACAGTTACCTTACACGTGCGGTAAACGCAACAGAGGTAGCTGTGGGCATAAATAACGCACTTCATGGAGATTCCACATATCAGTGGTTTCTCGGTTGAATGGGTTATTGATTAGGGAGAAGGAGGCATCCACTGTGGTGTCTCCTTTTATTTTTTAATTTTAAACATTTAATATTATGGATATGGATTTCAAAGTAGCCGAAGTAACACTACAATATAAACCCACTTGTAAGAAACAAGGTAAGGTAATGAGTTCAGAAGAAGCCTATAAAATACTGTTCCCAACTTTCAAAGAGGGAACAATTGAATATAGAGAATATGCAAAGGTGCTTTATCTCAACCAAGCAAGTGAAGTTATCGCATATAACACTATTTCAGAGGGTGGAATTTCTGAGACTGCCGTTGATGTGAGAATGATATTACAGGGAGCACTACTTACCAATGCCTCTCAAATCTTATTGTGTCACAATCACCCAAGCGGCAATCTGCACCCAAGCACACAGGACGATATGCTGACAAGACGAATAAAGGAAGCATGTGAGATTTTAAGATACCACTTCACAGACCATTTAATAATTTCAAATAATGGCTATTACAGCTATCGTGATGAAGGAAGGATCTAAATATGGAAGTAAGACATGTTATTATACTTGATTTCTGCACAGCTTCACTAATCAAGATCCGTCTCAGTGATGAGCAGGTCAAGGCCGTAGATAAATATGATGATTTTGAGGACTTTTTGGCAACGCTCGAAAACGAATATGGATTTAGCCTCAATAGCTGTCAGTGGATGACATGTGAGGCTTTACAGGAATACAATTATTTTTAAAACTACAAGTGCACTACCGTAATTGGTAGTGCTCCTGTGTTCAAATAACCAATGTGTTCAAATAAATCTATAATGATTGCTTGAATACACTAAACTATGAGTTCAACTTATTCAAAGAATAATATGAATACAACAGCAGTTATTTATGCCAGAGTCTCATCAGTTGGAGACAGGCAAAGCACACAAAGGCAAGTTAATGACCTTTCAAAATATGCAGAGTTCACAAATCTCACAATTTCCAAGATATATGAGGAGCATATATCTGGAGCAAAGAAGAATACTGACAGACCTGTCTTGATGGAAGCAATAGACTATTGCATAACAAATAAAATTAAATGCTTACTAGTTAGTGAGTTGTCAAGACTTGGAAGAAATGCCTTTGAAGTACTTGATACTGTCAAATTACTCATAGACAACGGCATCAACCTATATATGCAGAAAGAGCAGTTTACCTTACTTGATAAAGAGGGAAAACCTACCATGTTTGCACCTATTATGATTGCAACCTTATCCACGTGTGCTCAACTTGAAAGAGAAAACATCAAGTTTAGACTAAATTCTGGCAGGAAGTTGTACGTTGAGCGTGGAGGCAAGTTAGGCCGTAAGGTTGGTTCTGTAAAAAGTAGTGCGCAGAAAAAGGAGGAGTACAGGGAAGTTATTCTCTACCTAAAGAAAGGCTACTCCATTAGGAATATCGCCAAACTCACAGGTAAGGGAATAAGCACTGTTCAAAGAATTAAACAGGAGTTCAACTGATTAAATAAATAGAGGCACAAATTAGCGAGGATTAATAGTATGATAGCTCTAGTTGTTAAAATGTACCTTTAGTTATATAAAGAAATTAGATAAACTTAGTTTTGTAAAGAAAATAGATAAATTTACAATTATAGCATTTTTTTTAGAGCAAAATCTCTTTTATTAAAGAAAAAGGCTTATATTTGCCTACGAGTACAAGTGTGCGCCAGAGAGCGTATGCGTTTTAAAGGCTCAAATTAATAAAAGAGCGTTTGCTTAATTATCCTTCCTCTGAAACGTGGAAAATTTCAATACTGCAAGGATGATGACAGCAGGGCTCACGCTTGGGATTATTAAACTCTTACCAAAGGGAATAATATACCTCAATGCGTGGGCTATTGTGTGTTATCTGCAGTAGGTAATTTCCACGACCACAGAGGAGATAGCGGCAATAGTTCCCACGCTTTTGTCATCTATCTAATTATTAATCGCTTACTTCTGGGAAACAGTTTGCTATTAAAACTCCAAAAATATGAGAAGCATTAAAGTTGCTATTATTTGGATTATTTTCTGGGGGTGGATATGTAATATAACATCAAATCCAAGTACATTCCAGATTATTTTATTTATAATCTTTGGAATTGGAGGACCCGTTAGTGCTATATTAAGTGACATTAGTAGAAGTTAATTGTAAAATAAGATAGAACAGCAATTCAGACTACAAATCTGAAATTATTATCCGCCAAACAATCGACAGTGTAGTATCATCGTTTTGTGAATTACAAAGCGTTACCCCTAAGTGGATACTTGATTAATCACTTGGAAAAGAATGTAAACGAAATATATGATAACAATTAACTTCACAGATAAAAAGGTATTTTTCTCTTTGTTGGAAAAAGAAAACTTAAAGCACGCAGAGTGCTATCAACTTGCTTATTATCCGTATGTTTCCCTCGCAAACTATTGTGACATAACATCTCCTAATGAAAAGAGGATATGTAAAAACATTGAGAACAAAAATATTTGGCAATTCATTCAAATCATTTCTTTATTATTTGGCGTGGGGTCTGAAGAAACATTAGAGATGCTTAATAGAGAAATGCGAAATGAACCCTTGAGGTCTGCCATAGTTGCATCACGGCTCCATCCCAACTCTCATGAAAGAATTATTGTGTACGTAGAAACGGCATGTAAAATACTACTTTCTATAGACAAAAAAGGAACTAGTCCACAAAATCTTATCAATGTAAAAATTGACGGAAAGATGCCTTTTAGGCTACTGTCCCCTAACTTGCAGAACAAAGGTGATGAATGGTTTCAAAATTTTGTCAATATAAAACTAATAACCTTGAGAAAAGCCTATAATTGCATCGGATCAGAAAAAATCTATCCTTTTTTTCTTACGTCTATCGCAAGCTCCCTATATTTTTTTTCACCAAGCATATACAACATATCACAATGTAATGACGAAAATGAAATGTTGCACTTGATATTAAATACATTCACTAATCAAATGATATAATTATTTATTTAAAATAAAACTATTATGAGCTGGAATTTATTTGGAAACGACATCTATGATGAAGATTTGTGTTTTTGCAGAGACATTGGAGATTTGCTTGTGCCAGTTAGTAAAGTAACAACATCTTTAGTATGGCACACTGCAGGGAGAAAAATAATCGAAGAGAGAAATTTGCAATCAAAGATGGAAGAATACTCCAATTTATCCTCAAGAGACAAAGTACATGATTGCTATCCAACTAATAGAAAAAAGTTGTTAGCAAACGCAGACTCCATAATGAAGTTTGTTAATTCAATTGGACTTTCACGAACTCAACTTATAGAATTACACATAATGAATGCTGTTTTTTCCGTGCTAAAAAAAATGAGCTTGCAAGATTCAGAAAAGACATATATTATTAAGAAATACTTATTGCCCAAAGATGAAATAGAGATAACAGCAACCAAAGAGCAACTAGATATAATATCACAATATGATGATACTATAGTAGAGCGGTGGAAAGAGCATTTTTAGTTGATTTATCCATTTAAAATATATGAAAAAGTGAGAAGATAAAAACAAATCCATCAATCGCTTGAAGCTTTTATTCTAGGGATACACGATGAATGTAAATGATTTCTATGTAGTATATCTGCTTATTTGTAACTTATAACACATTTAATAGTAATATGGATTATAACATAAGGAAAGGACTTGAGAACCAAATAGAAGAGTATTGTAAAAAATTAGTACAAGATGCTAATAACGAGGGGTTGGGAATTATGACAGGATCACTTATAGAAATCTCATTTGGTGAATTTCGCAAAGAGTTATTAGATTCTTTAGTGGGTTATGCCAGTCAATTAGGAGTTACCACCAATGAGATATCTGAACTAATTGATACAACAATTGACCGAATGAGAAACAAATATTTATGCTAAATAAGCTGTTGTTAATTCTAAATATTATTATGATGACTAAAAAAATTAATTTTTCAAATTTTATTACGACAGATAACACTGAATCACATCTGTCCTCTAAAGAAGTTCATGAACTTTCGGTTATTCAGAAAAAAGCAATCATTAAAGCTGTTTTATATATTATTAGTGCCGATGGTATTATAACAGAAGAAGAAAAGGCTTACTTTACATTATTAGTTAAAGAGCTAAATGTAAGTAATAGTCTAATAAGGGATTCTATTGATATTGACGACGAAGACATGTTTGAAACACTTCAAGGAATAGGCGACAAAGAATTCTTAATTCAGCAATTAAATAAAGCGGCAATGGTTGATAACAATTTTGCGGAGGAAGAAAAGAATTTGATTGCTACTTTTATAGAATATATTCCAAAAGGTTCAAAACCAAAAGAGTTTTATAACAAGATACTAAATTTTTAAACTATAGAATATATGGGACTTTTTTCAACTTTCAGTAATGTAAACAAAATAAACATTTTGCTCAAACAAATAGAACCTAAAATACAAGCTATTGAATATGAAGCTAATTCTCTTTATCCAAATAAAAATCGGGTAATAACAGAGTGTAGAACAATAGCAGTTTTAATGAGTGAAATTATGGATATTGCTGACAGTGCATCAAACAGTGTTAAATTAGCACCTTATTATCTGTTTGGCAGAAAGATGAGCTTAATCCAAATTTCTATGGCAATTGCAGCACTGATAGAAGCTTGTGAAAATTCTGATTAAGTCATGTTTCATGAATTGCAGCGCAAATAATATTTGAACAGTCAGAAATAAAATGAATTAGATGGATAATTTTAAGGGGAATTCAAAAGAGAAGACATCAAGTTATAGAGAAGAAGAGCATAAACGCATGATGCATGCTTGTTTCATGTATCTAATGACAAACGGTACTTTGCATAACGAGCGGAAAACATTTAATGCTTTAAAGTCTATCCTTGAATTAATGACTACTGTTGAGAATTTATCAGATGTTGAATATGAGAATTGCATCGTCTATTTCTATGATGACTATAGCAAAGGATGTGAATCACCTATTCCAGAATTGTATGTACGTCAAATTCTTGTTCCAGCTATTAAGAAATATGGACAATTGGACTTAGTTTTAGGTGCGACTTTACTTTATATTGCAAGAAACAATGTTTAATTCCTCAAAATTCTATTGCTTTCTGTCTGTCTAAAGTAAGGATTATTACCCCAGTTCGGGTTAAGCCTATCCCTATTTTATTAAGTTAGACGTAATATTCCTTGTGAGAGTCATGTACATGATAACACATCTCACTCTATCATGAATGGGATAAGATTTAGATAAAAAAGATAAATCTGAATAGAGTTTCATACACATGACATTTTTACTCCTAAAACTTTTATATATACCCAAATGTTAAAATGTCCATTGATTAATAAATATCGACTTTTAGTTGTCTCTAAGGTCAATTCTTTATTTTCTATTGATTTTGTTTGGAATTTGGTTTCCGAATCATTATATTTGCTATGTAAAATTTTTGATAAATACAGATTGAAAAGAAGACTCGAATGCTACTTTAGCTTTAAAATGAGAGCAAGGAAGAACCTCCAACCTATAATTAAATAAATATGGCTGAGGGTTGAGACAAAATATAAGAGAGAATACGATCTTTAATAATCAGACATAACCTGATGAATTCTATAAGAGAGAATAAAGGCTGCTGTAAGAGGCAGCTTTTATTTGCATCTAAATTTAGAATTCTACTATCAGACTAAACTGATACCCGAATTTTTTAACAAGATAATCCCATACCATAGATAAGGAAAGGAAGAAACTTTTTTTTCAAGGTTTACTATAAGAAATAGAAAAAATATTCTTTTCGCATAAAGTTAGCATAAAATTGATTTTATGTAGTTGAGGAATGCTAACAGACAATAGATTGAATATATGGATCCAAATCACTTATAGAATGAATTAGACTATTATTAGCGGTGGAGACCATCGTTATTTATCTGAATTACCAGAATTTCAAGATGGATTACCTCATGGAGTAATCAACAAGACAAAACCAGACTGTGGCGGAACGTGGGTTGCTGCAAACTGCAAGAGCAACTACATTATAGTTTGCCCATTTAGAGATTTAGTAGATAGCATCGAAGCAGATAAAAACAATAAGTACAAGACATTCAAGTGCTATGGTGGTACAAAGCAATATGAATATGAAAAATACATCAGAGAGAACAAGGTAAGGAAAATAGCTGTCACCTATGATTCTTTGCCGAAGTTAATGAGATGGATGAATGATGTAAACAACTACAAGTTAGTAGTAGATGAATACCACTTGATACTTGAAGATATAGATTATAGAGAAGATGCCATCATGGGATTGATAGAGAATGTCAATAAGTTCACACATTACAGTTTTCTTTCTGCAACTCCCATAGATGATGATCTTGAGATAACTTTCTTTAAAATGTTACCACATTATAAAGTAATATGGAATAATCTCACCAAGATAAAAATACTTCCCTACCAAACCAGTAATACCGTAAGAGGAGTTACCAACCTTATTGCATGTTTCTTGCAAGACGGAATAATAATGCCAAATAAACATGGAGTGGAAACGAAAGTTGAATCTTTATTCATCTTCCTTAATTCAGTTACAAGCATACAGCAGATAGTTTCTACTTTAGAACTCGACCCAAGCATGGTTAAGGTTAGTTGTGCGGATAGACTAAGAAACAGGATTCTCGTTGGCAAATATGAGATAGAAGCAGCAAGTACAGAATTGGCACCAAACAAGAAAATAAACTTCTTCACCAAAAAAGGATTTCAAGGCTGCAATATGTTTACCGATAACGGACTGATTATCGTTGCAAGCGATGGGAACAGGGATAGCACATTAGTTGATATATCCACTACTTTAGAACAGATAGCAGGTCGTTTGAGAGATAACAAGAATTATCAAAATGTGTTTAGAAACTCGTTAATACACATTTATTCAAAATCCAACCACATGCAGACCGATGAAGAATTTGAAAAGATGATGGTCGATAAGGCAAATGAGGGTGAGTTGATGATTAGAGGTTGGGGGAAAATGGACGATAAAGAAAGAAGTGTTTATTCCAAGAATCTAAAGTTAGATAAGCAACTCGTTTCCATAGTAAATGGCAAGATGTAGTTTAATGAGTTAAAGCGACAATCATTTATCTTCAAGCACAGGCTAAAGAACCAATACAAAGATCAGGTTAGCATTATAAGAAGCTATGACAGCTCCAATAAGTTTGTAGCTTTCGATTATAACTTGAAGTGGGAATATTTTGATATACAGATAAAGAAAGCCTTGACAGTTAGCTATAAGCAGCTGTTAATTAGTTATCTCGATCATCCAAGCAAAGAATATGATTGGGAATACCCAGAGTTCAGAAGTTTTAAGAAATGGCTTACTATAAAGGAAATGAATAGTTTAAGATGGAATAAAAACAAGATGATGAAATCTGTTGAAGACAAGAAAAAACTGAACCAAGCTTTCCGTAATATCTACAAGCAAGGTAAATTCATGAGCAACAAGGATTTAAAAGAAGCACTTGCCGAACAATTCACCAAACTTGGGATAGACACATTTAAACCAAAAGCAACTTTGATAAAGAATTAGACTATGTGCCGATATGAGAAAACAAGTAAAACGCTGAATGGTAAGAAAATAAACGGATACAGATTTCAAGAAATAACAATAAGTTTTAAATATGAATTTTGAAAAGATGAGGTGCGAACTCCATCTATTATTTGATGATGGAGATCGCATTTCTAACAAACAGCTTAAATCGTTATTGAAAAAGCTTTATCGAAAGTACGGCATTAACCGCACCGCTACAGGTACACAGATTAAGGAGTTTGGCTTCACTACACACAAGTGTAAGATACTAACAGAGAACGGAAGATTAGATGGCCAAGAATTGACTAAAATAAAATGACAAATGAAAAGCAAAAAGCAAACTTTAGCAAGGAGATAGAAACGATTGTCAAAATTGTAATCAGACAGCCTATCTACTAAGAAAACTTTCGAAGCATTTAATAAGCTATTAAATCAAAAGTAGATGATGATGTAGAAGAAAAAGATTAAGATTATTATACAACATTCTTAAAATAAAGTAACATAAATTACCATATATAAAAGATGGAGATAAAAGAAGTCTTGAGTACTTCTTTTGTCCATTTTTTATTTGTACAGAAATCCCGATTTAAGTGCGCAATTTTTCAATTAAAATCCTTACCTTTGTAGCAAAGGTAAGCCCCATAGTCTAATTTAAAAATTATAAACTAAATCAGGGTTTTGGAGTTGGTGTAAACTTAGATGTAAACCGAGAATTGAGATTTTTTGTAACTCATTGATTATCAGAGTAGGATTTGGCGCAGTTGGCAGCCTCTGGGGGGCGCGAGGTCGCTGGTTCGAGTCCAGTAATCCCGACATAAAATTAAAGAGCTGTTAATCATTGATTACAGCTCTTTTTTCTTTTCCGTTTTACTATCGCAGGTTTTGTTGAAATTGGGTAATAATATCCCAGTTCGGGTTAAGCCCTACTACGAGAGTAGCATATATACCATTGTTTGTCATTGAGTTGATGAAATCTAATTACAACCACTTGTAAGTTACAAGGAACCCTTATGGATGATATAAAACTAAAAGCCACTCACCATTCCGACGATTCATATTTACTTGAACAGAATGGTAAGTGGCAATACGAAAAACTCTTGCAATAAGCTTAAAATCTCTCAGTCAGGACTCATGTCTACCAACCAGGATTCTGTGGAAGCTTAAATCCGCGAGACTCATACAATGTGATTTGATCCTTGGGCAAAGGATACAAGTAGTCTTTCTCTGAATAAGTACGCATTTTGCCCTTATCTTTGATTGGCAAAATGTACCCGCTGTTTCCGCCTCCGTCAAGATGTACGCCTTTCAAATTCTCAACAGTCAACGGTTTCTTATTCGGATATTTGGCATTATACCATTGTACATATCTATCTTTATCTACCCATGCCCCTCTATTCAAATCGGGATTCAGACTCATGTCAGCATAATTAAGTTTACTCCAACGGCGCAAGTCATTGAACCTGATTCCTTCGAAAACCAGCTCAACTCTCCGCTCACGACGTATCTCCCACAACAATTGCGAAACATCTTGGTCGCGTTTAGGATCGTTGATGACAACACCGTTTACCTTCAATTGCCCACCATCTAAAGTTACATGAGGCATAGAGGTGCTCGGCCGATCTCTTAAAACATTTATCGTTTTATCAAAATCTTTTTGCGTCAAATTGTATGCGCCCAAAGTAGACAACTCGGCAGCCGCCTCAATATAATTCATTAACACCTCATTGTATTTCATAACAGGAGCATCCGTAATGCAAGTGCTGCTTCTACCTCCAGGCAAGTATTTTAGCGATTCATTTACAAAGCGGTTGCCAAAATAGCCAGAAACAGCCCAAACATCTACAACACCCGTCAAAAAAAGTCCCGTCGTATCAATATTGGCATACAGGCGAGGGTCACGATCAGCGATTTCGTCATAGAACCATTTATCGCCCTTAAACATATTGTTACCACTTTGACCTATAGGAAGACCGTTTTTGGTTAGATAGGAGTCGATCAAGGATTTTGAAGGTGCCTTTTCCTCGTGTTCTGTGTTTTGGAATGCCATCAAACTGTGTGTTACAATCGACTCAACATAAGCACGGTACATAATGACTTCCGGATTACCGGCGAGATCCATAGACGTGGTCAAGTCTTTATAATTATTACACAATTTATATTTGCCCTCATTCATGATGGACTCTGCAAAAATCTTCGCAGCCATCAAGTATTTTTTTGCAGCTTCGTTATTCTTTTCCCGATATTTTTGCCATGTACCCTCAAACAACATGAAGCGCGACGCAAAAGCTCTCGCTACATCTTTGTTGATTGTCAATCCGGCCTTGCCATCGGATACGCGAATATTTTCAACAGCAAAATTGAAATCATCTAACACTTTATCCATTACCACCGTACGCAGATCCCGTGCTTTGTAAAGTGTATTATAATTATTTTGCGCTATCGTATCTGCATAATAAGGAACGTCTCCAAATTTTTCAACTAACGAAGCATACTCCATTCCACGCAACAATCTACTTACGCCCAACCAGTGCTTCTTCGCTTCTTCGTTCAAGGCCGACTTTTCAATGCTATTTATTTGCAGGTTTAACGCACGAACGTTATCAAAGTTCCAACCAGAACCACTTGTTGATACCGGTGCGACCTTTGTAAAGAATGTTGCTTTCAATTGTGCGATGTCGTCTGTCCAGTCTGCAACATTGGTATCGGCAAACCAATCAGCACGCGACCATCCCGACCTATATCCAGGGAAGTAAGTGGTATAAAAATCTAATGTCGACAACCGAATGTTCGACTCTTTATCCCAAAAATCTGGAGAATAGCTCACGGTATCCAGTGGATCCAAGGTCAGAAAATCATTACATGATGTGAATGTAATGGATATCAGGAATAGTCCCAATCCAAATATTTGCTTTTTCATATTATTTGCTTTTTAAGAGTTAGAATACAGCTTGTACACCAAAAGACAATGTCCTTGTATACGGATAGCTTCTACCAAACGACCAGCTACTGTTTCCATAGCCAGCTTTATAATTTGTTGACTCAGGGTCTAACGGCAATTTCATGTTATCAAACTCAAACAAGTTTTCGCCACTGAAATATATTCTAAAGCTTTGGAAATAGGCCTTTTGTACCCATTTTGCCGGTAACGTATATCCCACCGTAATGTTTTTACAGCGTAGATAAGACATATCTTCTAAGAATCGAGTCTGCCGCAAATAGCTTTTACCATTTGATGTCCATGCCATGTTAACGGGGCGTGGATAGAACGCATCAGTATGTTCGGGCGTCCAATAATCCATTTGATGGTCAAAAGCAGCATCCATATATCCAGAGCCACCTCCTGCAATACCCACAGCACCGGTTGGCCAATAGTCGCGTTTTCCTACACCTTGGAAGAAAAGACTGACATCAAATCCTTTATATGATGCTCCTAAGTTGAAACTGTATTCAAAATTTGGAAGCTCATTACCAATAACAGACAAATCTCCATGGTCTTCTACGGTGTTTTTTCCGTATGTTATCTTATCATCTTTATCTAAATCTTTGTATTTTACATCTCCAGGTTCAAATTTGAAGTTTCCACTTTCAAACAGGGCTTGCGACGCGATACCTTTTTTGAGTTTACCGTTCTCGTCAAAGTCATCTTTTTGGAACAACCTATCGGATGTATAGCCCCATATTTCGCCTAACCTCTTACCTTGGTAATTGCCATAGATATTGCGGTCTTGGGCGTTAAATTTAGTAATCTCTTCCGTTACATGAGACAATGTTGCCCCCAACGAAATACCTAAGCCATTTTTGAATAAATGCTGATAACTGGCGCCCAATTCAAAACCTGTGCCCGTAAGTTCTCCGTAATTAACTTTTGGTACTTTCGCTCCAAACGTAGCAGGTAAGGCTTCTCCCGCGGTGTGCATGTCAGATGTTACACGACGATACCAATCAAACGTAAATTTCAAATCATTGTCGAAAAATGCAGCATCAACACCGAAATCTAACGTTGTAACTCGTTCCCATGTTAACGTAGGAGATATAACGGAAGGAGTATTCAGCGAAGCCATATTTTTACCTCCGACTACCCAACCCGAATAGTTCATCGCCATTACAGACATAAACGAATAAGGTGCCACATCTTGATTTCCTATGGTACCCCACGATCCACGTAATTTCAGATTAGACAACACAGGCGATGCCCAATGCATGAATTTTTCTTCTGACATACGCCATCCTGCAGATGCAGAGGGGAAGAAAGCAAACTTCTTTCCAACGGGGAAACGAGACGAACCATCATAACGAGCATTCAGCTCGAACAGATATCTTTGCATGTAATCATAATTAATACGCCCAAAGAAACCTGCTGCTGCGAAATGGGTATGATAGCTTGAACCTCTTTCAAATGAATACTGATCACCTGACGCAAGTGCTATTTCAGGAAGGTCTTGACTTATCAATCCCTGCCGTTTAGAGTGATGTCCAAGACTTTCACGCTTTTCCGCATCAAAACCACCCATCAACTTAAAATTATGCTTATCTAACAAGTCGAACTGGTAAGTTACATATCCTTTGAAAATATGTTGTGTGGTATACATGCTGTTTTGTGTTACGGCATCATGATAGCTGGAGTAGATTTGCTCGTAACTGTTGAAAGGAGAGGTTGCAAACATGTTGTATGCAAAAACTTTTCCTCCATTACGCTTCTGCGCATCATTAGCATACGAAAATGTATAATCAAAATTGACGGACAGGTTTTTCATAGGATTCAACTCAGTCCCCAAGTTGGCACGGACGTATGTTGAGGTGACGCTTTCCCGATTACCATTTTTGATATCTGTTACTGCCGAGCGGAATGGCTTTCCTTTGTAATCGGCGTACGGATACCAACGAGGCCAACGCAACAAATAGAACCAAGCATCATACTGTCCGGATGTAAAGCGGTAAGGCTCCTCTTTTTTAGAACGCGTCAGCAATATGTTAGAGCGTACTTTCCACCATTTAGTGATTGCCGTAGTAATATTACTGTGCAATGTGTATCTGTCATACTCGTCAGTGTTGAATTTCATAACGCCTTTTTGACCTAAGCGACTCAAACTGATATTATATTGCGTGTTCTTGTTCCCTCCAGTTATCGACAAGCTGTGATTTTGTTGTGGTGTCCACTTGTGGGTGAATTCCTTCACAGGGTCGAAAGAACGGTAAAAATACGTTTTGCCATTAACAATCTCAAAGTCGCGGCCTTCCTGCATCTCTCCCAATGCATCTTGCGACATACCGCCGTATTTCTGCTCCCATTCTTTGATTTTCTTGATGGCATATTGGTCTATGGTATAGCCAATATTGGACTTCTGAGTCAATTTTTCCGACTGCATGATTCTCCAGATATAGTCAGCATTATCAGAGGCGGAAGCCAATTTGGGCATGACGGTCGGTGTGTTCCATGCAAAATTATTAGAATAAGACACTCTAACTTTATCATTGGCAGCACCTTGTTTTGTCGTAATCAAGATAACACCCCACGCTGCTCGTGTTCCATAAATAGAAGCAGATGAGGCATCCTTAAGTACAGATATGGTTTCGATATCATCAGGATTGACCAGATTCAAGCTGGGTACTTCAACATTATCAACCAAAATTAAAGGAGACGTTCCGCTTGAAGCATTTAAAGAACCTATCGAACCACGTAGTTTAATGGTAGATTCCGTTCCTACGCCTCCTATCTTATTTGTAATGGTCAATCCTGGAGTAACTCCCTGTAAAGCTTTGCCTACATCTGTAATAGGCCTGCTGGCAATGGCTTCTTTTACATCAACATTAGCCACCGCACCTGTCAGGTTGGCTTTCTTCTGTGTACCATAACCCACAACAACTACTTCTGAAAGCTGTCCAGCATCTTCCTCAAGCGCAACCTGCATGTTGTCTCTTGCTCGAAGCGTTACCGTTTTGTACCCAACGTAAGAAATTTTAAGTTGCGTACCAGCCTCTACCGGAAGTGTAAAACGACCGTTTGTGTCCGTAATGGCACCTGTGGTTTTACCAACCACAACAATCGTGGCACCTACAATCGGCTCACCATGGGCATCGGTTACAACACCACGAACGGCTTGCTGTTGCATCATCACACCAGGCAAGTTCAAATCACTTGCTGATGCCAACATCGGTTGGGACGCAAAAGCACTACCTGCGACCGTAAGTATCGCACATAGATAATTTTTTGTTTTCATAGACCCAAAATTTAAGTTAATAATATATTTCTACTTTGAATATTATTCGCAGTAAGGGGTTAACGCATAGAATAGGTTGTGAGGTGTATCTGATTCGCACTGTTTCATTGCAATTACTTCCGCAGCAAATGTAGTGATATCACCTCAAAAATACAAATTTTATTTAAATTAATTTACGTTCCCAATTCATAAATAATGTTTAAGCGCACATTGGAGAGGCAAGTTTAGGCGTAATGGACATTTGGTAGGCTGGCTATTTCAGTCTACCAAATGTCCATTACACCAACTTTGCAGAAACATGGAAAGCATCCAACATTGGAGGCAACGTTAAAGAGCCACACAAATTCTTTTTATCGTAAGAACTTGCGTGGCTCTACCTGTGAAATGTAACATTCGTTACACTCAAGCACCAGTTACCAACCTGGATTCTGTTTCAATTCCTTATTCAGCGTTATCTGTCCTGTTGGAACAGGATAGAAATAATGCTTTTTGTCAAAGGTACGAATCTGCTTCAAAGTATTCGAACCAATCATATATCCATCGGCATTTACATCAACTTCAGGATTCTTCAAATACTTTAAGTTAGCGCCAAGATAGATATTGGGATGATTTTGTGAATCTAACAAATCAAGTTGATGCCAACGTATCAAGTCCCAGTAGCGATACCAGTTATCGAACATCAACTCGCAACGGCGTACTCGTCGGATTTCCCACAACAAGTTGCTAACATTCATGTTGTTAGCGGGGTCAGCCTCTGGAGTTGTTGTCATGTTTGGCAAGCCTGCACGCTTCTGTAAAAGGTTCACACTCTTATCCAAATCTGCTTGAGTTAGATTGCCTAACTCTGCTTTCGCTTCCGCATAATTTAAGTAAATCACAGACAACCAATAGATAGGACAATCGGTATATTGCTTTCCTATGTTGTTTCGGTCAGTGGTATTCATTTCCTTAGGGTTATCATATTTGGCTACACCATAACCTGTGGTCGAAGTAAATTCATTCGACCCAGCACGCGAATAAGGCTTTCCCTTAAATACCAAAACCGTATCTATAGTTACTGCCAGACGCTTATCACGCACTGCAAGCAAAGAATTGATGTTAAAAACACCATTTGCATCTGCCTGTACTGCATCGGTATTATCCAATGCGGTTGTAGCCTTTGGCTTTCCATCCAAGAATAAATAAGCATCAAAGGCATCCTTTGTCATACCGTGTGTACCACTGGTATTCAAGGTATAATCGACTGTTGAGTGCATTAAAACGTTCTGAGAATAAGGCTTGTAGAAAATGATTTCAGGATTTTTACTCAAATCTATCGAATTATAGATACCCTGATAAGAATCATTGAGTTTGTATCCCTTCTTCATCAATGCCTCACATGCCGACACACACTCATTCAAATACTTTTGGGCGCGTGCCACATCCGGACCTTTGCCAGCATTTTCTTTAGCAGTACGATATTTACAATAGGTTCCTTCAAATAAAGTAACATCCGCTTTCATTGCCAATGCCATATCGGCGGTAAAACGCTGTTTGTTGCTTCCCTGAATGTATTTGGCCGCAAAGTCTAAATCGTTTAGCACGCTATCCATAACAATATCGCGATCTACTCTCGAGCCATACAGCACGTCATTATCGTCAGTAGACACCACATGACCTACCCATGGCACGTCTCCATATTCTCTTACGAACTGATAATACTGCCAGGCACGGTTCAAACGTGCAATACCTTCATAGCTTTTCTTCACGTTATCAGCCAACGTTGAGTTTTTCAAACCCTGGATAATATAGTCGGCGCGTCGTATTTCTGTTAATGGATTTGACCAGTTACCAGAGGAAGAAACCACGTTGGTGTAAGACCACAAGTTATCGTGATAACTTACTTGGTCATCACTCAAGGTCTTAAAATAGAACCATCCACCACCGCCAGCGTTGCCATAACCTACATAGTTATTCAGGAAGTGGTTACACTGGTTGTCTAAGTTGCTGGAATTACTCCAATATGTTGGGGTATTGGTAAAGGTGTCGTACGGGCTGATGTCCAGAAAGTCATTACAACTCGACATCGCCACTATCAAACCAATACCTAAAATAATGCTCTTTTTCATAATTGCTGATTTTTAGGAATTATACACTATAAGGTTACTTGAACACCAAAAGAGAATGTACGCGTGATGGGTGCTGTACGTCCCCAGCCACCGTAACTCTCACCATCACCCGTGTTCACTTCTGGGTCTACAGGTAAATCGTGTCCTTTGTGTAACAAGAATAAGTTATTACCACTGAAGTAAATACGTGCTCTTTGGATATAAGCCTTCTGTGTCAGGGCTGTAGGAAGTGTATAACCAAGCGTGATATTCTTCAATCGTAGATACGACATATCCGTCAGATAGCGTGACTGTGGATAATAGTTATTCGATCCGTTGCTAATACCTGATACCGTACCGCCTCCATCATTTCCTGGGAACAAACGCGGGTAACGATTACCTTGATTTATCTCATAGCCCTTTATCGTTTTCCAATCATCCGAATAAAGCACCCTGTTATAACTATCCTGATGTGCATAAGATGCCAAGTCTGCACTACGCATCAACGGGAAGTTAAGCGATGAGATAGTCCAAGCATCACGCTTGCCAACACCTTGGAAGAACAAATCCAAGTCGAATCCCTTCCAATTACCACCTAAATGGAAGCTATATTCGTAACGAGGCAAGAAGTTTCCTATCACTTTCAGGTCGCCATGATCATCGGCAGTGCCTTTACCACCATCGATAACGCCGCTGCCATCTAAGTCTTTAAACTTAACATCACCAGGTCCATAATGGAAAGAGCCCTTCTCCAAGCCTTTTTGTGAGGCAACTCCCTTTGCATAGTTCCATGTTCCATCGGCGTTCCGTCCCGTGAAATCTGATTCTTCAAAATACCTATCTGTCTCGAATCCCCAAATATCACCATAAACCTTACCTGAGTAATTGGTATTCAACAGCTTCGCATCATTGCGCCACTCTTGTACCGTAGTCTTAGAATCACTCAAGTTAAAGTTAGCATATACATTCACCTCTCCGAAGGTGTGATTCCAGTTGATATTAAATTCCCAGCCACGTGTGCGCAGCGTTCCTGCATTTTGATAAGGTGCAGCGGCGCCTAATACGTCAGGCAAGACTTGCGATGGAGCTAACATATCTCGGTTTTCACGTTGGAACCAGTCAAAGCCCAGCATCAATTCGTTATTGAAGAAGCCTAAATCCAAGCCTAAGTCAATAGTGCGAATGCGCTCCCATGTCAAGGAATTAGCAACTAAGTTTGGCATATTATACATGGTCAGCTTATTAGCATTGGCAGCGTTGTTCTCTACCCAATACGCATAACGTGAATTCGTTTGATTGATGAGTTCTTCGAACATATAATTACCAATCGCCTCATTACCAATTTCACCAAACGACGCACGCAACTTACCATTGCTTACTACCTTCTTCAAAGGCTCAAAATAAGTCTCTTCAGAGAAGCGATAACCTGCCGAAGCCGATGGGAAGAAAGCCCAATGAGCATTGTGTGGGAAACGTGAAGAACCGTCATAACGACCATTCAGTTCTAAGAGATAGATGCCTTTATAATCGTAGTTCAATCGTCCAAAATAACCTGCCGAAGCCCTTGCTGAGTGCTCCCACTTAATGTCTTGTCCTTCTTGTGAAGCCAAATTCAATTCAGGCATTTGCTCATCGAACAAGCCACTACGTTTTCCATAGAGGTAAATATAGTCGGATTTCTCGGCATTCACACCAGCCATCGCTTTGAAATGATGATTTCCCCAACTCTTATCATAGTCCATATAAGCATTGAGTGTCCAAGTATTGCTCTTTGAATTGTCACGCCAAACAGTAGTTTGACTTGGGTTTACAATATATCCTGGCTTCACTCCACCCCAGTTAATACCATGAACAGAAAAGTCTTCAGAGCCACTATTCATGTTCTGTATCATATAGGTGAAATCGGCATTCAGGGTCAACTCTTTAGTTAAGTTAGCTTTTGCAAAAGTATTCAAGCGGGTTAAGTCAACCGTTGTACGACGGTCTGATGCCTGCTTCTGCATGGCGACCACACGCTGATCCAATCCATCTATTGTTCCTGAAGGGATAAAGAATGATCCCCAACGCCACAAATATTGATAGGTACTTGACCAGGTGTCAGGACGTTTGTACATCTTGCGCGTGAAATTGATGCGTGCACCTATTTGTAACCAATCAGTGACATTACTCGTAATATTAGCCGATGCGTTGTATTTGTTCAACTTGTCAGGATGAATTTTCATCAACCCCTGTTTTTCATCATAGCCAAATGACAAATAATAATTGGTTTTACCAGACGAGCCTTGTACTGAGAGTATATGACTCTGTGAAGGAGCAGCATTGTTAAAAAAGATTTTCTTGATATCCCAGTCTGCATAATAATAAGGTGTGGCACCTATCATGGCATAATCACCCACATTATCGTCACTGACATATTTTCTCATCTCGCCATAACCAATCTTGCCACCATTCTGTGCTTTCCATTTTTCAGCGTAAGGCAGAAGTTTGTCGAAGTACATACCAAACAATTCTACTTCGTACTGTCCTGCGTTGGCTTTTCCTTCCAAAGCCATTTTAAGTTGTGTCGGCACGTCGGGATAGTCTGGCAAATAGGTTGCTTGATCCCAAGAGAAGTTGTTGTTATACGTCACAGTGGTGCGTTCTGCAGGGTGTGCTCCCTTGGTTTGAATCAAGATAACACCGAAAGCAGCACGTGTTCCGTAGATAGAAGTGGATGCAGCATCTTTCAACACTGAAATGCTCTCAATGTCCTGTGTGTTCAGGAATGAGATATCATCCATAGGCACGCCATCTACGACAATCAACGGATTGCTCACCGCCTTGTTACTCAAGGTACCTACACCTCTAATACGCATAGATGCTTGCCCGTTAATACTACCATTCGATGAGGTAATAGTAAGTCCTGGCACTGCACCTTGCAGGGCTTTCGTCACGTCTTGTTGAGGACGGCCTGCCATGGTTTTACTCAAGTCAACCGTCGAGACTGCTCCCGTCAGGTTGGCTTTCTTCTGCGTGCCATAACCGACTACGACTACTTCTGACAGCTGGCCGGCATCTTCCTCAAGTGAAACCTGCATGTTGTCTTTTGCACGTACCGTCACTGTTTTGTACCCAACGTAAGAAATTTTAAGTTGAGTACCAGCATCCACAGAAAGTGTAAAGCGACCGTTTGTGTCCGTAATGGCACCTGTGGTTTTACCAACCACAACAATCGTGGCACCTACAATCGGTTCACCATGGGCATCGGTGACAATACCACGAACGGCTTGCTGCTGCATCATCACACCAGGCAAATTCAGCTCACTTGCTGATGCCAACATCGGTTGGGACGCAAAAGCACTACCTGCGACGGTAAGTATCGCACATAGATAATTTTTTGTTTTCATAGACCCGAAATTTAAGTTAATAATATATATCTCTACTTTGAATATTATTCACAGTAAGGGGTTAACGCATAGAAATAGGTTGTGAGGTGTATCTGGTTCACCCTGTATCATTGCAATTACTTCCACAGCAAATGTAGTGATATCACATCAAAAATACAAGTTTTATTTAAATTAATTTACGTTCCCAATTCATAAATAATATC
>NZ_ADEG01000089.1 GCF_000177075.1 Hoylesella buccalis ATCC 35310
CCACAGGCGAGGTGAAATGCATTGATGACGAAGTCCCGTTTGAGATACCGCAAGGGTGGGAATGGTGCAGGCTCAACGACTTGGCTATGTATAGAAAAGGACCTTTTGGAAGCAGCTTAACAAAGTCTATGTTTGTGACAAAAAGCACACAAAGTATTAAGGTCTATGAGCAAAAGAATGCAATACAAAAAAACCATACACTTGGTGACTATTATATTAGCCCCAAAAAGTTTGAAACAATGCAAAGTTTTGTTGTCAAACCAAATGATATTATAGTAAGCTGTGCAGGAACAATCGGTGAAATCTATCTTCTGCCATCTGATGCTTCCATCGGCATTATTAACCAAGCATTAATGAGGGTTTCGCTTTTTGATTTGAACATGGCTGAATACTGGCAAATATACTTTGCTTATATGCTTTTGAACGAGGCTCAGATGAAAGGGGCAGGTTCTGCTATTAAGAATATTCCACCGTTTGAATATCTAAAGGCTGTCCTTGTGCCGATTCCTCCTTTATCAGAACAAAACAGACTGGTTGAAAGATACAATATAATTTTGTCCCTAATTGATAAATACGAGTTAGAAGCAAATAAATTGAATAGGCTCAATCAAAATATATATGATAAATTAAAGAAATCTGTGTTGCAAGAGGCAATCCAAGGAAAGCTCGTTCCACAGATTGATAGCGAAGGCACAGCCCAAGAATTGCTTGAACAAATAAAAGAAGAGAAGCGGAAACTCGTGAAAGAGGGCAAGCTAAAGAAGTCTGCCCTC
>NZ_ADEG01000088.1 GCF_000177075.1 Hoylesella buccalis ATCC 35310
TTTATACTCCTAATATTACACAATGGAATGGGGAAGTTATTAAAGAAAGGTAGGTCAGAATAACAGCCTGATAATCAATTTGGTTATAAATAATTAGGTATAAAGGCAGGGAAAGATTCTCTGCCTTTTGTTATATTTGTAGTCCAAAAGAAAGAAAAATGAATATATGAGAACGCGTCGGCACTTTATGCTCCAGATTGGGAAGTTGAGTTTCAATGTCTGCATTGCAATTTAACGGAAGTAATCAAAGGTGCGAAGAATGGTATGGGTATAACAAAAACGAGTGCAATAAACAGGAAAGAACGACGTTAAATAGTTGATAACCATAAACAATCGTACGTTATGACAGAATTAAAGGTAATGAAAATAACGAAACTTCTTTCTGTAAGTACAAGAGACAAGCCGAATGAAGGGTACGAGAAGATGTAGTTCTACTACCATCTTGATCACTTGGGCAGCAGTAGCTACATCACCAACCTTGACGGCGAGGTATCGTAGCACATCGAATATGTGCCGTTCGGTGAAGTGTTCATAGAGGAGCGCAACAAAACAAGGACAAAAATATCTTGGAGAATGATTGTTTTTAATAAAAAAATGATGCTCTTTCTGAAAAGGCAGCTTATTTCAAATAGGCTGTCCAAAGGGCTTGTAGATCTTTTAAAAGAAGGAATCACTGTTAATGGACAATGTATTTTCTTTAAACGTTTTTATGTCAATAATCCACATATAACATTAGATTTGTTTGATGATATGACGGCGTATGAATGTTTTCTCAATAATGTTCACATTGAGGATTTTTGTCGTAAGGATATTGTATCAAATGCTTTTATTTTTGCAGATAGATTGGAGAATATACTTAAAGAAATGAAATGTGGATATGAGATTATATTAACCATACAAAGAGAGTCATGTGTACTTACATTCCATTCGTTGCATGAATCTGAAGCAGATTGGATGGATCTCTGTAAAATCGATGATTATAAATGTGGAATAGCTCTTTTTAGGTCTCAAGTGTAATGCTCAAAACTGAGGTCGCCAAAATAAAAGATTAGTAATGAGATTTTGTGCTATATTGATACTTTCTGTGATTTCAATTCTAAATAGTTTAGAATTGAAATCACAAACTGTTGTAAAAATTTTAAGCAATGGTTGTAAGGTAGAGAGAAGTTTATTTCTAAACGAAAAAAAAATCGGGGTGTATAATAAACGAGGTAGATTGGTTAAATTGTCCGCAGATGAAATCAAATGTCAAAAGATATTTTTATATCAATCTAATAGCCTGTTTGATTATGGAATAATTCTAAAATATCCCGAGGTCATATATAAAGATGCGTGTATTATTGCTGATATTTTGTCAAGTTATGACCCAAGCGAAATCTTATCGTTTACAAAGCCTATAGGGGAGCGAAAAAAGATTTCTATACAAGATATCAATAAGTATTACACGTATCTTGATGCCAGTGTTGACTATGTAGTTAGCATTAACATTATAGTCAAGGATAGTCTTATTACCCAATATAGTTATACTTACAAGCCCAATATGTCTGACGTCATTATTTCATATACATGTGTATTTACTTATGATAAAAATAATCGAATAGTAAAATTAGAAAAAATATATAGTCGACACTATGAAACAAAAGAAATCATATATGAAAACAAATAACACACGATTTTTGGTAATGCTCCAAATCGGGAGTTGTCAGAATAATTGCCTGATAATCAATTCGGTTCTAAATAATTACGTATAAAGGCAGGGATAAATTCTCTGCCTTTTGCTATGTACGCTCGGCATGAGCATTATCTAACGGGTGGAAGTCCAGAATAAGCCCTAATAGCGGGAATTACATAGCCAAAGGCAAGTGTGTTCATCGTGAGGTGAAATCTGAAGGAAGCTGGCGGCAACATCTGACCTAACGAACAGAAACTTCATATAAGGCATTTGGCCATGGATGAGATTGTCAAACAAATCAAAGTCCTATAGCTATTCGGAATGGTTGGTGGAGTTTCACATATCATATATGGGTAACGAGCAATATCCTTATATGTGTATTAAAAGCCGTAAGCAATAAACAGGAAAGAATGACGTTAAATAGTTGATAACCATAAACGATTGTACGTTATGACAGCGTTAAGCGCAAAGACAATAACGCAGCTTCTTTCTGTAAGTACAAGAGTCAAGCCGAACGACGACCACGAGAAGATGCAGTTCTACTACCATCCTGACCATTTGGGAAGCAGCAGCTACATCACCAATTTAGACGGAGAAGTGTCGCAGCATATTGAGTATGTGCTATTCGGCGAAGTGTTCATAGATGAATTGGAGCTTTCGCGGAAATCGGCGGCCGCAGGGAAAGCCAACTGCAACAATACTTGGAATACCCCTTATCGATTCAACGATTGTGCCAACGAGGGCAGAGGCAAGCTTGCTTGCACTATGCCGAGTGCAGGCAATCGTAGAGTAACGCTCAACGATTGTGCCAACGAGGGCAGAGGCAAGCTTGCTTGTTCTATGCCGAGTGCAGCCAATCGTAGAGTAGAACTCAATGCCAAGGAGTTGACGAAGAGACGGGGTTGTACTACTATGGTGCGAGGTACTATGAGCCGAGAATTAATTAACTTTTGACACACTCTAAAAATGAAGAAGTCCTTATCTTTGATGTTGTATGTATTTATGTGCAGCTGTTGTCTTGGCTCTTCGAGAGTCTCATTGAATTATAAAAATGATGAATCAACAGACGCACTAGAAGTAAAGTCTCCAATCTGTAGTCCTCTAAATTCTGAAGATAATGAACTAACAGATTCTATAACAACTAATTTTTCTCAGAGCAATGTAACATATTATGGTATCCGGATTTGGCCCCAAGACAAAGAATACTACCAGAAAAGTGTAGAAAACAGGTTGTATCTTGTGTTAGGGATTAATGATACGTTGGTAGTTATATCCGATAACCCAATATTTTTTGGGGCGAATATATTATCAATAAGATCAAAAAGTAGAGCAAGGAAGGTATATTCAAGGTACAATCTTAATTTTGACAATGATCTTCCAATAGGATTTTATGCCACATCTTCATCTGATACTCTTATTTATGAAAAAATACCAATAAAATCTGCTCCGTATCAATTGTCCAAGGGTATATTGAAGACAAATAGGTTAATTGGTCTCCCCATATATGTGGGTATGCCTATCAAAGTGCTAAATAGAAAAGTGGGGATAGAGGGAATAATCCCACTTGAAACCTTAACAGAGTATAAGGTAATGTGCGTCATACATCCAGAAGCGGTTCGCTCTCTTTGGGTAGATAAACAATATATCCAATCATTGAAGCAGTTAAGTCACTGTGATATAACAATGATCATATTAAAATTAAAAGATAACAAGATTGATACCATTGAGTTTACCAATTTTGGGAAATATAAAATGACGGATGGAATGAGCGTAACATCATATTTAAAATTTAGATAATGCGGTAATGGCCAAAAGACGTAAAGAAATTCCAGTAAGCGAAAGAACTGTTATTTTGAAAGGATTATGAAAATGAAAAAAACATTACCCGTTGGCGGAATTAAATATTGAATAAGATGGGTAATGCTTCAAATCGGGAGTTATTGAAATAATCATCTGATTTTCAATGTTATTTTTAAAAGATTAGGCGTAAAGGCAGGGAAAGATTCTCTGCCTTTTGCTAGTACGCTCGGCATGAGCATTATCTAACGGGTGGAAGTCCCGAGTAAGCCCTAATAGCGGGAATTACATAGCCAAGAGCAAGGGTGTTCATCGTGAGGTGAAATCTGAAGGAAGCTGGCGGCAACATCTGACCTAACGAACAGAAACTTCATATAAGGCATTTGGCCATGGATGAGATTGTCAAACAAATCAAAGTCCTATCGCTATTCGGAATGGTTGGTGGAGTTTCACATATCATATATGGGTAACGATCAATATCCTTATATGTGTATTAAAAGCCGTAAGCAATAAACAGGAAAGAACGACGTTTAATAGTTGATAACCATAAACGATCGTACGTTATGACAGAATTAAACGTAAAGAAAATAACGAAACTTCTTTCTGTAAGTACAAGAGACAAGTCGAACGACGACCACGAGAAGATGCAATTCTACTACCACCTCGACCATTTGGGAAGCAGTAGTTACATCACCAACTTGGATGGTGAGGTCATGCAGCACATCGAGTATGTGCCGTTTGGCGAAGTGTTCATAGATGAATTGGAGCTTACGCGGAAATCGGCGGCCGCAGGGAAAGCCAACTGCAACAACACATGGAACACGCCTTATCGATTCAACGATTGTGCCAACGAGGGCAGAGGCAAGCTTGCTTGCACTATGCCGAGTGCAGCCAATTGTAGAGTAGAACTCAACGCCAAGGAATTTGACGAGGAAACCGACTTATACTATTATGGTGCCAGATATATGGATCCCCAAAATTCTATGTGGCTGGGGGTTGATCCGCTAACGGAGAAATATCCGAATTTAACAGGATATTGCTACACAAATAATAATCCTGTCAAGTATATTGATCCAACTGGTACAGATTGGTATAGAAATGATGAAACTGCTGCTATTTTCTGGCAGGAAGGGAATGCCAACTCTATAACATACGATGGTCAGGAGTATAGAAATATAGGTGAAACATATAGTATATATCAATCTGGAATGAGATACGATTATCAGCAGGATAAGATTATAAAAGTATCCGATGCAAGTGGTAGGTTTAATGTAGAAGGTGGGCAATATATACCTAAGAGTTTTATAACAGATGATGGAACTAAAGTTAGTGTAACTTTTAAGTATAAGAGTCCAACTGGGGGTTATGGTGATTATGCATTGTCAAAAGATGCTGTTAGTTTATTAATTAAAGGGATAAACGATGCTAATATTTCTGGCGCAGGAATTACTTCTATTGATGTTTCTACAACTACAACTGGGAAACATTCCCCTTCAAGCAATCATTATGCATCAAATGGAGGAAGAGCTATAGACATTGACATGGTAAATGGAATCCCAGTTAAAAATCCTAAATCACATGAAAAAGTTGATGCTTTTCAACGTGCAATTAGAGAGAATCCTATCTTAAGAGAGAATTTTGGACCTAATATACAAGAAAAAGAGGGGAAAACTAAGAGGATCTCTGGGCATAATAATCATATTCATATTGCAACTCAAAAGCGATGAAAAAATATAGGGCATGTTTTTTAAGCATAATTATATTGTATTGCTATATAGGATTACCTATTTATTCACAGAATAAGGATACTTTGTGCATTCACGGAGATTTTGTTTGTACAATAGGTAAATATTTGGTTTATTGTCAAAATAGCGATGATACGGAAGCGATTGAAAGGAAACTGCAAAGACTGGATATAAGGAATTACCGCAACCACAGTTATTGTATCGATTCAACCATGACCTCGAATTGCTTAAAGATCTCGGACTCTGCACTGATATATGCAAAAGGTAGGAATATTATACTTTGGCATGTTCCTCAAAATGCAAAGTATATTTATTGGCATTCAAAGCAGAATTTACCCATTGTGAACCTAGCTCAAAGTCGGAATAGGGATTATTTAATGGTGAGTCGAATAGATTACGAAGCAGAAGAGATGCTATTAACAATTATGGGAAAGAAAATGAATATTCTTTTTGAAAAGAAAATTAAGCTAAATGGTATGGAGATAGAGGGGGCGATTCCTATATCGTATGCCATTGAATCTTGTTTTGTTATTCTTGTCCAGGACAAATTATATCTCATCGACTGTGAAAGATTAAAGATTAACTTAATCACGAATCATTGTGATGTTTTTACCACCAGTACTCACTCAATTATCTATTACAAATTTATTTCAGATGATAAAACTAGAGGATATGAGTTGATACCATCCCGAAACGAAATACAAGAAATAGACAGGAGTCTTGAACAATCCTTATATGATTGTCCTCTGACTTGGTTGTTTACTTCAAGAGTTAACGACGAAAATATTCCCATATATTACGTATGCGGAAAAGCGTATCGATTAGAAAAACATAATTGGCAAGAAATTCCTAAAATAATTATCTATCAAGATAAAGCAATTAGTATTACCGTCCCAATTATTAATGGTACTTTTCAATATAACTGGTTCAGTTTTTCTTTTCTTAATGATAGTGATTGGTAATGCTTCAGATTGGGAGTTGTGAAAATAGGGTCTTGATTATCAGGACTATCTGATAAATTAAAAATGCGAAGGCAGGAATTAGCGCTTTGCCTTCGCATTATTTTCGCAATTATAGCATAAGCAAATGAAGCAACAGGATAGTTTTGGAACTTTATGCTCCAGATTGGGAGTTAAGTTTTTATGTCCCTATTGTCAATCTGAGTCAATCGTCAAAAGTGGGAAGAATTGCAATGGCAAACAACGCTACCAATGCAAATATTGCCACAAGCGCTTTATCACCGACTACACCTACAAAGCCTATCTTCCTGACACCGATTCCAAAATCATCCAACTGACCAAAGAAGGATTGGGCTTCCGCAGTACGGAACGAATGCTGGGTATTAGATTTATCAGTATTTATTCATGTCTACTCTCAAGAGATTTTGTCAGTAGCACGGCTTGCTGTTGCAGCCTGACGAGAGATTGTGAATAGGTTTCGAGTTTGCCGAGCATTCGTTGAGCAGTGGCGACAGAATGATAAGTATTGAGGGCTTTCACGGCTTCGTTGTACAGCACTCTAAATATGAAAAGTAGGAGATAAATGCCTTTTATGAATAACATTTACCTCCTACCCAATTTTATTTATGCCTGCAAGGAAATATCCCTTGCATGCTGTTTTCAGCCTTTAATGGCAGCTACACCAGGAAGAGTTTTTCCCTCAATGGCTTCAAGCATCGCGCCACCACCAGTAGACACGTAAGAAACCTTGTCGGCCAAGCCAAACTTGTTGACAGCTGCCACAGAGTCGCCACCGCCAACGAGAGAGAATGCACCATTCTCTTGCGTGGCTTGAGCTACGTATTTGGCAATTTCACCAGTACCGTGTGCGAAGTTCTCCAACTCGAACACACCAACAGGACCGTTCCACAAGATAGTCTTAGAGTCGAGAATAATCTTCTTCCAGTTTTCCAAACTCTCTTTCGATGCGTCCATGCCTTCCCATTCGTCTGGAATTTCATTGATGGGGAACACCTTGCGTTCGGTGTCGTTTGAGAATTCCTTTCCGCAAACGGTTGCTACTGACAATGACAGGTTGACGCCCTTTTCTTTGGCGGCTTTCATCACATTGAGAGCCTCTGGCATCAAATCATCTTCGTGCAACGACTTACCAATCTTGCCACCTTGTGCTTTGATGAAGGTGTAACCCATGCCACCTCCGATAATCAAGTTGTCTACCTTGTCAAGCAAGTTCTTGATAACACCCAGCTTAGAGCTTACCTTGCTGCCGCCAATGATAGCAGTGAAAGGATGCTGTGCGTTCTTCAACACGTTGTCAATGGCAGTCACCTCTTTCTCCATCAGGTAGCCCAGCATCTTGTTGTCGGCGTCAAAGTAATCGGCGATCACAGCTGTAGAAGCGTGCTTGCGGTGAGCGGTACCAAAGGCATCGTTTACATATACGTCTGCGTACGAAGCCAATTTCTTGGCAAAGTCTGCCTGACTGGTCTTCATGGCTTTCTTTGCCTCGTCGTATTCAGGTGTGCCTTTTTCAACGCCTACAGGCTTACCTTCTTCTTCGGCATAGAATCGAAGATTTTCTAACAACAAGGCTTCACCCATCTTCAAGTCAGCTGCTTCTTTCTCGGCATGGGCACAGTCTTTCGCAAATTTCACGTCAACGCCCAAAGCGTCTGAAACGTTCTTAACGATTTGTTTGAGTGACAATTCAGCCTTCACTTTACCTTTGGGCTTGCCCATGTGACTCATCATGATGACAGCACCGCCGTCTGCAAGAATTTTCTTCAGCGTAGGCAGAGCACCACGAATGCGAGTGTCGTCGGTTACCTTTCCATTTTCATCCAATGGAACATTGAAGTCTACGCGTACAATTGCTTTCTTTCCAGCAAAATTGAATTGATCAATTTTCATTTTCGAATCTTTTATTTGTTAATGATAATTTATTCTCGTTGGGTTGACAAAGTTACGAAAAATAGCTGTGAATACACTCTATTTTATGGGTTCTTTTTATTGGCAGGTTCTATAAATTACCACCGCATATAGTCATTAAATA
>NZ_ADEG01000087.1 GCF_000177075.1 Hoylesella buccalis ATCC 35310
GATGGTGATCCATTGAAAGAAGCACGCCTGCATAGGCCTTGTGGTCTGGCCTACGACCCCAGTGATGAAATATGGTATATAGGTGACAATAACAACCGTGGCATTCGCTATGTGGCAACAGAATAACCTTTAACAATCTAAGCTATATGAAAAAATATATCATCCTATTTTTATTGACGGTACTGTGGACGACAACTACATACGCTCAAGATCAGGAAATTATAGAAGTTAGCGGCACTGTCACCGATGAGCAGCACGAGCCTTTAATTGGCGTTAGCGTCACCATCAAGGGCGTTGTCGGCAAAGGTGCAGTGACTGACATTGACGGCAAGTACACCATTAAAGTGCCTCTCTACTCGCATTTGGTTTATTCATACATCGGACTGGAAACGCAAGAGGTATTCGTGAAAGAAAAGAAGATATACAATGTCGTACTGAAAGAAGACAAGAAAACCGTTCTCGACGAGGTAACCGTAACGGGTACTGGTGTGCAGAAGAAGATTACACTGACAGGTGCAGTGACGACAGTGGACACAAAAGATCTACGAACGCCTACCGCCAGCATTTCCAACTCATTTGCAGGAGTTGTTCCAGGTGTGTTCGCTCGCCAAACAACAGGTCAACCTGGCGACAACGTATCCGAGTTCTGGATTCGTGGTGTCTCCACCTTTGGTGCAGGACAGAGCGCCCTGGTGTTGGTAGATGGATTCGAGCGTAATCTCAACGACATCAACATTGAAGACATCGAGACATTTACCGTCCTGAAAGATGCATCGGCAACTGCCATCTATGGCTCTCGTGGTGCCAACGGCGTATTGCTCTTTACAACCAAAAGAGGCCGACAGGGCAATACCCAAGTTCGCGGAAAGGTAGAAACCAGCTATAGCACACAAACCGTATTGCCTAAGTTTGTAAATGGTCCTACCTACGCACGAATGATGAATGAGGCTCTCACCACCCGCAACGAGCCTGCTGCATTTACCGACGACGATATCTACTTATTTGAAAGTCAATTAGACCCAGAGGTGTTTCCAGATATCAACTGGATGGACATGATTCTAAAGAAAGGTGCTCCTACCTACCGTGCCAATATTGATGTGAATGGCGGTGGCAACTTTGCACGCTACTTCGTATCCGCCAGTTATGTCAACGAAGGCGGCATGTATGAGACAGACAAAGCCTTGAAGGACTATGATACCAACTCGAACTATAGCCGTTTCAACTACCGAATGAATGTAGACATGGACTTGTCAAAGACAACCTTGTTGAAAGTAGGCGTATCGGGATCAATGGAAAAACAAAACAAACCTGGGGCTGACTACAGATGGATATGGCGTTCGCTCATGGAATACAATCCCATTACCACACCTCTTAAGTATAAGAATGGCCGCTGGGGATCGTCTGGTGACGAAGGTAGAAACAACCCATGGGTGCTGGTTACCCAAAGTGGATATAACGAAACCTGGAAAAGCACGGTACAGACAACAGCTACGTTGGAGCAAGACTTCCGATTTATCACCCCTGGACTGAAGTTTATCGGGCGATATGGTTTCGACATTTACACACGCAACGGCAACAATCATTCGAAGTCTCCGGAAGGATGGCGCGCCGAAAGACTTCGTAACTCAGCTGGCGAGATTGAGTTTAGAAAGTTGGTCAACGAATCACTGATGACGTCCAACCCATACTCTAACGGTGAAAGAAAAGAATACCTCGAGGCTGAATTGCACTATGAGCGTGCTTTCGGTGACCATCAAACGGGTGGGGTGTTGAAATATACTCAAGACAAAACCATCAACAACTCTGAACAACGTTGGCTTTCTGGCATGGACAGGACCATCGCAGCCATTGAGCGACGTCACCAAGGTATCGCAGGGCGTTTCACTTATGGTTGGAAATATCGTTACTATTTCGACTTCAACTTTGGATACAACGGATCTGAGAATTTCGCCAGCGGTCACCAGTTTGGTTTCTTCCCAGCTTATTCTGTGGCATGGAACTTAGGTGAGGAGCCGCTTGTAAAGCAAAAACTATCTTGGGTTAACATGTTCAAGATACGTTATTCGTACGGTAAGGTGGGTAACGATTACTTGTCAACACGCTTCCCTTATCAACCCACGTTCTATGTATATGACAGTAAGAATGAAAAGAGTGATGACTCTAAAGCTGCATCAAGGGCAGACTACATGTACGGTGATGTTGGTACATCCAACTATTATTACAAAGGCTTGTACTACAAGCACCTGGCATCCAAGGAGGTAACCTGGGAAGTGGCAACCAAGCATGACCTTGGTCTTGATTTCTACTTCTTTAGCAACAAAGTAAGCGGTACCATCGACTATTTCCATGAACAGCGCGACGGCATCTACATGGGGCGCGGTCACCTGCCACAGAGTATCGGTGTTAATGCATCTGAGAAACCTTCGGCAAACATTGGATCTGTTGTTTCAAAAGGATTTGACGGCAACCTGGCATTCTCCCATCAGATAGGGGAGGTTGATTTCACACTGCGTGGAAACTTCACTTATAGCAAGAGTGAAATTTTGGAATACGATGAGGCTTATAGCCATTACCCATATACCCAACAGGCTGGGTTCCGCGTAGGACAGGCCCGAGGACTGATTGCAGAAGGTCTTTTCAAAGACTATGAAGACATACGCTACCATGCCAATCAAGATGGTCTGACCAAAGAGGGGCTCGCATCCGGTGAAGTCAGCAAGGACATTGCTCCAGGTGACATCAAGTACAAGGACGTCAATGGTGACGGTGTGATTGATGGAAACGATGTTGTGCCAATCGGTGCCACCGTCAAACCAAACCTGATTTATGGCTTTGGATTCTCTGCAAGTTGGAAAGGATTAGACTTTAATGTACTGTTCCAAGGCGTAGGAAAATCATCGTTCTTTATTGGTGGATATACCGTTTATCCGTTTACAAAAGGATCGGAAGGCAACATCCTGACCGACGTGATAGACAACTACTGGTCATTGGGTAAGAACGAAGACACTAATGCCAAATATCCTCGCTTGAGCTATGGCGGAAATAGAAACAACTATCGCCGCTCAACCTACTGGCTGCGTGATGGCTCATACTTACGTCTTAAGAATCTTGACATCGGATACACGTTACCAAAGAGAGTCGTTACAGCCATGCGCCTCAACAATGTCAGAATCTATTTAATGGGTACCAACCTGCTCACTTTTTCAAAATTCAACTTATGGGATCCTGAAATGGGCAGTTCTGATGGACAGAAATACCCACTGGCCAGAACGTATACACTGGGTATAACATTCAGCCTATAACCGATTAACAAGCATATAATCATGAAAAGAATCAAATATATTGCCATCGAATTGCTGACCGTCAGTCTGACATTGACCACGGTCTCATGTTCCGACTACCTGAAAGTAGACAAATATTTCAAGGATATTGAGTCTATCGACCACATTTTCTCTGATAAAGAAAGTACCATGCAGTGGCTTTCATTCTGCTACAGCCGCCTGCAAGGAGACAACATAGAGATTGGACACAGCGACATCTGTCCAACTAATTTCTCTGACGACCAAACCTTTAACGAGGGAGAAGCCGGCAAACGTTACCGCCGATTCAAGCTTGGTGAATACGGTTATGGTTATGCCTTCCAGGATTACTACACCAATTCATGGCCATGGGCATACGACGCCATTCGCCAAGCATCTATCTTCTTGATGAATGCTCACGCCACAGAAGAATTGAATCAAAAGGAGATAGACGATCTGAAAGGGCAGGCTCGCTTCCTTCGAGCTTACTTCTATTGGCTGCTCATCAGAAAGTATGGCCCCGTTCCAATCATGCCCACAGAAGGTGCCGACTATACAAAAAGCTATGACAAACTGTCGTATCCACGCAACACCTTTGATGATTGTGTTGATTTCATCGCAGAAGAAATGATTTTGGCAGCCAAGGATTTGCCAGAGAAGCGCGACAACCAAAACATCGCCCGACCTACCAAAGGAGCTGCACTGGCTGTTAGGGCAAAGGTATTGACGTATGCAGCGAGTCCTCTTTACAACGGAAACACAGAGATGGCCGACTTTGTAGACAAGCAAGGTAACCAGCTCATATCACAAACCTACGACGAAGTAAAGTGGGCAAAGGCCGCAGCAGCGTGCAGGGATCTGATTGACTATGCTGACCAAACTGGTATTTATCGTATCTACACCACACCCGTGCGAGAGAAAGCTATTGACAATTCTTTCCCTGCGACCATCACACCGCCTGTGTGTGAGCCCTATTCCAGTCGTCCGTTCCCAGAAGGATGGGCTGACATCGATCCGTTCGAGTCTTATCGTTCAGTTTTCAATGGCGAACTGTATGCTGCCGAAAATCCAGAGTTGATATTCACGCGCGGTAGGAATGGTGACAAGGGTGATCTAGAAACAAATGGAGCTGTCACCGACTTGGTACGGCACCAAATGCCTTCATCCTGTGGTGGTTGGAACATTCATGGCATGACACAAAAGCAATGCGACGCCTATGACATGGCAGATGGAACTCCTTACAGCAGAGAGGCAGTACTGGAGAAATATGGTAACGAGCAGTTCACGACAAAAAATAATGCCAAACTACATCCCTACGACCATTTGCCCAACAACGGCATCTGGCTGGGATATGCCAACCGTGAACCGCGTTTCTACGCCTCTGTGGCTTACAGTGGATCTATATGGTACTGCTCAAGTAGCCAGGAAAATATTTATAAAAACCAACAGGTATTCTATTATCGTGGCGAGGGCAATGGCCGTGTCAATAGCAATGAGCGATGGGTCAACACTGGTATCGGCATCATGAAATACGTTCATCCAGACGATTGTGCCGTGGGTAATGGCAGCTTTATCAAGGTAAAGGTTGAACCTACCCTTCGCTATGCCGACATACTGCTGCTGTACGCCGAGGCTCTGAACAACCTCACCACCTCTCACAACATCCCTACCTGGGACGGAAAGCAAACCTATACGGTGTCACGCGACATCCAACAGATGAAGCGTGGCGTGATGCCAGTAAGGATGCGTGCCGGCGTTCCCGACTATTCTGAACAAACCTACGCCAGCCGTGACGCTTTTTTCAAGGCTATCGTTCATGAGCGGCAGGTTGAGCTTTTCAATGAGAACCAACGCTTCTTCGACCTTCGTCGCTGGAAGATTGCCGAAGAGAATGAGGCCGAACAGGTTTATGGCTGCAATACCAACATGAGCAAGGAGTACAGAACGCAATTCTATGTACCTGTACGCGTACCTAACCTACAGACATCCTTCTCACGCAAGCAATACTTCTGGCCCATCACCTACACCGAGCTGAAACGAAATAGGAATATGACGCAGGCTCCAGGATGGGAGAACTATGATTAATTCATGCGCAGCATCAAAAAACATACACGATATGAAAAAAATATTTTTATTCGCCATTATGGCCATTACAGGTATGGCATACACCGCCTGCAACAATGAATGGGAAGACGAGCTGTATACACAAATGGTTTCTTTCAAGGCTCCTCGAGGCAGCAACGGTGTATACAATATATATATGAGGTACAAGGCTGACGGAACGGGACAATACAAATTGCCCGTCATTGTCAGCGGGTCCACGCCAAATGCAAGCGACATCGACGTGAAGATTGGTGTAGACAATGACACGCTGAACATCCTCAACAAGGCACGCTTTGCCGTAGGACGCAACGACCTATGGTTCAAACAACTGCCCGAGCGCTTTTATTCGTTCCCATCTCCAACATGCCACATCCCATCAGGAAAGGTCACAGCCAACTACATCATTGACTTCAACCTCTCGGGACTGGACCTCAATGAGCAGTGGGTACTTCCATTGACCATCGAACCCAGCAGCTCCTATACGCAGAACATGCGCAAGGGATGGTACAAGGCGCTGTTGAATATCAACCTGTTCAATGACTATTCAGGAAGATATTCGGCAACTAACATGAACATCTACATAGACGGAACAACCAACGATCCTGCCGTTGAAGACAATCGTCTGGCCCGCGTTGTAGACGACCATTCTATCTTCTTCTATGCTGGAACCGTTTGGGAGGAGGATGTAAACCGTCATAAGTACAAGGTGATTGCCACCTTTGGGGAAGGAACACCCGATGCCGAGGGTAACATCACTGGTCCCGTGACCATCACAGCAGGCGACCCAGCCAATGAGGTGGCCATTGAGCAGAGTGGCAACTGCACCTATTCCTACCGGGTATCGAAGCATCCCACCAAGCCTTATCTCGAGCGTCGCATCATGACGTTGTATCTGGATTACAAGTACTCAGACATCACGTCAGACCCAAGTAATCCCATCCGTTTCCATTGCAAAGGAAATATGACCATGGAACGCCAGTACAACATCTTGATTCCCGACGAGGAACAAGCCATTCTTTGGTAGACAAAAACACTACTATCAGCAACAAGACACCCATTGCACGTTTCATGCAATGGGTGTTTTGTTATCTATAACGATTGAATATCATGCGTCCTCACCTTGCGCTATCTGCATGGTGAGGCGTCTTTGTTTGGCCTGACATCTAACAAACAGAGATAGTATGGCACGAAAAGAGGGTGCATCATAACAACGAATGATGATACACCCTCCGAAAAGCTGGGTAATGATTCATGTACAAAACCTACCCTCTTCCTGCTGCTACAGCTTGATGCTCACCCCACCATACCATGTGGCTCCATACACAGGGGCATACATGAAGGCTGCATCGTCAAGATGCTTCTCATCCTGAATGTAGCTGAAAATGTTCTTGCCGCCAGCATACAGGGTAAAATTACCCAATCGCTTGGCCATGCGCAGATTCCATGTGGTGAAAGTTTCGGTTTGCTTGATCTTTGAATTCTGGGCGATTGCCAAGTCGTTTTCGCCATCAAACGTATAATCAATGTACATCTTGCCCTGCAACGAACCGATGAGTGAGAAGGTCCAGGTGCCAGGCGTGTACTCGGCAACAAAGTCACCTGTCATGGCTGGGAAGCGCGAAACGTTCTTGCTGTCCTTGGCATACTGCTCATATTGTTGTACAAGTTTTGGCGCTTTCGCCTTCACCAATTCCAGACGGTCGGTCCAGTCTGCGCGCTCGTGCTTGTACTGTCCCTGGTTGAAGGTCCAGTTCACGCCCAGCTTGATGTCGCGTATGGGATTGTATTTCACGCTCAGTTCAATTCCCTGAACATACGCATCATCCACATTCTCCCACTGATAAGTATAACCCAGTCGTCGTACTTGTTCGTCTGCATCAGAAAATTCAATCTTATTTTTCAAGTTCGTACGGAAGAGATTGGCACTCAGTTGGTAGTTCTTGCCATAATAATCTGCCGACAGATTGAAGCTCATCGACTTTTCTGCCTTTAGGTTAGACGATTTCCACACACGCGGCGAACCAGAGCAAAGGTGCAAATCTTCGCTGAATCCGTAAGGTGCTCGAAAGCCTGTGCCAAGGTTTGCACGCAAAACCAACGATGGGTTCACCTCATACTTTATGGCCAAACGTGGGTTGACGCTGGTCTCATTGAAATGCGTGTCAGGGAACGCACTGTCAAAAACCTTCTTGCTCGACTCGTATTCCTCACCCGAACGATGCGTATCGAGGCGCACTCCCGGCACTACGGACAGGTTGTCGAGGATGTTCCACTCGTCTTGTGCGAAGAAGCCAAACTCTGTTGCGTGCTTCTTGCCCAGCGATGTATAGGCTTCTCCCAGGTATTGAGAAGTTTCATCGGCAATGCAGTACAGGCCCGTTTCGCGCAGTTTGGTTAAATAGGCCTGTGCGCCAACCAGTAAGTTGTGGTCGCCCAGCCGGCTTCCGAAGGTCAGTGAGGTGGTAAACGTGTTCTCTTTGGCCATGTAAGGGCGCATCATCTGCACGTCGGGTGTCTTTCCGTCATGCGTGGCCATGTAGTCGCTTAAAAAGCTGTCGTTGGTGGCCTTGCGCTGATGATGAACGTAGGCTGCCGATTAGTTCAACTCCGATGTCAAGCCGATGGGCAGCGTGTACACCAATTCTGACGTCAATCTGTTGGTGCTGATGTTCTCCGTGCCTTCGGTAAAGGGATTGCGAAATGCGTCATCGGTCATGGTTCCACCCACACGGTCTTCCTGTGTTGCCTTGCCTCGGATGACCAACTTGTCGTTCTTGGCAAACGGACTGTAGAAATAAACGCCTACTCCAAAATTGTTGAGCTTGCTCTCTACACGGTCAGATACGCCGTCTTTGCCCTTCACTTCCTTGCGCGTCATCCCCTCTTTCGTGGCATCAATGGCATCGGTCTCCATGCGCTGGGCGAAGGCCGTGAACCCAATGCGCTGGTTGCGAAGGGATGTTGAGGCATTGTAACTCTTGAGTCCCCAGTTACCAAACTGCAAATCAGCCTTGATGCTCGGCTCAAACGTGGGTTCTTTTGATATCAAGTTGATGGCTCCAGCCACCGCACTGCTGCCATAAAGGGCAGAGCCGGCACCCTTTACCACCTCAATACGATCCAGGTCGGTGGTTCCCATTTGCTGCAAACCATATACACCGGCCAACCCCGAATAGATGGGTTCGCCGTCGATGAGCACCTGTGTATGCTCGGCACCTAAGCCCTGCATGCGTACTTGTGAGAAGTTGCAGAACTGGCATTGCTGCTCCACTCTTATGCCGGGAACGCCTTGCAGCGCTTCGTAAACATTCAGTGCATTCTTGTTTTTCAACGCTTCTGACGTAATCACCTCTGTCCGAATGGGTACATTCTTCACATAGTGCTGCGTACGAGTGCCCGTCACCACCACCTGATCGAGATTCAACACGTCGTCATCCAGCACAAAGTATACCTCCGAACCCTTGCCGCACACCATGTTCACCTCGATGCCTTGCTCCTGATAGCCAATGAGACTAGCTGTTATGGTCTGCTTGCCCAAAGGCAGGTGAGCCATCTTAAAGTGTCCGCTCTCATCTGCCACGGTCTTCATCTGTGTGCCTTTTACGCTGATGATGGCATAAGGCAAGTGCTTGCCCGTGGTTTTGCTCTTCACATCTCCGAAGAGCATAGCGTCAGTTTTTTGGGCATAAGACGCCGTCATACCGCATAATGCGATTAAAAGAAATAGTAATTTTTTCATCATTTATAATCATTCTTTTATCGAGGTGCAAAGGTAGGAATAATAAAGTTCCCACCCAACACCTAATAATAGGTAAATGTGACCTGCTTACTGACTGAAAACAGAAATAATCGATCAATGCGAATTTTCTTGACACGACACCCTTCGCTCCTTGGCTTATTTGTAAACAACCTTGCTCTTGGGCGCAAATACGCCAAGCATGAGCGAGCTTTATACCTCATTAATACACAATATTTTATGCATATTCGCCAACAATTAACCCCCAATGCGCCATGCGATTTCCTGACAAAAGCATTGCTTTTAAAGGGCAATCTGCATGCTTTAACACGACAAGAGCATGTAAATTGCCCGCCATAGGCATCGTTACAGTAGAGCAAACGCGTTGTTTTAAGCGTAAAAAATCATTTTTCTTGCCAAATCATCTCTAATTTGCTTCCTCCTCGCCTATTGATTTTTTCCAGATGAGCAGTTTTGAAGTGCCGTTTTAAGGGCCTAAAACGAGCAAAAATCCTAACAATTTATGCCAATCCTCTTCCCTTCTTGTTCAGGCGTGATGAATGGCTGAAAAGTACATCTTGAAAATTAAACAAACAACATTTTGCTCTATCTGGTTTTTCAACTAACTTTGCATGGCATGAAACAAAGACGTCGACACATCCCCCGCTTGAAGCTCATGATCCTGGTCATCCTGCTATCTGCCATCATCGCATGGGTGACATGGAGCTTATGGCCTTCATCTGCACGACAGATGAAGCGCTCGGTGGCCATTGTCGCTTGTCAGTCGTGGTACGAAATGGTGTGCAAAGGAAAGACGGTACTCTATTTTTCCGACATCGCGTCCGACACCGCCTTGGTGCGTCCCTCCTTGCAACAAGATTCATGCGTACGCACCACTTATGCCACAGGCGTGTGGGCGAACAGATATGCTTTCATGCCTTCATGCCGAGGAAGAATGATCTCTGTCATGACAAAGCCAAACGAAATCAATCAGCAAGACGCATGGAAGCTGATTGAAAAGGAGAAAGAAAGAAATCAGAAAAGAATACGTCAGCTGCGTGATCAGTTGAAAGAATTGAATTACTACCTGCGCATTCATGACGTTCATGACGAAGGATACAACACGGTGGCGGCATACGCTTATGAAAAAGAAGATGAAAAAGCTCATTGCATGAGGCTTGCACAGTTGTTTGATACGGTGCGGCAAGCCGACCGGCCACAGCTGATACGCAAGGCGGTTTATACCGCTTACTACCGTCTTCCGAATGGTGAATGCCAGCAAGTACGCATGCGTGAGGTTGGCTCTTCCAAGCAATGCCAAACGGTTTTGCTGCAAACGGTTGGACGAACGACGCCCACGGGCGTGGCTCCGTTGTCCATCTTCTTTGTAAATGGCAAGGCGCATGGCGCAGCACTTGCTGTGGGCTACGGCGGACTTGACGTGAAGGAGCTGGCCAGCAACGATGCTTCGTGCAGCATCATCTCAACAACACTTCATGATAATCGGCACGACTTGCCGGCGGTGTTGGGCGGTGATGGGTCGCCAGTATTCAGCACACGCGGTTATTTCATCGGCATCACCAGAGGGAACGAGGTCATCACGCGGAGCCAACTGCGCGACCTTTTGAGAAAGGAGAAGCAACCATGAAACGCCATCTACTCTCTTTGAAATGGGCTCATGTCACGTTGGCGACATTAACGCTGTTCTTTTTTAGCTGTAACATTCAGCCAGACGAACTAGAATTGGTGCGCCATGGAGATTACACATACAGGGGTTCGGTGGCGCATGGCGCATACGAAGGCTACGGTGAAATGCGGTACAAAGACAGCATCGTGTACGCGGGTCAGTGGAAAGCGGGTAAGCGAGAGGGAATGGGTGTGAGTTACGACGCACATGGACGGCGCATCGTGGGCGAATGGAAGGCCGACACGTTGATGCATGGAACGCGTACCGACGCTGACGGAACCTACCATGGACAGCTGAATCAAGAAGGTTTGGCTGAGGGTGCAGGCACTTACCAATCGCACGACGGCACGTATTATCATGGCTATTGGCGGGATAATCAGCGCTGGGGGTTCGGCTTTTCGTCGTCTTCCAAGAAGCTACGTTTGGGCGAATGGAAAGCCGACAGGTACTTGGGTGAACGACTTGTTTATACCGATCAGCGCATTTATGGTATCGATATCTCCCGACATCAGCACGATATTGGCAAGAAACACTACCCCATTCATTGGAATAAACTGCGCATTACGCACCTCGGTACTATCAGTAAGAAACGCATACGAGGCACCGTGAGCTATCCCATTTCGTTTTGTTACATCAAGTCAACCGAAGGAACGACCATCCGGAACAGGTACTTCATGAGTGACTATCGGGCGGCAAAGCGACACGGCATCCATTGCGGAGCCTATCATTTCTTCTCCACCCGGACCAGTGGTAAGGCGCAAGCAGCCTATTTCATACGGCACACTCGCTTTGAAAAAGGCGATTTTCCACCCGTTCTCGATGTAGAACCCTTCCCCAGTCAAATCAAAAGGATGGGTGGCACCAAGGCTTTGTTCACCGAAGTGAGAGCGTGGCTTCAAGCAGTAGAGAGGCGCGTGGGCGTGAAACCGATATTATACATCAGTCAAACGTTTGTAAACAAGTATTTGCCCGACGCTCCCGAGCTCATGGAAAACTACAACGTATGGATTGCTCGCTATGGCGAATACAAGCCGGATGTACACCTGGTGATATGGCAACTGAGTCCTGACGGGCGGGTAAATGGAATCAAAGGGGATGTAGACATCAATGTTTTCAATGGCTATCAAGACCATTACGAAGACTTCTTACAGAACGAACGAATCAAGTAAATCCCACCTTACCAACGTCCATTCGACCCAATAAAACTAAAAAGGGGTGAACGGCATGCTTGCCATTCACCCCTTATTTTAATGTCCCAAATCGTTGGGACTATCAATGATCAATGCTTGATGCGTACGATTAAAATTTGATTCTTACTCTGCATCAAACGTATCGTTAAACTCGTTGGATTCGTTGTTATAAGCACGATCAGAGCCTTCGTTGCGATGTTCAAAGCGACGAGGTTGACGATCACTATTCTCATAATGACGACGTCCCTCACGATTGTCATCGCGACGTGGGCGACGCTCACCACCATTCTCGCGGCGAGGACGACGTTCGCGCTCTACATAGCCTTCAGGTTTTTCTAACAACACACGGCGAGAGAGCTTGTATTTGCCCGTCTTTGGATCGATTTCCAACAACTTCACCCTAATCTTGTCACCCTCATGAATGCCGGCATCCTCTACCGTTTCAAGGCGTTTCCAATCTATTTCAGAGATATGCAGCAAGCCATCTTTGCCCGGAAGTATCTCTACAAAGCAGCCGTATGGCATGATAGAGCGTACTGTTCCTTCGTATATCTCGCCTACTTCTGGGATGGCAACGATGGATTTGATTTTGGCAATGGCCGCATCAATTGACTCTTTGTTGGGCGCACTCACTTGTATTTTACCCACGTTGTCAACCTCATCAATCGTAATGGTGGCTCCTGTGTCTTCTTGCATCTGTTGGATAATCTTTCCACCAGGCCCGATAACAGCTCCAATAAACTCTTTCGGTATCTCAAACGCTTCGATGCGTGGCACCTGAGGCTTCATTTCTGGGCGAGGTTCAGCTATCGTTTCGAGCATTTTGTTCAAGATATGCTCGCGTCCTGCCTTTGCTTGTAACAACGCTTTCTCCAAGATTTCAAAGCTCAAGCCATCGCACTTGATGTCCATCTGCGTAGCAGTCAATCCGTCGCGCGTACCGGTTGTCTTGAAATCCATGTCGCCCAAATGGTCCTCATCACCAAGGATATCGCTCAAAACGGCATATTTATCTTCACCCGGGTTCTTGATTAAGCCCATGGCAATGCCGCTAACAGGCTTCTTCATAGGTACACCTGCATCCATCAAAGCCAGCGTACCGGCACAAACAGTGGCCATGGAAGACGATCCGTTGCTTTCCAATATCTGGCTCACCAAGCGCACTGTGTAGGGGAAGTCATCAGGTAATTGACCCTTTAAGCCTCGCCATGCCAAGTGTCCATGCCCTATTTCGCGGCGACCAACGCCACGTTGAGCCTTGGCTTCACCTGTTGAGAATGGGGGGAAGTTGTAATGCAATAGGAAACGTTGATAGCTCTTGTCCAAGACATCGTCAACCATTTTCTCGTCGAGTTTGGTTCCTAACGTACAAGTTGACAGCGACTGCGTCTCACCACGCGTAAAGATTGCACTTCCGTGAGGCATTGGCAGCGGACTAACCTCGCACCAGATAGGACGAATCTCATCGGTCCTACGACCGTCCAAACGCTTACCTTCGTCCAAAACACAACGGCGCATGGCATTCTTCAACACGTCATCATAGTAGCGTGTAGCCTCTGCATGCTTCTCCTCCAGTTCCTCTTCGGTCAAATCAGCAGCGTGAGCAGCATCGTATTCTTCCAAGAAATCGGCGAGTACTTTGTCGAAAGCGTCGTGACGTTCCTGCTTAGGAAGAGCCTGTTTGGTGATGTCATACACGGGCTGGTACAGCTCGTTGTTCATCTTTTCACGCAAGTCTTCATCGTTCACCTCATGATCATACTCGCGCTTCACATCCTTACCCAGCTCCTTGTTCAACTCATCTTGAACGGCGCACATAGGCTTGATGGCCTCGTGTGCAGCCTTCAAAGCATTAATTAGGTCAAGCTCAGAAACTTCTTTCATTTCGCCTTCCACCATCATGATGTTGTCCTTGGTGGCACCTACCATCAAGTCCATGTCGGCTTGTTTCATCTGTTCGAAGGTTGGGTTGATGACATATTCGCCATTGATGCGTGCCACACGAACCTCACTGATATAGAAATCGAAAGGAATATCTGAACATGCCATGGCTGCTGATGCTGCCAACCCAGCCAAAGCATCAGGCTGATCTACGCCATCGGCAGAAAGAAGCATGATTTGCACATACACTTCGGCGTGATAATTAGAAGGGAAAAGTGGACGAAGCGCACGATCCACCAATCGAGAAGTTAAGATTTCATTATCACTAGGCTTGCCTTCGCGCTTGGTGAATCCACCTGGAAAACGGCCTGCGGCACTGTACTGCTCACGATAATCAACTTGCAAAGGCATAAAATCTGTTCCGGGAACTGCATCCTTTGCTGCACAAACAGTTGCGAGAAGCACCGTGTTACCCAAGCGAACTACCGCTGAGCCATCGGCCTGTTTTGCAACTTTCCCGGTTTCAATGCTGATGGTTCTGCCATCAGGCAATTGAACTGTTTTCGTAATTACGTTCATCTAAAAAAAATAAATAATACTTATTGTCTTGTCTATCATCTAATATTTCATCCAATTTGGGATTTTCTTTCAGGCTACTTTTCTGCTCATTCGAGATGTCCCATCGACATCTTCATGTATCGTTTAGGTCATTCACCTTCCCATCCCAAAACCTCGCAAAGGTATGAAAATAAATAGAAAAGAACGAAAAAACACGCCTTTATTTCTCTTTTTTCTTCTTTTTCGGGGCATGAGTTTATCTTGAAAGCGTTATCTTTGCAACAAAACCCAACGTAATAACCAAAAACAACATTTTTCATGAGAAAAGAAATCTTAGCCATACTGCTGCTTTTCATAACTAGTATGACCTATGCGCAAGTACTTACTTTTGACAAAGCGAAGTTCCAGATGGGCGACAATCCCGAATGGAAGAATGCCGATTTCGACGACAGCAGCTGGAAAACCCTCAAAACTACCATGAAGTGGGGAGAGCAAGGACCCACCAAGACGAATACCTACGGATGGTATCGCTTCAAGTTTATCTTGCCCCAAGCGATGCTGGACAACTCTGATTTAAAACAAACCATCAACATCTACCTTGGCAAGATTGATGATGCCGATGAAGCGTTCTTCAATGGTGTGCGCATTGGTGGCACGGGAAGCCTGCCCGATTCGCCACAAGGATACAAGGAAGCGTTCGACGCTGAGCGCGAATATAGCATCTCCGCCAAGCACAAAGCCGTGAAATGGGGACAAGAAAACGTCATTGCCGTGCGCGTATATAATGGCGGAGGAGACGGTGGCATGTACTTCCGTGCCCCAAAGCTGAACGTTCCCAATAAAGTGGATGGACTCAAAATCACCTTCGGCGAGACCCAGGTGAAAGGCAAAGACGTGTGCAAGATTCAATTCAAGAACGTCTTCAAGTTCGCACAGAAAGGAACCCTTCAAATCAACATGGTGAACCCCGAGACTGGAAAAGTATTGAGTCAGCAACAACGCAAGCTCTCCCTGAAAGCCAACGGGCAGTCAGTCATCGCCGTTTTTTATAACCCCCACAACTATGTCCGCATCCAGTGTGTTTACACAGATGCCAAAAGCAAGAAGAGCATCACACGCCACTATGCGCCCAAATACATTCTCACGCCCATTGCTCCAGCCACGCCCCGCATCAACAGTGCAGCAGTGATGGGTGTGCGCCCGGGTTCTCCAGTAATCTTCCGCATCCCTGCTTCTGGCGACAGACCCATGAAGTTCAGTGTGAAGAACCTGCCAGCCGGGCTCTCCGTCAACGCCGAAAACGGTGTCATCAGCGGCAGTTTGAAAGAGAGAGGCGAATACAAACTCACCTTGGTGGCCGAAAACAGCAAGGGAAAAGATGAGAAAGACTTCAGCATCCACGTTGGACATCAGATTGCTTTGACACCGCCTATGGGTTGGAACAGCTGGAACTGCTGGGGCACCAGCGTGTCACAAGAGAAAGTAATGGCATCCGCCAAGGCACTCATCGACCGTGGATTGGCCGACTACGGCTATAATTACATCAACGTGGACGATGCCTGGGAGGCCGAGAAGCGCAACGCCGACGGCACCATTGCCGTGAACGAAAAGTTCCCGAACATGAAAGGACTGGGCGACTGGCTGCACAACAACGGACTGCGCTTTGGCATCTACTCCTCGCCGGGCGACCTTACATGCGGGCATTACCTTGGCTCGCTCGACCATGAGGAGCAGGATGCGAAGACCTACAACGAGTGGGGTGTTGACTACCTGAAATACGATTGGTGTGGTTACAGCCGCAAGTTTGATGCCGATGGTGACCTTTCCGTGGCCGCATACGTGCGTCCTTACTTGAAAATGCAGGAATACTTGCGCGCACAGCCACGCGACATTTTCTACAGTCTATGTCAATACGGCATGGCCGACGTGTGGAAATGGGGCCATGCGGTTGATGCCAATTCGTGGAGAACCACGGGCGATATCACCGATACATGGCAGTCGTTGTACTACATCGGATTCGTACGTCAGGCCGAACTCTATCCCTACGCCGGGCCAGGTCATTGGAACGATCCCGACATGCTGGTAGTAGGTAAGGTGGGATGGGGTCCAAAACTCCACGACACACGCCTGACACCCGACGAGCAGTACACACACATCTCGCTCTGGACTCTGCTGGCTGCCAACATGCTCATGGGCGGTGACCTCAGTCAGATGGACGACTTCACCTTCGGCTTGTTGTGCAACAACGAGGTAAACGCCATCAACCAAGACGCACTGGGCAAGCAAGCCAAGCGCGACGTGCTGGACGGTGACATCCAAATATGGCAACGTCCACTGGCCGACGGCTGTCATGCCATCGGTATCTTTAATGTAGGAAGCGAGGATGCGCGCGTGGATCTTTCCAAATATTTCGGCCAACTGGGCATTCGGCAGTTGCAATCCGTGCGTGACTTGTGGCAGCAGAAAGACTTGTCGACCACCGACACTAATTACTTTGTGCCCACTCACGGCGTGAAATATATCAAGGTGAAATACTGATAGTTAAGCCTTTACACAACAACACGATGGCCTGGAGGAGCGTGATACCACCACTACCCTCCAGGCCATTTATATTTATTAGAAACGTGATGAATTACGCCCCTACATCATACCATCATCTTATCGGTTTTCAAACTCATTGACTTTGGTCGTCAAACTCAATGGGTTTGGCAGTCAAAGTCAATGGGTTTGGCGCCCAAAGTCAATGCTATTGCAAAGCCGTAGATGACAGTAAGTTACAATCATGCATCAAGCTTTGAAATCCATACTCACCCTCCATCGAAAAAAGAAGGCTGGTTTGTCCATTCAAACCAGCCTTCTTCCGTATGACGCGCTCGTCACCTATCGGTCGTAGAGATCTTTTATATCCCCCAATGTGATGTTCCCGATGAGGTGGATGAGTGACAGCTCGGCTTTCTCCTCGTTGAGAAGAACAAACTCATTGTTGCCCTTACCTACCACTTTCTGGTAGATGGTGGTGTGCTCGTCGTCGTCTTTCACCCGCATAATCACTTCATAGCGGTTGTTGTCATAGTACGCCTGCGCCTGCTTCTTGATAGAAGGAATCAGCGATGGGCGTTCGCATTGCAGGATTTGCAAGCGCGTCAGCCGGGAGGCCAGCTTGGCCAAATCCTTGTCGCCCACATCGAGTTTGGGCATCAGCTTGAACATCGCGGGCGAGATGTACACCGTGGACACGCCCTTGGTGTTCTCAAACTGCTTGAACAGACGATCCTGTGCCGACAGCGACACACACCCCAATACGAGGCAAATGGCCAGGGACAATGGTCTCAGCCATGCAGTCAAATCACTCTTGTGTAACATTTTCTACTTTATTTAAACCTTTGTTAATCGACTTGGAAAACATCATCAGGGCCTTCTGTGTTTCGGCATACGCATCCCTCGGGTCGTCGAATGTATCTTGCTGCACGGCATATTGCGCCTGTTTTTGCTGTCTGTCGACCAGTAGGCCGATGGTGAAAAGCAACAACAGGGAGGCCGCAATGCCGGCCATCCACCGCAGACCGACGGTGCGGGAACGCCGACTAGTCGTCTTCTCCACACGGTTCCAGCCGTCAATCTGCCGCGACAACCGCTGCTCCAGACCATCAACGGCCGGCATATTCGCGCCATACAACTGCCGGAACAGCTGTTGGTCGGTCGCCCACTGAGGCGGAACGTCATCCTGAAGGAAATAGTCTTTCAGCTCTTGTTCCTCGCGCTCGTTGGTCTGTCCGTCATAGTAGCGGTCAAGAAGTTGCCTGATATTATCTGTATCCATTGTCTTTCATCTGTTTTAGTTGTTCTCTCATCTGCTTGCGGGCGCGGCTCAACAGCACCCTGATGTTTACCGCTGTGAGTCCCGTTTGCCGCTCTATCTCCCGATACGCCATCTCGCCGATGTCCCTCATCATCACGATTTGCCGTTGCTGCTCGGGCAGACCGCTGATGAGTTGCCACGCCATCTGCCTGTCTTCTGCCTGCTCTATCGCCCTGCCGGCATCGTCATCGTGGGGTATCTGCAACTCCTCCGGGGTATAATCCGTGGTCTGTGGACGCCGCTTACGCACCTGGTCATAGAACAAGTTCTTCACCGTGGTGACGCAGAAAGCCTCGGCCGAGTCGGTAATTTGCAGTCCATCGCGCTTGATCCACAGCTTTAGGAAAGCCTCCTGCACCAGGTCTTCGGCCGCCTGCGCATTGCCTGTGAGCCGCCATGCCATGCGGTACATTTGCTCATGACATGGCAAGAAACACTGTTTAAATTGTGAGGCATCCATACAGCTTGTAAGGTTGAGTGGGTTGGGGAGCTGATTATTTCTTCTTTTCCTCCGCAAGAATCTTTTGTATCTCTGAATTCCTGATGTTTCCTAAGATTTGGATTAATGCGGCATCGTCATCACCCGAATCGATGATGACAAGCTCTTTAATCCTAGTTTTGCTCCTCTTCACCATGATTACGGTTTGCTCATCTGCTTCCTTAGCCGTCATCAACTCCTCGTAACCGACTGTTTTCAGTCGAGCAACATCCTTGAAAAACTGCTGTTTAACAGCTTTTGAGCAATCCTCCATGTCCAAGACTTTGATACTGTTGATATGCTTGATGTATTTCGAATAGTCGTCGGCATCGTTGGTCGTTATTGCCTTGGCAAGCGACATCATCATTTTCGGCACATGTACATATTCAGCCTTGGGCGAATGTTTGTACTTCCTCATCAAACGATCTACCGACATTTGGGCCTGAACAGTCATGGTCATGAATGCCAATGCTGCGATTATCATCACTTTTTTCATACGTTTTTATTATTTAATGGATTATGTTATGTTACTTCAAAAACACGCTATCATGGTGGTGTTCTATTTCATCAGACGTAGAAAACGCAGATTGTGTTACAAATATCAAACACTTTTTTTAGGATGATGAACCTTTCTTTGGAGTTAAGTGGCTGTCATATCACCCATGACGAACCATGGAAAAACAAGAAAAACTGTCTTCCTCGTTCAGGCAATTCGCTGAGCAAGGAAAACAGTTTGTGTGAAGATAGGGTGCAAGGCGAAATGAAACATGGTAGGCAATCCGCTTCACGTTTCATCCTGCCCACGTGACTTGTCACCGCTATCATATAAGCAGTGCTTTACTGGGCGTTGATTTCTTTGAGCAAACGGTCAGCATGTCCCCAGCGATCCATCATCAGCAGCACATAACGGATGTCCACTCCGATGCAGCGAGCTAAGCGAGAATCGAAGTTGATGTCACTCGAAAGACTGTCCCAGTTGCCGTCGAAAGCCAGTCCGATGAGCCGTCCTTGCCCGTCAAACATCGGGCTTCCGCTGTTTCCACCGGTGATATCGTTGTTGGTGAGGAAGCAAAGTTGCATCTTACCCGTGTGCTTGTCCTGGTATAGACCGAAGTCCTTGGCGCTGAGAATCTCTTTCATCACAGGTTCTGCCTGATATTCGTACACCTTATCAGCCTGGTTCATTTTCTCCACCATGCTTTCAGCTGTAGTGTAATAGCCCGAAGGTTTACCGCCTAACAAGAATCCTCCAACCTGTCCATAACTCAACCGCATGGTGAAGTTGGCATCCGAATAGTGGGGCATGTCTTCCTCCATGCGCAGCTTGGCGGCACAGAGATATTTCTCTTGGAGCTTGATACTGTCCTCGAATGCCGACAAATCGGCTGTAAATTCACCCATGGTCTCCAGCAAATCAAGACTATATACGACTCCTGGATCACGCTGGTAGCTTTTCTTGTTGGCGTAGATTCGCTTGCCACTCTTCATCAGGAACGACTTTTTATACAGCTCATTGACATAGCGGGTGTAATCGCCGCCGTACTTGGTGGTGATGGTTTGGTAGAATTTAGGTAGATATTTGGCCGCCACCTTGTCTTTATAATTCTTGAGCAGCGCAGCCATTACTTCCTTATCCAATGCCTCATCCCATTCATCACTGTTGTCCTTGAAGAGGATATACTGCTTCTTGGGATTGTTTTTGGGGCCGAGTATTTCCTTATTATTCAGCTGCATGGCACGGGTAGTGAACTCGTTGGTGCGGCCGAATGTTTCACGGAAGAACATAAAAGCCTTCATGACATCGAGGCGTTGGTTGTAAAGTCGGGCCATGGTATCAAAGTCGAGCTTGCCCTTCAGGTACCCTGTTTGCTGTTGCCATTGGCGTATTTTCTGCTCGTACTGCTGCTTTTGGTTGATGATGCCGATGGAGTCGATGCACTTGTTCATGCCGATGGAGTTCTTCCAGTAATTGGAACTCTGCGCAAACTTCGAATCATACTTGATGCGTACGCCATCGTCTGCCCGCATGTGTCGGGTCATAATGGCTTGTTTTACACCACGCACTTGCGCACGGGGAGCGTTGAGTGCGTCCCTACGCTCACGAATACCATACGACGAAAGGTAGCGGCTGGTCGACCCAGGATAACCAATCGTCATAGAATAGTCCCCATCCTTGTAGCCTTGCAGACTTACCTGTGCCCATTTTTTAGGATGATATGGCACGTTATCCTTTGAATATTCGGCCGGGCCGTTGGTCTTCTTGTCGGCATAAATGCGGAACACGGAGAAGTCACAGGTTTGCCGTGGCCACATCCAGTTATCGGTTTCGCCGCCAAATTTGCCCATCGACTTGGGCACAGCGAACACCAGTCGCAGATCGTTGAACTGCCGATAGGTGGTGGCATAGTAAGTGTTGCCCTCGTAGAAGGCGTCAATCCCTATGTGTAGTGTCTTGTCAATGCACTTGATGGAGTCGCTCATGGCGTTCTGTAGTGAGTCGAGTATCGCGTCTTGTCGCTCGGTGGTGAGATTGTCAAAGTCCATCATTCTCAGCTTGTCGGTAATGTCTTTCTGCTCGACCATGAAGCTCACGAACATGTCTTTGTTAGGCAGTTCCTCCTCATAGCTTTTGGCATAAAAGCCATTTTTCATGTAATCGTGCTCCACAGTGGAGTGACTGCGGATGCCCTCGAAGCCACAATGGTGGTTGGTGAACACCAATCCGTCTGGCGAGACCACCACGCCGGTACAATAACCGGAGAAGTTGACCACCGCATTCTTCATGGCCTGATCGCCATAGTACAAGTCGTTGTAAGGAACCTGAAAGCCCTGTGCCTGCATCTGTTCATACACAGCTTGCGGCAAGTTGTACAAGGTCCACATGCCTTCGTCGGCACTTGCTACACTGGCAGCAAGCAGTCCGGCAAGGAGTAATGTTGATTTTTTCATATGATTGTAATTGATTTATTTTCTGAAATATTTGCCTACGATGGGCAATTGGCGCAATGGGAAGTCGAACTTGATGATGTAGGCCACAAACAACGCAATGAGCAATGTGTTGACAACCAGTGCGCCAGCTGTGGTAAGTACATCATTAAAGGCTGTCATGACAAAGAAACAAGCCACTGCCAACGCCACATAGGTGAGGATGCTGCGCATGGGATAGCGGATGGGATACATCTTCTGTCCGACAATATACGACAGAATCATGGCCACGCCGTAGCCCGCAAAGCCAGCCCATGCACAGGCTATGTAGCCGTAACGGGGCACAAAGATGACGTTGATGGCAATGAGTACGGCGCAACCAATGCCCGAGAAATACGCTCCCCAGATGGTCTTGTCGATGAGTTTGTACCAGAATGAGAGGTTGAAATAAACGCCCATCATGATTTCGGCGGCCATAACAATGGGCACCACACGCAGTCCTTCCCAGTAATCCTTGCCGATGAGATAGCGCAAGATGTCCATATAGCCCACCACAACAAGGAAGGCCAGCAGGGTGAAAATGATGAAATATTTCATGGCCTTGGCGTAGGTTTCTCGATTGTCGCGTTCCTCTGCTTTGCCAAAGACAAAGGGTTCGTAGGCAAAGCGAAAGGCCTGTGTGATCATAGCCATAATCATAGCTATCTTACTGGCGGCTCCATAGATGCCAAGCTGGGCCAAACTGTCGGCTCCTTGATAGATATGTGGAAACAATATCTTATCGGCTGTCTGGTTCAGGATGCCCGCCAACCCCAGCACAAGGATGGGCCAACTGTACGAGAGCATGCGCCTCATCAGCTTCTTGTCGAAGACATAGCTCACGCAGGTCAGCTCTTTCCACAGCAAAGGAATGGTGAGCGCCGAGCAAGCCAGGTTGATGTAGAACGCATAACCCACGCCAACAGACGGACTGTAGACCATTCCCACCGTCTCTGGATGACGCTCATAGAGTGCTGGCAGCAAGAGATAATAAACCAAGTTGAGCGAAATATTCAGAACAATAATGAATACTTTGAGAGAAGCAAACTTGATAGGGCGATTCTTAAAACGCAGGTAGTCGAACGGAATGCACAGGAACGAGTCGATAGCCACCGTGAGTGCCATGACCCATATATACGAAGGATGGTCGGCATAGCCCATGAACGAGGCGATGGGCGACAAGAACATCAGCACCAACAGGAAGAAACTGAGCGCGCCGGAGCCAACGGCAATCAGCGTTGTAGAATAAACCTTGCGTGGGTCTTCGCCCGACTTGTTGGCAAAACGGAAAAAGGTGGTCTCCAATCCGAATGTCAATATCACGAGTATCAATGCCGTCACGGCATACATGTTGGTCATGATGCCATACTCGCCGCTGGCCGATGCCAGCTTGATGGTGTACAGGGGAGTGAGCAGGTAGTTGAGAAAACGACCGACAATGCTGCTCAGTCCATAAATGGCTGTATCCTTAACCAATGACTTTAGATTCGACATAGTTGAAATGATATAGTTTACAAATTACAGCCCCACCCCTTAACCCCTCCCCGAAAGGGAGGGGAATAGATAGTTGGTTTAATTGACAAGCTCACAAATTGATAGTCCCATTACATAATACAACACAATACAGCTATTCACTCCCCTCCCTTTCGGGGAGGGGCTGGGGGAGAGGCTTCTATCCAAAAAACATGTATGCGATGGCTATTGCCGCCACAACACCCGCCAAATCGGCCAGCAATCCGCACGCCACGGCATGACGTGTGTAGCGAATGTTGACACTGCCGAAGTAGACGGCCAATATATAAAAGGTGGTGTCAGTAGAGCCTTGGAAGATGCAACTCAAGCGACCAACGAACGAATCGGCACCATACGTGGTCATCGCATCAACCATCATGCCGCGCGCACCACTGCCCGAGAGCGGTTTCATGAGGGCGGTTGGCAAGGCACCCACAAACTGATTGTCGCCTCCTACCGCCGATACGCACCATCCAATGCCGTCGACCAACATATCCATAGCACCCGATGCGCGGAACACACCGATGCCCACGAGGATGGCTACTAAATAAGGTATGATGCGCACTGCCGTGGTAAACCCGTCTTTCGCCCCTTCGATGAAGGCGTCGTAGACATTCACTTTCTTGCGCAAACCAGCGAAGATGAACAATACGATGATGGTCATGAGCAGAATGTTGGCCACACTGGTACTCACCACGTTCATCGTGTCCTTGCTCATCTGCCCGAATCCCCAGATGATGAGCGACACGATGGCCGCCATTCCGCCAAGGGTGAGCACCATGACCTTGTTGAGCAGGTTGATCTTCTGATAGATAGATGTGATGATAAGACCGGCAATGGTAGAGAAAAAAGTAGCCAGCAGAATGGGGATGAAGATGTCGGTGGGCTGCGCAGCTCCCAGCTGTGAGCGATACACCATGATGCTCACGGGTATCAAGGTCAGTCCCGAGGTGTTAAGAACCAGGAACATAATCATCGGATTGGTGGCCGTGTCTTTCCTCGGGTTCAGCTCCTGTAGCTGTTCCATCGCCTTCAGTCCCAGCGGCGTGGCGGCATTGTCAAGCCCCAACATGTTGGCCGCCATGTTCATAAAGATAGAACCTGTGACGGGATGTCCCTCCGGTATGTCGGGAAACACCTTAGAGAATACGGGTGAAAGCATACGAGCCAAGACGTTGATGACGCCTCCCCGCTCGCCTATCTTCATGATACCGAGCCACAAAGAAAGCACGCCCGTAAGTCCCAACGAAATCTCGAAAGCTGTCTTGGACGAGTCAAACGTAGAATTCATCATGGCCGGAAACACCTCCATGTCACCCATGAAAACCATTCTAGCCAAAGCGATGACAAAGGCAAGGATGAAAAATGAAACCCAAATATAGTTCAATACCATTTGGTGCAAAATTATATAAAAATGGCGGTTCACCCAAGTAAACGGATATTTTTTACCAGCAATGTACGATGTACGGGGGTAAATCAAGGTCCTTTCTCAATTTTCATCAAAACAGACCTCTAATTCAAATATTTTGTCTAAATTTGTATTTGGATAGTGTCCAACAAGATAAGAATGACTAACTATGATGCATTTTTTGGAAAAATTCAAGTTCTGCCCAGTGTGTGGGAGCCAACACTTCGTGGAAAATAACGAGAAGAGCAAACGATGTGAGAACTGTGACTTTGTGTATTTCATGAATCCAAGTGCCGCCAACGTGGCCTTCATCCTCAACGAACGTGGCGAATTGTTGGTTGAGAAGCGGCGCAACGAACCCGGCAAAGGAACGCTGGATCTTCCCGGTGGATTCACCGATGCAAACGAAACGGGCGAAGAAGGCATCATCAGGGAGGTGAAAGAGGAAACGAATTTGCAGGTAGACCGCGCGGAATATATGTTCAGTCTGCCCAACAAATACCGCTACAGCGGACTGGATATCCCTACACTCGACATGTTTTTCCGTTGCGAAGTGAGCGATACATCCTGTCTGAAAGCTGGTGACGACGCCGATGCAGCCTTGTGGTTGCCGCTAAATGAGATTCGCACCGAGCAGTTCGGACTGCGTTCTATCCGCCAAGGTTTGCGCATTTTCCTCGAAAGAGCCAGCGAAATGGGTTGGACAAACGTAGGCAAGAAACCAAACAAATGAATAAAAATCAATAAAAACATATCATCATGAAACTGGCAGAAGCATTAAGTTTGAGAAAAGATTTGCAGAAAAAGATTGATCAATTGAGCAGTCGACTGAAGCAAAACGTGAAAATCCAAGAGGGCGACGAGCCTGCCGAACAGCCGGAAGAGCTGCTCAAAGTGCTGGACGAATGCTTGAAACAGCTCGAGGAACTGATTCTGAAAATCAACATCACCAACCTGAAGACAGAGCGCAATGGACGCACCCTGACCGCCATGATGGCCGAACGCGACATGCTGACCAAGCGCATTGGCATTCTCAGAGAGGCTTTTAACGCTGCAACTCAGACTCAAGATCGCTATTCGCGTACCGAGATTAAATACGTTTCTACAATCGACATCAAGGCGCTGAACAAGCAGATTGACCACTTTTCGCAGGAGTTGCGCAAGCTGGACATGCAAATTCAGGCCACCAATTTTGAGGTAGACTTGGTATAAGGTCGCATCAACGACAAACGCAACTCGCGGGTTGCGCAATGACATTTTATGGACGTAGTCTCGCAATACAGGGCGAGTTGAAAAAGAAAAGTATGATCACTTGCGCTGTTCGGAACCAACAGCATGATTCTATTTAGAATCAAGTCACGGTGCAGGTTCAGCACATCAGCATACGAATGCACGGCGTAAAGAGCACGTAGCACGACCGTCAACTGACTGTATTCTTTGAGATGAGGGTGGGATGTGGGATTTTTTACATGTGTAGGGCTACCGACGCTCTACTTTGTTAACAAACCTTTCGTTTGTTAAATTAATTCGTTTTCTTTAACAAAATAAAATTGAGAAATAGACAAAATGAGGAGATTTTTAAGGTATTCAAAGCCTTAAACTCAGCCTCTTGTACCCTATTCACATGCAGCAAATGGGCAATATGCATGCTTTTGCCCTCCAAACTGTATGCTTTAACCACTCAATCTGCATGCTTTAACCGCCCAATTTGCATCATATTGAAGGGCTTTTTGCCCCAAACACGTTGCTTTTTAATTACCACATAGGAGCAAAAAGCATATAAGTCGTTACTAATCAACTCAATAACAAAATCCTTTCATAATGGGCTTATTGACGCCTTACGAACAAGTTGGCTGTAAAAACGCCCAGCATTTGTGTTAAAAACACGTTACAAGAGCAGATATTTCACGGAAGAATGTTGGGTTTGATTTAAAAACAAAAAGCACCTATGCACCGAACTTTCATGGCGCATCGAGGAACTCATCGTCAACGAGCAGTCCTTCGTCATCGTATAAAATTCATTGAAAAGCGTGCGAACCTATTCATTTTATTTGTATCTTCGCCACATCGTTCATTGAGAAGGTGGCTTTCACTTCAACATTGGGACAAAGCTATTCTTCTATCATCAAAACCAACAAAAGATGTTCAAAATTATCCAACAGTCAGATTATAAGGTAAACCAATGGAGCGGTGGCATCACAAGAGAGCTGTTCATCCTCCCTCACGACAGTAGTCTTGCAGAGAGAAACTTCGACCTGCGGATATCGTCAGCGGTGATTCACCTCACGGAAAGTACTTTTTCTGACTTTTCAAATTATCAACGCTTTTTGTTACCAGTTGAGGGAAACATCACCTTATATATAGATGGGCATGCGCACCAACTGAGTAATGACCTCCCTTTCGTGTTCGAAGGGAGCAAAAATGTTCGTTCGGTAAACAGCAGTGGGGCTATTGATTTCAATGTCATTTGCCGTAAAGACTACAAAACAAAGGTTACTGTCGTTCACAAAGGAGAAAGCGACGAGACCGCCACCACCTTCATTTTTGCACTCGAGGACATCGATATCAATGGCAGGAAGGTGGAGAAATACAATTCTATTCTCACAACCGAGCCATACAAGTTCACAGGAAAAGCAGTGGTCGTAGAAATTCCTTGAGCTGTAGTTACGGCTGATACAAGAAAAAAATAATCTTATTGCATGAAGCAGAATGTTCTCCCAAAGGGAGGGATTGTTTCGATGATGATTATATGTTTCTTCGCCATGCCAAACGTTGGGTAGAAGAATGCAGGGCGTATAGCGCATGGTGTACGACCATCTACTGACTGTATTTTAAGAGATGAGGGTGGAAGCTGGGATAAAAAACAGCGGTTATCCAGTGGTTTTGAATTAAATGTTGTACCTTTGCAGCACATAAATCTTCTATTGATAAAGCATCAAAAACGTTGATAGGTATGCTTTTTAAGCATGAAGATTGTTTCAGTGTCAGTAAATTTTATTTTTTATTAGCATGAAAATTGAGAACCAAATAGCCAGTTCTGTCATTGCTTCAGTGAAAGAACTCTACAGACAAGATGTACCCATGTCGATGGTACAACTACAAAAAACAAAGAGTAACTTTGAAGGAAACCTCACCTTAGTGGTATTTCCTTTCCTGAAAATATCACGCCAGAAACCCGAAGACACGGCGCAAGCCATCGGCGAGTTGCTGGTGCGAGACTGTTCGGCCGTAGCTGGTTTCAACGTCGTGAAGGGCTTCTTGAACCTCAACATCGCCAAAGAGGCATGGGTGGGATTGCTCAATGACATGCATGCGGATGAAAAATTCGGAGAAAAACCCGTCACAGACCAATCGCCCTTGGTGATGATAGAATATTCATCGCCCAACACCAACAAGCCACTTCACTTGGGTCATGTGCGCAACAACTTGTTGGGATGGTCGTTGGCGCAAATCATGCAAGCCAATGGCAACAAGGTGGTGAAGACCAATATCGTGAACGACCGAGGCATTCATATTTGCAAATCGATGCTCGCTTGGCTGAAATGGGGAAACGGGGAGACACCCGAATCGAGCGGAAAGAAAGGCGATCACCTCATCGGCGATTACTATGTGGCGTTTGACAAGCACTACAGGGCCGAGGTGGCAGAGCTGAAAAACAAGTTCATGACAGACGAGGGACTGGACGAAGAGGCCGCCGAAAACAAGGCGAAAGAAGAGGCTCCGCTGATGAAAGAGGCGCGCCAAATGCTCGTGAAGTGGGAGCAGGGCGATGAAGAGGTGCGCGCTTTGTGGCAAAAAATGAACAACTGGGTTTACGCCGGCTTTGATGAAACGTACAAGACGTTGGGCGTTAGCTTTGACAAGATATATTATGAATCAGATACTTACCTCGAGGGAAAGGCTAAGGTAGAAGAAGGACTGGAGAAAGGTCTTTTCTTCCGAAAGGATGACAACAGCGTATGGGCAGACTTGACACAAGAGGGTTTGGACCAAAAGCTGTTGCTTCGTTCTGACGGCACCAGCGTGTACATGACGCAAGACATCGGAACGGCAGACATGCGGTTTAAGGATTTTCCCATCGACAAAATGATATATGTGGTCGGCAACGAGCAGAATTATCATTTTCAGGTACTTTCCATCTTGCTCGACCGCTTGGGATTCAAGTGGGGTAAGGAGTTGGTACACTTCTCATACGGCATGGTTGAATTGCCAAACGGTAAGATGAAGAGCCGCGAAGGCACGGTGGTGGATGCCGATGAGTTGATAGCAACCATGATAGACGATGCCCGCAAGACCAGTGACGAGCTGGGTAAGTTCAAGGATATGAGCGAGGAAGAGAAGCGTGAGATTGCCCGCGTGGTTGGATTGGGCGCACTGAAATACTTCATCTTGAAGGTAGATGCCCGCAAAAACATGTTGTTCAACCCCGAAGAGTCTATCGACTTTAATGGCAACACGGGTCCGTTCATCCAATATACTTACGCCCGCATCCGCTCCATCATGCGCAAAGCGGCGGCAGAGGGCATGGCATTGCCCGCACAACTGCCCACCGATGCGCCACTGAACGACAAGGAAATTGCATTGATACAGAAGATGAACGACTTCGGTGCGGTGATAGAACAGGCTGCAACGGATTACAGTCCGAGCGGCATTGCCAACTATTGCTACGAGTTGACCAAAGACTTCAACCAGTTCTACCACGACTACAGCATACTGAACGCCGACACGCAAGAGGAGAAACTCACCCGGTTGGTGCTGGCCAACAACGTGGCAAAGATTATCAAGAACGGCATGCTACTGCTTGGTATAGAGGTTCCTGAGAGGATGTAGGGAAGCCCCTCCCCGCCCTCCCCAGTAGGGGAGGGAGAAGGAAGTTACCTTGTTTGCCCATCTACTTGACGGATGTTAATCGATCAACTCTCGTTTGCTGATGCCGATAATCCACCTTATTATATATAGAGGGAAATACATTATCGGCTTGAATGCAATTTGACCGCATGATATGAAACGGAAACACGAAACGGCAGATTGTGCGAATTATGAGTTATTGAAGGCATTTGCAAAGAGAAGTAGAAGGCATTCAACACAGGCAGAAAGCATGTTGTGGGAGGCATTACGTGGAAACCAATGAGGATGTAAGTTCAGACGACAGCATATCATCGGCAACTATATTGCTGATTTTGCTTGCATTCGTTTCAAATTGGTGGTTGAAATAGATGGTGCTTATCATCTACAAGGTAGTCAACCGCTCATGGATGCCGAACGTACAGCTGATTTAAAAAGTCGTGGTTTTACCGTTTTACGTTTCACAAACGAACAGGTGCTTCACCGTCTTTCATCCGTCATCTCTCAAATACTCAAATCATTAGACCACATGGATCAAGCAGAACAGATAAAAAACAATTCGCAAGAGACCAACTTAGTTACGCCGTTAGCATCTTCCCCCCTATCGGGGGGACAGAGGGGGGCTTCGGCATGGGCGGTAGATGCGGCATGTTCAGGCAACCCAGGACCCATGGAATATCGGGGAATCGACTTGGCGACAGGATCGGAAATCTTTCACTTCGGGCCCGTACATGGCACCAATAACGTAGGTGAGTTCTTGGCTATCGTGCATGCGTTGGCCTTGTTGTGGAAACAGGGCGATACGCAAAAAACCATTTATTCGGATAGCTACAACGCCATTTTGTGGGTGAAGAAGAAACAATGTAAAACAAAGTTGAAGCGCACACCACAAACAGAGCAACTCTATCAGATTATCTCGCGCGCCGAACAATGGCTGAAAACGCACGCTTACCGCAACCCTGTCGTTAAATGGGAAACAGCCGAATGGGGTGAAATTCCCGCTGATTTCGGCAGAAAGTAAATCCATTTACACCCTGCTTTTTATCCCTTGCACCCATGAGGTTGTGCATTTTCCACGTCTACATGCGGCACATGATATAAAAAACCGTTGGCGAAAAGAATGATGGCATCATCCTTTTCGCCAACGGTTTTACATAAGTGGGGTGTCTTTATCACCCCACTTGTTTAATATTCCTTCATTGAAATCATCAATGACAATTAGTACATATTATTTCTGAACATGAAAATATCACCGTATTTTCCCCAGAAACCTAATGATGTAATCTTGTTCTCGTTTTCAAATCTCCAGGAACATGTGCTAAAGTTCTCCATCGGTCCCCAGTACGAACCAGGATAATATACTCGCCTTTCTGGCTTATAGAGATGAGTAGCTTCGCCACCAAGGCCTTGCTCGCCCATATAGATATAACAATAAGGTACACGATAGTAGGTGCGGTTCAAGAACTGGAAGTTGTAGATTCTGCCACAAGCATCGCGTCCAAAGTTATCTACAATGTCGTTTGGCTTTGACAAAGAGATATCTGTACCGTTAAAAGTCAAGAAATAAGCGTTGCAGAAATGGCAGTTCGACTCTCGTCCCCAGCGGTCACGATTACCCTCTGGAACAAACTGTTGCAGCAGGTTTTCATCTTCTCCAAGGAGTGCTATTTGATAAATTTCGTCGTCGCAGTAATCGAAAGTACCTTCGGCAACTCTTCTGTTAAAGCCGGTTATCAGCAGCGAGGCACCACTGGGAAGTACTTTCTTTTGGCGATCATTGTACAAGAACTGTGCGTTGTTTTCCTCCAGGTTACCCAAGTCAATCACGCCAGAAGGCGTTTCAGCACTACCAAATACAGAGCGAACAAGATAATAACCCTCTAAGCTGATGTCGTGATCACTGATATTAGTAATCTGAAGAACGTTGCGGTTGCAGCATCTATTCTTTCGTGTTGACCAGAATTGTGTAATCACCAAGCCTTTGTCACAAACGGGTGCATCCTCAGTAATATTCACATTATAAGTCTTGTTATTCTTTAATTGTTCGTTTTTGTCAAAGACTTTTTTAGAATATTGAAGCATTTTGCTTGAGTAGGTAGCCTTTGTTTGAAGACTCAATGTAGTAGGCTGTTGTGATTCTTTGTTAAGAATGGGCATGAACCACACAATCAATGGCTTGCTCTCTTGCTTAGCCTTCACCTCAAAGTTTTTCACATCATACCTGATGTTCTTCTGCGTCGTAACTTCTGGCTGCCAAATAAACTCACCATTCTTAGAGGAGAACAGGTCGAGTGTGCCATTGGTGGCCACCACATCAGAGTTTACCACCATGAAATCGGGATTGATATCCTTCTGCACATTCAAAGTCACAGCAAACCAACTACCGAGAGCTTTGAAGTGAAGATAAATATCACCACTAGGTTTAATAAGCTTTAGTGGAGCACAGAAAGGCAAGTTGAATTGCTGTGATGCAGCATCTACAGTGTGAGAGACCTCAATCCTTAACTTGCCGTCAGCCGTCATACCACTTGCCCATGCGCCGTTGTTCACGCCAGGTTGTTTACCCATGACAGCTCCCATATAGAGGTTTCCCTTCCTTCGGTCGAAGTCAGCAGGTATTTTTGTGTCAAATCTTAATCTATTTCCCTCTACTACATATACCTCATCTTCGACAATTTTCTGTCTATTATCTTGTTTGTAGTATACGAATACAGGTATTCTATCCCCCTTTTTCAAACGATAGCTCAGCTTTTTGTTGCTATTGTATATTACTCTTGTTCGCGTCGTTGGAGTGGCGTTTAACACACCGTTCATTTCATCGAGATCCAATGATGCTGTCCCAGATATGACACTCGAAGCCTGGTCGGCTGCAGCTTTTTGCACGTCGTTCAGCACATCGTTCTCCGAACAACCAGTCAAGAAGCCCAGCAAACTAATGGCTATGAACGTAAAAATGTTCTTTTTCATTTCGGTTTTCATATTTAATCGTTTTAAATAGTTTGTTATTAGTTATTTCCATCTGTTTCATCACCCCACATGGATTCATCTGTGAAATCGTCTAAGTCAAAGTCATGAGTTTTAGCATTGCTTCCTTCATCAATGCCACCTCCTATATTAGATCCTGCCAGTATCTCGCTTTCTAATCTTGTTTTAATTACATCCACCTTTGGACTTATATACTTCTTTTTCATATACTTGCACCTCTTTTCAATTTGATTCGTTGCTTTTTTATATTTGTGTTTACGTACTTTGTATCTGTTATTTTCTTCGGTAAAGATATTCTGTCTTTCTTCTGTTTGCAAAATTAGACATCTTTAGGATTGCACCACCTAACAAATTGATTCAAAAAATTATCCTTTTGTTTCAATCTTCACAATTCTTCCATTCTGATAATTTCAGTATAGCATGCCTACCGAATGGTCTTTTAATAAATAATATATAATAGGTGAAAAGGATAGGATTTAAGAACAATTAAGTGGGTGAAACGAGTTGTTTATTTTAAAATTATCATTCAATTTGCAACTTTCCTTCATATTTTTGTTTAGTTTTGTAAAAATTTCATATATTTACAGCATCTATCAATGAATGGAATCAGCTTATGAAAGTATATTATCTGAACAAGCACCTCATGTGCGAGCATTACCAAGGCAACTCCCCCGTAGGCTTCAGGGTTGTAAGGGAAAAGAAAGGCGCAGTGAGACACACGGCTCCTTCGCGTACGGCCATGCTCTTTCTGTTGGAGGGAACCTTGCGTGTGGAAGGTAAACGGTTTCCTGATTTCACCGTTCATGGCAGCCAGATGTTTCCCATGCCAGCCGGTGTAGACAACTCCATTCGCTTTATGGAGGACAGTTTGGTATTGGTGCTTTATTTTATAGACAGCAAATTCAAGTTTTGCCACAATATCATCACGGATGAGATGATCGAGAATGCGCCCAAGCGTGCCGACTGGTTGTTTGCCTTGGACATGATTAAACCAGTGGTAGTGCTGGCTCGGCAGACGGCCGACTATGTCATGGACGGACTGCTCTGTTGTGACATACAGCTGAGCAAGCAGCGCGAGTTCACGGCCGTCATGCAGGCCTATTATTCCAAGGACGACCTGGCGCCGTTTCTAGCTCCGCTCTATGGGGTGGATTTGTCGTTCCAGGACACCATTATTGCGATGTCGCACACCTATCCTTCTATTGACGAAATGGCAGAAAAAGTGTGCATGAGTCGCCCCACATTCATACGCCACTTCAAGCAATGCTTTGGCGAAACGCCCAAGGCTTGGGTCAGCAAGGTGAAAGGCGAGGCGCTGTTCAAGGCGCTGCTCAACACCAGCGACACCTTGGAGCAGATAGCCAACCAGTTTAAGTTCTCCTCAGTACAGCGTCTTTCCACATTCTGTAAGGAAACACTTGGCGGCACACCGAGTGAAATAAGAAACGGCGTAGTAAAGCCCGAGCAGGCCCTATGATGCCGGTCTGCGAAACATATCGTAACATGCTGTCGCCGAACGTCTTACAAAGTCAATGAGTTTGGCGTCTAAAGTCAATGCTATTGAAATGCACACATCATCCTCTTTGTTCAAACAGGTTGATTCTTGCCCGTTCATCCCCCATTGTAGTCGCACGCAATAAAAAAACATGTCGTTTCATTCCGTCAATGAGTGATTATTTTATATATTTGCAGACAAAGCCTTGTAGCATGAAGGCTTACAAGCAGAAATCTGCACGTTGCGGCCTCAGATGATGAAGATTCCGTTGGCCGAAGAGCTCAACAGGGAACTGTGTGGATTGTTCTGGATATCAAAACGTGCAGTGCGACAACTTTAAAAGAATCAAGTTAAGATGGTCATAGCATTCATTCCTGTGCTGGGTGGCAGCAAGTCAATCCCCCAGAAGAACATCAAACCTTTTTGCGGAAAGCCCCTTGTGTGTTGGAGCATCGAGGCTTTGGAGGCCTGCCGCGAGGTGGACAAGGTGATTGTGGCCACCGATTCGGACGAGATAGAAGGGGTAGTGGCTTCCCGTCCATACCAGAAGACGGAGATTTATCGCCACTCTGCCGAGAATGCCAGCGACACCGCCTCTGCCGAGAGCGTGATGCTGGCGTACATCCATGCTGCCAATCCGGCACCCGACACATGCTTCATGCTGGTGCAAGCCACGTCGCCCATGACGCAAACGAAACATTTCAGTGAAGCCTTGGCGCTGTACAACACCGCCCGATACGACTCCATCCTCTCCTGTGTGCGCAATTACAGGTTCTTTTGGAACGCCGATGGCACCAGCATGAACTACGACTACACACACCGCCCGCCCCGAAATAATTTCGAAGGAACGCTCATGGAGAACGGCGCGCTCTATATAAATAAGGTAGAAAACATCTTATCATCGGGCAACAGGCTAAGTGGTCGCATTGGTATCTATGAGATGCCGGCTTATACAGCCATGGAGATTGAAGAGGCAGACGATTGGACGCTAATGGAACATCTTATGCGAAAAAATGTGCTGAACAAGGCGATGGACAGCCCAAAGAAATCCGTAAAGCTCTTCTTGTGCGACGTTGACGGCACGCTGACCGATGGCGGCATGTATTATGCGGAAAGCGGTGACGAGCTGAAGAAGTTCAACACACGCGACGGAATGGGGCTACAACTCTTGCAGGCGCAAGGTGTCAAGGTGGGCATCATCACCTCTGAAAACACCAAGCTGGTAGAGAACAGGGCTAAAAAGCTGAAGGTAGATTTTCTCGTTCAGGGCAAGCGACATGGTGGGAAACTTGAGGCGGCTCAGGAAATTTGCGACCAGATGGGCATCACGTTGTGCGACGTGGCTTACATCGGTGATGACGTCAACTGCCAACAACTGCTGAGTGCCGTTGGTATTTGCGCCTGTCCAGCCGATGCGATGCGCCCTATTCAGGAAATTCCGGGCATCATCATCATGCAGAAGGCCGGCGGCGAGGGATGCGTGCGTGAGTTTATTGACCAATATTTGCTGGGCAGTCGGTAAAATAAAGCCTTGCAAACCCTCACCAGTCAACAATTGGCACCAATTGTTTTGCTGGTTCTTTTATTTACAGTACCTTTGCCCATCAATAGCAAACCAGTTGATAAGTAGATACATAACACTTGTGTTTGATGTATCATAAAAGTTGATAACGTTGGATTGGATTAACGCTCTTTTTACAATTCCGTCCCCAGTACAGGCAGTGGTGGTCATCTCTCTGATCATCGCTGTTGGCACGGCATTGAGCAAGATCAAGTTCATGGGAGTTTCTCTTGGTGTGTCGTTTGTTTTCTTCATCGGCATCATCGCCGGAAACATGGGGCTTTCCGTTGATTCAGCGGCTCTCAACTATGCCGAAACCTTTGGTTTGGTCTTGTTCGTATACACGCTTGGATTGTACGTGGGTCCCAACTTTTTCGGTGCTTTCCGCCACGAGGGGACCAGCTTTAACCTATGGGGACTGGCCGTCGTCGTCTTGGGAACGGTGCTGGCGGTGGCACTGTGTCCGCTGACAGGCATCTCCCTTCCCACGATGGTAGGCTTGTTGTGCGGTGCCACCACCAACACACCGGCACTCGGTGCGGCCCAACAAGCATTGGAACACATGAGCCTTCCAACCGGCGGTGTGGCCCTGGCTACTGCCGTAACCTATCCGCTGGGTGTCGTAGGCGTTATCCTGGGCATACTCATCATGCGCAAGTTATTTGTCAAGCCGGCAGATTTGGTGCCAAAATCTCCTGTGGACGAAGACCACACGTTCGTGTGCCAGTTCCTCATTGTCAATCCAGCCATTGAAGGACGAACCATCGGTGAGCTGGCCATGAGTACGCCTTTGAGGTTCATTATCTCACGCGTTTGGCGACAGGACGAAGTGTTGGTGCCAGGTGCCTCAACGCAACTGCACACGGGCGACAACCTCATGGTGGTGACTAACCCTGATGATGTGTCGGGCTTGGAGATTCTTTTCGGCCAAAGAGTAGAACGCGATTGGAACAAAGGGGAGATAGACTGGAATCAAATCGACCGGAACGTGGAGTCGCGCGTCATCGTATTAACCCGTACGGCCCTCAATGGTAAGCTACTGGGAAGAATCCACTTGCGCGAAAGTTTCGACGTCAATGTCAGTCGTGTCACGCGTGGTGATGTCAAACTGCTGGCCACCAAAGACCTCAGGTTGCAGTATGGTGACCGTCTGACGGTTGTTGGTGAGCCGAAAAAATTAGAGAGTGCCGAGCATTTCTTGGGCAATTCGGTGAAGACACTCAACGAACCAAACGTGGGAAGCATCTTCTTTGGCATGATCTTAGGACTGGCCTTGGGCGCCATCCCCATCAGTTTCCCCGGGATGGACTCACCCATTCGACTGGGAATTGCCGGCGGTCCCATCATCATGGGCATCCTCGTAGGGGCGTTGGGGCCACACATGCACTTCATTTCGTACACCACTCGCTCGGCCTCCCTCATGCTTCGCCGGTTGGGATTGGCGATGTATCTGGCCTGTCTGGGGCTTGATGCGGGCAAAGATTTCTTCAGTACGGTGTTCCGTCCTGAAGGGTTGCTGTGGGTAGGCATCGGTGCGCTGCTCACCATCGTACCCGTTTTAATCGTGGGTTGCATTGCCTTGCGAACCAAGAAACTTGACTACGGAACCATTTGCGGCATCCTTTGCGGAGCCATGGCCAACCCAATGGCACTGTCGTATGCCAACGACACCATCGAAGGGGATACACCCAGCATCAGCTATGCCACGGTTTACCCAATCGGAATGTTTATTCGGGTTATCATAGCCCAAGTATTAATCATGTTCTTTGTGTGACAAAAATAATGAAAACTCGTTTTAAGTATTTCTTTCTTACCTACGTTTTCTTTGTCCTAATCTTTATCATTCAGAAACCTCTGTTCATGCTTTACCACCTGTCTTTGTTCAAAGAGGCAACGTGGAAAGATTGGTTTTTGGTGCCTTACCATGGCCTACCGTTGGATTTTTCGTTGGCCGGGTACCTCACCATCATCCCCGGATTGTTGTTGATTTGCACCATCTGGTCGCGCAAACGTTTGTGGAGACGACTGGCAAAGGCCTATTTTGCCGTCATTGCCATCGTCCTGTCGGCCGTCTTTGTCATCGACCTGGGCCTCTATCGGCATTGGGGATTCCGATTAGACGCCACGCCCTTGTTCTATTTCTGCTCCTCTCCGGGGGATGCATTGGCCAGTGCCAGCGCATGGGAACTTATCGGTGGCATCGTGACTTTGCTGCTGATGACCGTCCTCCTCTATGCCCTGTTTTATTTGTTGCTGAGAGATGACGTGCTCGAAAAGAAGCTCTTGCCCCTCAACCGACCATTCTTCACCTTCCTTTTCGTGCTGCTTTGGGCGGCCTTGTTCATCCCTATCCGTGGCGGATTCAAGGCATCGACCATGAATATCGGCAAAGTATATTTCAGTGAGAACATGCGTTTGAACCACGCCGCGACCAATCCATTGTTCAGTCTGCTGGTTTCATTGATCAAACAAGAAAACTTTAAGCAGCAATATCGCTTCATGAAGGATGACGAAGCCAACAAGTTGGTTGCACAGATGTACGACCAGGATGTTGTACATCGGTCATATCAGGCACCCCAACAATGGATATTGACCACCGCTCGGCCTAACATTCTGTTCGTGGTGATGGAGAGTTTCTCCTCCAAACTCATGGCGTCACTGGGCGGAGAGCGCAATGTGGCGGTCAATCTGGACCGACTTTCGGCCGAAGGATTGCTGTTCCGCCACTTCTATGCCACGAGTTTTCGAACCGACAGAGGACTTGTTTCAATCCTCAGCGGATTCCCCTCGCTGCCCACCAACAGCATCATGAAGATGCCAAAAGTGTCTCAAAGTTTGCCTTCCATTGCCGCAAGTTTACGCAAGGTGGGCTATACGGCCGATTATTATTATGGTGGCGATGCCGATTTTACCAACATGCGGTCGTATTTGAAGGGAACTGGATTTGAGACGATTGTGTGTGATGAAGACTTTCCTGTGTCAGATAGGCTCAGCAAATGGGGAGTACCCGACCACCTGTTGTTCGAGAAGGTGCTCTCGAACTTGCGGCAAAACAAGCATCAAAAGCCGTGGTTCAAGGTGGTACAGACATTGAGCAGCCACGAACCCTTCGATGTTCCTTACCACCGTTTGAATGACAAAATACTCAATGCGTTTGCTTATACCGACAGCTGCGTGGGTCACTTCGTGGACGAATTGAAGAAACTGCCGCTGTGGAAGAACACGCTTGTAGTACTGGTTCCCGACCATTTGGGCTGCTACCCCCAGGACATTGACAACCTATCCGTAGAGCGTTATCAAATTCCGCTCATCTTCTTGGGAGGTGCACTCAAAGGGCCTGGCACGGTAGACATCCATGGTTCGCAGACTGACATTGCCGCCACGCTGTTAGGGCAGATGGGAATTGCGCATCACGAGTTTACTTATAGCAAGGATATGTTCAATCCGTCATCCCCTCATTTTGCGTTCTTCACGTTCCCAGATGCCTTTGGTTTAGTGGATGAGGACAATCAGGTGGTCTTCAATAACGAGTCGAAGAAGGTTGTTTTGGACCGGGGTAAGCGGCCTGGAAAGAATCTCAAGCGAGGGAAAGCCTACCTGCAAAAGATCTATGACACCATCGATCGGTTGTCTACAGAGCCAGTGAAAGAGGGTAACAGGCATTGAGTTCGTAGGCAATAGCCTTTCACGTCACCTGCGACATGGGCTGTTTTAGTTGGCAAAAACAAATGGTTTGCTGTCTGAAGCAGCCTATTTTACGTTATTAAAGCAGTCGGGTATGGGGGCTTTCAGCGTCATGTGCTTGCCAGAGGTGGGATGAATAAAGGTGATGGAAGCAGCATGTAGGTAAAGTCTGTCAGCCTGATGGCCGTAAAGTTCATCGCCCAGGATGGGACAATTCAGCCCCTCTTGATGGGCACAGTGCATGCGCAACTGATGCGTACGGCCTGTCATGGGCGAGAGAGCGAGCATCGTTTTCCCCTGATGTACTGACAAAACACGGTAGAAAGTGATGGCCGATTTGCCATGAACGCGGTCTACCATTTGTCTTGGACGGTCGAGTAAGTCGGGCCGAAGTGGCAGGTTAATAGAACCATCTGTCTGTGTTACCTTGCCATCCAGTACGGCGATGTATTCCTTTTGGATGGTGTGAGCCTTGAATTGGGCTTGCAAATGGTGGTAAACCTTCATGTTCTTGGCCACGATGAGCAGTCCAGACGTAGCCATGTCCAAACGATGTACGGCATGCAACGGCATGTCTTGAGGCATCATTTCCTGCAAGATGGTCAGGACAGAGGGGCGACTTGATCGTCCTGGAACGGAGAGTAATCCGGCTGGTTTGTTCACAACAACCAGGTCATCATCCTCATATACCATTTGAAGCTGCATGGGTTCGGCATCATCTGGATATTCATCGTCCACCTCAAGACCTTGCAACATGAAGCGAAGGATGGGCAGGCATTTGCCTCGACAGGCTGGATAACATTCGCCATGGTGCCGTATGGTGGCCTTCGGTGAGGCTCCCCACCAGAACTCTGCCATGGCGATTGGCTTGTAATGGTGCTGATAAGCGTACTGCAACAGTTTGGGAGCGCAGCACTCTCCCGCCCCCGCCGGCGGAACATGTTGTGGCGTTTCAGCGAAAATGTCCAAGAGATTGCGCTGCTCACCCCGTGCGTTGAGCATCACAAAATGAGTAAACAACCACCGTTGCAGTGCGTCTGAACGCTGCTTGCGCTGGTCTTTCAGTCGCCCAATGCGGTCATCATGCTGCGCCAGCCCGGCTCGTTTGTCCGCCAAAACAGTCGCCCATCGGTGCTTGAGGCGGCGCAGTTCGGCCTTCATGAACTGACTTTCCCGAATGAGTTCGGCCTCTTTTTCGGCAGAAAGCGAGGATGTTTTCCGCAGATGGTCACGTTTCTGTTTGGCCTCTTTCATGCGGTTTTGAAACGCAGCAAGTGCTTGTTGCGCCTCTTCTTCCAAGCGTTTGAGTTCTTGTTTCATCGCCAAACAGCCAGCATCCGTTTCCTCTTGCTCTACCAGCGCATTGATATGTGTGATCTGTTCTTCATGTTTTTTGAAATAACCTTGCGGCTGTAGGTAATCGAACACGGCGGGAACGAAGCCCGACCAATCGCTCCTGCTCTCGATTTGTCCTGAATAAGCCGCCAAAAAGCCCAGCTGTTGCTGCTGATTTTCCACGACCAAAACCCCGAACATCTTCCCTTTTGCCACCTCTTCCTGCCACGTTTGCATGCTCTGAATGTATTCCTGGACGTGCTTCATGGCCATCAAAGCCAAAGGATGGGACTGATAACGAAAGGGATTGTTTAGCCTCAATGGTCGCTCCACGTCCGTGTTCAATGGATGAAAACACGAGATCGTGAAGGATGAGGAATGCGACTGGGGAAGATTGGGCATACTACTTCATTTGAAAACATGTGCTAAGGGGCAAGCATGATACACGCCATGCGCCTAATAAAGGGAAGAGAAAAGCAGGCATTCGCCACCCTCTCAACGGCGCACAAGCCTGACCATGGTACGCTATTTGAAATAATACAGGAAGGTAGCAATACCCTCCAAGGCTGGTTTTCGCTGACCTTCAACCTCTATTTTGAAGTCGATTTCGGTCTTGCAGATGCCGCGTAGGTTGCTGATGGCATGCAGCTTGGTCACCATGCGCACCCTACTTCCGGTAACAACCGCCTGTCCAAAGCGCATTTTGTCCATGCCATAGTTAACCAACATCTTGATGTTGTTCACCTCGATGATCTGTGACCAGAGGTAAGGCAACAGTGAAAGCGTCAGATAGCCATGTGCGATGGTGCTCTGATACGGACTCTCTTTCTTGGCACGGTCAGCGTCCACATGAATCCATTGATGATCCAATGTCGCGTCAGCAAATAGATTAATACGATCCTGGTCAATCAGCAACCAGTCGGATGCACCCAATTCTTTGCCCTCAAAGGCTGCAAACTCGTCGTAAGAGTTGACTACTAATTTACTCATACTTGTCTCTTTTGATATTCAATACCTATGGATGCCCTTCATCATACGCCCGCAATCAGGTGTGAAAGGCTTTATATTGTTCGTTCAGATGACAAAGATAAGCAAACCAAACGACATGCACAAACAATGAAAACGATTGCCGGCAACACGCTGTGCGCCATGCTGCTGTGTACCAAAAATATAAGGGCAAAGTTGTCATTTCTAAATAATTGGTTTATCTTTGCAGTGCATAAACTACGTTCCAGCATTCGGAAAGAGAGGTTGCGGCTTTCTGCTTTCCGCATCATTCTGTTATTACATGAAAGAATTCATACAGGTTTTGCGACGCTTTGTAGCACCCTACAAGCGTTATTTAGGGTTTTCTGTACTGTTCAACATCCTGTCTGCGGTATTGAACATTTTCTCTTTCGCAGCCCTCATCCCCATTCTCAACATCCTTTTCAACATTGGACAGGAGCGCGTAACCACGCTGATGCCATGGCCCTCGTCGATGAATGAACTGCCCGACGTACTGAGCAACAATGCCAATTACTATGTACAGACGATGATTGACCATTACGGAGCCACCACCACCCTGCTGTTCATCGGCTTGTTTTTGGCCTTCATGACGTTTCTCAAGACAGGTTCTTACTTTCTTGCCTCTGCCAGTGTGATGCCCATCCGCACGGGTGTGGTGCGCGACATACGCAACCAACTGTACCAAAAGATAACGAGTCTGTCACTTGGCTTCTTCTCTGAAGAGCGCAAAGGCGACATCATCGCCCGCATGAGTGGTGACGTTCAAGAGATTGAAAACTCCATCATGGCCTCGCTGGACATGCTGTTCAAGAATCCCATCCTCGTCATTGCCTACTTCACCACACTGCTCATCATCTCGTGGGAGCTCACCTTGTTCACCATTCTCTTTGTTCCTCTCTTCGGCTGGTTCATGGGGTTGGTGGGCCGAAAGCTGAAACAAAACAGCGTGAAGGCACAAAACTTGTGGAGCGACACCATGAGTCAGGTGGAAGAAACGTTAGGCGGACTGCGCATCATCAAGGCCTTCTCGGCCGAAGAAAAGATGAATGCGCGCTTCGACAAGATTAACTCCAACTACCGAGACAGCATCCTCAAGGTCACCATCCGGCAGCAATTGGCCCATCCCATGAGCGAGTTTCTGGGTACGTTGATGATTGTCATCGTGTTATGGTTTGGTGGTACGCTGGTCTTGAACGAGCAAGTGCTCAGCGGCCCCACGTTCATTTACTACCTCGTGATGCTCTACAGCATCATCAACCCGTTGAAAGAACTGTCAAAGGCGAGCTATGCCATCATGAAAGGACTGGCATCCATCGAGCGGGTAGACAAGATACTGATGGCTGAAGTAGCCATTAAAGAGCCTGAAAAACCGATTCACCTCAACAGCTTTGAACATCAAATCGAATTCCGCCATGTATCGTTCAGGTATGCGGAACAATGGGTGTTGCGCGACATCAATCTGGTGATTCCCAAAGGAAAGACCGTGGCGTTGGTGGGACAGAGCGGCAGTGGCAAGTCAACCTTGGTCGACTTGATTCCACGCTACTATGACGTACAGGAAGGTGAGGTGCTCATCGACGGCATCAACGTGCGTGACTTGGGCGTACGCAGCTTGCGCCATCTCATCGGAAACGTCAACCAAGAAGCCATTTTGTTCAACGACACGTTCTTCAACAACATCACCTTCGGCGTTGACCACGCCACGCAAGAAATGGTAGACCAGGCCGCTCGTATCGCCAACGCTTACGAATTCATTATGGAGTCAGAGGAAGGATTCGACACAAACATCGGAGATCGGGGTAGCAAGTTAAGCGGCGGACAGCGTCAGCGTATCTCCATTGCCCGCGCCATCCTCAAAAATCCGCCCATTCTGATACTCGATGAGGCCACCAGTGCGCTCGACACCGAGAGCGAACGCTTGGTGCAAGATGCGCTGGAGCGGCTCATGGACACCCGCACCACGGTGGCCATCGCTCACCGTCTGTCCACCATCAAGCACGCTGACGAAATCTGTGTGCTGCACGAAGGACGCATCGTGGAGCGAGGTACGCACGAAGAACTGATCGCCAAAGAGGGCTATTACAAAAAACTGCATGACATGCAAGAGGTTTAACACAATGATGAAACAAGTTAAAGCAACATTCCTACACACTTCTTTCGGGCCTTTCGGCGCCATGATTCTCAACCTGTTGATGGCATTCGTGGTATACTTCATTGCCCGCGTGGAATTCCTTTTCGAGAATTACAGCTATTTCTCCGGCAACCTGTCGGCATCCCATCTAACCGAATTGTTCTACGGTGGCTACATCTTCGACCGCTCCGCCATCGCCTACACCAATGCCCTGTACATCCTGCTGATGCTCTTTCCGCTGTGGATCAAGGAGCGCAGAGGCTATCATTTGCTGTGCAAATGGGTGTTTGTGGTCATCAATGCGCTGACGCTGATCATCAACTTGTGCGACTCTGTGTACTTTCCTTACACCCTGCGGCGCACCACGACGAGCGTATTCAGCGAATTTCGCAACGAAAACAACCTCGCCGACGTGTTTTGGGGCGAGTTTGTGGGCCACTGGTATCTCGTGCTGTTGGCCATCGTAGTCATCACCCTGCTGTGGAAACTCTACGTCATGCCCCGCACCGCACACACACATTACGCCACCGCCACACAGCGATGGAAGTTCGGTCTCATCCAGTTTGTGCTGCTGGCCTTGCTCACTCCTCTCATCATTGGTGCCTGCCGGGGCGGCCTGGCCTCGGGCATACGCCCCATCACCGTCAACAACGCCAACCAATACGTACGCCGTCCAACCGAGTGCGCGCTGGTACTCAACACGCCGTTCTCATTGATCAGAACCATCGGGAAGAACGTTTTCGACGTTCCCACCTACTATCCCAACCTCGAGGCTGCCGCCAAAGTGTTCACGCCCATACACCGTCCAAAGCCCACGCATGCGTTCCAAAAGAAGAACGTGGTGGTGCTGATCGTCGAAAGTTTTGGCCGCGAGTATATCGGAGCTTTCAACCAACAGCTCGAAAACGGCCGATACAAGGGCTACACCCCATACGTTGACCAGCTTATCAGCCAAAGTGCCACCTATAAATACTCGTTCTGCAACGGACGAAAGAGCATTGACGGCATGCCATCCGTGCTTTGTGGCATTCCTATGTTTAAAGAACCGTTCGTGCTCACCAACGCCTCGATGAACGATTACACCAGCATGGCCGGCCTGTTGGCGCGCGAGGGCTACCACACGGCGTTCTTCCACGGTGCCAACCGGGGCAGCATGGGATTCCTGGCTTTTGCCAACAAGGTGGGCTTCCAGGCGTACTATGGCCGACAAGACTATGCCGCCGACCACCGATTTGGCGGCGATGCCGACTTTGACGGGCACTGGGGTATCTGGGATGAGCCTTTCCTGCAATACTGGTGTACGAAGATTGGCGAGATGAAAGAACCCTTCATGACGGCCTGTTTCACCGTATCGAGCCACACGCCCTACGTCATTCCGGAAAAATACAAGGACGTGTATCCCGAAGAAGGGCTACCCATCCACAAATGCATACGCTATACCGACATGGCCATCGGCAAGTTTTTCGAAGCGGCCAAGCAGCAACCGTGGTACAAGAACACCCTCTTTGTGCTGACCAGCGACCACACCAACCTGAGCGACCATGCGCAGTATCAGACCGACATCGGCGGTTTTTCGGCACCGCTCATCATCTTTGATCCCAGCGGAGAGGTACCCGTGGGCATGCACGACGGCATCGCACAGCAGATAGACATTCTGCCCACCGTACTGAGTCTGTTGGGCTATGACAAGCCTTTCTTGTCGTTCGGTTGCGACTTGATGACCACTCCCGCCGCAGAAACCTACGCCGTGAACTACCTCAACGGCATATATCAGTATTGTAAGTATGACTATGTGTTGCAGTTCGACGGTCAACAAACGCGTGGCATCTATGCCTTGGACGACCTGCTGATGCGGCACAACCTGAAAGGAAGGGTGAAGGAACAGCGCAAGATGGAGCAAGAACTGAAAGCCATCATCCAACAATATATGTACAGGATGGAGAACGACCAGCTGATGCCCTGACCCCCATAGGCGCACGGCCGGCAGTTTAACGGGGCAGGTCATCGCATCTGCCCGCTTTAACCGTTCGTCACGAGCTTCACAAAACACATGCGCATTTGCTCGAGCGAGCGCATTTGCACGCCAAAATTTGTTTAATTTTTTATCCAAAAAACAGCCTTAAAACAACCCTTCCCTACTTTCATTCTGGAAAAAATCAATAGGCATGGAAGGTGCATACAAGCGGTTGTCGTGGCAAGAAAAATCGATTTTCACCCCCAAAGCCTTGTTTTTACACCATTAACAGCATCATTTTGGCTGGCAATCTGTATGCCCTAATCAGGTAAAAGCATGCATATTTCACCCCAATTGCAATGCTTTTACCCTAAAAACGCATATAAGATGGATACATATTATCACCATGCTGACGTAATGCGTTAATAATCAATCTAATAAGAATACGGCCTATTTTGGGCGAATTTGCACCAACAACCAAAGTTGTTTTGAAATAAGCGAAATATGAAGCGGTGCGTTGTCAAGAAAATTCATTATCATGAGCTGTCTTCACCTACATAATGCAGTGGCTGTTTTTGCTCAAGGGGCCACAGGAATACATGACCCTGAAAAAGAGGACCACTGCTGTTTTTCATGTTCTTTCCTTACCGTTTGACGGGATGGTTTCTGACATTTTGCTTGCTGTACTCAGATTCATTTCGTATTTTTGCAAAAGCATTTGATAAAGCCACTATAACAATTTCACTATAGTTCGTAAAAATATGAGCGAATGCTTATGCGGCTATCCGCGGACAGCCAAGGAGTTCTTTGATAACATGACTAAGTAACTTTTGGTTTGGTGTGTGCGCATAAGATGCGGAATGAACTGAAATTCATGAATCAACCATCTTATTTTTAACTGACTAAATGAGAATTAGCGGAGTTATTGATAAAGAAAAAACGTAGGTATTGGTTGTACACCACCCCTTGGTGAACAACTTAGTAGATTATCTGTCTTCGTAGGCAGAAAGACATCATGGGGATAACAAGAATGGAAAGGAATAAAATGGAAAAAGACAGTTTGATTATTGTGAGTGGTGGCATGGATTCCATCACCATGCTTTACGAGTACCAGCAGCGTATAGCAATAGGCGTTTCATTCGATTATGGCAGCAATCATAACCAAAAAGAAATACCCTTGGCAAAGATGCATTGTGACCGATTAGGCATACGGCACATCGTCATTCCCTTGTCGTTTATGCACGATTATTTCAAAAGCAGTCTGCTGGAAGGTGATGACGCCATTCCCGAAGGACATTACGAGGAAGAGAACATGAAGTCGACAGTAGTCCCTTTTCGCAATGGAATCATGCTGGCTGTGGGTTGCGGATTAGCTGTAAGCAACCATTTGAAATATGTGATGATTGCAAACCATGGCGGCGATCACACCATATACCCCGATTGCCGACCAGAGTTTATTGATAGTTTTTCGCAAGCCATGGCTGCTGGCACCTTTGAGGGTATCACCATTTTAGCACCTTATACGCAGATTAGCAAAGGCGAGATAGCCTTGCGAGGTAAAAAACTGGGTATCAATTATGCCGAAACTTGGTCGTGTTATAAGGGAGGAGATAAGCAGTGTGGCAAATGTGGGACATGCGTTGAGCGCAAAGAAGCATTGGCATTTGCAGGTATCAATGACGACACGCCATACGAAGACTAAAAAGGCATTGATAACAAATAGAAATTAAAAGAGGTGAAGAAAGAACCCATGCGGTTCTTTCAACGCCTACTGGTAACATCAAGAAATATGATTTATTGCGTATCCAAACGTATGGAAATTAGTGCCGCTCACCGGCTTTCGCTCTCTTACGAAAGCAAGTGCCAGTGTTTGCATGGACACAACTGGATAATTACCGTGTATCTATTTAAGAAAGACAAATTGAACGCCGATGGGATGGTGTTCGATTTTACGCACATCAAAAAGGCTATTCACGATCAATTAGACCATGCTTACATCAACGACGTCATTCCCTATAATCCTACAGCGGAGAATATTGCGCGATGGGTCGTTAATCAATTCGACGAGTGTTATAAGGCAGAGGTGCAAGAAAGCGAAGGAAACGTGGCCCAGGCGATAGACGAAACAAAGATAGTGGGTATAGAAAACCTCGTCATGTAAATATAGCCGGAAATGAATTGCGACGCGCGCACCTATAAGGTTAACGAAATATTTTACTCACTGCAGGGCGAAGGACATCATGCAGGTAGGGCAGCCGTGTTTGTAAGGTTTGCTAAATGTAATCTACACTGTTGGTTTTGCGATACGAATTTTGATACGTTTACGGAAATGTCAGCACAACAAATTATAGAAAACGTGCAACAATATGCGCCCTGTCACTTTGTTGTCATCACTGGAGGAGAGCCTACTTTGCAAGTAACGCCTGAACTGTTGCAGCTTTTTCATATACATGGTTATTATGTTTCGATGGAAACAAATGGCACGCATCCCATTCCTAAAGGTGTTGATTGGGTAACCTGTTCGCCAAAAAAGGCATTTATAGAAGCTGGAGACGTGCATATTAAGCAAGCCAACGAGATAAAGGTGGTGTATGACGGCATACACCCGATAAGCACATTTGGCATCGAGTCGGAGGAACGATATGTGCAACCTTGTGACGTGGGCGATGAATTGAGGAATAAAGAAATTATGCAGCAAGCAATTCAGTTTGTGAAAACACACCCCCAATGGAAACTGTCTTTGCAATTACATAAGCTCATAGGAATTCAGTAACGATAATGACAGTTTGGTAAAATTTGGGATAAAGGAGCAAGACTTTTTTAAGATTCTAAAAATAACTCAATTATTTTGCCTACCAATCGTTTTTTGATAACTTTGTAAATTCAACAGAAATATTCCCCTATGGCACAGAAAGATAAAGGTCTTACACCAATGATGAAGCAGTTTTTCAGCATGAAGCGGCAGCATCCCGATGCGCTGTTGCTCTTTCGGTGTGGCGACTTTTACGAGACGTATGGCGATGATGCCATTGAGGGTTCGCGCATCTTGGGCATCACGCTCACGAAAAGAAACAATGGGGGCAATAGTGGCGAAACGGCTATGGCTGGTTTTCCGCACCACGCTCTTGATACATATCTGCCTAAACTGATAAGGGCAGGCAAGCGCGTAGCTATTTGCGACCAATTAGAAGACCCTAAGAAAAAGCGAGAAGAACTGAAAGGTAAGAAGGGACTTTCCGCTACCGACAAGATGGTGAAGCGTGGCATTACCGAGTTGGTGACGCCAGGTGTGGCGATGGGGGATAATGTGTTGAACTACAAGGAAAACAACTTCTTGGCAGCGGTGCATTTTGGTAAGGCGGCTTGCGGCGTGAGTTTTCTGGACATTTCGACGGGCGAATTTCTCACAGGTGAGGGTACTTATGACTATGTGGAGAAACTATTGGGCAGCTTTGCGCCCAAGGAAGTGTTGTACGACCACAACAACAAGCGCGATTTTGATACCCATTTTGGCACCAAATACTGTGTCTTTGAATTGGAAGACTGGGTGTTTACCGAGCAGAGTGCACGCCAACGACTGCTGAAACACTTTGGTACCAAGTCGTTGAAAGGCTTTGGCGTAGAGCAAATGAAAAGCGGTATCGTGGCTTCGGGTGCCATTTTGCAGTATTTGGAGATTACCCAACATACCAATATCGGGCACATCACGTCGCTTGCCCGCATCGAAGAAGAACGCTATGTGCGGTTGGACAAGTTTACCATTCATTCGCTCGAGCTGATTGACACCATGCAAGAGGGTGGACGGTCGTTGCTGAATATTATCGACAAGACCATCACACCCATGGGAGGACGAATGCTTCGCCGCTGGATGGTGTTTCCGTTGAAGGACGTAACGCCCATTCAACAACGCTTGGATGTGGTGGATTATTTCTTCAAAGACCCCGATTTCCGACAGTTGGTGGGTGAGCAGTTTCAGCGCATTGGCGACCTTGAGCGCATTATCTCAAAGGTGGCTGTGGGCAGAGTGTCGCCCCGAGAGGTGGTACAGCTGAAGAATGCGCTGCAAGCCCTACAACCCGTGAAGGCTGCCTGCATGAAAGCATCGAACGAGAGCTTGCGGAGAATTGGCGAACAGTTGCAGCTTTGCGAGATCATTCGCGACCGCATTGAACACGAGATACAACCCGATCCGCCCCTGTTGGTGAACAAAGGTGGGGTGATAGCCGATGGTTATGATACCGAACTTGATGAGCTGCGACAAATATCGCGCAACGGTAAGGATTATCTGATACAGATACAGGAGCGTGAGGTTGAGCAAACGGGCATCGCGTCGCTGAAGGTGGGATATAACAACGTGTTTGGGTATTACCTCGAGGTGCGCAATATGTATAAGGATAAAGTGCCGGAGAATTGGGTTCGCAAGCAAACATTGGCACAGGCAGAACGCTACATTACGGAGGAACTGAAGGCTTATGAAGAGAAAATATTGGGAGCTGACGAGCGCATCATGATGTTGGAAGACAAGCTGTTTCGTGAACTCATCGTCGACATGCAGCCGTACATTCCGCAGATACAGCTTGATGCCAACCTGATAGCCCATTTGGATTGTCTGCTTGGCTTTGCACAGGTGGCGGAGGAAAACCAGTATGTGCGTCCGCAAATAGACGCCACCGACGTACTTGACATCAAGCAAGGTCGTCACCCAGTCATTGAGATGCAGCTGCCCTTAGGCGAGACATATGTGCCTAACGACATCTACTTGGATACGGAGAAACAGCAGGTCATGATGATTACCGGACCCAATATGGCTGGAAAGTCGGCGCTGTTGCGCCAAACGGCATTAATAGTACTATTGGCGCAGATAGGATGTTTCGTGCCTGCGGAGCGTGCGAAGATAGGTTTGGTGGATAAGATTTTCACGCGAGTGGGGGCTTCTGACAATATCTCCTTGGGTGAATCAACCTTCATGGTGGAGATGACAGAGGCGGCAAATATCCTGAACAACGTCACCAACAGGTCGCTGGTGCTCTTCGATGAGTTGGGTAGGGGAACGTCAACATACGATGGTATCTCCATTGCCTGGGCGATTGTGGAGTACTTGCACGAGCAACCGCGGGCTCGGGCGCGCACGCTTTTTGCCACACACTACCATGAATTGAACGAAATGGAGAAGCATTTCCCGAGGATTCACAATTACAATGTGAGTGTGAAAGAGGCAGATGGCAAAGTGATTTTTATGCGTAAGTTGGAACGTGGCGGCTCAGAACACAGCTTTGGTATTCATGTGGCCGAGATTGCGGGCATGCCTCGAAGCATCGTCAAACGTGCCAATGCAATCTTGAAACAGCTGGAAGCTGATAACAGCGAGGTGGGTTCGGTGGGCAAACCCAGCGTGAAACGCTTGGAAGAGAGCAGGGAAGGCATGCAGTTGAGCTTCTTTCAGCTGGACGACCCCGTGCTTTGTCAGGTTCGTGACGAGATACTCGGTCTTGACATCAATAACCTTACGCCCATGGAGGCATTGAACAAACTCAACGAAATCAAGAAAATCATTGGGGCAGAATAATCAGGTGAAAAACCAAATGTTTGAATAACCAATCTTCCTGGGCATTGCCTTCCTTGTTTCCATCCTATGCATTGCACTGCAACACTGAAGAGATTGCCGGGTAAAAATAACAGTAGGAGGTAAACGCTGATGATTAACGTTTACCTCCTACTTGATGGATGTGTGTGGGTTTACCTTCTGTCAGGCACCACGCACATGTTTATTTTCCACCATCATACCATCGATTCTGCTCCCAGTCCTCGTCTTCCGAGTAGTCGAAGTCGGCCTTCTTGGCTCCTGCTGCTTCGTCTGGCTCCGATGCTACTACTACTTTCTTCAATAGGTCTTCGGCGTTGATTTTAATTATGTTGATGAGGGGTTGTTGATATATCTTATTCATTTGTTTGCTTATTTAATGATTTTCTTTCCGTTCTGAATGTAGATGCCTTGAGGGAGGAGTTGTAGATTTCCCGTTGGGCTAACCATGCGTCCGTCGATGGTGTAGATGGGTGCATGTGATGGTGTGTTATCCTTAGTATCGATTTGCTCAATACCCGTCACCGATCCATCCCAAATTTTGAATTCGATACTCTTCGCCAAGCTGCCAGCTGGTTGCTTGGAGCGCAGGTAGGCACGGAAAGGCTTAAACGAAGCACCGTTAGACTTGACATAATTGAACTTTTGCGTGTTGAAACCGAAGATGTAATTACGATATCCGTCCTTGGAGGCAGGCAAGTTGCGATATTGGTAAGTGCCGATAAAGTCACCATCCGCAATCTTGCTGGCTGGGATTTGCTTGTTGAGAAACTCGATAGGCTTTTCGTTAGCTGTTTCGATAGCCGCATTCGGTTCTATCAAATAAGGTGTGTCTGCTTTAGTAGAGGTCACCTCCTCGAATGTTGCGGTGTTGCTGTTGGCAGATTTGAAGGTGTAGGCCTTTTCTACATTGAATTTCCTAAGGTCGTTTTGATCCATGTCAAACGGTAAGCAAACGGTGGACATGCTGTGATATTTGCCGTTAGCATCTTGTCTACGGGCAAAGTTGCGGTCGAACCATACCTTATCAGCCGTAAAGCCTTCCTTTACACCGAAGGTATAGCCGCTCTCCATGTATTGTTTCTTGTCTTTGTTCAACCATACGCCGGTATTTGCTTTGTATGAGCCGTTGTCGTTTGTCAGCACACCACGGTCAGTAAGATAAAGCAGCGGCATATTTTTACCTTCTACTAAGACGTTGCAAGGGTGTTCGTGCCCTTCAAGTGCAAAGGTAGTGTTTGCATTAACCTTTACCACACGATTGAGATTGTCTCCTCGGTCAAAGAGGCTGAACTTTTTTTCTTTTGTCAGATCAACGTACGATGTGTTAATATCATCATCACCTATATTATTGGGGGTGTAATTCGCAGATGTTTGGTAGTATCCAGGCTGATTGGGACGCCACAGCATAAAAATGTCGCTCACCTCAAAAGGTTGGTCAGAAGTGAGAATCATGTAGCCTCTCGATTCCATTTCTTGCCCTTGAATGTTTTCTTTCTGAGTCATTCTAGCTGGAAATTCCAATTTCAACCACCCACCATTAGCATCACGTTTTAGATAGTCTACGCGACCATGTTTATTAACCGTGCCGTATGCAGTATTCTTTGTAAGATCGGGATTGTCGTCAATACCAACCCCTGCTACAACGGCACCATCTGTTTCAACCAAGTTGTACTTTTTATATAGATAGTCCCAAGCCTTGATACTCATTCGGACCTTAGCACCTTTTGGTGCACGTACAATGGCTTGGAACAGTGAATAGGCTAAACGGTCCTTTTGTTCTTCGACTGTAGCAACAGGTATGAGTGCATTTATGGAAAGACGATATTTTCCATCTGCGCCTTTGGGAGCTACGACAACCTTGTCGCTACTAACTTGTCCTGTCCATCCTAAAGCGTTTTGTTTGTATGTGTTTCGGGCATATTGATTTTTGTTTGCATCAGTGGTTTTGAATTCTTCCCATACAGGATCGAAAAGATATGTACCGTCGCCATTGCTCTTCACAAACATCACGCCTTTGTTCATGTGCTGATTAAAACTATTATAGCGATTCAAAAGGTTGGTGCGATAGTGACGCACTAATAGTTTTTGATCAGCGAGTAGTGAGCCTTCGGTGGTACTGTAGCATTTAACTGTATTATCGATGGGGCGAGGGATGCGTACTACTTCAAGAACTTTACCAGTGTAGTCTTGGAAGAATAATTTAATACTGCTTTGCACATCCATATCCCACCAGCCACCGCCTTGAACTACAAAATCATTAAATTCTACCAAGTCATTCTTATCTTCATTAATATTTGAGTTGTAATAATGAAAGTGACAATAATTTGGTAAATAATACCGATTTCCATTGGCATCAGTTCCTACAACTTTAACATTTCCAGACGTTTGATATGTTTTGCCATTCTCTTCAACGGTTCCTATGCGCATGTGAAAATCTTTCCAGTTGTCGTTAGCTTCACGATTCACACGCTCGTTGACAAATGAAAATGTAATTTCACCGTAGATGTTATAACCGCCATAGGTATAATTTCCTGTCCTGTACGTGTACAACAATTCTTTCGAATTGTTCGGATTTACTGTCCATTCCCTGTTACCAGCCTTGGCTGTGACGGAGGACAGCAGTGCGAGGCACGTAATTAATAATGTGTAAAAATGTTTTCTTGCCATCATTAAGCCTTTTTTAAGTTTGTAAACTCTTCAAAAGTATTTAGAATTTATGTAATATTTTTACCCCCCCCTATTTGTTAAGAAAGTTTAACAGTTCGCAGCATCTGGGAGTGACTCCAACCTGAGAAAAGCCAGGCGGAACATGTTTTTCTGAGACAGAAGGAAACAAATAAGTTAAAGGGAATGCTAGTGGCTACAACGCTATTTTGAACCACCAAACTATCAAATTGTAACTTTTAGAGAGACTAAAAAAGGTTACACGCGCAGCAGGTTGGCGTTGATAGTTTGCGAAAAGTACTCCCACCGGGAATCGAACCCGGATCAAAGGTTTAGGAAACCTACGTTCTATCCATTTAACTATGGGAGCAAATCAGTGTTTGTCGCAGCGTTGCGTGGGTGTGCAAAGATAAACATTTTATCAGTTCGACCCAAATAAAAGCAATACTTTTCTATTTGACAGGCAATGGCCATACCAGCATTGCGTTTGTTAAACGACAGACATTCGGTGAAATTAGCGACAAAAAAGAAGCGGTAGGTTATCAAGAACATTCATACCGGTGTGGCATGCTGAAATACGCAACCAACTAGTTAATTTAAGTAAAATTTATTCAAGAAATGACTCTATCCAGCGCTATTGATGAGATTATTCGTTAATTTTGCTTTGGCTAATTCATCTATTACAGTAAATCATGCTACACCCAAACAGCCCCATTCAAACTTGTCTTCATGTGAAGCATGTAGGTGCTCAGCAGGTTACTTGAATGGATAGGTGGCCGTAATTAAAAACTAAAACCTAAATTTACAATGATTAAAGAAAACAGAATCTTAAGAAAAGCGAAGAATCGTTCGCTGATCTTATTCTCAGTCTGCACGCTTTCAATCTGTGCCGTGCCATTTGAGACCGTGTCTGCCGCTGACACCCCAAGCGGCAACGCTTCTCTGTTACAGCAAAACATGCGAAAGGTGACGGTATCGGTAGTCGATGACGCCAACGAACCTATCATCGGTGCCAGTGTGCTGGTGATGGAAACCAAGTCGGGCGGGTCTACCGACATCAATGGTCAATGTGTCGTGGATGTACCTGCAGGAAGTCAGATACAAGTGTCATACATTGGTTATCAAACACAAACCGTCAATGCAGGACAATCTTCTACCCTACGCGTGGTGCTGGTGGAAGACCGTCAGATGCTGGACGACGTTGTCGTGGTAGGTTATGGCGTGATGAAGAAGTCGGACGTGACGGGCTCCATCGCTGTTGCAAAGGGTGAAGAGCTCACCAAGTCGCAGAATTTCTCTGCATTGGACAACCTTCGCGGCAAGGCCTCTGGTGTGAACGTGTTCTCCAATTCAGAAGACATAGCCACCTCCAAGCCCCGCGTGATTATTCGAGGCATGGCCACCATCAATGCCAGTTCGGACCCATTATATGTGGTTGATGGCGTGGTGATGAGCGACTTCGCCCTGGTAAATCCTAACGACATCGAGTCGATGGAAGTGCTGAAAGATGCTTCGGCCACCGCCATTTACGGTGCGCGTGGGGCTAATGGCGTGATTATGGTGACCACCAAGCGAGGCCTGAAAGGCGATACCGGTACGAAGATTAGTTACCAGGGTTCGGTAAGCATGCGCAGCATCGCACGCAAGATGGACTTGCTGAATGCACAAGAGTGGACCGACGCTTGGATGAAAGGTCTGGAGAACGAAAACACTTATAACGGCAAGAAGTGGTCACTGAATCGTACCGACTGGTTTACCGACCGCAACTATTTCGACGCCAATGGTAATCCGCTGTATGATACCGATTGGCAGGACGAAGCCACCCGCACGACCATTTCGCACAACCACCAGGTGAACATTCAGCAAGCTGGGGCCAAATCGTCGATGGGTGCATTCTTGAACTACTCTGATTATCAAGGCATCATGAACAATACATGGAACAAGCGTGTGAGCGCCAAGATGGCTTATGATGCCAATCCTACCAACTGGCTGACAACAGGTGTCAACTTGTTGGTGAACCACATGTGGGGTCGTTTCACCGATGCATACGGTGGTGGTCAGGAAGCGCGCCGCACCATGATTGAAATGCTGCCGTGGCTGCCGTTAAGAGAACCTGACACGGGCAACTATACCACGGCCACGTCACCTAAGATGAACTATGGATTTGAAGGAATGTCAAACCCTGCCATGATTCTGGAACAGCAAAAACGTATGTACTATAACACACAAATCTTTGGCAATGCGGCTTTAACATTCCATCTGTTGCCTAACCTGGATTTGAAAACACAGTTGGGTATCGACTGGCACGGCATTGACTACCGTCGCTATGCCGCCACAACGCTGAACAATATCTCCATGCCTAATGGCCGAGCTGAATACTCACATTACAGCAACCTGTACTGGCAGGAGGAAACATACCTAACCTACAACAAGACCGTTGACCGTCATCGTTTCAACGGTATGCTGGGTCTTTCTTGGACTGGCTACACCTCGCGGGCCAACGGTGCGGTAACAGAAGGTTTCACCGACGACTTCTTTGAAGATAACAACATGGGCGTTGGAACCAACCCAGAGTCACCAAGATCGAACATTGACGAGTGGGCCATGAACTCGTATTTCCTCCGTTTGGCTTATACCTACATGGATCGTTATTCAGCAACGGTGACGGGGCGTTATGATGGTTCGTCCAAATTTGGTGAGAACAACAAATACGCTTTCTTCCCCTCTGCCGGTTTAGCATGGATTGCCTCTGAGGAAGATTTCTTAAAAGACGTCACAGCCGTGAGCAACTTGAAATTCCATACCAGTTATGGACTGACCGGTAACTCTGAGATTGGTACGTACCGTTCGTTGGCTCGTACTAATGCAGGAACACTACTCCTTAACGGTTCCCGTTCTTCCTACTATCGACTGAGTTCGATGGCAAATACTGAGTTGAAATGGGAGAAGACAGCACAGTTTGACATTGGTTTCGAATTAGGTTTGTTCAACAATGCGCTGAATCTTGATTTATCATGGTATACCAAGAAGACGACAAACTTGTTGTTGGATTGCCCAGTTCCTCATTTCACGGGTTTCTCATCAATCTACAAGAACATCGGTTCTGTAAAGAACTCCGGACTCGACATCATGATTTCTGCTTATCCTGTCCGCACGAATGACTTCACATGGCAGACCACCCTCAACACGAACTACAACAAGAACAAGATACTCCATCTCGGAGATAATGACGAGGATATCGAGTTGATGTACTGGGTAGGTGGTTCAGAGTCGATTCTTCGTGTAGGCGAAAGTATGGGAAGCTTCTATGGTTACCGTCGCTATGGCGTGATAACGAAAGAGATGCAAGAGAACGTGGTATGGACCGCCGAAGACTTCAATAATAATCTTTGCTCGAAAGATGCCGTGGGCAAGAAACGCTATTCGGTAGAGCAGATTGGACGCCCCAATCGTTCGGCCAAGAAAGAGGTATTGGGTAAGGGATTCCCCAACTGGACAGGCAGCTGGATTAACAACCTGAAGTATCGCAACTGGGACTTCACGATGGATTGGCAGTTTGTGGCTGGCGTTGAGACCATGCAACAGTTCTTCCACTCTACCTATGACCGCTTTGGATTGACCAATGGGTTAAAGGACATCCTGTATGGTGCTTACGACGGAACGAATCCAGAAACGATGCAACAAATGATTCGTATGGCTAACAATGGTCATGCTGGACAAGATACCACCATTGACTCGGCATGGATTACGGATGGTTCTTACCTGCGCCTGAACATGTTGCAGTTAGGTTATACCTTTGGTAAAGAAGCATGTGGCAAGCTGGGCATTGATGCTTTGAGACTGTATGTAAGTGGTCAGAATCTTTGGTTGCTTTGCTCGAAAGATTTCAAGGGCTATGATCCTGAAGCGACCTCGCAAGGCAATCACTTCGGACAAAACATGACTTTCTTCTCCTATCCGAGAGCCCGGACCTTTACACTTGGCATGAATGTAACTTTCTAATTAAACAATACTCAAAGAAAAATCGAAATATGAAAAAGATATTTATTATTTTGGCTTGTGCCGGGCTGACGCTAACTTCTTGCGAAGACTTCCTGAAAGAGAAACCCGGCTCTATTCTCACGAACCAAGACTTCAACAAAACGGATGCTCATTTTCTAGGACAAGTAAACTATTTGTACCGTAGTGGCGCCATCCGCCAGATTGCATCGGCCAACAGTGCTTATGTGGGTTCGTTCGCAACCTTGAACAGCATGCTGACCGGATACTTTAGAAATTCATATGAAGGACAGGAGCGAACCTGCCAGTATGCGCGCGAGTTAACACGCCAGAGCCAAGTGAACACGGTGTCGGGTGTTGTTGATGGCGTATGGGATGGATGTTACGATGCGATTAATGTTGCCAACAGCGTGATAAAAGGTGTTGAGGGTGAAGGCGTAACCCTTTCGGCAGCAAATAAAAAACAATATGTAGGTGAAGCCAAGTTCTTTCGCGGATTCAACTATTTCTTCTTAGCTAAAACCTTCGGTGACGTGCCTTTGTCAACAGAACCTTTTACCGACGGTGCGGCAAATATGAATTATGAACGAACAGCCAAAGCAACGATTATGGAGCTGGTTGTTAACGATTTGAAAGAAGCTGTAGCCTCATTGGTGGCTAACAAGTGGCAAGATGCGAATCACCGCATTACAAAATATGTGGCAGAAATGGCTTTGACAGATGTCTACATGTATCTGGGAAAGTATGCTGAAGCTGCCGCTACTGCGAGAGACATCATCAACAATGGCGGTTATTCGCTGACAACGAACGACGACCTGGCCCTTGGCAGCGCATACAACAAGCTGCGTACGACGGATGACCTGGATGAGGTAATCTATGCACAAGAGTATGACAACACGGTTTCTACCAGCGGTTGGTGGCCAACCTACGCCTTTAGCGGAAGTGCCACCAGCGTGTTCAGCAAGTATTCTATTTTCGAACGCGTGTTTGGTCCGTTGAAAGCTTCCTTCCTGAACATTTATGATGAAGGTGACCTTCGTGCGCAAAATCAGCAGTTCTTCGTGTGGGAATACACCAACCAAGTGAATAATAAGACATGGAAAGCTGCATCGGCAGATGAATTTGGCGCCTGGTACTATTTCGACCAAGAGGCCATGGAGGTTACTGGTCGTGGAACGAAAGACTGGAATGTTTATCGCTACGCAGAAACCTTGCTTGATGCTGCCGAAGCTATTGCACAGAGTTCGGGCGTAAATGCTGAGGCAGCTGATTATCTCGCACAAGTGCAAAGTCGCGCATTAGGCAAGACCGTTGCTGAATTGACCCCTGTTTTGCAAGCCCTTTCCAAAGAGAAGTTTATCGAGGCTTGTTGGACAGAACGTCTGCGAGAGTTCCCCTTGGAGTTCAAGATTTGGGACGATTGCGTGCGCACCATGAAGTTCCCCGTTATTTCAGGTACCAAGAGACAAGTTACCTATGTTGACCTCATCGGGGCCACCAATGGTTCGGGTGAAACATTCAAGCAATCAGACTTGGTATGGCCTATCTCTGAAAATGAGATTCAGCGCAACCCGAAGTTGAAACCAACAGAGGGGTATCAATACTAAACTGTGGCTGAAGGAATTTATCATCATTGAGAAAGGAGGGAGCAAGAAACCCTCCTTTTTGTTTTTTATATTCTTATAAGTGCGCTGAAATGATTAACTTTGCAAAAAGTTAAACTAGTTATTGAACGATTACGAATCATTTTTATGAAGAAATCATTGAAAGGTTTGCTCTTGACCTATGCCCTTTTGGCATCACAAATGACCTATGCTGCAGATGTGGAGAGCCATATCAGTTTGAAACAACCGGGAAACAAGGCCGTTACTTATACCCTAACCGATCGCAATGGGAAGCTTGAAGCCTCCGCTCCATTGCCTTTAACCCTCACCAAGACGATGAGTCGCAACGGACAAGATGAGGTGATTGCCGTGACCATCCGTGCCAACGAGAAAGTGTATTTCAACTTTGGAGGGGCGATTCCTACGGGATTTAACACCAACGACTGCGACTTTTACCTGCCGGGATTTTGGTATCATAAGAATTTGCGGTCGCCCAAGGAAGCTCCATCCTTCCACACTTCGAAGAGTTGGAATGTTCGTGAAGACCGTTTGTCGTCGCCACTGAGTGGTGCTTTTAACCTGAAATCAGGCCAAGGAATGACTATCTTGCGTCAGTTGGATGAGCCTGCCGAAGCACTGACCACGGCACAAGAAGGTGAAGTTATCGTGTCGGGCAAGACCTCTATCGGCTACGTTGGCTTTGATAACGAGAGTGGCGTGGCCAAGTTGACCTTTGGTTTCCCCTATGTGGAAACACCGAAACGCTATATTCGTAAATTGACCTTAGCACCTTCCATCGAGGCTTTCATGAAGTTGGAGAAGGGTGAGAGCCGCACCCTGACATGGATTGTGCGCAAGGAACAGGCCGCCGACTTCAGTGAGTTCTTGGCCAACACATGGACAAGTACGTTCGACCGCATGCAACCGAAGCCGCTTCGCGCCTTATATACCGCAGATGAAATGAAGTCGGCCATGAGCAATTACTTCCGCAGGTCGTATGTTTCCAAATATCCTTTGAAGTTTAATTCTGGCATGACGCTGCACATCGACCACTGTACACCGGTAGGTGAGGTTCAGTTGGGCTTCGTGGGGCGTGTGCTGTTGAATGCGTTCAACCAGATAGAATATGGTGAAAAGAACGGACAGAGTGATTTGGTTAGGCAGGGACAGGCCATCTTTGACAGTTATCTCGAGCATGGCTTCACGCAAAATGGCTATCTGCGCGACTTCGTTAACTTCGATCGCGACGGACTTAACGCCGAGGAGGTGCACTCCATTCGTCAACAGTCAGAGGCGGTTTATGCCATTCTTCATTATCTGAAATACGAAAAGAGCCAAGGACGTAAGCACAAGTCTTGGGAAACAAAGACCCGCGCACTGCTTGACAACCTCATCAAGTTGCAGAAGACGGACGGCCACTTTGCCCGCAAGTTCAACGACGATGGCACTGATGTAGATGCCAGTGGCGGCAGCACACCATCAGCTACGTCAACGTTGGTCATGGGATATCGATATTTCGGCAACAAGAACTATCTCAAATCAGCCAAGCGGACGGTGGATTATGTGGAAAAGAACATCATTGCCCCCGCTGATTATTTCTCGTCAACCCTCGATGCCAACTGCGAAGATAAGGAAGCTGCCATCGCCGCTGTTACCTCTACTTACTACCTTGCCATGGTGACCAAAGGCAAAGAACGCCAGCACTATATCGACCTATGTCGCAAGGCTACTTATTTCGCCTTGTCGTGGTATTATCTTTGGGACGTGCCATTTGCCGAAGGTCAGATGCTCGGCGACTTAGGTTTCCGCAGTCGTGGATGGGGCAATGTGTCGGTAGAAAACAATCATATCGATGTCTTCGTCTTCGAGTTCCCGCACATCATGAAATGGCTGGGCACACAAATCAACGAGCCTCGCTTTGGTAAAATGTACGACGTAATTTATTCTTCACTCAGCCAACTCCTGCCAACCACCAATCGCATGTGTGGCATTGGCATGGAGGGCTTTTATCCTGAAGTGGTTCAGCACACCGCATGGGACTACGGACGCAATGGCAAAGGATTCTACAACGATATCTTCGCACCGGGCTGGACCGTGGCCTCTCTCTGGGAATTGTATTCTCCTACCCGAACCTCTGATTTCTTGTTGAAAAAGTAATTCCATCCTATTTATGAAGAAGATAAAAACATTTTTATGGTTATGGTTGTGCATGACATCTGTCATGCCCATCCATGCTGCACAGAATGATGCGCAAGTATACCGCAATCCCGTTATTGATGTCAGCGTACCCGACCCCACTGTTATTCGTGCAAAGGATGGTTATTTCTATCTTTATGGTACTGAAAACATCCGCAATCTGCCTATCTACCGCTCATCCAACCTTGTGGATTGGTCGTTCGTGGGTACGGCTTTCACGGATGAGACGCGTCCCCAGTGGAATCCGAAAGGGAACATCTGGGCACCCGACATTAGTTATATCCATGGCAAGTATGTCCTCCACTACGCCAAATCAGAGTGGGGAGGCGAGTGGACCTGTGGCGTTGGCGTGGCAACTGCCGACAAACCCGAAGGACCTTTCACCGACCATGGCGCCATTCTCATCAGTAAAGAAATTGGTGTGCAAAACAGCATCGACCCCTTCTATTACGAAGACGGAGAGCACAAGTACCTCTTTTGGGGAAGTTTTCGCGGCATTTATGCCATTGAGCTAACCGATGACGGACTGAAAATCAAGGACGGCGCGCGCAAACAGCAAGTGGCAGGCACCTTCATGGAAGCGGTTTACGTTCATAAGCGTGGCGATTATTATTATTTGTTTGGCTCCGCAGGCAGCTGTTGCGAAGGCAATCGCAGCACCTATCATGTCACGGTTGGCCGCTCTAAGAATCTTTTTGGGCCGTATGTCGACAAGCAAGGACGCTCGTTGTTGGACAATCACTACGAGGTGTTGCTGCATGGCAATGAGCTGGTGGCTGGACCTGGACACCATGCCGAGCTGGTTACTGATGACAATGGCGATGATTGGATGCTGTATCACGGCTTCAGTCGCAACGATCCCGATGCAGGACGTAAGGTGTGGCTCGACAAGGTGGAGTGGATAGATGGCTGGCCGCACATGCAGGGCAGTCAACCTTCGAAAGTCGCAGCGCGCCCTGTGTTCGACGAAATCACGCTGGCCGACCCTACCATCTTCTTTGATAACGGTACCTATTACCTCTATGGCACATCACCTGGCGAAGGGTTCGATGTCTACACCTCCAAGGATTTGGAAACGTGGACAGGCCCTGTCGGCGCAACCGACGGCATGGCCCTGGTCAAGGGCGACGTGTTTGGCACCAAGGGGTTTTGGGCTCCACAGGTATTCAAGCGCGGTAGCAAGTATTACATGGCCTATACGGCCGATGAGCAAATGGCCATTGCCGAGGCTGATAGCCCACTGGGACCATTTAAGCAAAAGAAAAACAAATGCTTCCCGCCAAGATGCGTCAGATTGACCCCTTCGTGTTCTTCGACGATGATGGCAAGATTTACCTCTACCATGTTCGCCTCATCAACGGCAACCGCATCTTTGTGACCGAAATGAATAAGAACCTCAAGTCGGTTAAGGAGAAGACTGCCCGCGAATGTGTTTCGGCCGAGAAAGGATGGGAGGATACTTGGAATGCCGATTGGAAAGTATGTGAAGGGCCAACGGTCGTCAAGATAGATGGAACCTATTACCTGTTCTTCTCTTGTAACGATTATCGCAATCCCGATTATGCTGTTGGTTATGCCACAGCCACCTCGCCTTTGGGACCTTGGACCAAACACAAAGAACCTCTTATCAGTCCGCGACTGACGGGCTATAACGGCACTGGCCATGGCGATTTGTTTAAGAATGCGGCCGGCGAGTGGCAGTATGTCTTGCATACTCACCGCAATACCACCCAGCCAACACCCCGAAAAGTTGCCTTGGTGAAGCTCCGTCATACCGATCGAGGCTTCAGTTTGGTCAACGGTTCGTTCCATTTCCTGAAACAAGATAAACGGTAACGCCTCAAATTCTCATTATCATCTTCGCTCCATCGCAAGATAGAACGGAGTACATTCATAGAAACTTTAATCCATAAATCTTATGACCTATACTAAATTGTTCAAATCTTTCATCGTTGCCACAGTGCTCCTGTTCTTACCAGGACATGGCATGTTGGCTCAGTCTCAAGACGTTTCAGCTCAATTGACGCGCTATGTCAATCCTTACATCGGAACGGGTGGACACGGACATGTGTTCCTCGGTGCCAATGTTCCCTTTGGTGCCGTGCAGTTAGGGCCCACGCAAATCACACGCGGGTGGGACTGGTGCTCGGGCTATCATTACAGCGACTCGCTCATCATTGGCTTTGGTCACACCCATTTGAGTGGTACCGGCATTGGCGATTTGGGCGACATTGCCTTCTTGCCAACATTCGATGCCAAGACCTACACGGAGCGTTTCTCGCACGATGGCGAGTATGTGCGCCCCGGTTATTACACCGTTCGCCTGGCCGACAGCAAGATACTGGTCGAATTGACGGCTACCCAGCGTGCGGGCATGCATCGTTATACCTTCCCGCTTAGTGGTAAAGAGCCTCTCTTGAAGATTAATCTTAAACAAGGCATTGGTTGGGATAAAATGACCAAATGCCAGTTGACGCAGGAAAACAGCACGACGGTGAGTGGTTATCGTTACTCAGAAGGCTGGGCAAAAGACCAGCGCATTTATTTCTTTGCCGAGTTTTCGCAGCCTTTGAAGCTCAAGGAAATGCAGGGCGACAGCGTGGGCGTCTTCTCCGTAGGGCAGAACATGAAACCACTGTTGGCGCGCGTTGGCATCTCGGCCGTGAGCGTTGACAATGCCAAAGCCAACCTGCGTGCCGAAATCAAGGATTGGGATTTTGACCGAGTTGTCGACAATGCCGATGCTGCCTGGAACAAAGAACTTGGCAAAATCAAGGTAGAAACCGCCGATCTCAATGACAAAACCATCTTCTACACGGCACTCTTTCACACCATGACGGCTCCTTCCGTCTTCTCAGATGTCAATGGTGAGTACCGTGGCAGTGACGGAAAGATTCACAAAGGCGACTTTACCAACTACACCATCCTATCGCTTTGGGACACCTATCGTGCGGCTCATCCGCTGATGACCATCATCCATCCCGAGAAACAGCGTGACATCGCGCAGACCTTCCTGCACATTTTTGAACAGCAAGGCAAGCTGCCCGTGTGGCATCTCGTTGGTAACGAAACCGACTGTATGGTGGGCAACCCAGGCATTCCCGTGTTGGCCGATATCGTTCTCAAGGGATTTGACGTGGACAAGCAGGCCGCTTTCAAGGCCATGCGTACTTCGGCCATGCTCGATGAACGCTCCCTGGACAACCTGAAGAAGTATGGTTACATTCCATGGAACAGCGATTCTACCTACGAAACGGTCGCCAAAGGGCTGGAATACGCCTTGGCAGACGCCTCTGTGGCCAAGGTAGCCAAGCTGGTTGGTGCCAAGAAAGATTATCGCTACTTCCTGAAACGCAGTCAATCGTATAAGTATTACTTTGACAAGAAGACCGGTTTCATGCGTGGCGTGGCCAATGGTAAGTTCCGTGAGCCATTCAATCCGTTCCATTCCTCCCACCGCAACGACGACTATACCGAGGGAAATGCCTGGCAATACACATGGCTCGTGCCTCATGACGTGCCTGGTTTGATTAAACTTTTCGGCGGCAAGCGGAAGTTTGTCACCAAGCTTGACTCGCTGTTCACGGTCGTTGGCGACCTCGGTGCCGATGCCTCACCTGACATCTCGGGACTCATTGGCCAGTATGCGCATGGTAACGAGCCCAGCCACCACATTATTTATATGTACAACTATGTGAACCAGCACTACAAGACAGCTGAGAAGGTGCGTGAGGTACTGAAAACTATGTACCATAACGACTTTGATGGTCTGAGCGGAAACGAGGATGTTGGACAGATGTCGGCCTGGTACATCTTGTCGTCCATGGGCATCTATCAGGTGGAACCCTCTGGCGGAAAGTATATGTTTGGCTCGCCTTTGTTTGACAAAGCTGAGGTGAATGTGGGCCATGGCAAGACGTTTACCATCCTGGCGCACGGCAACAGTCCGAAGAACATGTATGTCAGCTATATCAAGCTCAACGGAAAACTCTACAATAAGCTGTACATTGATTACAAGGACATCATGGCCGGCGGCACGCTGGAGTTCTTCATGACCGACCGTCGCCCATAAAAATCAACTGCAGTTTTGTTCTTTTGATATTGAAAACATGATGGATGTTTGGTAGCGTGGCAATTTCCCGCCTACCAAACATCCATTGCGTTTCGGTCATGTTTTATTCCTCTCCCGTCTCGTCTTTCTTCATCTCAGAAAGCAGATAGTAAGCGCCCGACTGCACAATGCGTGAAAGACGATCTGCTGGCTCCTTGGTTTCTATGGCCACGAGGTCGCCTTCTTCCTTCACCTTCTTGACCATCGTTGGGACAAAATGCCAGTTGTTCCCTTGCTTTTCCGCCGTGAAGATATAGGATTTTCCATCCACTTCAACGATGGCATCAGACGAAACGCCTTTCGTCCTTTCGCTACTTGTTGCAATCTTCGCCTGAACATACATCCCTACAATCAGTCCCGTGTGCTGCCCATCCAAACGAACACGCACGTCAACCGTTTGTGTCTCGGCTCTGAAAGTCTTGCCTATGGAGTACACTTTTCCCTTGCAGGCGGTTCCGTCGGCATGAACAATCTTCAATGCAACATCCTGTCCCACCTTGATTTTCGGCACATCACGTTGGAATACCTGCAATTCTGCATACATGTTACTGGTGTTGGCAATCTTCATCATGGCCATCTCGGGCGAGACATATTGCCCCGTTTGCACGTTGATTTGTTCCACCGTGCCGTTGATGGGACTTCTCAAAGCGATGGCCAGCATTGGCTTCCCCTTGCGAAGGGCAGACGGACTGATGCCCAGTTGTTTGAGTTGTGCGGCAAGCATCTGCACCTGACCGCTCACAGTTTGCAGCTCCGACTTGGTTCGATCGTAATCTTTGCCGGCTCCTACACCTTCGTTCTGCATCATGGTCTGGCGGTCAAACTCCTTTTTCAGGTATCTCTGCCGGTTCAATGCCGAGAAATAATCCGTCTGAAGGTTTACCAAATCAGGATGAGACAGATAGGCCACCACCATTCCTTTGGACACAGATTGCCCTTGATGAACCAATATTTGTTTGACGTTACCGCCCATTTGCGGGGTTATGGTTGCCTCGCTCTGTGGGTCAACGGCCAACTTTCCATTGACGTCCACACTGCTGATGAGCATCGTGTCGGCGATGTTCCCCACCTTGATGCCTAACTTTTTCACCTGTTCATCGGTGAGTTCCACCTTTGTCATGCTGTCCGATGACTGTTTTTCTTGTTCGCCAGCGTCCTTATTTTGCTTGCCACAAGCTGCCAGAAAGACGATGAGCGAAAGGATGAGATATGCTTTTGTTTTCATTTTTTAAATGGTTGGATATTGTAAATTGATGATTGTGTCGATGAATTGTTCGTATGCTTCCCAATAATCAAGCTCGGTTTGCACGGCATCACCCATGGTCTGAATGAACCCAATGTAATCGGTTGCGCCCAGTTTGTACGCAGAAGACGCGCCACGTTGCTGCGCCCTGGCCGTGGGAAGAGCTGTTTCTCGGTAATATTGCAGTTTGTGACGCCACTTCTGATACGCCGTCTGCAAGCGTGCTTGGTTGTCACCCAGTTGCTTTTTCAGCAAGTCAAGCTGCGTGTTTTCGATGTCCCTGTCCAGGGCGGCAGCCTTTTGTCGGGCCTTGTACGAACGTCTGAACAGCGGAACACTCACGCCAACGTCGAATGTCCAGTAGCCGTTTTTGTCGCCAATGCGCTGTGTACCACCCTCCACGAAGAATGCCGGAAGCCCTTTGGACCTTTCCAGTCGGATGTTTTCTTCGGCCAATTTAACCCTCTCCGACTGACAAGTCAATACGGGACTTGCACTGTCTGCTACCTCTCCAAGCGTCTCGTCTGGAGCCGTAGTGGGTTCATAAAGTCCCTCTCCCAGCCACCGTGACAAGGCTTTCAGTGCCACTTGGTAATCAAATACCGACTGTTTGAAGTTTTCTTTGGTTTCAACAGCCTTCTTCTTGGCGGCCAGATAAGCCAGCTTCGACGTTTCTCTTGCCTCGTAACGCACTTTCGCCGCATGCTCAAAGTTCTGGTAGATAGAGTCTATCATGGCATGTACGTTCATCCTTTGCCTTAGGATGTAAGCCTGCGCATAATCGCGGTAAACGGCTTTGCGCAATTGATGTTCGGTGAGATTCATCTCTGCACGAGCCACATTCACCTGTTGTCGTTGGGTGCGCACGCGCTGTCTGTTCCCCAGTACGTCAATGTTTTGCCTGACAGACAACAGGGTAAAAGTGGCATCATTGCCTCTTCCAAGCTCATCTACCCCTGCCGACAGCTCAGTAAGTCCCACCTCGCTTACGCCTTTGACCATGGTCTCTTCACGACTAACCCCCATCCGTGCCAGACGGATGCTTGGATGATATTGCTCGGCCAGTTGCAGGGCTTGTTGTAAATTCACTGGCTGTTGAGCCTGCATGCCGCATGGTGCCAGCAGCGTCAGCATCAGGGCAAAGGCCGCTTTGGGTATCCTATGGGCAGTTTTTCGCTGCGCTTTCTCTTCCAAAGCGTACAATAAAGGAACGACAAGCAAGGTAAGCAGCGTAGCCGTGAACAGTCCGCCGATGACCACAGTGGCCAAAGGTCGCTGCACTTCAGCACCTGCCGACCCCGACACTGCCATGGGCAAGAAGCCCAACATGGCGGCCGTGGCCGTGAGAAGGATGGGGCGGATGCGCTCTTGCGTACCCTTGATGATTCTGCGGTTGATGTTGTTCATACCTTCTTTCTTTAACGAGTTGAAGCGATTGATGAGTACCAGACCGTTGAGCACGGCCACTCCGAAGAGGACGATGAAGCCCACTCCTGCCGAGATGGAGAAGGGCATGCCGCGCAACAGCAAGGCCAATACGCCGCCGACCGTGGCCAGCGGAACCGCCATGTAAATCATGAGGCTCTGTTTGAGCGATTTCAAGGCGAAATAAAGTAGCACGAAGATCAGGAGCAGGGCGATGGGCAAGACAATCATCAAGCGATTCTTGGCCTCCTGAAGTTTCTGGAATTCACCGCCATACGCCAACCGATAGCCAGCGGGCAGGCGCAGTTGCTGATCGAGTTTGTCCTGTATCTCATCCACAACCGACTGCACATCCCGTCCTCTGACGTTCACGCCGACATAGATGTTGCGCGAGGTTTGCTCGCGAGAAATCTGCATGGGCCCCGACTCATAATCAATATGTGCCACCTCGCTCAAGGGTATCTGTGCCCCGCTGGGCAGCGGTATGTAAAGTTGGCGCAGGTCGTTGATACTCTTCCGGTAAGCGTCAGAGAGCCTGATGACCAGGTCAAACCGTTTCTCGCCCTCAAACACCGACCCTGCCGAACTTCCGGCAAATGCGCTGCTGACATAGGCATTGAGGTCATCGATGTGCAAACCGTATTGCGCCACCCGCTGCCTGTCGTACTTCACCGTAATCTGCGGCAGTCCGTCTGTGCGCTCAAGGGTCACATCCTCGGCTCCCTCTATCCTACTGATGATGCTCACCATCTGCTCACCCAGTTCGCCGAGTTTGTCGAGATCGTCGCCATAAAGTTTCACGGCCACATCCTCGCGCACACCCGTGAGCAGCTCGTTGAAACGGAGGGCCACCGGTTGTGAGAACGAGAAGTTGAGCCCCGGCAGGATTTGCAACTTTTCTTTGATCTTTTCTATCAATTCTTCTTTGGTCTTGGCCGATGTCCATTTGCTGCGGTCTTTTTCCAGAATGATGAAGCTGTCCGTGTAGTCAAACCCCATCGGGTCGGTGGGTATGTCGGCCACCCCAATGCGTGCGCATACGGTTTTGATTTCCGGAAAGCTCTGAAGCAGCAGGCGTTCTACCTCTCCCTCGCGCTTAATGGTTTCCGAGAGCGAACTGCCGGGGCGGAGGAAGGTTTGCATGGCGATGTCGCCCTCATCGAGTTCAGGCACAAATTCGCCTCCCATCCGCGTGAAAGCAAATGCGGCAGCCAGAAACAAAGCGGCGGCAGAAGCAAGTACCATCTTTTTATGACGCAGGGCATACAGCAGCAGCGGGTGATAAACATGTATGATGCGCCCCGTCACACGGTTGCCCACGCGCTGCAAGCTGCGTTCCATCCGCGCCAACCTTCCGCCCTGGTGGCTCAGTGGACGAATGAGCAAAGATGAAATCATCGGCACATACGTCAGACACAGAATGATGGCTCCCAGTACGGCGAACGAGAAGGTATAGGCCATAGGGGAGAACATTTTTCCGCTGACGCCAGAGAGAAAGATGATGGGGGTGAACACGATGAGGATAATCAGCTGACCGAAGAAGGCCGAATGCATCATCGAAGAGGCGGCCTCGAAGGCGACGGCGTTCATGCCGCCCCGTCCCAGTTGGCTGTGCTTCCTGATTCTTTTCTCCATTTCGAACACCGTACCCTCCACGATAATCACCGCCCCATCGACGATAATTCCAAAGTCGATGGCCCCCAGACTCATCAAGTTGGCGCTCACGCCAAAGAGCCGCATCATGATGAGGGCGAACAGCAAGGACAGCGGAATGACCGATGCGGCGATGACACCTCCGCGCAAACTTCCCAACAACAGCACCAACACGAATATCACGATGAGCGCGCCTTCTGTCAAATTTCGTGCGATGGTGCTCGTTGTACGCTCGATAAGGTCGGACCGATCGAGAAAAGGTTTGATGTCGATGCCGTCTGGCAGCGATTTTCTGACGCTCTCCATGCGCTCCTTCACCGCCCTGACCACCTTGTCAGAGTTGGCACCCTTAAGCATCATGATCATGCCCCCGACTGCCTCATGACCGTCTTGCGTGAAAGCGCCGTACCTCACTTGTGAGCCAAAGCCCACCTTGTCGGCTACGTCGCGCACGAGAACAGGGGTGCCGTTGACATTCTTCACCACGATGTTCTCAATGTCGTCAACCGACTTCACCAGTCCTTCGCCCCGGATGAAGCTGGCCATGTGGTCGCGCTCTATGTAGGCGCCGCCCGTGTTGACGTTATTCTTTTTCAAGGCTTCGTACACCTCGCCCACGCTCACGCGCATGGCGTTCAGCCGCTGGGGGTTGAGGGCCACCTCGTATTGCTTGATGCTTCCGCCAAACGAGTTGACCTCCACCACGCCCGGAATCATGGACAGCTGGCGCTTCACTATCCAGTCTTGAATGGTGCGCAGCTCCTGCGTACTGTAACGGGCGGTGTCTTTGGGAACAAGGGTGTACTGTAAAATCTCGCCCAGTCCCGTGCTGATGGGACCCATCTCGGGCGTTCCGAATCCCTCTGGAATGTCCTCGCGCACCTCTTCCAGCTTCTCTTGCACCAGCTGGCGAGGCAAGTAGGTGCCCATGTCTTCTTTGAAAACGATGGTGACCACAGACAGGCCGAAGCGTGAGATGGAACGGATGTCTTCAACGCCGGGCAAGTTGGACATGGCCAACTCTACGGGGTAGGTGACAAACTGCTCGATGTCGGCCGTCGAGAGATTTTCAGAAACCGTGATGACCTGCACCTGGTTGTTCGTGATGTCGGGCGTGGAGTCTACGTTGATTGTTCGCAATGAATACACTCCACCGCCGATGATGGCCGCCAACAGGAGTACCACCAGAAATTTATGTTGAATGGAAAAATAGATAATCTTGTTAATCATAACCTTAGAATGAACATGTACGACTTACTGCGGAACAGCTGTTGACAACTGCTCTGCCACTCGATAAAAACAATGGGTTATGATAAGGTGGGAGGACCCCTTCGGCCACTTGAGGCTACATGTGCCTCAAGCAATCGGACGATGGGGTCGGGCGTTTCGCCAACTGGCGAGACTTCCAGCACGTGCGGGTGCATGTCAGCAGCGTGGGCGCACAGCCAATGAGGCTGCTGCTGCACCACTTGGATGACGGGTTGCACATCCGCATCGTCCTTAACAATGTGTCTGATTTGCTCTACGGGACAGTTGTCTGCCTGCGATTCCTGTCCGGAAGAATGATGCTGGGTGTGGCGGTCATTGATTTGACCGTCTGTCTCGCACCTCTCTTCCACGAAACAAACGTTGCTCAGGTGGTGATGATGAGGCACGGCCAACACCAGCAACACCATGAGCATTGCCAGCCAAAGACTTACTATGAGCGCTTTTCCCCTCATCATGATGCAAAGGTAGCAAAAGATTGTTGCAACTCGGTTGCAAAGTGCTCATTTACATTGTTTTCCAATAGCATTGACTTTGAACGCCAAAGTCATGTGAATTGGACACCAAAGTCAATGACTTTGGGTGCCAATGTCATTGACTTTGGTTTTCAAGGTAGATGCGCTTGCGCACTCTCTTATACAGATATTCATCGAACATGCTGATTGTCAACACACTAACCGTGTTCTCGAATATAAAAAATAGGCTTTGCCACCAGCACATTCGCATAACACGGCCATTATGTTTAAGGCTATTGGGGTTGAACAACAAATGATTGTTTTTGCTAATAAGCAACCGTTTTAATGGAAGAGCTGTGATCGCTGAATAAATATTCACTACGCCTTTTCAGTTAAATAAAGTTAATATAGTAATTATTTATAGTACTATGTTTTGCAAGGTACTTATATTTTACCTACTTTTGTGACATCAACTTGAAAAATTGATGATTATGAATGTAGACAATGTGAAATCGCAAATGCGCAAGGGAATGCTGGAATACTGCATTTTGTTGCTGCTGGAAAAACAGTCGGCCTACACGTCGGACATCATTCAGCGGCTCAAGGAGGCCGAACTGCTGGTGGTGGAGGGAACGTTGTACCCGTTGCTTACGCGACTGAAAAACGACCATTTGCTGAGTTACAAATGGCAGGAAAGTACGCAGGGGCCTCCGCGAAAATACTATATGCTCACTGAGAAAGGAGCAGTCTTCCTCCGCGAATTGGACAAGGCGTGGGGTGAGATTGCCGCCACCGTCAACTATCTGAAACAACCTAAGTAAGTTCTATTTTTATTCAACCAGTCATTATGAAAAAGAATATCACCATCAATATGTTAGGCAGGCTTTACGCCATCGATGAAGACGCCTACGGACTGTTGCAACAATATATCGACACGCTGCGCAGCTATTTTGCGCATAAGCCCGATGGAAAAGAGATTGCCGACGACATTGAGGCCCGCATTGCGGAACTGTTTGACGACCTGAAGGCACAAGGCGTTGAAGCAATCAACATTCAGCACGTGCAGGACATCATCACACGAATCGGAGATCCCAAAGAAATGGTCGAGGAGGAACCCTTAGATGAGGAGACGGCGGTGCAAGAGGAGGAGCAGGCAGAAGAAAAGAGTATGGGCAACCGACTGAAGGAAGAAGTTGTGGCCTATTTCGAACGATTGAGAAAATCGGGCAAACGTCTATACCGAGACCCCACCGACAAGAAGATAACCGGACTGCTGGCTGGATGTGCCCGCTACTTTGGTGGCGACCCCTTGTGGTGGCGACTGGCTTGTGTGTTGCTCGTGTTTATCACTTTTAATACGTCTTTGTCTTCTGGCAGATTCTTCCATGTAACGCCATTCACATGGACACCGCTTTGGCTGGTAATCATCTATTTCATGATTTCGATCATCACACCCGTGGCACAGAATCCCGAAGACCGACTGAAAATGAAAGGAAAGGATGTGACACCACAAAGCTTGGCGCAGGAAGTGACCGAAGAACACATACAGGCCGACGCTTCTCAACCTCGCCGGAGTGGAGCGTCGGGATGCGTAGCTGGCTTTTTCAAGATTATCCTGCTGCTGATAAAAGGCATGTTTATTCTTGCCTGTATTGTTGCCGGACTGGTTTTGGTGGCTGCATTGGCCACCCTCATCGTGCTGCTGACCATGCCCGATTTGTTTGGCGACAGTGAGTTTGCAAAGCTTTATTCACACGCGGTTAGTCCGTCATTGAGCATCGTATGTGTTGTGGGTATGGCAGGAGTGCTGTTCATTACCCTTTATTGCGGCATCCACTCAATTCTTAGCAACACCCAAAAACTCATGCCAATGGGTACTCCGCAACGCCTGATGTGGGCGGGACTGTGGACCGTGAGCCTCATTGTGGCCATCGTCAGTGGTATCGCCATTGGCGCAAGAATGACTATTGCCGAGGAGAAACTGGATGATATAAGGCATGAGGCCTACATCAAGGAGAACACCCACAATGGCGTATTCATTAACGAAACCGATTGGGATTTCCTGAATCAGGGCGGATGGTATCTGCTGGTTGCTCCGTCAAATCGTGAGGACCGCTACACCTCAAGTGGAGAATATTATACTGGCAACCAGGGCATGCGCTATCTGAGCGGATACTCTGAATGGGGGTTGGGCTATCAGGTGGAGCGTGAGAAAACCGAGGTTACACCTGGCACATATACCTTGAGCGTGGCCGCTCGCACCAATGGCAAGGGGGCTTATGTATATGCCATTGCCGATGGACGTAAATATATGGTGGAGATACCAGCCAATGGCAATACGGGCGGAGATATCTGGGCAGAGGCCAAACGTAGGTTGAGCATCGCAGACTCGCTCTCATCCGATCCGGACAGGACCTATTATCAGAATATCGTTGACGCTAACGACGGCAAGGGATATGGATGGAACCGCATAGAAATCAACAACATACGCAGTACCAAAGGCACCGTTCGCTACGGTGTTTCCACTAAATCGAGCTTCACCGGCACCACGTTCGCAGGACAATGGGTGTCGGCAGCAGACTTCAACTTGAAATAAAAAGGGCAATCAAGCCTGTTCCCTCGAACGACATGGTATCAGCACACAACGGTTAGCGCAGCTCATCCTCCACCCTATAATGGTTGATGCGCATTGAGCGTGATGAAATAAGCATGTACCAATTAGCGTGTATGGCTCATATAGCAGGCTGTTTATTATTTAAGTTGAAGAATTAAATTGAATTGCAAATAAAAAGGAGTTGCGAACTTCGTAACTCCTTTATTTTGATTGTGGACCAGCCTGGGCTTGAACCAGGGACCTCCAGATTATGAGTCTGTTGCTCTAACCAACTGAGCTACAAGTCCGACTTATTGCGGAAAGCGAATAAGTTTATGGCTGCAAAGGTAAAAAATAAAATTGATAATCGGAGGAAGAAGTGAGAAAAACTTTTATTTAACACATTTTTTCGCAAAAACATCATCCAGACGTTGCATAGCAAGAATTGCTGAAAAAGACACCACGGAGGCTAACCTGCCAATTTGATTCCAATCAGCACCATCATCATTCCGAGACAAACACTCCCTCCCACATACAGAACGGCATACGAAAGATGACCTTGTTGCACGAGAGACAAACTTTCATGAGAGAAAGTGGAAAAGGTGGTAAAGCCTCCACAAAAACCTGTTATCAAGAGTAGTTTGAGATTGTTGTTACCAAGCATGTTTTGGTCAATCAGCCCATAGAGGATTCCAATGACCAAACAACCCAAAAGATTGACTGCAAACGTACCATAGGGAAAGGCATTAGGAAGCCAATCTTGTATGACTTTAGACGTAAGATACCTCATGGCCGAGCCAACAGCTCCACCCATGGCAACCATCAACATACTGCGTAGAAAATTCATGGTGCAAAGATATGAAATCATTTTGAATGTCCCTTCATAGGCCAAGACAAATATCATTGGGTAGATTCAACTTCAAATGGTTTTTAGGTTGATAATTTGTCTGGTTTAGCCAAAAATACTAACTTTGTAAAGTAAGACTGACATCACCAACCGATGCCAGGAATGCCTGGCAATCATCAAAGAAGCAAAAAATATGCTGATGCCATAAATCACGAGATATGAACCAGAAGATTTTTAGAATGTTCCTCATCGGATGCGTAGTGGCATGCCTTACCGCTTGCAGCGACACTTTTGAGGAAGGCGACCCTACACCACCAGAGATTTCTGTAGCCGAGGAGGTAACAACAGACCAGCTCACATTTTCGTTTGACGTAATCAAATGCAAGGGCAAGTTCACAGTAGAAAGTGCGGATACCCAATCACCTACTGCACCCAAAATCACCATCAAAGACCACCATGTGACAGTAGAACTCATCGCCGACTATACCTTTCTGAAGGTTACGGACGAGAGTGGATTGTCACAACACATCAAAATACAATCCACACACCCTGACTTAACTCCCACTATCTACGACCTGCACCAATCGTATGGGGTGAGACAGAGATATCCAAGCCTCAAGTTCGGAACAGGAAAGATAAAGATACTGCGTGACACCCAGGAAAATGGTGTGGCCAAAGTCGGCATCGACCCAGATGGCGTGCTGGTCATCGAAAGCATCAAGCCGGGAAGACATTCATTCCAGCTCGCCGATACCCGAGGTGTCGTCCGCTACGTCAACGTGAGCGTCAACAAAGGCTGGGACGTTATTGGCAGCACACTTGAGGTAGAATGTCAACAAGGTGAACTGCTGAATTTCTTAATCAAATATGGTAACGGTGGATGGAAACTGGTGTCGGCAGCTGTTGAAACACCTTTCAACGTCCTGGCACCAAAAGGAACAAATGACGACAGAACTTATCCATACGACTGGCTACAACTAAGAATCCCACAGGATGCCAAAGGACAATTAATCTACAAACTTGAAAATAGGGATAGCCTGCATGTTACCATCACCGTGAGCGTGAAAGAAAGTCAGACGGGTACTGATTAGTCGTGATTCTTCACATACTATTAGACTCACTATTCAGGCCTTCCAAGCAGACCATGGAAATATATGACAAATTATACTTGAAACATGAACCATTCAAGAAAATAAAAAAAATTATAGGGCACAAAGTCCATCATCAATATGCTGAAACGGCGACAGCAAAGGGATTGTAAAAAATAAGGAGTGAAACTTGGAATAGAGCCTTTTTATAGCCAAGGGATTCCATATTGTAATACAAAACTGTCCGACAAAAAAGAATCTTCTGATTGAGATATCATTCCATTTTTCTCTAAATGCTTTAGATAATTAATTCGGACACTCGGATTTTCCAATTCTTCTCTTCGTTTTTTACTCATGAGCAAAAAGTCTTTATCCTTTTCCAAACCAAGATAGTTTCTCCCCAATAGATTTGCAGCAATACCCGTAGTACCACTACCACTAAACGGATCGAGAATCCACGAATTAGGCTCAGAGCTCGCCTGAATAATTCTAGCCAATACACCCAAAGGCTTCTGAGTAGGATGCTTACCGCACGATTTTTCCCACTTTCCTATAGAAGGTAGTTGCCACACGTCAGTCATCTGTTTGTCGCCATTCAACTTTTTCATCAAGGCATAATTAAAATAATGGGGTACCTTAGGAGATTTGCGAGCCCAAATAATAAACTCTGTTGAGAATGTAAAGTAACGGCAAGAAATGTTGGGCGGCGGATTTGTTTTCGCCCATGTAATGATGTTCAGGATCTTGAAGCCCAATTTTAACAATTGTTGCTGCACACTGAAAATATTATGGTGAGTTCCAGAAATCCAGATGGTAGCATTGTCTTTCATGTGTTCACGGACAGCCGTCAACCAACGCAAATTAAATGCATCTAACTCTTCAGAAGTAACAGGCTTGTCCCAATCTCCCTTATCCACACACACAACTTTTCCACTTTGGTAGCTAATGCCTCCTCCCGATAAAAAGTAAGGAGGATCTGCAAAAACCATGTCGAATCCAAACTTAAACTTCGATAGCGTTTCAACACAATCTCCTTGAATAAGAGTAAAATCCTTTGACGAAGACTTGTAATATGAGGGTATCATTTTGAACAAGTTTTTGGTGCTTATCTAATGCAATTATTCTAACTGTTCCGATGAATCATTATCAAGTTTACAGCTTTATGAAAGCTATGTTCACAGTTGATGCTCCTTGCTTTTTACAAGACAAATAAATTCGTCTATACTGGTTAAATTATAAATGTGGGGAATAATGTTGTAGGCTTCTTGAAGTTTATTTTTTGCACTCTTCCAACCAAGTCCGTCAGTAATCCACACAAACTCAAATCCTGAAACAGAGTTTACCTTTGGTGCGATATCTGAATATGAACGAGCAACTTCATTGAGTTTCGAACCTCCCCCACTATAAAAGTTAACCTCTATAAGATAAATTGTGTTCTGTGTCTCTACAACGAAATCAAAACGTTTTTCGTCATCTCCTAAAACAGTTTTAATTTCGCTCCATGTGGCAGATTTGACTTCTCTTTTATAAGCGATATGGTTTTCATCAAAAATTCTTGATACCATATTTTCCATTATATATCCACTTCTATTCTTACGAGCATTACTATCAAGACCTGTCTCTATACCAAAAACATAATCAACAAGATTTTTAATTTTTCCATTTGTAAGGATGTCCGCAAGTCCAGTGGTCTCCAAGTATTCAACAACTCCATCAACGCTTTCAAAAAATCTATTCAGGACTGTGGTTTCGCCCTTGGAATTAAGAACTTTCTTCTGTCCTCCACCTCGCACTGCAATAAGAACATCCATGATACTAAAGGCTGTTTTGTCACGAAGCCAAATAGTCTCTACACTCTTGCGAAGGTTTGTAGAACCTATAAGACTATTCAAAATACAAAGGCTTAACTTTATGTCTTCGACATTCTTCGAGATTTTCCCAAAATTGCAGAAGAAATCCAATGTTTGATTTGTCTCTTGCAATTGAGACATAAATATTTCAAAATTAGTTTTCATTTCTATCTCACATTTTAATCAAACCATACGTGTCAATACATTTTCTTCTGAAATAGCAACAGGAGTAAATAGCAAATTTTCTCTCACTGCATTTGCTTTGGTTGCCCGATAATTTCGCACCAATATTTCTGTTAGCTTACCCCTCTTTTGTGGATTAGAATTAACGCTTCGCGAAGCCCATAAACGTTCTATATGATACGAACTATAAAGCTGATCAAAGAAATTGTCGCTTTCATTTTTTCCCTTACCGTCAGAATTGCTAAGCATCAACTTATAACCTGCCTTATGAATTTTGTCACAGTAGTTTTTCAATCTTATCTGCGAATTATCATTAAAAGCCTCTTTTGTATAATCATTGAAACTTGACGTATCACTTAATGGGCGATATGGCGGATCAAAATAAAAAAGCGTATTACCATGTGCATAATCAAAAGTTGATTCAAAGTCACCATTAAGGATTTCCACTCCTTGCAACAATTTACTATCCAAACGAATGGTCTCGGCATCACAAATGGTTGGGTTTGTATATTTCCCAAAGGGAACATTAAACTTACCTTTTTTATTTACGCGATACAATCCATTAAAACAGGTTTTATTAAGAAATATAAATAGTGTAGTATTTTCAACAATGTCCATGCTTTTTTCGTTATAATGCTCGCGCATGTTCATATAAAAACATTTTCTATCTTCTTCTGTTTCAAGGTTCTGATAGTTTCTTTCCATAGCTCGCAATGAGTCTATCAACTGTTCAGGCATGTCTCTCACCGCCTGATAGCATTTACACAAATCTGAGTTGATGTCATTGATAACCGCACGCTCGATATTTGGATAACGTTGAAGCATATAAAAAAGCATAGCCCCTCCACCTATAAAAGGTTCTATGTACGTTACATTATCCCAATTGTCAAAATCAATTGGGAGTTGCTTATCTATTTGGTCTATCAATTGAGTTTTACCTCCAACCCATTTGATAAAAGGTTTTGCCTTTAGGGATTTACTTATCATATACTATTTTTACAAGCGATCTTCCTTTCTGCAAAGAGTGATTAAATGCAAGGATAGTAGTCGTTATTTTTGGTTTGAAAGAAAATTAAAACCTTTTTATAGGGTGACACATCAAGCCTCTCACAGTTTTCAAGGAGCAATTGCGTGATACGCCTCTTACTCGTCTCAGATTAGCCTTGTCTAACATCTTTCGATCTCTCTTGCGAAAGTACATAAAAAACTCTGATTACCCAAATTTTACATTTGAATATACACAAATGTAGACCAAGTTTCACGCCTCAAATTATTTTACATCTTTTTTACATTCTCTCTACACGGCCATTCATTCATAACCAATTCATAATCAGGAACTATCCACCAACACACCAATTTGTTGAATATTTTATTAAAAAATGGCCCCAAAAACGGCACTTCAAAACTTTCAATCTAGAAAAAAACAATAGGCAAATGTATCGCAAACAAGCAGTTATTTTGTGCGTAATCTCGATTATTTCCACAAAAAAGCGGGTTTTAAGCGATGAAAGGCATCATTTTGCCTGCTTACCAACATGCCTTTGTCCCGCAAAAGCATACACATTAGGGGCTTCATGCAATGCTTTTGGCAAAAAAAGACGTCATAAAAGATTGAAAAACACCGAAGGAAATTTATAAAAACCTGTTTATCAATCACATGCAAGAATCGCTTATGCTTGGCGTATTTGCAACCAAGATCAAGGTTGTTCACAAATACGCCAAGGAGAGAAGGGTATGTTGTCAAGAAAATTCTTTATGTCTGATTGGCAGTCACTCCATATCATCTACAAAACAGATAGGACAAATTTTAGCGCATCCAGTTTGTTAATAAAGCGTAAAAAAAGAGCTTACTTCATGATTGATAGATAAAAGTATGAGAAGTATTTTATAAATTTGTCAAACACCTTAAATTCTATTAAATCGTTATATGTTAGGAGCCATCATCGGCGACATTGTAGGTTCGCCATACGAATTTGACCAATCTGCACCAAAAGCAGGTTTTACCCTCTTCGCAGAAGAATGCAGTTACACCGACGACACCGTCTGTACGGTGGCCATAGCCGACGCCATACTCCAGATGCGCCCTTATCAAGAGTCGCTTCTCGACTGGTGTCACCGCTATCCCAACCCCATGAATGGTTATGGCAACATGTATCAAACTTGGCTACAAGAGAAGAACCCACTCCCACAAAGTTCGTTTGGCAATGGCGCAGCCATGCGCGTTAGTCCGATAGGATGGCTCTTTGACGACTTTCACGACGTGCTTCGCGAAAGCAAACGCTGCACCGAGGTAAGCCATTGCCACAGCGAAGGCATCAGGGGAGCTCAGTGCATCGCCACGCTGGTGTATTGGTTGCGTACCTGTCGCATCACGAAAGACGAAATAGAAAGTGCCGTGAAGAGCAAATTCGGGTATGACATTCCACCTTTGAAGGACATCTACAGAATAGGCAGTCAGGGACACTTTGACAGCACATGTCAAGAAACGGTTCCATGGGCCATCCGCTGTTTCCTGGAAAGTGAGAGTTTTGAAGACGCCATTCGCATCGCCGTTGGCGCGGGTGGCGATACCGACACCAAGGCTGCTATCTGCGGAAGCATTGCCGAGGCATATTATGAAGTGCCGGAAGAACTGATTGAACAGGCTTACGAATACCTGCCCAGCGACATGCTACGCGTCATTGATCGTTTCTACGATCACGTGGGAAGGAGGATCAATTCGTAGCATCACGCAGCATTGCACGCAAGCAATAACGACACGGCCACCCATCGTATGAAAATCGATGGGTGGCCGTTTCGATTGATGTTGAATTTCCAATCATGCTCCATGACCATGACTGACGGGCATCAGGCCTACGGATGTCATGATGGGACGCTTGCTATTTGTTGTTCTTCAAGAAGATGCGTGACGAATTGAGCACAGCCAACAGTGCCACACCCGAATCGGCAAACACGGCCATCCACAGGTTAGCCAGGCCCAACAGACCCAACAGCATCACCAGAGCCTTGATGATGAGGGCCAGCCAGATGTTCTGATTGACGATTCGGCGCGTGTATTTACCGATACGGATGGCATCGGCCACCTTCGAAGGTTGATCGGTCTGGATGATGATATCGGCGGTTTCGATGGCCATGTCAGAACCCAAACCACCCATGGCAATGCCCACATCGCTCAGCGCCAGCACCGGGGCGTCGTTGATACCATCGCCCACAAAGGCCACTCGCTGCCCCATGTGTTTGGCCTGCTCTATGTGTTTCACCTTACCTTCGGGCAGCAAGTCGCCGTATGCCTTGCGTATGCCGAGGCTCGATGCCACCTTTGAAACCAGCTCCTGACGATCGCCCGACAGCATCTCCACACGCACGGGCAGCGATTCTACAGCCTGTTTGGCATCATCTTTCACCTTGTCAGCCAGGATAATATGCCCCACATAGCGACCGAGATGGGCCACACAAACCACAGTTTCCGGAATATTTCGCAACGCATCTGGGAAGAACACGTTTTCACGCTCCAGCAGTTTCAGGTTGCCCACCAGCCACTCATCGGTCTGCAAGCCATGCCCGGCAATGTCTTTGGCATCTATCTTCTCGTCCGTCGGACAATAACGCACGATGGCTTTAGCGATGGGGTGATTGCTCGACTTCTCGATAGCCGACACCGTTTTGAGCGCTTCCTCATCCAGTCCCTCCACACTTTGCACGGCAAATTCGCCCGTAGTGAGCGTGCCGGTCTTGTCGAACATCACCAAATCAACCTCGGTAATGGCATCCAGGTAGTTGCTGCCCTTGAACAGAATGCCCCGCTTGGAGGCCGAACCGATGCCCGCAAAATAACCCAGCGGCACGCTGATGACCAGCGCGCAGGGGCAAGAGATAACCAAGAAGACCAACGCACGGCGAAACCAATCATTGAAAACGTAGGTAAAGTTGGCGTCGAACAAACTATATAGATAAGGTAGCAGAATGGTCAAGGCCGCCAGCATGACAACGATGGGGGTATAAATGCGGGCGAAGCGACGAATGAACAGTTCGGTAGGAGCCTTGCGCTCGGCAGCATCTTCCACCATTTTCAAGATGCGCGAGATGGCCGACTGACTTTCAGGACGGGTCACCTTGAGGCGTAAAACTTGGTCAACGGCTATCATGCCCGCCATCACTTCTTCGCCTTTTTCCATCGTTCGGGGCATCGATTCGCCCGTCAGAGCTGCTGTATTCAGCGAGGCCGAGTCTGACAACAGCGTTCCATCAAGTGGCACTCGCTCGCCAGCCTTCACCTCAATCACATCGCCCACGGCCACTTCAGCCGGCTGTTTCTCCACGGTTGTGTCATCAACGACCACGCGAGCCAGGGTTGGTCTGAAAGCCACCAGCGCGCGAATGTTGTCTCGGGCACGGTCTACAGCACGGTCTTGCAACGCCTCACCAATGCAGTATAGCAGCATCACGGCAACCGCTTCGGGATATTCACCGATGGCGAAAGCACCGATACAGGCAATCGTCATGAGCATGAACTCACTGAATACGTCGCCTTTCACAGCCCATTCCCACGCTTCTTTCATCACTGGCAGGCCCACAAAGGCAAACGCCACGACGTACCATGCCAAGGATATCCATTGGTCATCGAGAATCGTTAACCCAATATATGGGGCTGCAATGCCCACGACAAGCATCACGCCCGACAGGATAATCTTCCACCAGGCCATCTGCTCTTCTTCATGAATGTCTTCCATATCTTTGTGTATATTAAAATTTTACTGCTGCAAAAGTACGAAAAAGAAGATGCAACCGGGTTGCAAAGTGCACCTTGCGCCAAGGAAAAGAATCACTTGCCACACGCCATTCTTTGCCTCGGCATGCGTTAAATAACATCTGTTGCAAGCATTATCAATTAAAAATGATTATCTTTGCATAAGATAGGCGGCACCTCAACAAAACAAACAAGTTTGCTTTGTATTCGGTTTGCACTATCTTTGCATAAGATAGGCGGCACCTAAGCATAGTAAACAAATTTGCTTTTTGTGCGATTAGCACTATCTTTGCAACAGATAGGTTGCGCCTAAGCATAGTAAACAAATTTGCTTTTTGTGCGATTTGTACTATCTTTGCAACAGATAAAAACGACTGTCCCGACAAGTATGGAAGAAGATTTCGACATCAGAGATGAACGCATTTCATCGGCAGAAAAAGAGTTTGAGAATGCGTTGAGGCCCCTGAAATTCAACGATTTCAGCGGGCAACCTAAGGTTGTGGAGAATCTTCAAATCTTCGTAGAGGCTGCCAAATACCGTGGCGAACCGCTCGATCACACCCTCTTGCACGGGCCTCCCGGACTGGGAAAGACTACCTTGAGCAACATTATTGCCAACGAACTGGGCGTAGGGTTCAAACTAACCAGCGGACCAGTGCTCGACAAACCGGGCGACTTGGCTGGCATCTTGACCTCGCTCGAGCCAAACGACGTGCTGTTCATCGATGAGATCCACCGTCTGTCGCCAGTAGTCGAAGAGTATCTGTACTCGGCCATGGAAGACTATCGCATCGACATCATGATCGACAAGGGTCCGTCGGCGCGCTCTATCCAAATAGACTTGAACCCGTTTACCTTGGTGGGAGCCACCACAAGAAGCGGACTGCTCACGGCACCGCTGCGTGCTCGTTTCGGCATCAACATGCACTTGGAGTATTATGCGCCCGAAACATTGCAGAAAATCATCAGGCGCAGCGCAAACATCCTCAACGTACCCATCGACGAGGATGCCGCTTACGAGATTGCACGCCGCTCCAGAGGCACGCCTCGTATCGCCAACGCACTGCTGAGAAGGGTGCGCGATTTCGCACAAGTCAAGGGAAATGGCAGCATCAACACCCGCATCGCACAGTTTGCCTTGCAGGCATTGAACATCGACCAATATGGCCTGGACGAGATAGACAACAAAATCTTGCTCACCATCATCGACAAGTTCCGGGGCGGTCCCGTAGGACTAAGCACCATTGCGACCGCCATTGGCGAAGATACGGGTACGGTGGAAGAGGTGTACGAGCCTTTCCTCATCATGGAAGGATTCATCAAGCGAACGCCAAGAGGGCGTATGGCCACTCATTTGGCCTACGAACATCTGGGCAGAGATCTTTACAAAGGCAACTTGATGGAACCCGGACTGTTTACTTAACGACAAGGAAGAAAACATGGATAGCAAGCCTAAAATCGGCATTTTCGTAGGCAGTTTCGATCCCTACACCATCGGACACGACTCCATCGTGCGCCGCATCTTACCTCTGTTTGACCGCTTGGTCATCGGTGTGGGTGTAAACATGCAAAAAAAATATAGATACAGCGAGGAAGAACGCATTAAGGCCATTGGCGATCTGTATGCCGATGAGCCGCGCATCAGCGTGAAGTCGTATCACGACTTGGCCGTGGATTTCGCCAAACGAGAGGGTGCCAAGTATCTCATCAAAGGCGTACGGTCGGTGAAAGATTTTGAGTACGAGCGCGAACAAGCCGACATCAATCGGCAAATCGGTGGCATCGACACCATCCTGCTCTTTGCCGACCCAGGGATGGCCAGCGTGAGTTCGTCCCTTGTGCGTGAGCTATTGCACTATGGTGCCGACGCATCCATGTTTCTTCCCCAACGAAAAACAGATCATACAAAATAGATCTAACAGATACACTCATGCGAGTGGAAACCGAAAAATGGTTTTTATATGATTACCTATAACATAGACGGCGTGAAGATGCCGAAGATTAAAAAGCGCGAAACATCCGCTTGGATCAAGGCCGTGGCAGCCACCTACGGACGCAAAATAGGAGAGGTGGGCTACATGTTCGTTGACGACGAGAAGATTCTGGAAGTGAACAACGAGTACTTGGGACACGACTATTACACCGATATCATCACCTTTGATTACGACGAGGGCGACATCATCAACGGTGACATCGTCATCAGTCTGGACACGGTGCGCACCAACGCAGAACGTTTCGGCAAGCCTTACGAGGAAGAACTCTATCGCGTGATTATCCATGGCATCCTGCATCTCTGCGGCATCAACGACAAAGGACCGGGCGAACGCGAGATTATGGAGGCTGCGGAAGATAAGGCTTTGGCCATGAGAAAGCAGAAAACGACATAAAATGAGCAACCAGGAGGCGGGCTACGGTCACTCTCTTTGGCTTTTTGTAACGCAGGTAACAAATATAAAAGTTTTTCAGTACTTTTGCATAAGATAGGCGGCACCTCAACAAAACAAACAAGTTTGCTTTGTATTCGGTTTGCACTATCTTTGCATAAAATAGGCGGCACCTCAATATAGAAAGTAAACTTTCTCTATTTTCGGTTTGCACTATCTTTGCATAAAACGGTAAATGAACATCATATAGCACATCATGATACGCAAATTTGATTTCCTCATTATAGGCGGCGGAGTAGCAGGCATGAGCTTTGCACTGAAAGTTGCCAACAGTGGGAAAGGTAAAGTGGCCTTGGTATGCAAGACTACGCTGGACGAAACCAACACGTCCAAAGCACAAGGAGGCATCGCCTCGGTGACTAATTTGAAGGTAGACAACTTCGAAAAACACATTGAGGACACGATGATTGCGGGCGACTTCATCTCCGACCGCAAGGCGGTTGAACATGTTGTGCGCAATGCTCCCAAGGCCATAGACGACTTGGTGAAGTGGGGAGTCAACTTCGACAAAACCCCAGAAGGCCAATTCGACTTGCATCGGGAGGGCGGACACAGCGAATTCAGAATATTACACCACAAGGATGACACGGGCTTTGAGATTCAAAGAGGATTGATGGCTGCCGTGAGATCCAACAAGAACATCACCGTGTTGGAAAACCATTTTGCGGTAGAAATCATCACCCAGCACCATTTAGGCATTGAGGTGACGCGTAAAACGCCCGACATCGAGTGCTACGGCGCTTACGTCTTGGATCCCGACACCCATAAGATAGACACCTTCTTGAGCCGCGTCACCTTGATGGCAACAGGCGGAACGGGCGCCGTGTATGCCACCACGTCCAATCCAAACATCGCCACAGGCGACGGCATTGCCATGGTTTATCGGGCCAAGGGAACGGTCAAGGACATGGAGTTTGTGCAGTTTCACCCCACGGTGCTTTACAATCCGGCCGAAACTCACCCCGCCTTTCTCATCACCGAGGCCATGAGAGGTTACGGTGGCGTGCTGCGTTTGCCCAATGGTGAGGAGTTTATGCAGAAGTACGACAAACGATTGTCACTGGCTCCACGTGACATTGTGGCTCGCGCCATTGACAGAGAGATGAAGCTACACGGCCTCAATCACGTTTGTTTGGACGTCACTCACAAAGATGCGGAGGAGACAAAAAAACACTTTCCGCACATCTACGCCAAGTGTCTCACCATAGGTGTCGACATCACCAAGGAGTACATCCCTGTCTGTCCCAGCGCACACTACATGTGTGGAGGCATCAAGGTTGACCTTAACGGCGAGAGTTCCATCCACCGGCTCTATGCGGTGGGCGAATGCTCATGCACCGGTTTGCATGGTGGAAACCGCTTGGCCAGCAACTCACTCATCGAGGCTGTGGTTTATGCCAAGTCGGCTGCCGAACATGCCGTGGGTGTCATCGACGACTATCAGTTCAACGACAAGGTGCCAGAATGGAATGATGAAGGCACAATGAGCAACGAAGAGAAGGTGCTCATCGCCCAAGACGAGCGCGAAGTGGGACAAGTCATGTCCAACTATGTGGGCATCGTGCGGAGCGACCTGCGACTACATCGTGCTTGGAAACGCCTCGATCTGCTCTATGAGGAGACCGAAGAGCTGTTCAAACGCGTCAAAGCCACCAGAGATATCTGCGAGCTGCGCAACATCATCAACGTGGGTTACCTCATTACACGGCAGGCTATCGAGCGCAAAGAGAGCCGAGGACTGCACTATACGGTAGACTATCCCAAACATGCCTACGACCTTTAGCAGGCACTTATACAATACATTATGATCAAACAAGAATGGAAGGAAAATGGCTTTGTCAACGAGCCTATCCCAGAAGGAACAGACATCAAGGCTGAGATACGCCAGATGTGCAAAGAGAAGAATGCCATCATCATGGCTCACTATTACACAGAGAGCGACGTTCAAGACATCGCCGACTTCGTGGGAGACAGCTTGGCACTGGCGCAAAAGGCTGCCACCACTGATGCAGAGATTATCGTCATGTGCGGCGTTCACTTCATGGGCGAGACCAATAAGATACTCTGTCCCGACAAGAAAGTGCTGGTACCCGACCTCAACGCCTCGTGTTCGCTGGCCGAGAGTTGTCCGGCTGACGAGTTCAAGCAGTTTGTTGAGGCACATCCCGACCACACCGTGATTAGTTATGTCAACACCACCGCTGCCACAAAGGCCGTCACCGACGTGGTGGTAACCAGCAGCAACGCACGCCAAATCGTTGAATCATTCCCCAAAGACACCCCGATTATCTTCGGTCCCGACGAGAATTTGGGCGGATACATCAACAGTCTGACCGGCCGTAACATGCTGCTTTGGAAGGGTGCCTGCCATGTGCACGAGAAGTTTTCGGTGGAAAAGATTCTCCAACTCAAGGCCGAACACCCCGGTGCCAAAATCTTAGCACACCCCGAATGCAAAGGGCCGGTGGTTAAATTGGCCGACAAAGTGGGCAGCACGGCGGCCCTGCTGAAGTACAGCATCACCGATGATGCGAAAGAATTCATCGTGGCTACCGAGAGCGGCATCCTGCATGAGATGCAGAAATCGGCTCCGCAGAAAACATTCATTCCTGCTCCTCCCAACGATAGCACCTGCGCCTGCAACGAGTGCAACTACATGAAGCTCATCAACATGCGCAAGCTATACAACTGTTTGAAGTATGAATGGCCCACCATAGAGGTTCCTGCTGACGTGGCTCAGAAGGCCATTCGCCCCATCAACCGCATGTTGGAGATATCCAAGAAGTTGGGACTCTGACCGTTTTTCACACGACTATATGCCAGTCAACTCATCATTTTTCATCATCACAAAATCAAGAAATCATGCTCTCCGTACAAGAATTGAACGACAAATTGTTTGACCTCGCCTTCAGTGAAGATATTGGTGACGGCGATCACACCACACTGTGCTGCATCCCTGACGATGCCATGGGTGAATGTAAGCTACTCATCAAAGAGGAAGGAATATTGGCTGGCGCAGACATTGCCCAAGAGGTATTCCATCGTTTTGATCCCAACTTGGAGGTTGAGATACACATACCCGATGGCACGCACGTCCACCCGGGCGACATCGTGCTGACGGTAAAAGGACGCGAGCAAAGCCTTTTGCAGACCGAACGATTGGTGCTGAACATCCTGCAACGCATGAGTGGCATCGCCACCATGACGCACCGCTACCAGCAAGCCTTGATTGAGGCCGGCACAAAGACACGCGTGCTGGACACAAGAAAAACCACGCCGGGCATGCGCATGCTCGAGAAAGAGGCGGTGAAGATAGGCGGGGGCATGAATCATCGCATCGGATTGTTCGACATGATTCTGCTCAAAGACAACCACATCGACTTTTGTGGGGGTGTTCGCAACGCCATCTCGCGCGCCAAGAAGTATTGCAAAGAGCATGGCAAGAACCTGAAAATTGAATGTGAGGTACGCAATTTCCAAGAGTTGGACGAGGCATTGGCCGAGGGATGCGACCGCATCATGTTCGACAACTTCACGCCCGATCAGACCCGCCAGGCCGTAGAAAAGGTCAACGGACGCTGTGAAACCGAATCGAGTGGCGGCATCACGTTCGACACCATGATTCCATACGCCAAAGCGGGGGTTGACTTTATCTCCTTCGGCGCGCTCACCCACAGCGTAAAAGGTCTGGATATGAGTCTGAAAGCCGCGGGTAGCGACAAGCTCAAAATCTAAAAAAGACTGGTTTGAAGCATCAGCCTAAACTGGTTTTTGAATCTAAAAACACTGGCGAAAACTGAGCGTTTTCGTTACTATTGATTACACACGCATTCAAGACTGTGTTGACGTGCGGCTGTGTTCGTTCATTTCTTTCGGACTCACATAACAGCCATTCACCTTCAAAGGCTCCAGATGCAGGGCGATGTGGGTATGCTCACCGAACTGCTCGCGCAACCTTTTTTCGATGCGGGTGGCCTTCTCATGCGCCTCATAGAGCGACATCTCGCCCGGCATTCGCACGTGCATCTCAATGGCTATCTTGTTGCCAAGGCGGCGCGTTCGCAGGTTGTGGATGTCCGCCACACCCTCCTCCTCGGCCGCCAGTGCCACCATTTGCGCCTCAACGTCCTTTGGCAAACTACTCTCCAACAGTTCATTGGTGGCCTGAACAATCAGTCCGTAGGCCGCTTTCAAGATGAAGAAACTCACGATGATGGCCGCCAGCGGGTCCAGTACCGCCCACTGCGCACCCAAGAGAATGGCACCACCAATTCCGAAGGCCGTCCCGATGGACGACAGGGCATCCGACCGATGGTGCCAGGCATTGGCCCGCACGGCCTGGGAGCCCACCTCGCGCCCCACCTTTTCGGTGAACCGATAGGCCCACTCCTTCAGCGCGATGCTCACGATGGCCGCAATGAAGGCTATCATTCCCGGCGACTTCAGTTGCTCACCGTTGATGACAGCCCACGTTTTGGTTAAGCCGTTGTAGCAAATCATCGCCCCCACGCCCATCAAGGCTATGCCGATGAGGGCGGTGGCCAGCGTCTCGTATTTGCCATGCCCATAGTCGTGGTCCTCGTCTTGCGGCTTGTTGCCGAGCTTAACGAACAGCAACACCACGATGTCGGTCATGAAGTCAGACAGCGAGTGCACGGCATCAGCTATCATGGCAGCCGATCCGCCCAAGATTCCAGCCGTGAACTTGAGCGCCAGCAACACAGCATTGATGATACTGCCGGCAATGGTGACACGGTAAATGGACTGTTCTCGCTGACGGTCGGAATCGGATTTTTCCATCAATGTTTTAAAAATAAAGGGTTGCTCCGGCAAATATAGTGATTTTTAACTACACGCTGTGTACACCTTTAGAATATCTGCAAAATAACATGATGCTCAATCTTATGTTCTGATGTAGGTGGAGGCTCACTCACTTGAAACTCACTTTAAACGATTGATCGTTTATTTTTTTTAGGGTAACCCGTTGTTTTTCTGGTTTTTATATTTAATTTTGTATTCGTATTCACCTTCTGCGACACGCAACTGGTATGGCTGAGGTGAGATTTTCGATGCAGGAACATCATCTGTTCACGAAAAGATGAATGTGTACTGCAATCCGCAATTGATAGTTATTCACGGTCACGAGTTTGCCCAAGCCCCTCCCTTTGGGAAACAAGACCTTCTTATTCATTCAAAACCATCATCATGAGAAATTATCTACTTTCACTCCTCGTTGCTCTTTTGGCGGTCACGGGTAGCCTGCCTGTGGCAGCACAAGAGGCTTATGCCGTATTAACACCTGACGACGGGACGCTCACTTTCTATTATGACAATCAGTACACCCACTTTCTTCAGAATCACGAACGCATCTACGATATGCCCAAACCCGGGGAGAAACCCATTTGGGCAGGTGATAATTATGCACGCCTATACCAGGAAAATATCAAGCATGTTGTGTTCGACATTTCCTTTTCCGAGTACCGTCCCATCAGCACCCGCTCTTGGTTCGCATATTGCATCAATTTGCAGGACATCGAGGGCATACGGAACCTTAATACCGAAAACGTCACTGACATGAGCCGCATGTTCACTGGCTGCGAGGCATTGGCATCGCTCGATGTGAGCAACTTCAATACCAAAAACGTCACCAACATGAGCTTCATGTTCTCTTTCTGCAAGGCATTGACATCGCTCGATGTGAGCAAA
>NZ_ADEG01000086.1 GCF_000177075.1 Hoylesella buccalis ATCC 35310
ACCGTCACTCAAGCCATACCATGTACGAAGAAGCTCGGTCTTGAACAACACAAGGCTGTCATAGCTTGGACGACCAGTGGGACGGTTGCCTTTGGTGTAAGCAATTTCAATAAGTCCACGAATGGGATTCCAGTCGATTATCTGATCAATTTGAAAGAAAAAGGTCTGTTTAACCTTACGATGACCAACTATTAGGTCAGCAAAACTCGGAGAAGAAGGACGTTGTTTCATACTATAAAGGTACAAAAATATGATGAAATGAGCAAATTTTGAACAATGAGTTTTGCAGAGGTCTCACCATGTAGATTGTGCGCCAAAGTGATGCTTTTAATGCACCAATCTCATTGCTTTTCGGTTAAAAGTCGATAATTCTTCTCAAAACAACTCATTTTTGCATCCTGCCGGCCTATTGATTTTTTCTATTTTGAAAGTTTTCAAGTGCCGTTTTTGGGGCATTATTCGGTAAAAATAATACACATTCTATGGGTGAAAAATCATGTGGCGAACGTTCTGTGGAGCGATGGTTTTTACATTAAATCCCATGAAGGGAACGAATCGCAGGAGGGCTCGATGAACACAGGCATTCATGGTCTTGTTTACTTCCTCCGCATCATCTGTCGTTCCGCAACAGGCCCCTTCCGTGAATGAGCTGCGCCAGGATTGGATGAAAAATATGGAAAAAAGTTTGGCGTTTTCACAAAAACAAACTACCTTTGCACCCACATTCTGGATAAAGAATGGGCGTTTAGCTCAGCTGGTTTAGAGCATCTGCCTTACAAGCAGAGGGTCGGCGGTTCGAATCCGTCAACGCCCACACCGAGAGTCTTGTTGTTCTGAGTAATAACGAGGCTTTTTTTTATAAACCCATCTGTAGAACGTTATGGTATGTCAGACGTTTGTCATTTCTTCCAACTTCATCCCGCTGTCTTGACAATAAAACGTAAAAATGTACGTTATGCAGACGTGCAATGCAAGAAAATCACATTACTCTGTCTGCTGCTGTGGATGGTTGGGACGGCAAGGGCGCAATACGATGTGGCGTTCAGTCATTATTTTGACATGCAACCCTCGTTCAATCCTGCTTCTGTGGGCAAACAGAACAAACTCAACATCAATGCGGCTTACGCCATGAGTTTCGTTGGATTTAAGAACAACCCACGAACGATGTATGCTGCTGCTGATATGCCTTTTTATTTTCTCAAGGCATATCATGGGGGAGGTGTGCAGCTGATGAACGATCAGATTGGCCTTTTTACCCATCAACGTTTGGCTTTGCAGTATGCCCTTCGCTTCAAATTGTTCGGAGGTCGACTTGCGGTTGGCGCGCAGGCAGGCTTGTTGAGTGAGGCGTTTGACGGCACCAGGCTCAATTTAGGTGATGCCAACGACCCTGCCTTCATCAATACAAAGGCCGAAGGAAATGCCCTCGATCTCGGTGCGGGCGTGTATTATTCGCATCGGTCATGGTATGTAGGCGTGTCGGCATTGCATCTAACTTCACCACTCATTGAGTTTAATGAGAAAAATCAATTACAAATCGATCCTACATATTATTTAACAGGTGGATACAATATACACTTGAGAAATCCGTTTCTTACAATACAACCTTCTGTGTTGGTTCGCACAGACGGGGTAGCCTACCGTGGCGACCTTACAACCCGCCTGGTGTATCAGCATGAGAAGAAAATGATGTACGGGGGTATAGCCTATAGTCCCACCAACTCTGTCACGTTCTTGGCAGGCGGTAGCTTTCATGGCATCGTGCTGGGTTATAGCTATGAGTTGTACACCTCGGCCATCCAACCGGGCAACGGCAGTCACGAACTGTTTGTTGGTTACCAGATGGATGTCAATCTGGCTAAGAAGGGAAGAAACAAGCACAAAAGTGTAAGACTTCTATAATGACCATCGTGGAAAAATGAAATTCAGGTATATGAAGAGAAACATGATATTCGGCTTGGCCGTGTTAGGCTTGATGATGCTGACAGGTTGCTTCGGTAGCAAGTCTGCTTCTTTGGGTAAAGGCGGCGAAGTAGTGGGTGTCGGCGGAAAGGCCTTCACCGAACCCACGCCATACGGAATGACACGGGTAAGCCGTGGCTATTTGAAGATGGGGCTTGAAAAGCAGGATAGTCTTTGGGGCAAACAGTTTTCGCAGAAAGATATCTCTGTAGACGGGTTCTGGATGGATGAAACAGAGGTGACAAACTCTGAATACAAACAGTTCGTCGCCTGGGTTCGCGACAGTATCTTGCGTACCCGTTTGGCCGATCCGGCTTATGCGGGTGATGAGACTTATCTTATTACCGAGGACAAAAACGGTGACCCTGTCAAGCCTCATCTGAACTGGAAAAAAGCACTTCCCCGTAAGATGAATGAGGATGAGCAGCGCGCCTTGGAGAGTATGTATGTCACCAACCCGGTGACGGGCGAGAAGTTGCTCGACTATCGGCAGCTCAACTATCGCTACGAGGTGTACGACTATACGACCGCTGCCTTGAGAAAAAACAGAATGTTGCCTCAAGAGCGTAATCTGAATACCGACCTGACCGTTGATCCTGACGAAGTGGTGATGATTTCCAAGGACACCGCTTACGTTGATGACAACGGACAGATTGTGAGCGAAACCATCAACCGACCACGCTCGGGTCCATGGGATTTTCTCAATACTTATATCGTTAACGTGTATCCAGACACCACCTGTTGGGTGAATGATTTCCAAAATTCGGACAACGAAACTTATCTCCGTAACTATTTCAGCAATCCGGCATACAACGATTATCCTGTCGTGGGCGTTACTTGGGAGCAGGCCAACGCCTTCTGCGCGTGGCGAACCGATTATCTGTTAAAAGGATTGGGTGGCGAGGCTCGTTACATTCAACGATATCGTCTGCCAACAGAAGCAGAGTGGGAATATGCTGCTCGTGGCAAGGACGGCACGGAGTTCCCCTGGGAAAATGAGGCGGTAGCCACGGGTGAGGGCTGCTTCTATGCCAATTTCAAGCCCGACCGTGGCAACTATACCAAGGACGGCAACCTCATTACCAGTAAGGTCGGCATCTATGGTGCTAATTCCAATGGCTTGTACGACATGGCGGGTAATGTGGCTGAATGGACGAGTACCATATATAATGAGGCGGGTGTCGATGCAATGAACGATTTGAATCCGCAGTTGGAGTATAAGGCGGCGTTGGAAGATCCGTACAAATTGAAGAAAAAAAGTGTACGCGGCGGATCGTGGAAAGACCCAGAATCGTACATCAGAAGCGCTTGGCGTACGTGGGAATACCAAAATCAACCTCGCTCGTACATCGGGTTCCGATGTGTACGCAGCTTGGCAAACACAACCAGTACTAAACAGAAGAAAGGCAAAAGAAAATGAGTGGATATAGCAAATTCAATATGATTTATCGTCTGCAAAAGTGGATGGACAGTGTTCCGGGGCAGACGTTCTTGAACTATGCTTACAGTTGGGGTGCGTCATTGGTTATCCTGGGAGCCTTGTTCAAACTTACTCACTTGTCTGGTGGCAACCTCATGTTGTTCATAGGAATGGGAACTGAGGTCTTCGTGTTCTTTCTCTCGGCTTTTGACCGTCCGTTTGACAAAACGGCTGACGGTCGTGACATCCCGACGCGAGTGACGGAAGAGTATTTGGAAACGGGGCAGGTAACGTATGACTATGATACGACTCCCGCACAAGCTGTGAATACATCAAGGCCTGTTGCCTCAGCCCCACGACGCGCTGTTGTTGGACATTCGTCTGCTGCAGAGCAGTCTGTAGGGGAAGTATCTGCAGAGGTTCCCTTGGGAAGTCAAGTTCAACAGGTTGAGAATGGACAGCAATTGCAGACTTTGGCCGAAGCACAAAACAACTATGTTGATGCGCTGAAACGATTGACGGAGACGTTAGGGAAGGTATCAGAGCAGAGTGTAAGACTGACCCGGGATAGTGAGGAAATGGAAAACCTGAACCGTACGTTGACGGGTATATCCAAAGTTTACGAAATGCAGTTGAAAGGTGCCAGTCAGCAGATAGGCACCATTGATCAAATCAATGACCAGACCCGGAAGATGGCACAACAGATTGAGCAGCTCAACAAGATATATGCTCGCATGATTGAGGCCATGACCGTGAACATGCGCGCAGCCAATCCTGGGTTAGAGCCGTCGCAAGAGTAAACAACTCATCAACTCAGGAACTCAAAAACTTATCAACTCACGAACTCACCAACTTATAAACTCAAGAACTCAAGAACTCACCAACTCACCATGGCAATAAAGAAAAGACCGTTATCTCCGCGCCAAAAGATGATTAACCTCATGTATGTCGTCTTGATGGCAATGCTGGCTCTGAACGTTTCCACCGAAGTCTTAGAAGGATTCGCCGTGGTAGAGGAGAGCCTGAACCGTACAACGGACAACTCATCAAGGGAGAATGTGTCTATCTATCGTCAGCTCTCAGAGCAGTTCAAGTCAAATCCAGAGAAGGTGCAAGCGTGGTTTGAGAAGGCTACGACGGTGAAACGTATGAGTGACTCGCTGTATGATTTTGCGCAACAGCTCAAGGAAAACATCGTCAAAGAGGCTGACGGTCCCGACGGAAACGTGTTCGACATCAAACACAAGGATGACCTTGAGGCCGCCTCGCACGTCATGTTGGCCCCTGGGACAGGCAAAGGAAAGCTGCTTTATGAGCGAGTGAATCATTATCGAGAGCAAATTTTGAAGATGATAACCGATGAACACCAGCGCAAGACGATAGAGAGCAACCTCACAACGCAACTGTCCAAACGCGCCAAGGCCATGGGTAAGAATTGGCAGGAATATATGTTTGAAGACATGCCCGTGTCGGCTGCCGTTACGATGTTATCCAAATTGCAAAGTGATGTGCGCTATGCCGAGGGAGAAGTGCTGCACGCACTCGTGGCCAATGTCGACGTCAAGGACATTCGTGTCAATAAATTAAGTGCCTTTGTCATCCCCGAGTCACGCACCGTTGTCAGTGGTGACCGGTTCTCTGCACAGATTGTTATGGCGGCAGTGGATACCACTCGCCAACCCGAAATATATATAGGTGGACGAAAAGTAAACTTACGAAACAATACTTACCAGTTTACTGCTGGTGGTGTTGGCGAACATTCGTTCAGTGGTTACATCACAATGCGAAATGGAAGCGGCGATGTGATACGGCGTGATTTCACGCAAAAGTATTCTGTTGTGGCGCCCAGCGCAACCGTGTCGGCCGACTTGATGAACGTATTGTACGCTGGTTATGAGAATCCCATCAGCATTAGCATTCCTGGTGTGCCATTAACATCCGTTTCAGCATCGATGACTGGTGGAGGATTTAGGTCAGTAGGAGCTGGTAAGTACATCGCTCGTCCGACCGCTGTTGGTAAAGATGTCACCATTCAAGTGTCGTCCAATTATAATGGTGTGTCACGACAGGTGGGCAAATTCACGTTTCATGTGCGCAAATTGCCTGACCCTATTGCATACATTGCCATGGGAACCGATCGGTTTAAGGGCGGCGGTTTAGCCAAAGCCTCCTTGATGGGAGCCACGGGTATCAACGCTGCCATCGATGATGGCTTGTTGGATATCCAGTTCAAGGTGGTTAGTTTTGAAACCGTTTTCTTTGACAGCATGGGTAATGCCGTTCCCATGACTTCCGATGGAGCACGCTTCTCGGCTCGCCAACGTAATGAATTCCGTAAACTGTCTCGTAATCGTCGGTTCTATATATCACATGTCACGGCAGTTGGTCCTGATGGGTTAACCCGTCGACTGCCTGCGTCTATGGAAATTATCGTCAAATAAATAGGGGTGACATCACCTCGACAAGCTGTATAATCAGAAATAAAATGAAGAAGAAATTATTATTCATATCCCTGTTATTGTGTGTCGTTCAGTTCGCCATCGCACAGCCACCGGCTCGAAGAGCGCAGCAACAACGCGCACAACAGTCAAACGCCAATACGATTAGCTTGCGTGCACAACTGTCATATCCTACTGAGGCTAAGATGACTGAGGATGTGGTATGGCGGCGCGACATCTATCGTGAGCTTGACTTAACGCAAGACGCTAATGCGGGTTTGTACTATCCTGTGGAGCCTATGGGTACGCAGATGAACCTGTTTTGCTACATTTTCAAGTTGATGATGACAGGCAATATTCGTGCGTATGAATATCGATTGGATGGTAATGAAACGTTCGAAGATTCTGCCAGGGTGAAACCCTTGGCGTTTTTGGACAACTATCATGTCTACTATGAGCGCACTGATCGTGGCATTCGTATCGATGATAGTGATATTCCTTCGCGTGAGGTGACCGCTTATTACATCAAGGAAAGTGCTTATTATGATCAAGCTACGGCAACTTTCCATACCAAAGTCTTGGCCTTATGTCCCATTATGAAGCGGGTAGATGACTTCGGTGATGGTGCTACATCCTATCCCTTGTTCTGGGTGAAGTATGAAGATTTGGCTCCATTTCTGTCCAAGCAGACCATCATGACGAGCAACCTCAACAATGCAGCCGTGATGAGTGTGGACGACTATTTTACCAAAAACCTATATAAAGGAAAGATTTACAAGACCAACAACATGTTGGGACGAACATTATCTCAAGAATATCCCACCGATTCGGCCATGGCGAACGCACAGAAGCGCATTGAGGCGGAAATAAAACTCTTTGAGAAAAACATGTGGGGAGACCAGGCTCGCAAGGACTCTTTGGACAGCATAGCCAAGCTCAATCCTAAAGATGTCAAGTCGAAGCGTGTGAAACGTAATCGAAGAGCGGCCGGCAAGAAGACGACTGTCAAGAGTAGTAGAAGTCGTCGTACTTCCTCTTCGTCAAGCAGTTCGCCTGCACGTGTAACCGTTAGGCGACAACGTCATTAAATGATTGATTATTTTTTCTTATTTAAATAAATACACAAAGAAATGAAAAAAAGTATTATCTCACTCATCATGGTTATGGCCATGGTAACAGTTTTACCAGTTAGTGCACAAGTAAAGTTAGGTATCAAGGGAGGTATGAACCTCAGTCAAATGTCATTAGACAAAGATGTTTTCAACACATCCAATCGTGCTGGCTTCTTCATTGGTCCGACTTTAAAAATGGGTTTGCCTGCTCCTGGCCTTGGTTTGGACCTGTCTGCATTGTACAACAGGCAAGAAGCTAAGGTTGAAGGTGTTAACAACAAGTTCAATACCGTTCTGAAACAGCAACAACTGATAGTTCCTGTGAACGTAAAATATAGTATTGGGATGGGCAGCGCAGCCAATATTTTCGTGTTTGCAGGTCCGCAGATTGCTTTCAATATTGGTGATAAGGTGAAGAAACTCTCTGATTTTGAAGATCAAGCAGCTGAGTGGACATTGAAGTCATCTAACTTCAGTGTTAATGCAGGTCTTGGTTTGACCATCGCCACGCATTTCCAAGTTACAGCCAACTACAATGTAGGTGTCGGTAAGACGGGTGACATTACATGGAAAGGTGTGAAGGAAAGCGTAGAAAACCACAAGACCCAGGCCAACTCTTGGCGTGTAGGTGTGGCCTATTTCTTCTAAGAAAACCACGCATCAGCATAGATTGCTGATGACAATTGAGGCAAAAAGGGGAAGTTGCCAACCAGCAACTTCCCCTTTTTGCTTCTTTTATTGTTGTTTTATCTTAGTGATTCATCATCTTATATATTCTTGTCTATCACGTCCTTCATGCGTTTCAGTCCTTCAAGCATGAGGCTGCGAGGCATGGCAATGTTGATTCGGATGTAATCTGCTCCTGTGGTTTTACCGTACATGGTGCCGCGATTCACAAAGACTTTCCCTTCTTTCAGCAATTTTTCAGTCAGTTCATCGCCAGTCATGCCGGTTGCCCGAACATTTACCCAGACAAGGTATGTCCCTTCCAAGTTGATGACCTCGAGTTGGGGGAGGTTGTCCTTGAAGAATGTTTTCAGTGCCTGGTAGTTCTCCCAGAGATAGACATTGAGTTGATCAATCCAATCCTCGCCCTCGTTGTAGGCTGCCTGCAGGGCGATTACACCGAACGGATTCACGTCGCACACCTCATTGATATTGATGGCGCGGTCAATCTTTTGTCGGTCTTCCGCATTGCTGGTGATGATGTTGGCGATTTGTAATCCAGCAATATTGAACGATTTAGTGGGTGAATTAGTTGTGATGCAATTGTCCTGACACGCTTTGGAAACAGCGGCAAAGGGTGTGAATACGTGACCTGGCATGACGAGTTCGCAATGAATTTCGTCAGCAATTACCTTCACGTTATGCCTGAGACAGATATCGTTCATACGGCTTAGCTCCTCTTGTGTCCACACTCGTCCGGCTGGGTTGTGAGGATTGCAGAGCAAGAACACTTTTGTCTTCTCATCTGCTGCCTGTCTCTCAAAGTCGTCAAAGTCGATTTCATACGAGTTGCCTTTGCGCACCAGCGCATTCTCGGCGATCGTACAACCATTGTTTCGGATAGACGAGAAGAAACAATTGTATACCGGTGTCTGCACCAGTACCTTGTCTCCAGGCTCCGTTAGTGCCTTGATGATGGCCGAAATGGCTGGTACCACCCCAGATGTATAGATAATCCAATCGCGCTCGATGTGCCATTGGTGGCGCCTTTCAAACCACGAAATGATGCTCTCGTAATAGCTGTCAGGCACGATGGTGTAACCAAACACGCCATGCTCTACACGCTTTTTCAGTGCTTCAAGGATGCAGGGTGCAGCCTTGAAGTCCATGTCGGCCACCCACATGGGTATCACTCCCTCTTCTTTCGCCTCGTCCCATTTCACCGAGTTGGTGCCGCGGCGGTTCACAATCTCGTCAAAATCGTATTTCATCTTTATTTGTTGTTTGATGGTTTGTTGCGTACAATAATCTCGCAGTTGTTGGGTTGCAACACATGTTCGTCGATGGTCACCGAGCCGATGGCGTCGGCCACGATGCGTCCCGATGTGGGATTCTTGATGTTGGTCACCGCTCCGCGGATGTCGGCCACGAGGGTCGTCTCCTCAAACATGCGGTCGCAATCTGCCCCAAACGTACAGTTTTCCAAGACGAGGTCCTGGCAATAGCACAAAGGCTGCTCGCCCGTGATGTGGCAATTCACCAGTTTGAGATTTTTGGAGTGCCATCCGAGGAACTCACCGTTCAGCTCCGAATCGTACACCGTGACGTTCTCGGTTTCCCAGAACGAGTCCTTGGTAGTGATTTTGGCGTTGCGTATCACGGCGTCCTTCACATATTGAAACACGTATTTGCTGTCACTTTCCAGTCCGTCTACATCCACATGGTTGCAGAACATAAACGGATAGGTGCCGTCGTGCAGCTTCACGTTGCGCAGGGTAAGGTGGTCTACCTTCCAGAAAGTCTCGTCGGCATCGTTAATCTGCACGTTAACCAGCTTCAGTCCGTTCATTTCACGAAATAGTTTGGGTGCGTCAATGATGGTGTCGCTCATCATCATGTCGTTTGAATACCATATCGCCGAGCGCGATCCGGTCTCAAAATAGCAGTTGGTAATCACCGAGTGATCCACATGCCACCATGGATATTTGCCGATGAAGCGACAGTGGTCGGCCTCTATGTTGTGGCATTTCTTGATTCCCGACTCGCCCTCTGTTATCGTAACATCTTCGAGTCGTGTGTCGTGAATGCCGAAGAGCGGCCGTTCGCCTCCAAACTTTTTACCTTTTATCAATTCCATTTTCATCTATCATGTTTAGTTTCAAGTGCAAAGTTACCAATAATTAGCCGAATAGCCCCTGCACTCCTACTGTTTTCTTCCCGTGCGTGTTCGTCAGCCGAGATACAAATAAAAAGAAGGATGCAGCATCTTCACGGCTGCATCCTTCTGTGATAAGCGTTTGTCTGTCTGTTCAGACGATAGCGTTTAGAGATTCGGGTTGATGCTCGACCATTCCGAGATAGCCGGAACGATGTTCAGCGTTACCAGCTCGTCGCGCATCTTGCACAAGTGCTCATAGCTGGCATCCAGCTTGGCGTTCTCCTCATCTGTACCCTGTGGAACCTCATAGTGTGCGCCCGTCTTGTCGAGCGTTGTCTTCATGGCCATCATGATATGGTCATATTTGTCAGTGCTTACATAGGTGCCGACGGGGAAACGGAATGGCTCACCGCCCATCACCGAGCGAATCATCTCTACCGACAGGTAGGCTGGGCTCTGGAAAGAAGAGCGTCCGCGGAGCTCAATAATCTTGGCACCACCCTTGGTCACGTCCTTCTTCATCTGCTCCCACTCCTCGTTGGTGAACTCGGGTGTGCCGATAATCTCTGTCAGGGGCTTGCCTGAAATGGTAACATGACTGCCATAAACGGCCATCTGCTCGCCGTGTCCACCATAGGTAGCGGCTCCCTTCACCTCTGTTTGCATCACGTTGAACTTCTTTGCCAGTGCGCTCTGCAGGCGGGTAGAGTCAAGAGCTGCCAAGGTTGTAACCTGTGAAGGTTTCAAACCTGAGTAAAGAAGCGTTACCAAACCAGTGAGGTCAGCTGGGTTAAAGATAATCACAACATGCTTCACATCAGGGCAGTACTTCTTGATGTCCTTACCCAAACCCTCTGCAATCTCGCAGTTACCTTTGAGCAAATCCTCGCGTGTCATGCCTGCTTTACGGGGAGCACCACCTGAAGAGATGATGTACTTGGCATCGGTGAAAGCCTCTTTAACGTCTGTTGTCGCAACGATGTTCACTGAATCGAAGCCGCTTTGGCGCATTTCCTCAGCCACGCCCTCTGGTGAGAATACGTCATAAAGACAGATGTTGTTTGTAAGACCCATAGACAATGCTGTCTGAACCATGTTGGAACCAATCATTCCGGCTGCGCCGACGATGGTCAATTTTTCGTTTGTCAAAAATGCCATAATTTAATTTGAATATTTATAAATGTTACTATATATGTCCTATTGCTTGTGACCACAAAGTTAATAAAAAGTGGGAACATACTGGTCTTTAATTGCTTTTTAATTTGTTATTTATTCTAAAACTGGCTTTGTTTGTCATCCGTGCTTGACAATTTGAAGAATTTTATTTGTTGCTGTGCCAGCAAAAAACTATCTTTGCGATAGAATAAACAAAACAGAATGACTATGAAAACAGAGATTGCAGACCGACTTTCAGCGTTGCGAGAGGTGATGAAACGTGAGCGACTGGCCGCGTTTATCTTTCCAAGTACCGATCCCCATAACAGCGAGTATGTGCCCGATCATTGGAAAGGGCGTGAGTGGATATCAGGCTTTGATGGCTCGGCCGGCGTGGCAGTTGTCACAATGAACAATGCTGCGCTGTGGACCGACTCGCGCTACTTCATCGCTGCGGCCAACCAACTGGCTGGAACGGAGTTCCAATTGATGAAGCAAGGCTTGCCTGAGACGCCCACCATAGCTGATTGGCTGGGTACCGAACTTCAACAAAGCGACAGTACCGAAATCGGTATGGACGGTCAGGTGAACGCACACCAATTTGTGATGCAGATGAAACAGGACATGCGTGATCGGGGCGGCATCACCATTCGGACGAACCTGGACCCACTGGCAATCATCTGGAAAGACCGTCTCGACATCCCGAAAGACACGGTGCAGATTCAGCCCTTGCGGTATGCAGGCGAGCGAACTGCTGACAAACTGACCCGCATTCGTCAGGCCCTGCGCCGACAACACGCTGATGGTACCCTAGTTTCTGCCCTCGATGACGTTGCCTGGACACTGAACCTGCGCGGCACCGACGTGCATTGCAACCCCGTGTTCGTGGCCTACCTGCTGATTAGTACCACGAAAGCCACCCTGTTCATCGACCCCGACAAGCTCACGCCCGACGTGAAAGCGTACCTGAAAGGTGAAGGTGTGGAGGTGAGTGGCTATGACCAGATCAAGGATGAGCTGGCTGGCTATGGCGAATATAACATCGCATTGGATCCGCAGCAGATTAACCATCATCTTTTTGAAGGGGTGAGCGGCCCCAAAATTCTTCCTCTTACCAGTCCCATCCCCCTGTTGAAAGCAGTGAAAAACCAAGCCGAAATTGCCGGCTTCCGTGCCGCCATGGTGCGTGATGGGGTAGCGATGGTGAAATTCCTGCGATGGCTCAAGCCGGCCGTTGAGGCTGGTGGACAGACTGAGATGTCGCTTGATGAGAAGCTAACCGGCTTCCGTTCCGAGCAAGATCTGTTCAAGGGTGTGTCTTTCGACACCATCGTGGGCTACGAGGAGCATGGCGCCATCGTACATTATGAGGCTACACCCGCTACCGATGCACGCATAGAGCCGCGGGGATTGGTGCTGATAGACAGTGGTGGGCAGTACCAGGACGGCACCACCGACATCACCCGAACCATCGCCTTGGGTGAGCTGACCGACGAACAGCGTCGCGTGTACACGCTAGTGCTGCGGGGACACATCCAACTGGAGCTGTGCAAATTCCCCTCGGGGGCGTGTGGCTCGCAGCTCGATGCATTGGCACGGCAGCCCATGTGGCGCGAGGGAATGAACTTCTTGCATGGCACCGGACATGGCGTGGGCAGCTATCTCAACGTGCATGAGGGCCCTCACCAGATTCGTATGGAATGGCGACCAGCTCCCTTGCTTGCTGGCATGACCGTTACCGATGAGCCGGGCATCTACATGGAGGGCAAGTTTGGCGTGCGAATAGAGAACACGTTGCTCGTCACCCCCTACAATGAGACCGAGTTCGGCACGTTCCTACAATTCGAATCGCTCACGCTGGCACCCATCGACACCACGCCCATTCTCATGGACATGCTGCTCGAGGAGGAGAAGGCATGGCTCAACGCCTATCATGCCGAGGTGTACCGGCAGCTCTCACCCCATCTTTCTGACGAGGAGAACGAGTGGCTGGCAGAAGCCACCAAAAATATATAGGGCAAGAGGAGTGCCGACAGCCATCAAAAGTTTTGACCAACTCGTTCTTCTGCATGCGTTGTGATGACGACATGTTGTTGGCAATTATCGGTCATTCAAAGCACTGAGAATCGTGATTTGGAATCTGTGTTTTTGTCAGATTTTATGGTCAAAAAACAGGTATCTCAAAAAGTTGATTCTAGAAAATGCTGGTACTTTTCATGCAATTAAAATGCGCTATATTCGCCACTTTTAGGTGCTGAAATGATCATCGTATTGACTTTCCTGCACAAAGGCATTGAGTTTGATGTTCAAACTCAATGCCTTTGATAGGACACCTCATTGCTTTTGCAGCCGAAAAATGGACAGTTTTCGTACATTTACATAGCTTTTGATGCTTCTCGAAGGTGTAGTTGTTCTGTAAAGAGCTATCAGTCAACGATATGTATTTTTGGCGTATATGCGGCCATGTGATGGACTCGTGCAAAATATTTGAGTATTCAGAAGGCGATTGTCAAGATATTTCAGTGAAAATCGACAGTGCGGGGTAATCAAAATCCATGCCCCACTAATCGTAGTCATCTATCTCATATTCTGTGTATGTTTTTGAAATTATTTGAACAAATCTTTTTCATATTTCAAATATTCTATGTATATTTACAGCGTGGATACTATGGGATGCACTATTTGATCATAACAAGCACAGTTAAAATTAGGTTGTGCCCTGTTTGGCGTAAGTCAGTATAAACGTGAAACCTAAACATTCTTAAATTAATACGATATGAGTAAACAAAAGTTTTTTCGAGGAGCTACGCTCTTCTTGTTTAGTCTGCTTTGCACACTGAGCAGTTATGCTCAGTCTACGGTTCAAGGAACTGTGAAAGACGAGGTAGGTGAACCCTTGATTGGAGCCACCATCCAAGTGAAAGGAGAGCAGGGTGGTACGGTTACCGATATTGATGGTAACTATCGCTTGACTAATGTGAAAGAAAGCGCAACACTGGTATTTACCTATGTGGGTTACGCAACCCAAGAGATTGCCGTGAAAGGTCAAACACAAATCAATGTGACCATGGAAACTGACAGGCGCGATCTTGACGAGATTATTGTCGTGGGTTACGCCGTTGGAACCAAACGAAATGTTTCGGGTGCCATTGACCGTGTGGGAGAAAAGGATATGAACAAGGGCGTTGTGACCGACGCAACCGACGCATTGAAAGGCAAGGTGAGTGGCGTGGTGATCAGTAGTGCAGGTGGCGACCCCATGGGAACAGCCAATGTACGCATCCGTGGAACCTCTTCTCTTTCAGGTGGTAACGATCCGTTGGTCATCATTGACGGAATATTCTCTGACATGACGATGTTCAATGCTTTACAACCTAACGATATAGAGAGTATGACCATCCTGAAGGACGCATCTGAAACTGCACAGTATGGTTCGCGCGGTGCTGCCGGTGTCATTGTGGTAGCTACGAAGCGAGGCAAGAGCGGATTCTCGAATATCAGCTATAATGGAACCATTGGTATCAATTCTGTATTTAAAAATATAGAAATGCTTGACGCTTCAGCTTATCGTAACTTAGCGAAAGAACGCAACCTTACCTTTACCGATATGAAGGCTAACACCAATTGGCTGGATGCTGTAGAGCGTTCGACGGGTATAACTCAGAATCATCATGTTTCATTCTCATCGGGTAATGATAAGGGAAATTATAGAGCGAGCCTGGGTTATATACAGCGTCAGGGTGCCGTTCGTGGGTCGGGAATGGAAAACTACACTGCTAAATTAGATGCTACCCAGTTTGGGTTTGACAAGAAACTAAAGTTGGAATTAGGGCTGCAAGTTGGTGAGCGTAAGGGTAAGCAGCAGTACGACATGTACCGCATGTTTTACTCGGCAGCTGCTTATAATCCTACTTATCCTACAAGCAAGAACGAACAGGGCATCTGGGATGAGGATTACTTGGCCAATGAAGTATATAATCCCCTTGGGCAGTTGGAGATTCTGAATAAATATAGTGCGAGTAATCAGAATGTACATGGCAAAGCAACATGGACATTGCTCGATGGATTGTTCTTGAGTGCGTTCGGCAGTTACACCAAGTTGAACATAGAGCATCAGCGTTATCTCCCAAATAATATTAAACAAGGTGTTGACAACGGCAATGGCTGGGCTTATTTAAAGAATGTTAGACGCCAGGATATGATGGGAAACATTCAGCTGACATATAAGAAGGATTTTGGCGCTCATCATATTGATGCTTTGGCTTTGGTGGAAGGACAGAGTTATAAAACCTTTTGGAACAGTTCTGAAGCGCGAGGCTTTGAAACCAATTATTTTGGTGTGAACAACATGAAGGCTGGAGCCAATGTTTCATGGGGTGATAACCAAAGTGAGTCAAAAGAATATATGCTGAACTCGTATATGGCTCGTATCAATTATATGTATGCTAACCGATATATCGCAACTGTCAATGTGCGTGCAGATGGTTCATCCAAGCTTGGCAGCGGGCATAAGTGGGGTTGGTTCCCATCAGCATCGTTGGCATGGGTGCTATCAGAGGAAGATTTCATTAAACAGGCTAAATGGATTGATAACTTGAAGCTACGTGCTGGCTACGGTGTGACAGGTAATCAGGATGCCATTGATCCGTACAATTCGCTGGCTCTCTATAAACCCAATGGGGTAACGCCATACAATGGCGCCAATACAACCACTTTTGCCATTCAGAGTAATGATAACCCTGACTTGAAATGGGAGGTGAAGCATACATTTGACGTGGGCTTGGACTTTGCTGCTTTTGACAGTCGTTTGAAGTTAACACTAGACTGGTACACTTCTAAGACAAAGGACTTGTTGTATACCTATACCGTTCCTGTTCCTCCATTTACCTACAATACCCTGTTGGCTAACATGGGTGAAATGACCAATAATGGACTTGAAATTGGACTGCGCGGTGATATTGTTCGTACGAAAGACTTTACTTTCAACTCGGGTCTGAATCTTTCTTTCCAAAAGAACAAGCTCAACTCTTTGAGTGGAACGTACAAAGGACAGAAGTTGACAACCAGCGAACACATTGTAGTAGCTGACGCTGGATCCGCTGGCTTGACACAGAATACAGGTGTTACCTATCTGATTGAAGGCGAGCCGATAGGAACATTCTACATTCCTCATTGCACCGGAATCTCTAAAACAGGTCAGTATGAACTGGAAGATATCGTCAAAGATGGTAAAATTGATACCGGTGACGCTGGTGACCGTCGTGTAGCCGGACAGGCTATCCCCAAGGCTTATCTGGGTTGGGATTTCACCTTGAGTTACAAGAATTGGGATTTAACCATGCAATTCAACGGTGCCTTTGGTCACAAGATTTACAATGGAACGTCAATGACTTACAGTAACATGAACAACTTCCCGACCTATAACATATTGGCTAATGCACCTGAAAAGAATATTCATGATATTCAGATCTCTGATTATTGGTTGGAGAAAGGCGACTATGTGAACTTCGAATATATCAACTTAGGCTATACATTCACGAAAGAACAGCTGAAGATGAATTGGATTCAGAACCTTCATCTTGGCTTGGCTGTCAACAATGTATGTACATTCACAGGTTACAGCGGTCTGACGCCCATGATTAACTCTGCGTCATTGGGTCGTATAGACGAAGGAACAGGAACAACTGGGACGCTGGGTGTTGATAATAAACGAATCTATCCATTGGTACGTACATTCTCATTCAATGTGTCTGTCAATTTCTAACCGTCTAAAATAAGAAAGGAATCAAATTATGAAAAAATATATATTTGGAACATTGCTTCTTTCTACGGCGCTGTTGTCGGGATGCTCACTGGATGAAACACCGAAGAGTGCATTTAGTGAAGAAGAAGCTTTCAAGTCTTCCACGCTGATTTATGCGAATTCTGTAGCCAACGTTTATTCGTCTATTGAAAATTATATCTATGGGCAAGATGCGGGTTCAATACACACCCTGCAGCAATATTCAAGTGACGAATCAATGATACCTGGCCGACAAGGCGACTGGGTGGATGGCGGTAAGTGGCAAAATTTCTTTTTGCACAACTTCGATTCGTCTGTGGATATGTATCGAAATATCTGGAATCAGATATACACTATTATTGGGCAAAGTAATAAGGGCATCGATAAGTTAAATGGGTTACAGAATAATGAAGACGCTGCTACTTATGTGTATGAGTTGCGTGCCTTGCGTGCCATCTTCTATTATTATTTGATGGACTTGTGGGGACAGGTGCCTTTGGTGACATCATCTATAATTAATACCAATGATGTGGTTCAGAGTAATCGTGCGGATGTGTTCAAGTTTGTTGTATCTGAGCTTGAAGCCTGCTTGCCTCATTTGGCCGATGACATGAGTCAGAATGAAGGGAAATATTATGGTCGCATTACCAAACCTGTGGTTTACATGTGCTTGGTCAAGTGTGCGATGAACTCACCTTTATATACCATCAATCCTACATCGGCAACTAGTTATCAGGCTTTTGTTGGCAATGACATGAGTGGGAATAATACAGTGAGTGAAACGCTAGGAGCGAATGTTACAGAGTTGGGTAAGAAGGTAAGTATCACTGTTGATGGGAAAGCGCGTAATGCGTGGGAAACCGTGAAATATTGTGTGGAAAAGTTGGAAGCATTAGGTTATACTTTACAGCCAAACTATGCAGACAATTTCACCATTAGCAACCAGAACTCTAAGGAGAACATCTTTACACGACCTAATGATGACAAGACTTACCGGTATTATGATTATAACTTAATGCGCTCATTGCACTACAACCATGCGGGCGCTATCGGGTACAGTGCTTGGAACGGTGCCTGTGCCACTGTGTTTGCCATGAATGTTTATGGATATGGAACGGCTGATGTTGACCCTCGCCTAAAGCTTAACTATTATACGGATAAGGACTACATGGAAGATACGGGAAAACCAGTGGAGGATGGAGCTACAGGACAAGATCTTGAATATTTGCCACTCAAGCCACAGGTTGACTTCCCCGCAGGTGCCAACGCGCATGACGTGAAATGTGCGGGAGCGCGCATGAAGAAGTATCAACTTGACCTTACTTCGAGTACAAATGGTATTACAAACAATGACCTTGTGGTGTGGCGCTATGCAGATGCGTTGCTGTTAAAGGCCGAGGCTGAATATCGTTTGGGTAATACGGGTGCGGCATTGGCTGCCATCAACACTGTTCGGGCACGTGTTGGCGCCCCAGCATTGACCTCTCTTACACTGAATGTTATTTCGAATGAACGTTTGAAAGAACTAGCTTGGGAGGGTGTGCGTCGTATGGATGCCATCCGATATGGTATCTTCACGCAGCCTACAAAAGATCGGTATGAAGGTGTGTGGCACAATGCTGTAGCAGGAAACTATCTGAATGATACACAAGGTTATACCACCATCTATCCCATTCCTTACGATGTGATGAGCTTGAATAAGAATCTGAAGCAAAATCCTGGATATTGAGTAAAATCAATCTGAGTGAAGATTGTTAGTGGATTGCCTGCAAAGCCCCAGTGAATGTGTGTTTCTATGACACGGTTAGCCATTCACGGAGCTGAGCATCAATGGTTACATTCTCACGTCGATGTGGCTTTGCTGGGGTTCGCCAGTATCTTTCATGTATATATGACGCATCTCCCGAGTATATATAAAAGGTAATGGCGATAATCAACTTGCTTTATTTTAAAAGTCACACAGCATCAGGATAAGTTGTCTGTATAATCGGAATGAACTCATGAATTTACTATTAATTCATGAGTTCATTTTAAATATTCTTCCTTTTCACTATTTTTTTTCGTATATTTGCATAACAGCCTAAAGCGTGAAATGTAGGTAGCTGTTGTTGTTACTCATGTTTTAGGCGTCTAAAACAGAGGAATATGAAGCGGAAAAAATTGTTTATCGTGTCGAATCGTTTGCCTGTGAAGGCAAAGGAAATAAGTGAAGGACATTTTGAATTTGAACGTAGTGAAGGCGGCTTGGCAACGGGCTTGAACTCATTGCAAACCTCCTATGAACAGCATTGGATAGGATGGCCGGGCGTTTGTTTGAAACGGAAGGCCGATGAGAGGAAAATCAAGGAAGAGTTGGAGCAATTCAATTATCACCCGGTGTTCTTGAGTGCAACCCAATACAATAATTATTATGAGGGGTACAGCAACAGTACCATCTGGCCCTTGTGCCACTATTTCTACGAGTTCTCCAAGTACCGTAGAGGTTTTTGGCAGGCTTATCAAGACGTGAACAGACTGTTCTGCAAGGAAGTACTCAAACATATTGATGACGATAGCATGATATGGGTGCAGGATTACCAGCTGATGTTGTTGCCTGGGATGTTGCGTGATGGGAAGGCATCGTTGAAGATAGGCTATTTTCATCATATTCCCTTCCCCTCCTATGAGTTGTTTAGGGTGCTGCCCGAGCGTCGTAACTTGTTGAGAGGACTGCTGGGTGCCGACTTCATTGCTTTCCATACCCACGACTACATGCGACATTTCATCAGTGCCGTGGAGCGTACTTTGCATCTTGAATTCAAGTTAAACGAAGTCATGGTTGATGGTCGTGCTGTGCATGTGGATGCCTTACCAATGGGCATCAACTACGAGTTGTATCATGAAGCTCCAAAGAAACGCCCTGTGAAGGATGCCATAAAACGTATGAAGAGTCAGTTTGGTAAACACAAAATCATTTTATCCGTAGACCGATTGGATTACAGCAAGGGCATCTTGCATCGACTGGTGGGCTTTGAAACGTTCTTGGAAAAACATCCTGAGTATCAAAACAAGGTGACGTTGGCCATGATTATTGTGCCTTCGCGCGACAAAGTGAGCAGTTATGCTGAGATGAAACGGCGCATTGATGAGCGCATTGGTGCCATCAATGGCAAATATGCAGGCATCGGTTGGACACCCGTATGTTATTACTATCACGCTTTTCCTTTCGAAGATTTGGTGGCGATGTACAAGTTGGCTGATGTCGCTTTGGTCACTCCGCTGCGTGATGGTATGAATTTGGTGGCTAAGGAGTATGTCGCTACGAAAGACAATGACCTTGGTGTATTGATATTGAGCGAGATGGCCGGTGCGTCTTCTGAGCTTTCGGATGCCATCCAAATCAACCCGAATGATACCGACCAGATTAGCATGGCCATCTGCGAGGCGCTGGAAATGCCTGAAGAGGAGCAGAAAGAACGATTGCAGAACATGCAAGACATTGTTGGTAAGCAGAGCGTTAAGAAATGGGCAGGCGACTTTGTAGATGCGTGGAAAGAAGTTATTGAGCGCAATGAAACGCTCATGAAGAAATATATCTCTAAGAGAGTATTCTCGGACATCAAGCAAAAGTACAATGCCAGCAAACATAGACTTATCATGTTGGACTATGACGGTACATTGGCTGCTTTCCGTAGAGATCCTGAAAAAGCATCTCCTACCACCGAGGTGAAGAACATGTTGCGGAAACTGTGTGATGACGAACGCAATACGGTGGTCATCAACAGTGGTCGCGATCACCGTACACTTGATAAGTGGTTGGGCGACTTGCCGCTGTCGTTTGCGGCCGAGCATGGTGCGTTCTATAAGGAAAACGGCGAGTGGCACGAGAATGTAGAGCCTCAGGCATGGGATGAACGGCTCATGAGCATCCTTCGCGAATTTGAGGACAAAACACCTAACTCGCGTCTGGAGGTTAAAGCAACGGCCGTGGCATGGCATTATCGTAAGGTGGACAATTGGATAGGGATGTTTAGGGCGCAACAGTTGATGCATGCCTTGATACCTATATGCTCTCAAAACAACCTCCAGATTATGCGAGGCAACAAGATTGTGGAAGTAAAGCCTGCCGAATATTCAAAAGGCTCGGAAGTACAGCGTATCTTGAATCAACGTTCTTATGATTTTATCTTAGCCATTGGCGATGACGTGACCGATGAGGATATGTTCAGGGCTTTACCAGAAGAAGCCGTGACTATCAAGGTGGGTTATGCTTGTGATGATGCCCGTTATAATCTGTTGGGACAGAAAGATGTACTGCCTTTCTTGAACAATTTGCTGTCGTGAACATGAGGCTTGTGCTGAACAAGACTTTGATTAACTCATCTATAAAAAGCAGTCAGTGCTTGGTTTAAAACTAATTTGACTGTCGAAACATTATCTAAAACAAACTGACAACCAATCAAAATATGAAATTAAACTACGGCGTGATAGGCAACAGTTGTACGGCGGCATTGGTCTCTGACCGTGCCTCTATAGACTGGCTTTGTATGCCTAATTTTGACTCTCCATCGGTCTTTGCATCTTTGTTGGATCAAGAAAAGGGAGGGTCGTTTGGCTTCGAAGTAGGAGAAGAGTACGAAGTGACACAGGCCTATATACCGCATACCAATATATTGTCGACGACATTCACCTCGGATGAAGGGTCCTTCGCTGTCGTTGATTTCATGCCTTGTTACCGAAAGGATCATAGTGATGAAAACTACAACCCGGCTGAGGTGTACCGGTATATCCGGCTGCTCAGCGGGCATCCAAAGTTTGCAGTCAACTATCAACCCCGTCCTGATTATGCCCGTGGTAAGACCATCTATAACATGACGGAGCAATATATAGAATCAATGTCGTCATCCAACAACAAAGACCGACAGTATCTGTATTCTTCCCTCCCGTTGCAAGACGTCTTGGATGGAGTTGTCTTCGAACTTGAGAAAGATGAATTCTTCTTGTTGGCATCCAATGAGAAGGTGGTTAAGATAGATCTTGAACGGGAGAAGATGGATTATTGTCGGACGTTGGTCTATTGGCTGAACTGGTCGAATATGACAAAGAAGTTCACCCACTATAACGATGTCATCGAGCGAAGTTTCCTAACCTTGAAACTGTTGTCCTTTTACAATGGTGCCGTGCTCGCGGCTTTGACCACCAGCCTGCCCGAAACGCCTGGAGAAGTGCGCAATTGGGATTACCGCTTTTGCTGGCTGAGGGATGCATCGATGACCATTGAGACGCACATCAACTTGGGACATACCCGTTCTGCAAAGCGCTTCATGCGGTTCGTGGAGTCTACCTTCGTGGGCAATCATAACGGTTTTCAAATCATGTATGGCATCAGAGGAGAACGCGACTTGGTGGAAGAACATCTGGACCACTTCTCCGGCTATCTTAATTCAAAGCCCGTTCGAATTGGTAACGCGGCCTATCATCAGAAGCAAAACGACTCATTTGGCTACCTCATGAATCTGATTTACCAGTATTTCAGTCTGATACCTGGTTCGTTAGACGATGTGGAGAATCTCTGGGACATGGTGAAAAACATCATGCGAACCGTCATAGACGACTGGCGCAAACCCGATAAGGGTATCTGGGAGATTCGTGGTGAGGCTCAGCACTTTGTTTCTTCAAAGGTGATGTGCTGGGTGGCATTAGACCGTGGAGTGCGAATTGCCTCGCTCTTGGAGAAGTACGACTACGCAAAACGCTGGCGTGAAGAGGCCGATAAGGTGAAAGATGACGTGTGGGCGAACGGCTGGAATGAGCAGTTGCAGAGCTTTACGCAAGCCTATGGCAGCACCTCGCTCGACTCTTCATTGCTGCTCATGGAGCATTATGGCTTTATCAATGCCGACGACATCTATTTCCATAAAACGGTAAAAGCCATCAAGAAAGCACTCTTCCACAACGGTTTGATGTACCGATACAACGTGGAAGACGATTTCGGACAGCCCAAGTCGGCCTTTACCATCTGCACGTTTTGGTTGATTCGGGCTTTGTTTGTCACGGGTGAGAAGGAGGAAGCCCGCAGCTTGTTCGACGAGTTGCTCACTTATTCGAACCATCTGGGGCTGTTCAGTGAGGACCTTGATTTTGAAACCAAAGAGCAACTTGGTAATTTTCCGCAGGCTTACTCACATTTAGCGCTGATTAACACCGCACTGCTTTTTACCGAAGAAGTGAAAAGCATGCACCTATAGTATAAACCTTAAATAACGAAGAATGAGATGAAACGAATGACAATGTACGCCGTGGGCATGGCTCTGATGGGCCTCTCACTGGTTTCATGTAGCACCAGTTCTGGGGAAAAGCAAAATACAGTTGCCGTCATGGGGACGGGAACCGTATGGGCGCGGCCCGACATGGCGCAGATTAACGTCAGCTTCGCCCATACGGCGGCAACCACCCAGGAAGCAAAGAAGTTGGCCGATCAGACGCTGAAAGCAATAACCAAAATCTTGCAGGAGGAGAAAATTGACATTAAAAACCTGAAGACAACCGCCCTCAGTTATCAAGCTGACTATGAGTACAGAAACGGTCGGCGTGTACTCTTGGGACAGAGCGCACAGCAAAACGTCGAGATTACCGTCAGGAATATTGTCAAAGTTGGCGGACGTCTTTCAACGTTGTTGGATAAGTTGGCTGACATCAGCAACGTGGAAATCAATGACATCAGCTTTGACATCGATGAGAAAGCAGAATTGTTCAAGAAAAGTCGCGAGCTGGCTTATCGTAAAGCGCATGAAAAGGCCGAACAGTATGCGGCATTATGTGGCAGGAAGTTGGGCAAGGTGGTTACCATTGTAGAAAACAGCGTAGGTGACGTTTCGTCTGCCTTGTTGAGTAATCGTGCAAAACTTGAGTACAAATCAAACGACATGGCGACAGTTCCAACGGGTCAAAACGAAATCAGCACAGATGTACAGGTGGTCTTCTCATTGAAATAGTGAGGCAGCCCACATCCTGTGTTTGCAAACACTCTAATGATACAAATGTTTGTTGTCAAGAAAATTCGTGCATATTGAATGTCATGTTTCTTGTTTTTTAACCGTTCAACCATATACGTTGCATCTTGTTGGTGCTTGGCTACTTTTTCGTTGGGCAAACCCTATGGCTTGACGTAAATATTAAAATGTAATCTAAAAACTTTGCTGTTTGATAAATAAGTCGTAATTTTGCACCCGCATTTGGTGGCGTGATGTCACCATGCAACATAATAAACTATAAACAATTAAAAAGAACAACATGATTATCGTACCAGTAAAAGATGGTGAAAACATCGAAAGGGCTCTTAAAAAATTCAAGAGAAAATTCGATAAAACCGGTGTGTCTAAAGAGTTGCGTGCTCGTCAGCAGTACAACAAGCCGTCGGTTTTGAAGCGCCTGAAGATGGAACGTGCCATCTACATACAGAAGTTGCGCGACGCAGAAGAGTAAAATCTTCTAAAAAATTTGGTAGTTTAAATTAATTTCCTTATTTTCGTTGCAAAATCTGTTGCTGCTCTCTTTGAGAGGACATGCATTCTTTCGAGAGAATGAAGCTTCAGAAGCAATACTTCAACGGAAGGCGTCATGATAGAAGAGTTTTTGAACTACCTGAGATTTGAGAAAAATCGCTCAACGCTTACAGCTAAAAGCTACGGCGATGACCTGAGGGCCTTTGAACGCTATTTTCAAGGCTTAGGGGATCAAATCACATGGGAGTCGGTAGACTCGGATATCATCCGCGGTTGGATGGAGGATATGATGGATCGTGGGAACAGTGCCACTTCAATTTGCAGAAGATTGAGTGCATTGCGTTCCCTCTATCGCTATTCCCTTTCTCGAGGCCTGGTTCAGGTCAATCCCACCCTGCGTATAGAACGTCCCAAGATGGGTAAACCCTTACCGCAGTTTTTGAAAGAATCAGAAATGGATGAGCTGCTGGATGCCAGCACATGGGATACCAGCTATCAAGATGCCCTCGCGCGTACCATTATTATTACTTTTTATGAAACTGGTATGCGGTTGGCGGAACTGATAGGGTTGGATGATGTTTCAGTAGATTTTGTCAACCGGCAGTTTAAAGTCCTGGGAAAAAGGAATAAACAGCGACTGGTTCCATTTGGTGATGAATTGTATCAAGTTCTTCAGGAGTATTTGAATCAGCGTAACGAACAAATCGTGCGAAAGTCGAAGGCCTTCTTTTTGAGCAGAAACGGTGTACGGATGAATCATAACCAAGTAAGGTATCTTGTGAAGAAGAATCTGTCACTGGTTAGCACGTTGAAGAAACGTACACCGCACGTGCTTAGACACACCTTTGCAACCACGATGCTCAACAATGGGGCAGGACTTGAGAACGTGCAAAAGTTGCTAGGGCATGAAAGTCTGGAGACAACCGAAATCTATACGCATACGACGTTTGAGCAGTTGAAGAAAGTCTATGAGAAGGCTCATCCCCGAGCTTAACCTTTTTAAAAATAATAGGAGGTATTATGGAAATTAAGATTCAGTCAATTCATTTTGACACTACCGAGAAATTGGAAGCCTTTATAGAAAAAAAAGTAGGCAAGTTAGAAAAAACATTGGAAGATATTCGGAAAGTAGAGGTGCAACTGAAATTAATCAAGCCAGCAACTGCATTGAATAAGCAGACAGCCATAACGGTAGCCGTTCCTGGCAGTACATTGTTTGTGGAGAAAACTTGTGATACATTTGAAGAGGGCATTGACCTCTGTGTAGACGCTATGCGGGTTCAGATCTCCAAATACAAAGAAAAAATGCGGGCGCATTAAAAAAAAATCAAAAAAGCTTTGGCGATTAAAAAATAATCCCTATCTTTGCAGCCGTTTTACAACACGTCATAAGCGAGTGGTTTGACGGCTGCATAGAATCGCCTCTTTAGCTCAGTTGGCCAGAGCACGTGATTTGTAATCTCGGGGTCGTTGGTTCGAATCCGACAAGAGGCTCTCCAACAAAAGGAAGTACGAGTTGTAAAAACAAAAAAGGGTAGTTACCAGAGTGGCCAAATGGGGCAGACTGTAAATCTGCTGTCTTTCGACTTCGGTGGTTCGAATCCATCACTACCCACTCAGTAGAAGTTTTTGCGGAAATAGCTCAGTTGATAGAGCACTAGCCTTCCAAGCTGGGGGTCGCGGGTTTGAGCCCCGTTTTCCGCTCTCACTGCTGTAATAGCTCAGTGGTAGAGCACTTCCTTGGTAAGGAAGAGGTCCTGAGTTCAACTCTCAGTTACAGCTCTACTTCGGTTCTATTTTATAGATCCTTTGTAGAAAAACAGATAAAACTTTTGACTATTCATTTATATAAATAAAAAAGAAAAGCTATGGCTAAAGAAGAATTCAAACGTACCAAACCGCACGTTAACATTGGTACAATTGGTCACGTTGACCACGGTAAGACTACTTTGACAGCTGCCATCTCTAAAACTCTTCATGACAAGGGTTTCGGTGGTGAGGATGTAAAGTCGTTTGACCAAATTGACAATGCTCCTGAGGAGAAAGAGCGTGGTATCACCATCAACTCTTCACACATCGAGTATGAAACAGCTAAACGTCACTACGCACACGTAGACTGTCCGGGTCACGCCGACTATGTAAAGAACATGGTTACTGGTGCTGCTCAGATGGATGGTTCTATTCTTGTAGTTGCCGCTACTGATGGTCCTATGCCTCAGACACGTGAACACGTGCTTTTGGCTCGTCAGGTAAACGTTCCTCGTTTGGTTGTCTTCATGAACAAGTGTGACTTGGTAGAAGACGAAGAGATGCTTGAACTCGTTGAAATGGAGTTGCGCGAACTTCTTGAGCAATACGAATTCGAAGAGGATACTCCAATCGTTCGTGGTTCTGCATTGGGAGCATTGAATGGTGTTGACAAGTGGGTTGACAGCGTGATGACGTTGATGGACACTGTTGACGAGTGGATTCAAGAGCCAGAGCGTGACCTTGACAAGCCTTTCTTGATGCCAGTAGAGGACGTGTTCTCTATCACAGGTCGTGGTACCGTTGTAACAGGACGTATTGAGACTGGTAAGGTAAAGGTTGGCGACGAGATTCAGTTGCTCGGTCTTGGTGAGGACAAGAAGTCTGTTGTAACAGGCGTTGAAATGTTCCGTAAGATTCTTTCTGAAGGTGAAGCAGGTGATAACGTAGGACTTTTGCTCCGCGGTATCGATAAGGATGAGGTAAAACGTGGTATGGTTGTTGTACACCCAGGTGCCATTACTCCTCACGATCACTTCAAGGCTTCCATCTATGTATTGAAGAAGGAAGAGGGTGGACGTCACACTCCATTCGGAAACAAGTATCGTCCTCAGTTCTATCTCCGTACAATGGACTGTACAGGTGAAATCACTCTGCCAGAAGGCGTAGAGATGGTAATGCCTGGTGACAACGTAGAGATTGAGGTTACCTTGATTTACAAGGTTGCGTTGAACGAAGGTCTTCGTTTCGCTATCCGTGAGGGTGGTCGTACCGTAGGTTCTGGCCAGATCACACAGATTCTTGACGACGTAAAGTAAATTGATCACAAGCGAGTAAGGCATACCTTTTCTCGTTTATCATACAAAGTTCCCGCAATGCGGTTGCGGGGACTTCTTTTACGGGTTTAGCTCAGTTGGTAGAGCACTGGTCTCCAAAACCAGGTGTCGAGAGTTCGAGTCTTTCAACCCGTGCTAAAAAGAAAATCATATGTTTAAGAAGATTGAAAGTTTTTTCAAGAATGTGGTAAATTACTGCAAAGCTTGCTATGATGAACTTGCGCATAAAACTACTTGGCCTACAAGCCGGGAATTAACTCACAGTGCAGTGGTTGTATTATCTGCTTCCCTAGTCATTGCACTGATTGTGTTCTGTATGGACTGGTGCTTCCAGCACTTGATGGGCATTGTTTATCCAGGTTAAATCATTAGGATATGGCAGAAACAAAAAAGAATTGGTATGTACTGCGTGCTGTCAGTGGAAAAGAAGCCAAGTTGAAAGAATACATCGAGGCTGAAATCAAACACAACACGTTGTTACAACAGCATGTCTCTCAGGTTTTGATACCGATGGAGAAACTTGCAACCTTGCGTAATGGCAAGAGAGTTGAAAAGGAGAAGATCAGTCTCCCGGGATACATTTTTGTTGAAGCTTCCCTCGTGGGTGATGTGGCGCATACTTTGCGTTTCATGCCCAATTGCTTGGGTTTCCTAGGAGGTTTGGATAATCCATCGCCTGTTCCCCAGTCTGAAATCAATCGTATGCTTGGCGAAGCCGAAGATACCGAAATAATGAACGGGATTGAAGTTCCTTATGAGGTTGATGAGGTTGTCAAGGTAACCGATGGACCTTTTAGTGGATTCAGTGGCGTCATCGAAGAGGTGAATGCCGAGAAACATAAACTGAAGGTCTTGGTCAAGATTTTTGGACGTAAGACTCCGCTGGAACTAAGTTTTATGCAAGTTGAAAAAGAGGCTTAACGCAGTTACGGGCGTTAGGTTATCTTTCGTATATATTAAATTAAATATTAACAAAAAATGGCTAAAGAAGTAGCTGGATTAATCAAATTACAGATTAAAGGTGGTGCTGCGAATCCTTCTCCACCAGTAGGACCTGCTTTGGGTTCTAAGGGTATCAATATCATGGGATTCTGCAAGGAGTTCAACGCCAGAACCCAGGATAAGGCAGGGAAAATTATTCCTGTTATTATCACTTACTATACTGACAAGTCATTCGATTTTGTTCTCAAAACTCCTCCTGCAGCTGTACAGCTCAAGGAGATGGCAAAATTAAAGACAGCTTCAGCTCAGCCTAATCGCCAGAAGGTAGCTTCCGTTACTTGGGACCAAGTACGTACTATCGCTGAAGATAAGATGGCCGATTTGAACTGCTTTACTGTTGAGAGTGCAATGAGACTTGTTGCAGGTACTGCACGTAGTATGGGTATTACTGTAAAAGGGGAATTCCCTGGAAATAATTAAAACTTCAATTAGAAATGAGTAAACTGACAAAAAATCAGAAATCAGTAGCTGAGAAGGTTGAAGCAGGGAAGGCATACACATTGAAAGAGGCTTCAGAATTGGTGAAGGAAATTACCACCACCAAGTTTGATGCATCTCTGGATATTGATGTTCGCTTAGGCGTAGACCCACGAAAGGCTAACCAGATGGTGCGAGGTGTTGTTACACTTCCACACGGAACTGGTAAGGTTACTCGTGTTCTCTGTCTCTGTACTCCTGATCAGGAAGCAGCTGCCAAGGAAGCAGGTGCCGACTATGTTGGTCTGGATGAGTATATCGAAAAGATCAAAGGTGGATGGACAGATGTAGATGTAATCATTACAATGCCATCATGTATGGGAAAAGTAGGTCCTTTGGGTCGTGTGCTCGGACCTCGTGGCTTGATGCCTAACCCTAAAAGTGGTACGGTAACGATGGATGTTGCTAAGGCAGTTTCAGAAATCAAGAAGGGTAAGATAGACTTTAAAGTTGACAAGGCCGGTATCATTCATACCTCCATTGGCAAAGTAAGCATGTCAGCTGAGCAAATCTATGGCAATGCGAAGGAGTTCATCTCTACGGTTATCAAATTGAAGCCGACTGCTGCGAAAGGTACATACATCAAGAGTATCTTTATTTCCAGCACTATGAGTAAGGGTATCAAGATTGATCCTAAATCAGTTGAATAACTCTAAAAGTTTTGTAAAATGAAAAAGGAAGTAAAAGATACTATAATCGTTGAAATAGGTGAGAAGCTTAAGGAGTTTCCACATTTCTATCTTGTAGACCTTACAGGATTGAATGCTGGAGCTACCAGTGCACTTCGTCGCAAATGCTTCAAGCACGAGATCAAGATGGTCGTTGTGAAGAATACGCTTCTACGGAAAGCTTTCGACGCATCTGATGTTGACTATGAACCTTTGTACGACAGTTTGAAAGGCAGCACCGCTGTGATGTTCACACAGACAGCCAATGTGCCTGCTAAACTACTGAAAGAATATCAAAAGGAAGGAATTCCTGCCCTCAAAGCTGCTTATGCTGAAGAAAGTATCTATGTAGGTGCTGATAAATTAGCTGAGCTGGCTGCTCTCAAGAGCAAGAACGAAGTTATCGCAGAGATTGTGGCATTGCTGCAATCACCCGCAAAGAACGTTGTTTCTGCTCTCCAATCGGGTGCAAACACCATTCATGGCGTGCTGAAGACATTAGGCGAGCGTCCTGAATAATCAACGATGCTCATTCATGGATGACATCAACAGTAAATAATTAGACAAAAAATAAATTAAATTTTTAGAATAAAATGGCAGATATTAAAGCTATTGCTGAAGAATTGGTAAATTTGACAGTTAAGGAAGTTAATGAGTTGGCAACAGTCCTCAAGGACGAGTATGGTATTGAGCCCGCTGCTGCAGCTGTTGCTGTAGCTGCTGGTCCTGCTGCTGGTGCAGCTGACGCAGCTGAAGAGAAGACATCTTTTGATGTTGTCTTGACAGAAGTTGGCGCTACTAAGCTTCAGGTTGTTAAGGCTGTGAAAGAAGCTTGTGGCCTTGGCTTGAAGGAAGCAAAGGACTTGGTAGACGGCGCTCCTGCTACCATCAAAGAAGGCTTGTCTAAGGACGAAGCTGAGAACTTGAAGAAGGCTATCGAAGCAGCCGGCGCTAAGGCAGAACTCAAGTAAGCTTAAATATTTGGTACTGTATAGCCTTAGAGGTTATACGGTGCCAATTACTTTTATTACGAATGTGGTTAGGATTTGCTCAGTAAGCATGTCCTAACCATTTTGTGTCTTAAGATGACAAAATCCTAATTGGCTCACGGGATTGTTTTCCCAATCATAAAATATATGGCTACAAAAATCATTGATAACAGAATTAATTTTGCAAGCGTGCATAATCCGGTTCCTTTTCCGGATTTTCTCGATGTGCAATTAAAGTCCTTCAAGGATTTCTTACAGTTGGAAACCCCACCTGAGGAACGCAAGAATGACGGTTTGTATAAGGTGTTCGCCGAGAACTTCCCTATCACCGATACGCGTAATAATTTCGTTCTCGAGTTCCTGGATTACTTTATCGATCCTCCTAGATATTCCATTGAAGAATGTCTGGAGCGCGGATTGACCTATAGTGTGCCCTTGAAGGCGAAGATGAAACTTTATTGTACAGATCCCGATCATGAAGATTTTGGTACCTTTATCCAGGACGTGTTCCTAGGTACCATTCCATACATGACGGATAATGGTACTTTTGTTATCAATGGTGCAGAGCGTGTTGTTGTTTCTCAGCTGCATCGCTCTCCCGGTGTCTTCTTCGGTCAAGGAGTACATGCCAATGGTACAATGTTGTACTCTGCCCGAATCATTCCGTTCAAAGGTTCGTGGATTGAGTTCGCAACAGACATTAATAATGTTATGTATGCCTACATTGATCGTAAAAAGAAACTGCCTGTTACCACTTTGTTGCGTGCCATAGGTTATCAGTCGGATAAAGACATTCTTCAAATCTTTGACCTGGCTGAAGAGGTGAAGGTGAATAAGAAGAACATGAAAGCCGCTGTTGGACGACGGTTGGCTGCACGTGTTCTAAAAAGCTGGAATGAAGACTTTGTGGATGAGGATACGGGTGAAGTGGTATCTATCGAACGCAATGAGGTCATCATGGAACGCGAAACAGAAATCACTGCAGAGAATGTCCAAGACATCTTGGATAGTGGAGCTTCGACCCTTTTGTTGCATAAGGATTCTGAGTTGGCTAACAAGTTTGCCATCATCTTCAATACGTTGTCGAAGGATCCATCCAACTCTGAAAAAGAGGCTGTTACCTACATTTATCGTCAATTGCGTAATGCCGATCCGGCTGATGACGCCAGTGCCAAGGAAGTATTTAACAACTTATTCTTCTCTGACAAGCGTTATGATTTGGGAGAAGTAGGTCGCTATCGTATCAATAAGAAATTGGGCTTGGATACCGACATGGATATCCGAGTGTTGACCAAAGATGATATCATCGAAATCATCAAATATTTGATTCAGTTGGTCAACTCCAATGCGACGGTGGATGACATTGACCACTTGTCTAATCGACGCGTTCGTACAGTTGGTGAGCAATTATCCAATCAGTTCTCTATTGGATTGGCCCGTATGAGTAGGACCATTCGTGAGCGCATGAACGTGCGTGACAACGAAGTCTTTACACCTACTGATTTGATCAATGCCAAGACCATCACAAGTGTGATCAACTCGTTCTTTGGAACCAACCCATTGTCACAGTTCATGGATCAAACTAATCCATTGGCTGAGGTCACTCACAAGCGTCGTTTGTCAGCGTTAGGCCCTGGTGGACTTTCACGTGAACGTGCAGGTTTCGAGGTGCGTGACGTACACTATACACACTATGGTCGTTTGTGTCCTATTGAGAGCCCTGAAGGACCAAACATTGGCTTGATTTCTTCACTTTGCGTGTATGCTAAGATCAACGACATGGGTTTCATTGTTACTCCATATCGAAAGGTCAAGGATAAAAAAGTAGACATGAACAATGATCATATCGTGTTCATGACTGCAGAGGAAGAGGAAGATTTGCCCGTTGGACAGGGAAATGCTCCGTTGCGTAAAGATGGTTCGTTCATTCGTGACTATGTGAAATGTCGTCAAGATGCCGACTACCCAGTAGTAGATCCTGACGAAGTTGCCTTGATGGATGTTTCACCCCAGCAGATTGCTTCTGTTTCTGCTGCGCTGATTCCTTTCTTGGAGCATGACGATGGTCACCGCGCGTTGATGGGATGTAACATGATGCGTCAGGCCGTACCCTTGCTTCACAATGATGCACCTATCGTAGGAACAGGATTGGAGAAGCAGGTGTGTGAAAACTCTCGTACGATGATTACTGCCGAAGGTGATGGCGTGATAGAATATGTTGACGCTACAACCATTCGTATCTTATACGACCGCACCGAGGAAGAAGAGTTTGTAAGTTTTGAACCTGCCTTGAAGGAATATCGTATTCCCAAGTTCCGTCGTACCAATCAAAACATGACCATCGACTTGCGTCCTATTTGTGTGAAAGGTCAACGTGTGAAGGATGGCGACATCTTAACTGAGGGCTACGCAACCGAAAACGGTGAGTTGGCGCTCGGTCGAAATATGTTGGTGGCTTACATGCCATGGAAGGGGTACAACTATGAGGATGCTGTGGTTATTTCCGAACGTGTCGTTCGTGATGACGTGTTGACATCTGTCCACGTTGATGAGTATTCTCTTGATGTCCGCGAAACGAAACGAGGCATGGAAGAGTTTACCAACGACATTCCCAATGTCAGTGAAGAGGCAACCAAGGATCTTGATGAAAATGGTATCATCAGGGTAGGTGCACGTGTAGAGCCAGGTGACATCTTAATTGGTAAGATTTCTCCAAAGGGCGAGAGCGATCCTTCTCCTGAAGAGAAATTGCTTCGTGCTATCTTTGGTGACAAAGCCGGAGACGTGAAGGATTCTTCTTTGAAGGCCAATCCATCTTTGAGTGGTGTAGTGATTGACAAAAAACTCTTTACGCGTGCTATCAAGACACGTGAGACCAAGAAGCATGATAAACTGATTCTTGCGAAGATCGACGAAGAGTACGAAGCCAAGAATACAGACTTGAAGGACATCCTGGTTGACAAGTTGTTGACTTTGACTGAGAGCAAAAAGTCGCAAGGTGTGAAAGATTATACGGGTGCCGAAATTATTACAAAGGGAAGCAATTTTACAGCTGCCGCTTTGAAGAATCTGGAGTATGACGGAATTCAGTCAAACGACTGGACAGATGATGAGCATACCAATGGTCTCATCCAGACGTTGATACTCAATTATATCCGAAAATATAAGTTGCTTGATGCTGAATTGAAGCGTCGTAAGTTTGCCATCTCTATCGGTGACGAACTCCCAACAGGCGTTTTGCAGATGGCTAAGGTATACATCGCTAAGAAACGTAAGATTAGTGTGGGTGATAAACTCGCAGGACGCCATGGTAACAAGGGTATCGTGTCTAAGATTGTACGTGTGGAGGATATGCCGTTCTTGGAAGATGGACGTCCAGTTGACTTGGTGCTGAACCCATTGGGTGTGCCTTCTCGTATGAACCTAGGACAGATATTCGAAGCTATCCTTGGTGCTGCCGGTCGCAAGCTGGGCGTTAAGTTTGCCACACCTATCTTCGATGGTGCCAAGTTGGACGATTTGTCAGAATGGACAGACAAGGCCGGATTGCCTCACTTGTGTTCTACCCATCTGTATGATGGAGAAACAGGAAAGAAGTTTGACCAGCCTGCAACGGTGGGTGTCACCTATTTCTTGAAGCTCGGACACATGGTTGAGGATAAGATGCACGCACGCTCTATTGGTCCTTACTCTTTGATTACCCAACAACCACTCGGTGGTAAAGCACAGTTTGGTGGACAACGTTTTGGTGAGATGGAGGTGTGGGCTCTTGAAGCTTTCGGAGCCAGTCATGTGTTACAAGAGATTCTCACCATCAAGTCTGACGACACCGTTGGGCGCAGCAAGGCGTACGAGGCCATCGTCAAGGGTGATGCTATGCCAACACCTGGTATCCCAGAATCGTTGAATGTACTTCTCCATGAATTGCGTGGACTCGGATTGAGCGTGAAACTCGATTAGTTATGAATAGATTGTTTTCACACAATAAAGATAAAGAACATGGCTTTTAAGAAAGATACAAAAGTAAAAAATAATTTTACGAAGATAACCATCAGCTTGGCTTCTCCTGAAGAGATTCTGGAGAATTCATACGGTGAGGTGACTAAACCAGAAACCATCAATTACCGTACGTACAAGCCCGAACGGGATGGCTTATTCTGTGAACGCATCTTTGGTCCTACAAAAGACTACGAGTGCGCTTGTGGTAAGTACAAGCGTATTCGTTACAAGGGAATTGTCTGCGACCGTTGTGGCGTTGAGGTCACAGAAAAGAAAGTGCGTCGCGAGCGTTCCGGACATATCGAATTGGTGGTGCCTGTTGCGCATATATGGTACTTCCGCTCCTTGCCTAACAAGATTGGTTACTTGTTGGGTATGCCAACCAAGAAACTTGATTCGGTGATTTACTACGAAAAATATGTAGTAATCAAACCAGGACTCATGGAGGGACGTAAAGACGCTGATGGAGCCGAAGTCAATGGGTCACATGTCATGGATTTACTGACGGAAGATGAATATCTCGATATCCTCGACAATCAACTGGATCCAAACAATGATCGCTTGGAAGACACGGATCCCAATAAGTTTATTGCCAAGATGGGTGCCGAAGCAGTCTATGATTTGCTGGCCAATCTGGATTTGGATTCTATCTCTTACGAGTTGCGCGACCGTGCCAACAACGACTCGAGCCAACAGCGTAAGACTGAGGCTTTGAAGCGTTTGCAGGTTGTTGAAGCCTTCCGTACCAGTACGGATATCAATCGCCCTGAGTGGATGATTTTGAAGATTGTTCCGGTGATACCACCCGAGTTGCGTCCGCTTGTCCCATTGGATGGAGGCCGCTTCGCTACATCCGACTTGAATGATCTCTACCGTCGCGTCATTATTCGTAACAACCGTCTGAAGCGCTTGATGGAAATCAAAGCGCCTGAGGTTATTCTGCGTAATGAGAAGCGTATGCTCCAGGAAGCAGTCGACTCCTTGTTCGACAACTCACGCAAGAGCAGTGCAGTGAAGAGCGAGAGCAATCGTCCATTGAAGTCGTTGTCTGACTCTCTGAAAGGTAAGGCAGGACGTTTCCGTCAAAACCTCTTGGGTAAGCGTGTTGACTATTCAGCTCGTTCGGTAATTGTCGTTGGACCTGAATTGAAGATGGGAGAGTGTGGCTTGCCTAAGTTGATGGCAGCTGAGCTTTACAAGCCCTTCATCATCCGCAAACTGATAGAACGCGGTATCGTTAAGACGGTGAAGAGTGCCAAGAAGATAGTCGACCGTCGTGAACCTGTCATTTGGGACATCTTGGAGAACGTGATGAAGGGTCATCCGGTGCTTTTGAACCGTGCCCCTACACTTCACCGATTGGGTATCCAGGCTTTCCAGCCTAAACTGATTGAGGGCAAGGCTATTCAGTTGCATCCTTTGGCTTGTACTGCCTTCAATGCCGACTTTGATGGTGACCAGATGGCCGTTCACCTTCCTTTGAGTAATGAGGCCGTTCTTGAAGCACAGATTTTGATGCTCCAGAGCCACAATATTTTGAACCCAGCCAATGGTGCTCCTATCACCGTTCCTTCTCAGGACATGGTGCTCGGTTTGTATTATGTAACCAAGATTCGCCCAGGAGCCAAGGGCGCTGGCCTTACTTTCTATGGTCCTGAAGAAGCCATCATCGCCTATAATGAAGGACGATGCGACTTACATGCCCCTGTGAAAGTGATTGTAAAGGATTTGATTAATGGACAGCTGGAAGACCGCATGGTCGACACGTCCGTAGGTCGCGTCATCGTCAATGGCATCATCCCGGATGAAGTGGGCTATTTCAATGACATCATTTCTAAGAAGACCCTGCGCGGCATCATTTCGGATGTTATCAAGGTCGTAGGTATGGCTCGCGCATGTGAGTTCTTGGATGGTATCAAGAATTTGGGTTATCGAATGGCTTACTTGGCAGGTCTTTCCTTCAACTTGGATGATATCATCATTCCTGAAGAAAAGGCAACTATTGTGAAGAAAGGCCAGGACGAGGTAAATCAAATCAAGTCCAATTATGAGATGGGATTCATCACCGATACTGAACGTTACAATCAGGTCATCGATGCATGGACGCATGTTAACAATGAGTTGGGTGACGTCCTTATGAAGGTGATGACCGAGAACGATCAGGGATTCAATGCTGTGTACATGATGCTCGATTCCGGAGCCCGTGGTTCTAAAGATCAGATTAAGCAGCTCTCTGGTATGCGTGGTTTGATGGCCAAACCTCAGAAGGCTGGAGCAGAAGGACAGCAGATTATCGAAAACCCTATTCTTTCTAACTTCAAGGAAGGTATGTCTGTGCTCGAGTACTTTATCTCCTCGCACGGTGCCCGAAAGGGTCTTGCCGATACGGCTATGAAGACTGCCGACGCTGGTTATTTGACACGTCGTTTGGTAGACGTTTCTCACGATGTCATCATCACCGAAGAAGATTGTGGTACTTTGCGTGGACTGGTCTGCACAGCACTGAAGAGTGGGGATGAGATTATTTCGACGCTTTACGAACGTATCTTGGGACGTGTTTCTGTGCATGACATCATTCACCCGACAACAGGCGAACTGATTGTAGCAGCTGGTGATGAAATCACAGAGGACAAAGCTCGACAGATTGATGAATCTCCCATTGAGAGTGTTGAAATTCGTTCGGTGCTCACTTGTGAGAGCAAGCGTGGGGTCTGCAAAAAGTGTTACGGACGTAACCTTGCAACAGCCCGCATGGTTCAAAAGGGCGAGGCCGTTGGTGTTATCGCAGCCCAAGCCATTGGTGAACCGGGTACACAGCTAACCCTTCGTACTTTCCACGCTGGTGGTGTGGCTGGTAACGCAGCTGCCAATGCCAGCATTGTGGCAAAGAACGACTGTAAGATTGAGTTTGAAGAACTGCGTACCGTACCATTCGTTGAGAGTGACGGCGAGAAGGATGTTGAATGTATGAAAGTGGTGAGCCGTTTGGCTGAAATCCGTTTCATCGATCCCAATACCGACATCGTATTAAGTACGCTGAATGTACCTTATGGCAGCTCACTCTATTACAAACATGGTGACAAGGTGCAAAAAGGAAGCCTCATTGCTAAGTGGGATCCTTTCAACGCATTGATTGTTTCAGAATATTCTGGTACCTTGAAGTTTAATGGTGTTGTCGCTGGTAAGACCTACCATGCTGAAACTGACGAGACAACGGGTCTGACCGAAAAGATCATCAGTGACTCCAAGGATAAGTCATTGGTACCTACCTGTGACATCATCGACAAGAATGGAGAAGTGTTGGGAACCTATAACTTCCCTGTAGGTGGACACGTTGTCGTTGACGACGGGGCAACCATTAAGTCGGGTCAAACCTTGGTGAAGATACCGCGTGCCGTGGGTGGTGCAGGCGACATCACCGGTGGTCTTCCGCGTGTTACCGAGTTGTTTGAGGCTCGTAACCCATCCAACCCCGCTGTGGTTTCTGAAATCGATGGAGAGGTAACCATGGGTAAGGTGAAGCGAGGCAACCGAGAAATCATCGTCACCTCAAGAACTGGTGAGCAAAAGAAGTATCTTGTTTCGTTGAGCAAGCAGATTCTTGTTCAGGAACACGATGCCGTTCGTGCTGGTACGCCGTTATCAGATGGTGTCATCACACCCGATGATATCTTGGCCATCAAAGGTCCTACCGCTGTACAAGAGTACATTGTAAACGAGGTACAAGACGTATATCGCTTGCAAGGTGTGAAAATCAACGACAAGCACTTCGAAATCATTGTTCGCCAGATGATGCGTAAGGTTCAAATCAACGAGCCGGGTGATACTACGTTCTTGGAGCAAGAACTGGTAGACAAACTCGACTTTGCCGAGGAGAACGATCGCATCTGGGGTAAGAAGGTGGTTACCAAGGCTGGTGACAGCGAGGTGTTGAAAGTAGGACAGATTGTGACGGCGCGCAAGCTCCGTGATGAAAATTCGGCCTTGAAACGTCGTGATTTGCGACCCGTTGAGGTTCGTGATGCTCTTCCTGCTACGTCCACTCAGATACTTCAGGGTATCACTCGTGCCGCATTGCAAACCAAGAGCTTCATGAGTGCTGCTTCGTTCCAGGAAACGACAAAGGTTCTCAACGAGGCTGCCATCCGTGCGAAGGTAGACCATTTGGAGGGAATGAAGGAGAACGTGATTTGCGGTCACTTGATTCCTGCCGGAACAGGACTTCGCCAGTGGGAGAAACTCATTGTAGGATCGAAAGAAGAGTACGAGCGCATCGAAGCAAATCGCAAGAATGTACTCGACTTTTCAGAGTAACCACTAGTAGTAAACAAACAAGTGGCTGCCTCATGGCAGCCGCTTGCATTATCAGAAACCGGCTGCAGGCCTTGAAACTTGCAGCCGGTTTTTGAGTTTATAGCGATTCGAAACGTTTTTGTTGCCTGTTGTCACATGCGTCAATATTTTCGGCTCAATCGTTGTTTCACCAATGTGCAAAAAGGTTTGTCAGCAATGCTTTAAATGCACTTTCCCAATTACTATGCTATTGCCTGTCAAAGTCATTGAGTTTGAGGGTCAAAGTCATTGAGTTTGGCAGTCAATGTCAATGCTTTTAAACGCTGAGGTCTGTTTGCCCCAACAGCAACGCTTCCGCCACGACCAGTACCATCAGTGCTTGTTCGTCATATTTGCTGGCAAGAGAGCGAAGAGCACACAATACTTTTGTGATATGATATTCAACGGTCTTCACGGAGACACCAAGTTTCTCTGCTATTTCCCGGTTCAGCAAATCCTCCTCGCGGCTCATCTTGAATATCATTTTTGATTGCTCGGGCAGGGAGTCAAGAACCTCATGAATTTGCCGGTGCAACTCCTCATATACCAGTTCTTCTTCCGCATTGTGGTGAAAGATCAAGCTATATAGCTGCTCTGCCCCCTGTTGTTGAGGTAGTTCGTCAAACGAATACTGGTTGGCTACCATCTGGTGTCGCAAAAAATTGAGGCATGCGTTCCTCACCATTGTGTAAAGGAGTGAGGAGATGGAGATGTGGGTCAGCTTTTCTCGGCTTTCCCATAGCTTTACAAAACAGTCTTGTAAGATGTCGTTCAAGTCGTCCGGCTGATGGATGAAGCGAAAGGCATAGGCCTTCAGTCTGGGCTGATAGGTCTTGAAGATAAATTCGAATGCTTCGGCTTTTCCTAACCTCAAGTCATCGAACAATTCAGCGGAATTCATTGTATATCTTACCATTTCGCGCGAACGTATAGCACAAAGATAGAAAATGTCTGCATAAATAGCAAACGAATCTGAAAAATAAAGTGAATTTACTTGAAGTTTTGTTTAGGGTAAAGCGATAGTTCGGTGTTATACATATAAAGACTATTGAAAAAACAGACATGCAAAATACAGACAACCAATTGGCAGAACTGGCCCGAGGCTTCTTTGAGGGCACGCTTTCCAATGATGAAGAGCAGATGCTTTTTGGCTTTCTCCAAGAGAATGAGGAGCAGCGCACGCGCTTCGATGCGATGGAGCAGGCGTGGAACGCAACCCATGTCCCATCAGCAGCAGTTGAGGAAGAATGGCGAAGGGTCTGGTGCCGTGTCCAAGGCAGCAGTCCTATCCGCATGAGGTCACGCAAGATGTATCTTCGTCGCAAGCTTGCTGCCGCAGCCGTAGCTTTGGTTCTGGTGTCGTCACTCGTTACCTATTTTTTCAGCAGCCATCACTCTGGGCCAGAGGCTTATTACACCTGCATCGCACCACTTGGCGGCAAAGCCGAAGTGGTGTTGCCCGATGGGTCGCGCGTGTGGCTCAACGCAGGGTCAGACTTACGCTATCCTGCTTCGTTCGGTGGTGACAGCCGTATGGTTGAACTCAACGGCGAGGCTTATTTTGAGGTGGCCAAGCATGCGGGATCCAAGTTCACGGTAAACACCAAAGGATATGATGTGATTGTCCATGGAACCAAGTTCAACATTTCAGCCTATGACGACGATGCCACTGTTACGACAACCCTGTTAGAGGGAAGTGTGCAGGTGAGCCTCGACAATGAGCGTGTCATGATGGTTCCAGGAGAGAAGGTTACACTGAACCAGGTGTCAGGAGAACTGATCAAGACCAAAGCGTCGACCAAAGCTAATGCCTGGATTCATGGCAATACCGAGTACGAGAGCATTACCCTGGCCAATCTGGTTAAAGTGCTTTCGCGCAGGTTCAATATGAACATCACCGTACAGTCGCCCTCCTTGCGTGATGAGCGGCTGGCCATCTCGCTGAATAACGGCGAGGATTTTGACGGTATCATGCGAGGGTTGCAGAGAATCATCCCTATACGAGTTGTCAGACAGGGGAAAAATGTGCAAATCCTCGAACGTTAGTGCGCGTTTGTCCCATGTGATGACTGCGTCAACATGAACAAAAAAACATACATTATTTAATAAATTTATCTCTAATCTAACAGAAAAGTAAACAACAACCATGAGAGGAAAATACCTTTATTATTCGCTTCTTGCCGTGTTCCTTCTGTGTCCTGTCAGAGCCCTTTCCCAGACAGTCACGAAGGTGTTTAGTAAAACTCCACTGAAGACCGTTCTGAAAGAGGTGGAAAAACAAACCCGGATGTCTGTCATCTACAAGGTAAAGGAAGTAGATGCCAACAAGAAAATCTCAGCGTCATTCAAGAATGAGCCAGTTAACAAGGTGCTTGACAAAGTGCTTGACCCGTCATTAACGTATACGATAGAGAATAAGATGATTACCATCTATCGCCGCGGCACGCGTCCCCATGGAGCTGCAGCTGTTAGCAACAGTGTGGGACAACCGCGCAAAATCCATGGAACCGTTGTGGACGCCAGCGGTGAGCCGCTCATCGGTGTGACGGTAAGGATAAGAAACTCGAAAGAGGGAGTGGTGACCGATATTGACGGAAACTACTCTCTTACTACGAAAGAGACGGCTCCCACATTGGAGTTCTCGTACATAGGCTATGCTCCGCAGACATTGGTGGCCACTGGCGCAACACTGAATGTCACCCTGAGCGAGGAGAGCAGTACGCTTAACGAGGTGGTGGTTACCGCCATGGGTATTCAGCGTAAGGAGAAATCGCTGACCTATGCTACTCAACAGGTAAAGGCAGAAGACTTGATGCGTGTACAAGACCCCAACGCGGTGAACTCTTTGGAAGGTAAGGTTTCGGGCGTAGTCATCACGCCAAGTGCTGGTGGAGCCGGTGGTGCGTCAAAGATTATCCTCCGCGGTAACAAGTCGGTATTGGGAAACAGCTCTCCACTCATTGTATTGGACGGAGTTCCAATGAGCAATGGTACGCGTGGGCAAATCAATGGTTCGAACATCGAGTATTCAGGTGTTTCTGAAGGTGCTGACCCCTTGTCGATGATCAACCCTGACGATATTGAGTCGATGAACGTACTGAAGGGTGCCAATGCTGCTGCTCTCTACGGTTCGGCAGCCGCTAACGGTGTGGTGATGATTACGACAAAGAAAGGAAAGGAAGGAAAGCTATCAGTAAGCGTTACGTCCAACATTACTTTTGATACGCCACTGCTCACACCAGAGATACAAAACGTTTATGGCGCACGCATCAAATCAGCTGGTGGACTTGATATTGGTAGCTGGGGAGACAAGGTGGCTAACCGCCCTGCCGACCAGTTAACCTTGCAATCGACCTTTGACTCGTCGGCACCTTTTGCCCCTGGTTTCGTCAATACCGTTCATCTGCGTAATGCTGCCAAGAACGACTTGGACGACTTCTACCGCACAGGTACCACGATAAACAACTCGGTATCGTTTTCAGGAGGTACAGAGAAGATACAGAGTTACTTCTCTTTCTCTAACTCGCACGCCAACGGTATGCTGGTTAGCAATTCATACAACCGTAATACGGTGAATTTCCGACAGTCGTACAACTTCCTCAAACGTCTGCACATCAATACCGCTATCAATTATATCCAGACCATTACCAACAACCGTCCTGGTGGAGGTACGGTGATGAACCCAGTGTACCACATGTACACAGCACCACGCAACTTGGACATGGACTACTATCGCAACCATTACTATCGTGAAAATGGTACGTGGATGGCGAAGAACGTTCCTGCATACGTACAGCAAAATGGTAGTATCTACGAGCTTACCACCACTGATTTGACATTCAATGGTCCGATGCAAGACTGGGCATACTTGGAGAAGAGCCAGAACAACCCTTACTGGCTTACCCGCATGAACAATACCAAGCAGCGCACCGACCGTGTGTTTGGAACGGTGAGTGGTAAGATTGATATTTATGACGGTTTGGATTTCCAAGCACGTCTTAGCATTGACCACACCAAGTACGACAATGACGGAAAACGATACGCTACCACCTTCACCCCTGGAGGTATTGAACCTTATGGTATCTATTCAAAGACTTTGGATCGTACTTCGGAAATTTATACCGACTATTTGCTGTCTTACAACAAGACATTTGAAGACACATGGAGTGTATCGGCAACAGCAGGATGGGTGGCTCACCTCATCAAGACCAAGTTCCAGAATACTTATACCACCGCAACTCCTAAGGATGGCAACAAGATAAGATTTTCCAAACTCGTGAACTATTTTGAGACCGATGCTGCCACAGCAGGTGAAACGCGTGCTTCGGTAAACACCAACTGGGACAAGGCTGCCCTGTTCACTGCTCAAATTGGTTGGAAAGACATGGTGTACTTTGATGCTTCCTATCGTCAGGACTGGTATCGTGCCTTCAGACAGTTCAAGAATCGCGGCACTTCCGAAAGCTATGGTTACTTTGGTTTTGGTGCCAATGCCATCGTTAGCTCTATGGTCAAGCTGCCAGAGGTGATTTCTTACTTGAAATATCGTGCTTCTTATTCAGAGGTAGGTAACTCTATTCCTAACAAGGTACTGGCAAGATCATCGCGTGACACGTTCACCGGAGCTGTTCCACCGTCACCATACTCATCATTCAAGAATCCTAAACCAGAGAAAACTCGCTCATTCGAGACAGGTATTGAGTCGTCATGGTTCGGCAGTCGTCTCGACTTCGACTTCACGTTCTACCATGCCCTCTCTACCGATCAATATATGGAGGGAGCCAATGCTTCTGGAAAAATTGAACCGATGAACTCTGGAAAGATCAGAAACATGGGTGTAGAGACGACCCTTGGCTATAACTTCCGCTTTGGTAAAGACTGGCGTTGGAAGACTTCTTACAACCTGTCGTACAACGATAACGAAATTATGGAAACCACCTACAACCCCGACGGCACCGAGAAGTTGGTGTTCCAAGATGTGGCTGAGGTGCGCGTAAGATATAAGAAAGGTGGATCGATTGGTGACATGTATGTAACCGATTACAAACGCAATGCCGACGGAACACTCGTTACGACGAAAGACGGAAGACTGAGCTTTGAGTCTGAGGCTTCTAAAAAATACACGGTATATGCCGGCAACATGAACTCTAAGTGGCAAATGGGTTGGAGCAACACCCTTAGCTATAAGAACTTCCAGTTGTTCTTCCTCATCAATGGTCGCATTGGTGGTAAGGTGATTTCGCTCACCGAGTCGTACCTTGACAACTTAGGATTGTCACAGCGTACCGCAGATGCACGCTTGTATGCCGAGCAAAACAACTTGACAGCCAATGGACAACTGGCAATGCCCCTGCCCGATGGTAGTGGTCGACTGGTTCCTATTGAGAGTTATTACACAAGTATCGGTGGTGTGAAGAAGAGTCCATTGGAGTATATCTATGATGCCACTAACTTCCGCTTGCGCGAGTTGTCTATGGGCTATACGTTCCAAAATCTCTTTAAGAGCAATGCCAGCCTCAACGTGTCGTTCATTGCACGCAACCTATTCTTCTTGTACAAGGATTCACCTGTTGATCCCGATGTATCTCTGTCAACTGGCAACGGATTAGGTGCGTTCGAAATGTTCAACATGCCTTCTTCACGCTCGTATGGATTATCAATGAAACTAACATTCTAAACAATCGTTCAAACAATGAAAAGAATACAATATATTGCAATAGCAGCACTTACTACAGGGTTCATGACCCTGCAGTCGTGCTTGGATTTTGATGAGCCGACCGATGATTTCCGCCCAAATGACATCACTATTGATGAGGGAGACATCGTGGGCGAGGCTGACTCTGTAAATCTCATCAACTATAAAGCGTTGTATACAGAGAATCAAGTAGATGCGGCAGCCAAGAGCTTGGATAAGTATTTAGGTATGCTGAAAGTAGCCCAATACTGTATGCGAGGTGGAAAGGAAGGACAATATCCCGTTTCACATGCTTACCAGCGTATTTATACGTTGCCCGATGTGTACGCACAATATGGTGTTGTACCACATTCTGACTTCGCTTTTGCCAGTGAATTGATATCTTCCTATCATGCCAGTCAAGACTGGATTACTGGGCCAAATGGTCAGTTTACAGGTGCGCGTACCAGTTTAACACCATTGCTCAACCACAAGTCTTGCGATTCCATTCCTGAGGTGAAGGCGATTGCCTTGTTGTTGTACAACTATGCAGCGATTGAGAATGTAGATATGTATGGAACCATTCCTTACAATGACTTCAAGGCTAACAAGGTGGATCCACCATTCAAGTACGATGACATGAAGACCATCTACACTGGTGCCGAAGCCAATATTGATACCATTGTAAATTGTCTGCGTTATTTTGACAGCAAGCCTGCTTGGTACCAAGCCAAGGTAAAAGACATTGTTAACAAGTTTAGCGAGGTGACGCATGATCAAAGGAACGGTGTGAAAAACATGGAAACATGGGTTCGCTTTGCCAATTCGCTGAAGTTGCGGATGGCCATGCACATGGTCAAGGCAGAGCCACAGTTGGCACAAAAGTGGGCTGAAGAGGCTGTGAAGAGTGGAGTGATTGACGATTTGAAATATGAAGTAGCTCTCTTCCCCTCTATATACGGAGGTGTACATCCTTTGGTAGAAATTTGCGATGGCTGGGGTGACATGCGCTTTAGTGCCTCGTTTGTTAGTATGCTGAAGAGTTTGACGCACCCTTATCGTTTCTCCCTTTGTACGAAAAACAGTGGAGACTTGAGTAATGATCAAGGTGTCACCTTGCCTGCAGAGACAGACCAAGTAGGTATCCGTTCGGGAATACACACGGGCAAGGGACAGTCATACGGTTCTAACCAGTTTATTGGCTTTAGCCGAATCAACAAGTTGCTGATTGATAAAGCACCTTTGTACCTGTTTAAATGGGCAGAAATTGACTTCCTGCGTGCCGAAGGTGCCTTGCGAGGATGGGACATGGGTGGAAAAGCCGAGCAGTTCTATACCCGTGCCATCGAAAACTCTGCTTTCTTGGAGCCAGGTTCAGATATTTACAATGCACTAAAGCCTGTACTCTCACAATATGCAAATATTGAAGAACCGGTTGCTTATACGTATAAGGATCCCACTGGCTCATCGCCTGATATGGAAAGTGTGACGAAGATTGGCGTCAAATGGAATGAAGCGGATGACAAGGAAACAAAGTTAGAGAAAATCATCACGCAGAAATACATCGCACTCTTCCCTAACAGTATGGAGGCATGGGGCGAAATGCGACGCACTGGTTACCCAAAGGTGTTCCCCGTTCTTAACGTTGAGGAAGGAGACGGCAGTTTGAAACCTGGCGATTTGGTTCGTCGCATTCTCTTCCCCAATAGTGATGATGCTTCGTTGAAAGACATTCAGGCTACTGGACTGAAAGCCTTGGGCGGTCCCGACCAGCAAGCTACGCGTGTATGGTGGGATGTGAAAGGAAAAGGAAACTTTTAACTTATTAATAATACGGTGACAGGGAACTACCGTCTGTTCGCTGAATATGAACAGACGGTTCCCCTAACCAATAATTTAACATTTACAACTTAACCATTAAAAAACAACCAAATCTATGAAGAAAAGATTTTTACCCCTGATGCTTTTGGCTTGTTTGGCTGGATCTGCAAATGCGCAGTCTGACATGTCGCCAACGGCAACATCCACGATTTATGATTTCGCTGGATTTAATGAGGTTACTCTGCTGAACCTTTTCGATAAGGCTTTGCAGAACGGTCGCAACTATCCTACAAAGGCTGAATTTGAGGCTGCAGGTATTCAAGCTTCTGACATTGCTTTTGTGCGTTCGCATGTTAAGCAGCGTGCTATCTTGGATCGCAAAGACCGTTTGGTGAAAGACACCTACGAGAAGCGTAACCTGTTTATGAATATTCCGAGCGGTTCGGGTAAGGGCATCGGTGGCTATCCATCGTCCAACTTTGCCAATGATGTGTTCTCTATGTGGAACTACACCAACCTGTTTGGTTCTTGGAACCATGGTTTGTTCCAAGCTCCGGGAGCATGGACCGATGCAGCACACAAGAATGGTACCGACATTATGAGTGGTATCAAGTTTTTTGAAAGCTGGACAGCAGGTTCTGGTGATGGAGCTTATGTAAGCTTTATCCAAACCAAAAACTCGGATGGCAGCTATAAGTATGTTAAACCCATGCTCAACTGTCTGCTGTTCTTCGGGTTTGATGGTATCAACTACAACTGGGAGGATAACTCTTACTCTAATTCTGATGTAACAGGTTTCCACAAGGCTTTGTACAAGGAAGCAGAGAAGATGGGCTTCAATAACTTCCACGCAGCTCTTTATACGCAAGGCTCCAGCCTGTCGAGTGCGGCAGTTGACTATTTATATGGTACAAAAGCCACAGGCAAGACTTTCGACCTGTTCCTCAACTATGCTGGAGGTGACTTTGCTGTCCAGGGTTATGAAAGTTCTGTTCAGGCTGCAGAAAACGCAATGGGAACCGCAGAAGGTCTTTACGGAGGCGCTTGGATTGTTAGTATGAATCGCGATTGGCAAGGGTTGGTAGCAAAAGCAAAATACGATTTTTTCACGGGTACCTATACTTACGAACCTAACGAAACCGTGAAGCGTATTGGTATCTGCCTTTGGGGCGAGCATGGCGACAGCCGTTTCTGGAGTTACAACTCTGGTTCGGATGCGCTCAATGCACAGTACAACTACCAACGTTTGTTGGAGCGTGGCTTCTCTGGCGGTAACAGAAGTCCATTGAATCGTCCTGCTATTAAAAATACAGGACACGAGTGGGAAGGTGAAAACGCATTGAAGACATTCTGTGGTTTGGCTTCGTTCATTCCAGAGCGTTCTGCAATACAGGGCAATCTTCCTTTCTTGACACACTTCAACTTAGGTAATGGAGAGCGTTACAACTATAAAGGTAAGAAAACGGCTGGTACATGGTACAACATGGCGAACCAAGATGTAGTGCCTACTTATCGCTGGTTGGTTTATGGCGAAGGAACAGAAACTGTTTCAAATGCTTTGCAGCCAGAATTTACACATATCGACTCGTATAACGGTGGCTCATGCTTACTGTTGAAAGGACTGTCTTCAGCATCGGGTGTTGATGTAGTTCTGTTTAGAACCGACCTTAACGTGAGTGCAGCTAATCCTATTGCCAAAGTTGCTTTGAAGACAAAGGCAGCTGGCGAGTCTAACTTGTACTTGATTGTAAAGGTAAACAATCAATGGAAAGAGGTAGCAGTAGGTGCTACCGACGACAAGACATGGCAAGAGAAAAAGGTGAGCCTGCCTGTTAGCATGGGCGACCGCATTACTCACATTGGTTTGCGTGCCAAGAACGTAACAGACAAGTACAATGTGTTGGTAGGTAAGCTCGAACTCAACGACGACGTGAAGGCTACACCTGCTAATGTTAAGAATCTCATGGTAGAAGTGAAAGAAGAGTCACAGAAGAGTCTTTCTGCAAAGCTGCATTGGGATGTAGACCATTCTACAGGTGAACGTTCAGCTTATGGTATGATTTACAACAGCGATGCTAACATCGACCACTTCGAGATTATGTATAAGAATGGTAAAGACGGACGTGTTTCAGAAGTAGGTCGTACTACACAGTGGGGTACCTATATTCCTAACATTGTATTTACTGATGCTGCTAATGAAAAACCATTTATTGGTGTACGCTCCGTATCAACAGACTTGAAGACTTATTCACCCGTCGAATGGGTAGAGATTACGCGTGCCGACGCTTCTCAATTGCCAGAAGAAACAGTTGGTGGAACAGATACTTATGGAATTAGTAAGATTAATCCGAATGCAGATGGATTCAAGATAGCCGTCGAACAAAGATTCTTGACAAGCGTTACAACTACAGGTGCTGTAAAAGACTTGAATTATACAGCTACGGAATCGCCACGCGATAGCTCACAGTATGCAAATGCTCGCGACCACAAGTTGGTTGTCAAGCAAGGACAAGAAATTACGATGACCTTTAAGGCTCCCAATGAAAAAGACGGTTTGAAGTGGTGCTTTGCAGGTGGCTGGTTAGACTTAGACGGTAGTGGTACATTTAACTATCCTAAGGCTCCAAAAGACGATCCTATGGGTGAGCAGATTTTCTTTGCTGGAAAGATACGTGCGGCAACTCCTGAGATACAGGATCCTAACGGCTACACATTTAAGTTCACAGTACCACAAGATGCTCACGTAGGTACAAGTCGTTTGCGTATTGTGTTTGCTGATGCTTGGTTTGGCGGAACCTTCTTGCCAACTGGCTTGACAGCCAAAGGATTTACCATAGACTTTGATGTAGAGATACAAGGTAAGAAAGACGGACAGCGTCAATATGTGGATACACAGCATGACCAGGGTGTTGCTGAGCAGCCCGAAGGATTGAATGAAACGACTGGCGTAGACAACACCGTGTTTGCTGGTGGTGTTTCTAACGTGACAGTAAATGGTAATGACATCCTCTTTACCAATGTAGAGAAGGCTTGGATTTACACTGTTGACGGAAAGATGGTACAATATCTTACAAACCCAACATCAGTAAGCCGAAACGAGCTTCAAGAGGGGGTTTACCTTGTAAAGATGCAAAACAAGAATGTAATTAGAACGGAAAAGTTAGTGGTTAAATAATTCACATAGAACTTTAATCACATGAAATATAACCGTTAGGTAGTTGGTAGAACTTCAGTGCGATGAGCACAACAATATTGAGAGTTCCAATTACCTAACGGTTTTTTGTTAATCGTAAGCATCCAACATTGCCGCTTTTGTGTAGTTAAGTAGGAAGATAACACAAAGGCCGCAAATGTTGGATGCTTATGGTTTGACGCTAAGGGGTTGCCAGTTACAGAGAGAATCCCTGATACAAAACAGCCAACTAAATGTCAATTACACCCGAATTTTTGGTTTCATCAGGCTTTAGTTATGGTGCTCAAACCTTGCGGTTCAATCAAGCACAGTGGAACAGATATTCGACCTGAATGTCTTTGGTTAGCTCTGTGAACAACCACTCTTGCAACTTGTCGGCTCGTATCTCCGAATTTTTATCCGAACAGAGCTTTACGCTCACGTCATTAGAATATATTGCCATCCATCGCCGATTATTTGAAGACATCTATGAACAGGCGATAAGATAAGAGATTACAATATTAAAGAAGAGTTATGATACATCACCTTTTTGGTACATTATACAATAATATTTACTATATTTGCATATCATCTTATCTATATTTATGGAAAGTCCAACCAACAGAATAAAAGAGGTGTTGACCGAAAAAAGGATGAAGCAAAGATGGTTTGCAAAAAAGCTGGACGAGAGTTTTCGATAGAATACTCTTACGTTTGCAATCGTTGACTGCCAAGCCTTGAATTGCTATTCCAAATAACAGAGATCTTGCAGGTGAATCCAAAAGAATGGATTAATACTCCAAATGAATATTTTTTCATTATGGCAAAATATAAAGAACAACATAAGAAATCAATTCGCTTCTTCAACGACCGTGAAGTACGTGCCGTATGGGATGAAAAGAACAGCAAGTGGTGGTTCTCAGTGCTTGATATTATTGCTGCCATCAACGAGCAAGATGATTACCAAAAGACGAGGAACTATTGGAAGTATCTTAAGACCAAACTGCGAAAGGAAGATAGTGAAGTGGTTAGTGCTACTAACCAGTTGAAGCTCGTAGCCCCTGATGGTAAATATCGATTGACAGACACACTTGATGCAGAGGGTGTAACCCTTTTGGCAAAGCATATCAATAATACCAAGGCTATGAACTTTCTTGACTGGTTCCTCTATAGTGATAACACGATTGACGGACAGAGTAAGAAAAAGGCTTATCAGCTTTTTGATAGTGGTATCTTAAAGACTGTAGACCCAGGTACAATCAAATGTTTACAACAAATACACGCTTATCTCTTTGGTGGATTGTACGACTTTGCTGGACAAATTCGCACAAAGAATATCTCCAAAGGTGGTTTCACTTTCGCTAATTGTATGCACTTCCCTGCTACGCTGCAAACGATTGAGCGAATGCCCGAAACCACCTTTGATGAGATAATGGACAAATATGTGGAGATGAAAATTCGTGCAAACGAGTACCATGTGAACTCGTTCACTAATGGTCGAGTGCAGCCGAATTTATACAACGTAGCCCATCCTTTTATGGAGGGTAATGGCCGCAGCACTCGCATTTGGCTCGACCTCATGCTAAAGCGTTCTCTCAAGCGGTGTGTGGATTGGAGCCAAATAGACAAAAACGATTATCTCAATGCCATGCGTGAGAGTGTTGCAGACAGCACGCACATCAAAGCCTTGGTACAACCTGCCATTACCACCAAGATCAATGATCGAGAAATGTTTATGAGGGGTATTGATTATTCATATTATTATGAACAGAACGATTAATCAATAGAATGAGAAGTAACCTGCTAAGGCATTGAGCTATTACATATAAAGAGGAGAGAAGGTAAAATAAAAAATACAAACAACTTTATATGAAAAAAGAAGTAATTCAAGAACTCTACAACGATTTTGAAGCCGCAGCTGCGGAAGTAGAAGGAGTAGAGTGTTGGAGCGCACGTGAACTCCAAACTCTGTTAGGCTACTCCAAGTGGGAGAATTTTTCTAAAGTCATAGACAAAGCTAAAACAGCCTGCGACAAAGCAGGACAACAGATATCCGACCATTTTCCTGACGTCAAGAAAATGGTTAATCTCGGTTCTGGGTCAGAAAGAGAAATCAACGACATGCTATTAACTCGATACGCCTGTTATCTCATTGCACAAAATGGAGACCCACGTAAGGAATAAATTGCTTTTGCACAAACCTATTTTGCCATACAAACACGTAAAACCGAGCTAATAGAACAAAGATTACTGGAGATTGAACGCGTCAAAGCTCGTACAAAACTACAAGAAACAGAGAAGCATCTTTCTGGAGTACTCTATGAAAGAGGTATCGACAATAAAGGTTTTGCAACAATTCGCTCTAAAGGAGATCAGGCTCTGTTTCGTTTGAATACGGCACAAATGAAAAGAAAGATGGGAGTACCAGTGAGCAGACCAATAGCCGACTTTTTGCCCACAATAAGCATCAAGGCGAAGGATTTTGCAGCAGAAATGACAAATGTCAATGTGCAACAAAAAGATTTATACGGAGAGGGTCAAATCAGCAAAGAACATATAGAGAACAATAAAGCAGTTCGGCAAATAATGATTCAACGAGGAATCATCCCCGAAAATCTCCCTCCCGCTGAGGATGTAAAAAAGGTTGAAAGGAGATTGGCGAGTGAGGAGAAAAAAGCACTGATCAACAAAACAAAAAAGAAATCATGATATATGAACAACATTTATCCTTCAATTTATCGTGACTGTGTGGATTGGAGCCAAATTGATAAGAACGAATATTTGTCTGCGATGCGTGAGAGTGTTTCTGACAGCACGCACATCAAAGCTTTGGTACAACCTGCCCTCACTACAAAGATTGATGACCGAGAAATGTTCATGAAGGGCATTGACTATTCATATTATTATGAACAAAAGGATTGATTTATAAGATGAAACATCATCCTATTTTTTGATGAAATTAATTATATTTACAACAAAATTAATATTGAAAAATATGGAATGGATATTTGAAGGAATCGGCACTAATATATTAGTTCTTATAGTTACATTTTTACTTGGTGGATTTACTGGCTACAAAATAGGAATCCACCAAAAGGCTAATTTAAAACAAAGCGCAGGTGATAATGCCACACAAAGTCAAACAGGAATTATAAATAATTACTATGGAGATAAACAAAAGTGAGCAAACTGCTGGTGACAATTCTACGCAAGTACAAGCTGGGACTGTAAACAATTATTATAATACCACCACTACAAATATTATTGGGATTGATGAAGAACGTGCCCGCAATATTTGTAAGGAAGAATATGCCATTGCAAAAGCTAATTGGACTCAAGAAGCCCAAGGTATTGCCCAAGAACGCGTAATAGCATTAGAGGACAAACTAATACCAAAGATGCAACAGCATGATGAAACCTTAAAGATATTTGGTGATCCTGCTTTTCAATTTGTTTTAAGAAAAGCGCAAATATCAGCAGCATCAAGTGGAGAAGAAAAAGACTTAGATATACTTTCTGAATTAATCGTTCATAGAGCCGAACAAAATGGTAACAGAGAGCGAACATTAGGTATAACAAAAGCTATAGAAATCATAGATCAAATTCCAGAATCCAGTTTAATAGGGCTTTCAACCTTCTACGCTATACATAGATATGTGCCAGAATCCTTTGACATACATCAAGGATTAAAAACTCTTGATAATCTATATAAGAGTATCATTAATGATACAGAATTGCCTGTTGGTACACAATGGATAGAAAATTTGGATGTGCTTTCTGCAGTTCGTATGGGTTCTTCGGGGATACAATCTTTTAAGAAGATGGAAGAATTTTTATCTAATAAATTAGCATGTTTACCTATTGGAATTGAAAGATATTCAACAGAGTATAATAAGATACTCTTAGAACTTCATAATGTCAGTCTCTATGACCCAAAAGAGGAAATAACAGAACTTAATGAAGATAATGGAGATAATAAAAAGATTCTGAAAATTAAAATACCGTTATTTAAAGAGCATCCTTTAAGAGAAGGGTTTCTTATATGCACGTATCCACCTGAGGCTTTTACTGAGGGGAATAGTATTAGTTTTAAAGTAAATCTTGGAGCACAAGAGTTAGATATTCCTCTAAATCGAGAACAATTCCTTGCATTTAAGCATCTTTCAGAAATAACATACAAGGATGGGCGAAATGTTGAATCATTAACATCAAAGCTTATCAAAGAATGGGATAATTATGAAAATTTAAAAAATGTACGAATCTGGTGGAATCAACTACCAATATTTTTTACAATAACACCCATTGGAGTTGCTATTGCAAATGCATATATTAGGACTAAATATCCTGCTATCCCAAGTATGTATTAAAAGGTAAATCCATTATTTATGATGCTAAAAAATATACCATATGATAAGAGAAATTTTTTCCGATAAGTATAATGAGGAAGTGAGGATAGTTATTCGCGAGCTATTCAATATTTGCAAGCAGACAATGAAGCATCCTGGAGATTTATTGGTATGTCAGCAAAATGGCTTCATCGGCTTAGGTGCTCCTAGTTTGGGTCTTGGGATAACAGGATTAAACTATATGCAGCAACTTAATCAAATAGTTTATCCTGGAATTGGAAAAACGACAAATGATAATGAGTGCTTTATAAATTCAAGATCTATTTCTTTTAATGGCACTACGGATTTTGAACAATCCATAGAAGAAGAAATGCATAGGTATCAGTTGATTTGGGAAAATGGGTTTTTTCTAAAGACACTGAAAGAAATCAGTCATCTTCTTAATGGTGAAAATTACGATTGGGAATTAGATATTGATAGCAAGACTAGAGCTACGAGAAGCAATTATATTAAAGACGCTATTATTACCAAGTTCTCAAAAACTCCTAAATTCCAAAATTTGTTGGAAGATGCATACAACAAAGATTTAAGGAATGCAATTGCACATACACAGTACTGATTAATTCAGGGAGGTATTGTTTTGACAAGCATCAAAGGCGATAATCACCAACCATTTTATGGTATTACATTTGAGAAATGGGAAGAAATATATTCTAAGGCATGGTTCCTATTACGATATATTTTTAGTGGATTAAATAATATTATGGAACTCTATTATGTTCCACTTGCGAAAGAAACAATCTCAGGTGGAATCCCTATTCTGATACCAAATGGCAAAAAATGGAGCGAAACATATGTATACTATTTTGAAAGAGGGAACAGGTGGACTTTTCATAAATGAAATTACCTAACGCCCCTTTATAGACCCATATTTGAAATATAGATAACTTGAATAATACAGATACAGACTGATAACCTGCAAGATGTTTTCTAATCAATGCCACTCAAATTGAGGAAAGAATTTTGTATTATAAAGATATAAATTACTGATAATCAGCATAGAACATTTTTGAGGAGGAAAAGTATGTTCAAGATTAAAGTAGATGTATTCTTGTCAAGACATTTCTAAAGATTTCACGTAACAGAATCATCATAACACTAACCATAAAATACAAACAATCATGGACAAAGATTTATTGAAAAAACTAACTGCCGAACCAGGAAAAAAGCATAAGGTGTCGGATTTCGACACGAACTACACGGCAGACCTGAACAAGAAAGAGGGTAAAAAATTGTTGAAAGAAAACGTCAAGACGATGGCGGCTTTGCAAAACATGCTTTATGCACATAACCGGCATGCTGTGCTAATTATCTTCCAGGCCATGGATGCGGCGGGAAAAGATGGTACAATCAAGCATGTGATGTCGGGCATCAACCCGCAAGGATGCCAGGTGTTTTCGTTCAAACAACCTTCGGCTGTGGAACTCGACCACGGCTATCTGTGGCGCATCCAAAAGAATGTACCTGAACGGGGGCGCATCGGCATCTTCAACCGTTCGCACTATGAAGACGTGTTGGTGGGAAGAGTTCATCCAGAGATTATCCTCGGAGGACAAATTCCGGGGATGAAAAAAATGGATGATGTCAATGAGGATTTTTGGGAAAAGCGATATCAACACATCAATGATTTCGAACGTTATTTGACGGAAACTGGTACGACCGTAATCAAATTCTTCCTCAATGTTTCGAAAGAAGAGCAAAAAGAGCGTTTCCTGAAGCGACTGAACAACAAAGAAAAGAATTGGAAATTTTCTGCCAGTGATGTTGAGGAACGCCAACATTGGGACGACTATATGGACGCTTATGGCAAGATGCTCACCAAAACGTCAACCGATTATGCTCCCTGGTTCGTCATTCCAGCTGACCATAAATGGTTTATGCGTTACGCCGTTGGCGAAATTATCAGTCAACACTTGGACAAGTTGAAGATGTGTTATCCGCAACTTACCAAAGAGGAAACGGAAAATTTAAAGGTATATCGCAAGCTATTGGAGGAAGAGGATAAAGCTGAAAAGAAGGATTGAATGCCTGCAAAACGTTGATATCCCTATGAAAAAGCAGCAAATCGTGAATTATTCATGACATTTTTAATAAATATTCGTAAAAATATACTGGTAATTCATTTGTTTTTATTATATTTGTATAGATAATTAACATAAAAGTCCTACTGCCTCGATGGTTTGTAGGCATCACCTTTTAATACATAAAAATATGAAAGAAGAAGTGAAAAAGACTGCTGAAGAAGTGAAAGACAAGGCAGAAAAACAAGCAAATAAAGTTGAAAAGAAAGTAGAAAAAGCGGCAGAAAACATTGCCAAGAAGGCCGATGAAGCGAAAGATAAAGCTGAGAAGAAAGTAGAAAAGGCGGCAGACAAGATTGCCCAAAAAGCCGATGATGCGAAAGATAAAGCTGACAAGAAAGTAGAAAAGGCGGCTGACGACATCGCCAAGAAGGCCGATGAAGCAAAAGAAAAGGCTGACAAAGCTATTGACAAAGCCAAGGACAAGGTTGAAAAAGGAATTGATGACTTGGAGAAAAATGAGCATGTACAAGATGCCAAGAAAAAGGTAGAGGAAGTGGTGAACGACCACAACAAAACCGAGTGCAAGAAAGAAACTGAAAAGAAAGTTGATCAAGCAGCAAAAGACTTAAAAGAGAAAGCAAAAGAAACGGCTGACGATGTGAAGGAGAAGGTCAAAGATGCCGTTGAAAATACAAAAGAAGCTACTAAGGACGCCGTTGAAAATTTGCGAGATAAAGCAAAAGATATCACTGAAACTGTGAAAGAAAAGACGGATGAGGTGGCCGACAAACTGAAAGAAAACGAGAAGGTGCAAAACGCAGCTAAGTTTGTCAAAGAGAAGAGCGACGACCTTTCTCAGGCTGTTGACGAGGCTGCTGACAAGGTAGAACGCTCTGGCTTTTGGCAGAAACTGAAAGACATCTTTGGGTTTAAATAACCCGTAGGCGCGAATCATTCAATGATGGCAACATGCGTGACGGGACGCACGCATTGTTGCGTTTTTTGACCAATTATTGCCTCAAAAACGGCACCTGTAAACTTTCAAACTAGAAAAAAACGATAGGCAAGCAGGCTGAAAGGTGGGGATGATTTGGCCAGGAAAAGCAAATTTTAGCGGTAAAGCATTGACTTTACCCGTTAAACAGCATCACTTTGGTTGACAATCTGCATGACTTTGCTACGCAAAAGCATGCAGATATTATCCTTGCTGCAATGCTTTTGCCCTTCAAAAAGCTTGTCATGCGTGGCCAAAATCGTGTAATAGACGCTTAAATCGCTATATATTAACGATATACAAACAAGCCGCATTTTGGGCGTATTCACGGCAAGAGGCAGGTTTGTTTGCAAATTCTTCAAGCATGAAGAGATAGGTTGTCAAAAAATATTCATGTCAATAGGTCGGCATACAGTCATTCGCAACTACACCTTAGTTGCAAAGTTAGTAGGGAAGCACCAGTCGTGTTTCCCTATATTTTTCTCCCTAAAAAAGACATAGCGGTATGGATAGGCGAAACTCGTGAGGGCATGAGGACTCATGTTGCTATGCCATTTATCATTTTCTCCAATTGTTGTACAGCCTCATCCATTTCACTTGCAAAAGTTTCTGATGGCTGCAAAAAGGATTCACGTCCCCTTGCCAGAAGGGCATACAATTCTTTGTTCATGCCATTCACATACGAACTGATGGCGTATTCGATATCTTCTTTCTGCCACTGCATGGTTGAATAACGATACACCTGCCACTTTTGATGGAAAAAACTATAAGCTGTTTCTATGCTGTCTTTGGGAATCATGAGGTGAGTTGATGAGTTGGTAAGTTTATAAGTTTATGAGTTTGTGAGTTGATAAGTTGGTAAGATGATGAGCTTTTGAGTTAATAAGTTGGTAAGTTAGTGAGTTGATGCGTTATTTAGTTATTGAGTTAATGAGTTAAAAGTTTATGTGTTAAGAACTTACTCTATCGACGCATAACGTACCGTTCATGCAACATCAACCACTACCAAACCCTATTCAGCTCGGCTGAATATTGAAATCCGCCAGCTGCCAGACGCTTTTCAAGATCAGCTCTATCAACATTGAAGTGATAACAGATTTGGTCGAGATTATCAAACTCCTCATCACGCAACAAAAAATTAATGGCGGACACCAACATCGGCGTATCATGTAATGGCAAATGATCCATGTTTCTTTCTTCTATCAATTAATGAATGCAGGCAAAGTTACAACTGCCTACATCCATGTTCCCTGCGACCAAGAGCCTCAAACGGGCATAGTTACGGGCGAATACAAAGGTAATTAAAAAATTATGATCAATATTGATAAGCGTCAAAAAAAACGTTCGGCGAAAAAATATGATGGGCTCATAGCATCTACATCCTGCTTTTTTACTAATTTTGCAGCCAGTTTTCTTACAACTAATTGTTTAGTAACGCCTTCGAAGCAAGAAGGCAAGACGTTTTTTGTATTTATGAACATTTGGAAAAAATGTGTATTATGCCTGGCCGCCTTACTGTGCCTTGCGGCCTCAGCCCAAAAGCGGTTCACCATCAGCGGATATGTCAAGGACATCCACTCCAGTGAAACACTCCTCGGGGCAACCATCCAAGACGCTAACAGCCACATGGGGACAACGACCAACTCGTATGGATTCTACACGCTGACGCTCCCTGCCGGACAGGTGCAGGTGGGTTATTCGTATGTAGGCTACGCACGCATGCAGAAATCATTTGTGCTGAACAAGGACACCGTCATCAACATCCAGCTCACACCATCGGCCAACCTGCCCGAGGTAGTAGTGTCATCGGCGAAAGATAATGCGGGAATCCTCGCCACCGGCATGGGCGTGACAGACATCGGTGTGAGCCAAATAGAACACACGCCCTCACTGCTCGGTGAGACGGATGTCATCAGAACCATTCAGCTCATGCCTGGCGTTCAGCCGGGATCCGATGGAGGGTCGGCTCTTTATGTCAGGGGAGGCAATGGTGACGAGAACCTGATTTTGCTTGACGGCACGCCCATCTACAAGATTGACCACCTGTTTGGATTTTTCTCGGTGTTCACGCCAGAGGCTTTGAAGAAGGTCACCTTCTATAAAAGTTCCTACCCCGCACGCTACAATGGGCGGTTGTCATCGGTCATTGACGTGAGGACGAAGGATGGCGACATGAACCACTTTCACGGAACGGCGTCGCTGGGTTTGCTCACCAGTAGGGTGCAGTTGGAAGGGCCTATCGTAAAGAATCGCACATCGTTCAACTTCTCTGCACGCACCACCTACATCAACTGGGTGTTGCAACCGTTTATGAAGAGCGACGAGAAGTTTGGCTATCAATTCTACGACCTTCACTTCAAGCTCAACCACCGCTTCTCGCACACGGATCGGTTGTATCTGAGTGTGTATCGGGGACACGACATGATGAAAGAGGACTACAAAGACCGCTACAGCTCATCCAGCTTCGAAATCAATTCTGCCTACGGTGACGACATCAACTGGGGAAACACCATCGCCTCACTGCGATGGAACCACATCTTCAGTAACAACCTCTTTGCCAACATCACGGCGGCCTATAACCATTACAACATGCACCTGGATAGCTACGATCACTCATGGCGTACCGATGTACTTGAGAAGAACAGCGCCAGCTACCGGTCGAAAATACGTGACTGGTCGGCAGCCATCGACTTTGATTACGAGCCGCTTCCCTCACATAGAATCAAGTTCGGGTCGTCCTACACCTATCATACCTTCAGCCCTGAGACCTCTGGAAGCAGCTTCACGGAAGAGGGAAAGGATGGAAAGGTGAACAGATCGGGCGAGTATTCTTCCCCCAGCAATCCCATCTACGCACACGAGGCCTTGGCTTATGCCGAAGACGATTGGCGGATTCTGCCATCTCTTACCCTCAATGCGGGTGGGTCTGTATCGATGTTCCATGTCAGAAACAAGTCGTACCTCACGTTTCAACCGCGTGTTTCGCTGCGCTGGCAAGCCCTGTCCGACGTGGCACTGAAGGCATCGTACAGCGAGATGTCGCAATATATCCACCTGCTCACCTCAATGCCCATTGCCCTTCCCACCGACTTGTGGGTTCCTATCACCGACAACATCAAACCAGAAAGGTCAAGACAATATAGTGTTGGCGCCTACTACACGGGCTGGAAAGGATGGGAATTGTCGGCGGAAAGCTATTACAAGCAGCTCGACAACGTGCTGGAATACAAGGACGGCATGAGTTTTATGGGATTCTCAGGCAACTGGGAACGTCTGGTCAGCATGGGTGAGGGACGTTCAAAAGGCATCGAACTGATGTTGCGACGCACCACAGGACGTGCAACTGGCTGGCTATCTTACACGCTTTCCAAGAGCGACCGCAAGTTCAGTGAGGACAGTGGCGTGAATGGTGGAGAGCGATTCCCTTTCACCTACGACAGGCGGCACAACGTGAATATGGTGGCAAACTGGAAGATGACCAAGCGCATTGACTTGGATGCGACATGGTCGTTCTACTCTGGAGCAACCGCAACGATATCCTTGCAGAGAGGATACGAGATGACTCCCGAAAGCATCGGAGAGAGTAGTTATGTATCAAGCCGCAACAATTACAGGCTTCCGCCTACGCACCTGCTCTGCTTAGGCATCAACTTCCGCAAGACATTGAAACGAGGCGTTGAGCGAACATGGAACGTCAGCGTGTACAACGCCTACAATGCGATGAACCCAAACTTCATACTGAGAAAGACTGACGAGTACGGAAGGGAAGTGCCGAACAAGCTGTCCAAATACACGTTGCTGCCCTGTCTGCCGTCGTTCACCCTCACTTATAAATTCTAATGACAATGAACAGAATGAAAACTTACCTATATTGTTGCCTCTCAGTTATGCTCTTCGGTCTGTCAGCATGCGAGAACGAGTTGGAACTTGACACAAAGACGGCCAGCAAGCAACTGTCGGTGAACGGATTCATCAATGCCGACAGCACCATCAACAGGCTATTGGTGTCGTTCACGGGCATTGACCGTCCTACGATTGTCACCGATGCTACCATCAAAATATCAGTCAACGGGAGCTTGCGCGAGACTGTTCATGAGCTTCCAGCGGGTTCGGAACAATATATCATCCATGGCCGCTTCAACCCAGGTGACCATGTGCGCATCGAGGTGTCTACACCTGATAACAACTATCAGGCTACTATAGAGGAAACGGTGCCGCAACCCATTGACAAGATTGAGCGCATCAGCACCGAGTTTGTCAAGGATGTAAGCTATGTGGACGAATATGAAATGGCGCGGGTAGACGACTTACAAAAAATCAATCTCTCATTTCAAGACAACGGACAGCGAGCCGATTATTACCGTCTGACGCTGGCTGGATACCAGACTATCATGAACACACAGTTTAACTACACGCTGCGAAGAAAAGAGCCCACCTATCGATATTTCGTCAGCGACATGGGCAGTTCGTACATTGCCACGGGCGACCCAATCATCATGGAAGGCAGGGTATGCACACCTTCAACCGACATGGGCTTTGCCTCACCCAACAATGTGGTGAACCAGATGGGCGTCTTCAACGACCTTTTGTTCAACGGACAGGAATGTTCCATCAGCGTATATTCCAAACTATACCTATTCAATAGGATGTCTGATCCAGATATGAAGACATCACTTGACCTGGTAGCAACCATCTCATCGTATACATCAGCGGCCTATTACTATCTGAAAGCCATGAATTTGAAGAAGTCAACGTATTATAGTGACTACAACGATTTGACCGGTCCCATCAAGATGCCGTCCAATGTTAAGGGCGGAACAGGCTTGGTAGGATTCTACACATCGAAGTCAATACCGGTTCATGTCTACGGAACTGATCGATATCCGCACCTCTACGAGTGATAGGATAGGAAGCCAAAACATGCGAAATGCCGTGTATCAATATCACAATCGGGGTATTGATACACGGCATTTTCGTAAGAATACACTTGTTATTCTACCAGTTTCTCGCACAACCTACGTTGCAACACACGGGCATCGAGGACAGACATCTCGCTGCTCATCACGGCAAATGCCAAGTCGTGTCCGTTACTTCCACGGCAATATCCCGCCAATGAACTGATGCCATAAGGATGCGACAGGGTACCCGTTTTAGCGTGTATTTTGCCCCGTGTCTTGGGACCTGCCATCTCATGTGCCAACGAACCATCAACGCCAGCTATCGCAAGGTTTTGCATAAGCATCGTGTGAATACTCTTATCCTTATAGCCATACACGAGAATCGCCGTCAATGCTTGGGGAGAAAGATGATTGTAGGTACACAAACCACACCCATCGTGTACAACCAATGAGGTGTCGGTCATGCCGAGATCTTCCCTTAAAAACTTTCTAAGATATTCTACCCCCGTAGCTGTTGGGTCGGCTTGTGTGTTAATACGGTGTCCAATGGTGTACAGCAGTGCGGTGGACTGGGTGTTGGAACTGTTCTTCCACATGCGCTTAACAATGCGATGAATGGGGGTACCGTATCTGTAAATAGCCTTTGAACCAGCAGGCATCGTACCCAACACCACCTGACTGTCAGCGAAAGCGATACCCTGAGTGCGCATCACACTCTTCAAACTCTTCATCACCCGAGGCGCACCTTTGTAAAACAAGCCATATCGACTGAAAGATAAATCCCAAGGATACCAATGCTCTTCGCTTTTCACAGGTTCCTGTATCACGAGATCCACATAGATCTTGCCATTCACTCTGTTGATTCCTCTCTTCTTTGCAGCCTGCCCAAATCGTACAAGCTCCTGTTCGTTGAGCTGTGGATCCAGGCTTCCCTTGAAGGTTAGGTCGCCTTGAAGGACACCATCAGACACCTTTCCCCGCTGATACAAGCCCGTAATATACAGATAATCGCTGCCCAAGAGGTGTAGACCTGCCACGCCACTAAGCAACTTCAAGCACGAGGCCGAAGGCTGTGACAAGGTTTCTTGGTAGCCATATACGGGCTTGTCCGCAGTAAGGTCGTACACATGAAAGGCAAATTTGCCCTGCACCCTGGGGCCTTGTGCGAATGCTGCCAAGCGCGAACGCAAGCTATCGTCAATCGCTATATCAAGCTTCTTTCCTTTCGGTTCTTTCTGATGCTTATCGCTACAAGCCACGAACAGCAGCGCAACACTCATCAAAATCATCAACGGAGTTGGCGCAACCGCCATCGTTCTAAAGACTTTCCTCATAGACTGCAAAGTTAATCATTTCTTTCCTAAACTACTTATCGTAAAGGAAAGAATGAAAACCGCCCAGGTACTCATCTACTCAAACGTGATTTCACCGAAGAAATCGGGACGATGGAAATCGGGCTTCTCGATGTTGATAGGGTTCCATGATAGGAAATGCGGCTTCTTCAAGGCGTCACCACACTTGTAAAAGTTGGCGCGAATGGTCTTCCCACTCAGGGATTTGATGTCATGCATGAAGAAAGTCTTGAGCGGAATGATGAAAGCCATCTGCCAATCATAAGGTCCTTTGAGTTCTTCAAAAGGTCGACGACCAAGCGATGACCAGCGGTCAACCTGGTCCAATACCGTCTGAGGGGCTAACGTTCTGCCTTCTCTTCCTTTGCCACATCCCACCAAGATGGTTCCTCCACAATTACATTCTATATTATAATAGGTACCATCATCGGCAGGTTGTGAGAAAAACTCGCAACAAGAGTCTTCCCACACGCGCCCATTATCATGAGGAGCCGCCGCGCGAATGGAGTCCTCTTTCACACGATAATGCAAGAAGATAGCACGGTCACTATAAGCAATTCGGAAGACTACCTGTGGCGTATAGGGATATTTCTCGGCCCAGTTGGCTTGATTAATGACATGATATTCTATCCCCTCCTCATCCATCATAGAAGGAATGATGGCTGCGGCATAAGGATGCTGCTTGAGTTTCTTAACTGTTAGTTTTTCCATGACAGATTTATTGATTCAGACAAGTATGAATGACGGACACCATTTCGGGTTCATGAGCGCAAACACGGCGGAACAGACACAACTGATTTTGCGTGCGCACCAAATTATGCTTGTCGTAGTTAATCTTATAATAGGTATCACCATTGATGTAATCGGCTAGGAACCTCACGCACTGCATGTACGGAAAGAGCTTGGCGGCATACGGCAGATTCTCTATTTCGATGGGTTCCAAGAAGCGTTGAGCCGATTCAAGATAGCCCTTCGTGAACGCCTCGAAGATGTCCATCCGGAAGTCTATTTGGTCAAATTCTTTTGAATCTTCGGCTACGGTATTGGCCCCTGTGCGCAGAAAATCGCCGTAATCGGAGAACACGAAGCTGGGCATCACCGTATCCAAATCGATGACACACAGCACCTTTCCATCCTGGTCGAACATCATGTTGTTCACCTTGGTGTCACAATGACAGATGCGTTTCTTCAATTTTCCCTCGCGATACAAGCGTTCGGCCTTGCACATTTCCTCGGCATACTGCTCCAGTTCGTCCAAGATGGGCTGCACCTCTGCCACTCTTCCCACCTTATCTTCGGCTACGGCTTCGCGCAATTGGCGCATGCGCAGCTCCATGTTGTGGAAATCGGGAATGGTTTCGCCCAGCTGTTCAGGCACGTCTACCAGCATCGACTCGAAGTTTCCAAAGGCCTTACCGGCATGATATGAGTATTCAGGATTGACGGTTTCATAGGTTTTAGCATCAGGAATGAACAAAGAGATCCGCCAATACAGGCCTTCATCATCCTTGTAATAAGTCTTTCCCTCAGCCGTTTGGACAAATCGCAGCACCTTTCTGTCCAAGTCATCCTCACCCTTTTCTTCCAGTTTTTGGCGGATATGCGCCGTCACCACCTGTATGTTGCGCTGCAACAGGTCTACATCCGTAAAGATGGCATCGTTGATGCGTTGCAAAACATAATCAGGAGTGTCCTGACCTTGTGTCACCACTCGATAGGTATCGTTAATCAGACCATTGCCCAAAGGCAATATGCGGTCTACCGTCCCCACGGTTTCAAAGTGAGAAACTATCTGTTTAAGTTGTTCATTTTCCATGCATCTTGTTGTTTGAGGGTTGATTTTTTCAATAGATACGGCGCATTCGAAGACCGCTCCATCGTCTCCTGTTCATGATCGTAATAGATACCGCAAAAATAAAGAATTATTCCCAAACGACAAAATACGAAGGTTAAGAAGATGCCTGTTGCATCTTATGAAGCCACTTGCCGCTGAACAATCGGTACAAGAAAATACAGCCCCGGAAGGCCAGTTCTATAGCCATGGCTGTCCAAACGCCCGCCAATCCATACTGAGGAGCCAGTATGGCGGCCAGGGTAAGGCGCACGCACCACATAGACAGCAGGTTCATCATGGCAGGTTTCAGGGTGTCACCAGCCCCAACGCACACACTGTAAACAACGATGGCAGCAGCAAAGAAGGGTTCGGCGAAGGCCTCGATGCGCAGGCTCTGGATGCCCAACACACGGATTTCCTCCACCGGTGTGAGCACACCAATCATCTCCGGAGCAAAAATGTACATCAGTATACCCATGAAAGCCATGACGCCCATGCCCAGCCACACCGTCATGTGAGCGAAGCTCTTGCAGATGTCATAGCGCCTGGCACCCGCACTCTGTCCCACCAACGTGGTTGCCGCCTCACCAATACCGTACCCCGGCATGTAACAAAGGCTCTCGGCGGTAATGGCGAAAGTATTGGCGGCGATGGACACCTTACCCAAAGGTGCCACGATGATAATGCTGACAATCTGCGCGCCACTCATCAGAATAGATTGTGCAGCCATCGGTGCACCTATCTTCAAGGCGTTCGTGACGTAGTTTGACATCCATCTGAATGGACCCTCGTCTTGCTTCAAAGCCAAAATCTTGTTGCGGAAGATGGCGAAGTAGGCCTGCATCACCGAACCAATGAGGTAGGCAGTTGCGGTTCCAAAAGCTGCTCCCAACACCCCTAAATGCAAGATGTAGATGAAAAAATAATTAAAACACACGTCCATGATGCACATGCCCACACTCATCATACTGGGTATTTGCATGTTGCCCGAGCATTTGAGCATGGCCCCAGTGAGGTTGGCCAGTTGGATGAAAGGCATGGCTAAAGCAAAAACCAGGAAATAAAGCGAGGCATCGTGTGCGATGTCTTCCGTTCCGCCCAGCCAGTAGGGTAGTGGTTGATAAATAAACAGAGCAATGACCGCAATAACCACACTTAACAGAAGACAACAGATGAGTCCATGCCTGAACACCTGTCGTGCTTTCACAAAGTCGTTGGCTCCGATAAAATGGGCTACCTGCACGGAGAAGCCCATGGATGCCGAGGCGGTGATGCTGCCCAACAGCCAGGTAGTGCTTTCTACCAAACCAATAGATGCTGACGGATTGGTTCCCAAATGTCCCACCATCGATGCATCGATGAAGAACATCAGTACGGTGGTGATTTGGGCAAGAATAGACGGAATACTCAACTGTACAATCAAGTTGAGTTTCTCACCATTCGTCATGCTCCTTCCCTCACGAATGCTGGCCAGTAGCGCATCTGTCTTGGTTGTTGAAAACATCTCGTTTAATTCTGTGACAAAGATAGAGCAAGCCGAGGACAAAGGAAACTTGTTTGCTTTGTTGAGGCGAAGCCTATCTTATGCAAAGATAGCGCAAGCCGAGTGCAAAGAAAGTTTACTCGCTTTGTTAAGGCGCAGCCTATCATTTGCAAAGGTACGGATTATAATTTGTTTTGGGTGAGATTTTTCAGAAAATCCTTTACGATTACGTCCCATATATCAACACATCGTCCAGACAGGCGGAACGTGATGAATCACGTCCCTACATTGTTCAAAAAAATGACAATAAAATTGAACGTGTGAATGTGAAATCTAGAAAAAATCAATAGGCTTATGGTAGGCAAGCGGCCACCATTTGCAGTAAGAAATCCTCATTTTTGAAGCAAAATCATTCGTTTCACCCAATTAGTAGGGTCACTTTGTGATGTAATTGGTACCAGATTGCGGTGTAAAAGCATGCTTATTGAGCCTTTAGAGCAATGCTTTTGTGCATAAGGGTAGCGAAAACTTATTGGATAACCCACAAATAACCCTCAATTTACTGACATTCAACAATTTACAAAACCATCTTATTTTTGGCGTATTTTCGACCAGGCCAGAGGTTGATGATTTAGAAGCAAATTATAGAAGACTTGTTGTCAAGAATATTTCCAATACGCATCATTCTTTTCAGGTGCCATTGCCTGTTCAACTACAACGTCGCTGGGTGCATCATCAAACGAGCAGATGGAGAAAACAAGACATAAAAAAAAGCGACTCACCTCTTCAGTGTAATCGCTCCTTATCATATTGATTTCTTTCTATAATCTCTCAAAAAGGGAAGTATTTTTGTTTCTCTCACGCCCCTCCCGCGGCGTAGCCAGTGCAGCATATTGCTGCGACTAGGCTTTTCATCCAATCCTAAACAATCTTTTACCTAACCTTCTCCAACGCTTATCGTGTGGTTGGAGCCTTTTACTATTGAAGATTTCTCCTTACTAACAACCTTAAACTTTACCTTAACTAACCCTATTTTCGTCTATCCTAAAACACTTTTACCTTGACTAAACCTATCTTCTGTCTATCCTAAATCTTATTTACCTTAACTAATACCTCTTCTGTGTCTATCCTAAAATCTTTTACCTTAACCAATACCTCTTCTATGTTATCCTCTGTCAAACCTTCTCTTTACCAACTAATACCTGATATCTTCATCTTTTACCTTTGGGTCTAATACCTATGATATCTCTCAAATTTTCAATTGAATCGATTTTATTTCGAACATCTCCCGACATCCTTTTTGTCTCATTGACGATGCAAAGATACTGCTGTTTCCGCACACAACCAAGAAACAGCAGGTGGTTTTTTACACAAAAACAGTGTTTCTTGATGTAAATCAAAATGAAATTGATATATCCATATAACAACAAAAGGCCAAGCAAATCCACCCCAAACTTCGTAGTTTTTCCTTTAAAAGTTCGCAAATCATTGACAACCAAGCTTCTTTATTCTGGTTTGGAGATGCGGTAACCCACGGGCTGAAAGCCCAAAAGCCTATAGCCCAGGGCATCGCCCTGAGGTTGTGATGCGTTGAGGTAACTGCGTCCTGTAAGGACAAAAGCATTTGACTGACATTGTATTGCGCGTGCTTTTGCCCCTGCGGGGCGTACGTCTTGCAACACACTTACCCAAGGCGATGCCTTGGGCTATAGGTTTTTGGGCTTTCAGCCCGTAACCACCTCGACCAACAGGCACATAGTAAAACGCCCAGAGGCCGTATGCGTCTGAAACGAATTGGGTGAAGCAAAGATGAAGTCAGGTAATGGATGCTTGCATATATAACAACAAAAGGCCAAGCCAGTCGTCCGAATTCGAAAGACTTGCTTGGCCTTTTAAGCTGGTATTCAGCCTATTTCTTGATCCAAGAACCAGACACCACACCTGCTCGGGTAGGAGCCTTGGGGCGATAATAACCCGCCAAACCGATATCGAAAATCAGCGTAGAATAGCCAGGGATTTCGCTTTTGGGAGCTTTCTCCGTACCATAACCCAACTTATAGGGAATGTAAACCTCCCAACGGTCGCCGATAGACATGTGCAACAGTGCCGTGGTAAAGCCGTCGACAAGTCCACTCACTGCAAATTTGGCAGGGTTCATGGTCTGCGGATTGTACGCACCCGAATAGCTACGATCGAACAAATAGCCTGATGTATAGGTGGTCGAGGGGATGAGACGACCACGATAGTTCACCATCACCGAATCGGTGTACAGCGGACTACCCGAGGTACTGTTGCCTCGTTCCAATACATGCACGATGATATAATTGTTCAAATCGGCATGAAATTTCTGACCGTCGGCTGGCAACGACCAGTTGCGAATGATCATCCAGTTCTGGTCGCCCTTCGCAATCCGCTCTTGCGTAGCGGCATGAAGCTGTGCGAAATAGGTTTCGTTTTTATGTTGCCAATCGGCAAACTCTTCCACCTCGCCGCTGTCTTCGCTACACGATGCCATCGTGAAGACAGCCATCATGAGCAGGAGAAGGTAGCATATTGAATTTTTCTTCATTGTCGTTTCGTTCTAATTTGCCTACATAAGCCTTGGATGGCTTGCAGGCAGTGGGATTTATTGCATTTTTTCAGCAAGCTGGTAATACTTACCTTTTCTTCTATCACCGAGCACAACTCGCTGATGTCCACGCGCTGCTGTTCCATGGTGTCACGATGGCGCAGCGTCACCTTGTTGTCTTCCAGTGTGTCAAAGTCAACCGTCACGCAATAAGGCGTGCCAACCGCATCCTGACGGCGATAACGCTTACCGATAGAATCCTTCTCGTCGTAGCTCGTATTGAAGTGGAACTTGAGCAAGTCTACTATCTCGCGCGCCTTCTCGGGCAAGCCCTCCTTACGCACCAAAGGCATCACCGCGCACTTCACGGGAGCCAAAGCTGCTGGCAAACGAAGCACGACACGCTTTTCACCGTTCTCCAATTCTTCTTCCTGATAACTGTGGCACATCACGGAGAGGAACATGCGGTCTACGCCAATAGAGGTCTCAATGACGTAAGGCACATAGCTCTCGCTGGTCTCTGGGTCGAAATATTTCAGGTTCTTGCCACTGAACTTCTCGTGTTGCGACAAGTCGAAGTTGGTTCGTGAGTGTATGCCTTCCACCTCTTTGAATCCAAATGGCATCTTGAACTCGATGTCGGTGGCCGCATTAGCATAGTGGGCCAGCTTCTCATGGTCGTGGAAACGATAGTTTTCGGCGCCGAAACCCAGTGCCTGATGCCACGCCATGCGTGTTTGCTTCCATTGCTTGAACCACTCCAACTCGGTGCCGGGCTTCACGAAGAACTGCATCTCCATCTGCTCGAACTCGCGCATACGGAAGATAAATTGGCGCGCCACAATCTCGTTGCGGAAAGCCTTACCAATCTGTGCGATACCAAAAGGCAGCTTCATGCGCCCCGTTTTCTGCACGTTGAGATAGTTCACAAAGATGCCTTGCGCCGTCTCTGGCCGCAGATATATCTTATTGGTAGCGTCCGAGAGCGAGCCCATTTCGGTGGAGAACATCAGGTTGAATTGGCGAACATCGGTCCAGTTCTTGGTGCCACTGATGGGGTCTACGATGCCTTCGTCTACGATAATCTGCTTCAGTTCTGCCAAATCGGGACCTTGCATGGCCTGTGTGTAACGCTCATGCAGGGCATCACGCTTGGCCTGATGGTCGAGTACGCGTTGGTTGGTAGCCCTGAATTTCGCCTCATCGAAAGCATCACCAAACCGCTTGGCAGCCTTGGCCACCTCCTTATCGATTTTTTCTTCGTACTTAGCAATCTGGTCCTCTATCAGCACATCGGCCCGATAGCGCTTCTTCGAGTCGCGGTTGTCTATCAAAGGGTCGTTGAAAGCATCCACGTGTCCGCTGGCCTTCCAGATGGTGGGGTGCATGAAGATGGCCGAGTCGATGCCCACAATGTTGTCGTGCAGCAGCACCATGCTCTTCCACCAATATTCTTTGATGTTCTTTTTCAGCTCAACACCATTCTGTCCATAGTCGTAAACGGCTGCCAAACCATCGTATATATCACTGCTGGGGAACACAAAACCATATTCCTTGCAGTGGCTCACAATCTTTTTGAAAACATCTTCCTGTGCCATATTTATTTCAATTTATGATTCTATAACGTCTGGCAAAGGTACTGATTATTTTCGAGTAAGCGGACATCTCGCCTGTAATTCTTTGTGTTTCGTGTCATTTTAAGCATGTTTCTAACAATCATTTTGTATTTTTGTAAGCAAAAAGAATCGTTCCATGCAAATACTCCTTTCGTGCGCCAAGGACATGACAGACACCGCTGCCGCCACGGACTTGGGCGCCACACAGCCCCTCTTTCAGCGAGAAGCCGAGCAAACGGCCGTGCAACTCACGAGATACAACGCCGACGAGTTGGCTGAAATGCTGCACGTCAACCCACAATTGGCGGCGCTTAACAAACTGCGCTATGCTCATTTCTTAGATCCCAGTCCTACTCTTCAGGCCGCATGGGCCTATCACGGCATCGCCTTTAAGAAATTGGATGCCGCCACCATGACTGCCGAGCAACAGCTTTATGCTGAGCGTCACCTGTGGATTACCTCGTTTATGTACGGGCTACTTCGCCCGCTCAATGGCATCAAAAACTACCGACTGGAAGGTAACGTGCGGCTGCCCGAATACGACGACCAAACGATGTTTGACTTTTGGAAACCGCGTCTGACCGATGTTCTCATCCAATCGGTTCTCGATGATGACGGCATCTTGCTGAACTTGGCGAGCGGGGAGATGAAGAATCTGTTTGATTGGAAGCGCATCCGAAAGGCCGTGCGCATCATTGAGCCGGCCTTCAAGGTACGCAAAGGTGACAAACTGCGCACCATTGTGGTGTACGCCAAGATGTGTAGGGGCGCCATGGCGCGCCATGTCATCGTGCAACAAACACACAACCCCAACGCACTCAAAGCGTTTGAATATGAAGGATTTGCATACGATGAGCAAGAAAGCAAAGATGATCATTGGGTGTTCACCATGCTTTAAGGCCAACCGTGGGTTTTTACATCTACCCTTTTGTGCTGACATTCCAGCAGCAAAGCTGACTGACTTTTGCACATTTGGCTTATTTTTCTTACTTTTGCATATTGACTTTTCATCCTCTTTTTAATTCACGACAATGAGCGATAAAACAACAGATATAGACAACTTGGAAACTGAAGACGACGAGTTGCAGACCGACCAGCATTCTGATTACCAACCAGCCGACCGATTTGACGCTTCGGCAGTACATCATCTGAGTGGGATGTACAAGAATTGGTTCTTGGATTATGCCTCGTATGTCATCTTAGAGCGTGCCGTTCCACACATAGAGGACGGGTTAAAACCTGTGCAGCGGCGCATTCTGCACTCGATGAAGCGCATGGACGATGGGCGATACAACAAGGTGGCCAACATCGTTGGACACACCATGCAGTTTCATCCCCACGGCGATGCGTCCATCGGAGACGCCTTGGTACAGATGGGACAGAAAGACCTATTGGTAGACACGCAAGGTAACTGGGGAAACATTCTCACGGGCGACCGTGCCGCCGCACCGCGATACATCGAAGCACGACTGTCGAAATTCGCACTCGACGTGGTGTTCAATCCCAAAACCACCCATTGGCAACTAAGCTATGACGGGCGCAACAAAGAGCCCATCACACTGCCGGCAAAGTTTCCTTTGCTGTTGGCACAGGGTGCGGAAGGTATCGCCGTAGGACTGAGTTCGAAGATTCTTCCACACAACCTGAATGAGATTTGCGAGGCGGCGATACATTATCTCCGAGGCGAAAAGTTCCAACTGTATCCCGACTTCCCCACGGGTGGCAGCATTGACGTGGAGAAATACAACGACGGACAGCGTGGCGGAACGCTGAAAGTGAGGGCCAAGATTGAGAAACTGGACAACAAGACGCTGGTTATCAAGGAGATTCCGTTTAGCAAAACCACCACCACCCTTATAGACTCGATACTGAGAGCGATAGATAAAGGTAAGATTAAGGCCAAGAAAGTGGACGACAACACGGCTGCGGAGGTGGAAATTCAGGTGCATTTGGCACCAGGAGTGAGCAGCGACAAGACCATCGATGCGCTGTATGCTTTCTCCGATTGCGAAATCAACGTGTCACCCAACTGTTGCGTTATCGAGGACGACAAACCCGGTTTCCTGACCATCAGTGACGTGCTGCGGCACAACGTGGACAGCACCATGGGACTGCTTCGCAAGGAATTGGAAATACGTAAGAACGAATTGCTGGAACAATTGTTCTTCGCCTCGTTGGAAAAAATATTCATAGAAGAGCGTATTTACAAAGACAAGAAATTTGAAGAGGCCAAGGATTTAGACTCCGTGGTGGCTCATGTAGACAACAGATTGGAGCCATTCAAGCCCAACTTTATCCGTGAAGTGACCCGCGACGACATCTTGCGACTGCTGGAAATCAAGATGAACCGTATCTTGAAGTTCAACAAAGACAAGGCCAACGACTTCATCGCACGCACGAAAGCCGACATCAAGAGCATTGACCACGACTTGGCTCACATGACGGACGTGACCATCCATTGGTTCGAGTTCATTCGTGACAAGTACGGAAAAGACCATCCCCGACTGACCGAAATCAGGAGTTTTGAAACCATTGAGGCCACCAAGGTAGTGGAGGCTAACGAGAAGTTGTACATCGACCGGCAGGAAGGGTTCGTGGGAACCGGACTAAAAAAGAACGAGTTTGTGTGCAACTGCTCCGACATCGACGACATCATCATCTTCTACAAGGACGGAAAGTTCAAGATAATCAGGGTGGCCGACAAGATATTTGTGGGCAAGAACGTGATTCACGTGCAAGTGTTCAAGAAGAATGACAAGCGCACTATTTATAATGTAGTGTACCAAGATGGCAAAAAAGGCACTTACTTCATCAAGCGTTTCAACGTGACCAGCATCACGCGAGACAGGGACTACGACCTGACACAGGGCAAGCCTGGGTCGAGAGTGATGTATTTCACGGCCAATCCGAACGGCGAGGCCGAAACCATCAAGGTGACGCTGGACCCCGATCCGAAGAAGAAGAAACAGAACATCTTCCTGGAAAAAGACTTCTCTGAAGTACTCATCAAGGGCAGAGGAGCCAAAGGTAACATCCTGACCAAGAAGGCTGTTCACCGCATTGGCCTGAAGAGTCATGGACACAGTACGCTTGGTGGCCGAAAGGTTTGGTTCGATCCCGATGTCAACCGCATCAATTACGAAGAGCATGGACGGTTCTTGGGCGAGTTCAACGACGATGATGCGATACTGGTCGTGCTGACGAATGGTGACTTCTACATCACCAACTTTGATCCCAACAACCACTACGAGGACAACATCCAGGTGCTGGAGAAATGGGATGAGCGCAAGGTTTGGAGCGCCGTGTTGTTCGATGCCGACAATCAAAACTATCCTTACGTGAAGCGATTCATGATGGAAGCGACCAAGAAAAAGCAGAACTACATCGGAGATAATCCAGACAGCAAGCTGGTCTTTCTCACCGACGAGGCCTATCCCAGGCTGTTGGTGACCTTCGGTGGTAATGATGCCACGCGCCCTGCACAGGAAATTGACGTGGAAGAGTTTATTGCCGTCAAGGGATTCAAGGCCAAAGGCAAACGCATCACCACATGGGAAGTGGACAAGATTGAAGAACTGGAACCCACGCGTTTCCCCGAACCACCAGCTGACGAACGCGACAACAACCCGGAGGAAGAGGGCGAAGGCCAAGAGGATGCTGATGCAAACGAAGAAAATCTCGACCCGGATGCAGGAAAAAGTCAACAGCAGGTGATTGACGAAATATCGGGACAACTCAACCTGTTCAGCGATGAAGACTTGGGATAATCACAGGAAGCTAACATGGCAATGGGCGTGTATCGCACTAATGCTATGTTGGTCAATGGGCATGGCGGCGCAAACAGGCGCCACACCGTTGGACAAAATAACCACCAATGCCAAGATGATTGGCTGGGGCTATGGGGACATGCTCGACACTTATCTATCTCCTGAACGCTATAAGGGTTGGCAAGTCAACTACCTATCGCATACCATGCACGAGCGTGAAGACCGTCGCATCAGCACTTTAAGCGTGCACCAAGGTAGTTTTGCACACGCTGACAATAGGGCAGGCAACGCAAACGAAATGCAGGCGATGTACCATTTTGCATACGCCTGGCATTACAATTGGCACTTTATGAACCAACGTTTGAACGTCAAGACGGGCGGCATGCTCAACACACACCTCGGCATGTTGTACAATGCCCGCAACTCAAACAATCCCATGCAGGCGAAAGTGGGGCTGAACGTGGCTCCATCAGTCATGGCAAGCTATCATTTCAGCATCAAGAATAGGCCGCTGACGGTGCGCTATGAGGCTGACGCACCACTGTTGGGCATGATGTTTTCGCCCAACTATGGCCAGTCATATTACGAGATTTTCTCAGAAGGAAATTACGATCATAACGTCGTTGTCACCCATCCAATCAACGCTCTCTCACTACGACAGATGCTCACACTCGACTTCTCATTATGCAAAACCACGTTCAGAATTGGTTATCTGGGCGACTATCAGCAAGCCCATGTGAACCATTTAAGGTATCACACCTATTCGCATGTGCTCGTATTGGGCCTCGTGAAGAAATTCACCTTAAACCATCTCCGCCCATGAAACAGTTGTTCTACCTATTGATAGCCTGTCTTTGCTTGACTGGCTGCGTCGATGAAGAGCCGTTACCAGACACTCCTCGGGGCAACATGGAAGCCTTGTGGCGCATCATCGACGAGCATTACTGCTTTTTTGAATACAAAAACATTGATTGGCAAGAGGTGTATCAGCGTTATTCTAAGCAGATGGAAGAACGCATGGGACCAGAGCAACAGTTTGAAGTGCTGTCGAACATGCTGGCCGAACTGAAGGATGGACACGTCAACCTTTACACCAGTTTTGACCATGGACGCTATTGGAAGTGGCACGAAAACTACCCATCCAACTTCAGTGATACCCTGCTGAACAAATATCTCGGCACCGATTACCGCATCGCCACGGGCATGCGATACCGCATATTGGACGACAACATCGGCTATGTTTACCTGGCATCATTCAGCAACGGCATGGGTGCGGGCAATCTTGACAACGTGTTGTACCACCTGGCACCGTGCAACGGTCTCATCATTGACATCCGCAACAATGGCGGGGGCATGCTGACATCGGCCGAACAGTTGGCCGCACGATTTACCAATAAAGAGCTGCTGGTGGGCTACATGCAGCATAAAACGGGAAAAGGCCATCGGGATTTCTCCGAATTGCGAGAACAACGTCTCAAGCCAAGCAAAGGATTGAGATGGCAGAAGAAAGTGGTGGTGCTGACCAACCGACAGGTGTTCAGTGCGGCCAACGAGTTTGTAAAATACATGAAGGAGTGTCCAAACGTCACGATTGTGGGCGACCGTACAGGCGGAGGAGCCGGACTACCATTCTCCAGTGAGCTGCCTAACGGCTGGGGCGTTCGTTTTTCAGCCTGCCCCATGTACGACGTGAACAAACAGAGTACGGAGTTTGGCATCGATCCCGATTATCGCGTGGACATCTCCCATGAAGACTTTCTGCGAGGAAAAGACACCATCATCGAGTTCGCCCGCCGCATTCTCAGCACGCACGACAAGCAGACACCAATAACGAACCATGCCAAAGCCCACAAAGGGCAAATGGATCGTAACAATCTTACAACCGGACATTGACAATGAAACAAATAGTTAGTCGCATGAAACAATGGCTGCAAGGACTGTCTTTCCGCACGGGCGTGATTGTGCTGTGTATCTGCATCCCCTGTTACATTCTCTCTTTCGCCCAGATGCTGCTTCCCATCAGCCAAGCCTCCAAAGGTGCGTTGTGGGTGGTATTCTTTGGATTGGCCAAAACCTTCCAATATGGTGGCCTTACGATTCTTGGAGTGGATGGCTACAAACGACTGAAGAACAAATTCGGTCATCACAATGAGAACAAAAAGCCACGAACACCACAAGAATAAGACCTGCACATGAAGGATATTTCGTTGGAAAGCAAAAAAACAGCTCAAAACAAATAATAATAGAATATTATTCATTACCTTTGCAACCGCCTGAGCGCCCGTGGCGAAATTGGTAGACGCGCTAGACTTAGGATCTAGTGTTTTGCGACGTGTAGGTTCGAGTCCTATCGGGCGCACCGAAGAAATCCTAACCGCTTGAATGTATGCGGTTGGGATTTTTCATTCATGCCTTCGGCGTCATGCTGTGAGGGAAGCCGCAGCAACTTCTCTGCATTGCCCTGGTGTTCATGAAAAGCAAAATAGAAAGTTACAAAATAAAGTTTTTACGATTTTCAAATTAAAACACAACATGAAAGGATTATCAAGAATTTGCCCAACACTGATGTTGGCATTGTTTACATGTGTCGCATTTGCGCAGACACACGTTGGTATGACCGTCAAATTTCCCGCAGACATCGACGATCACCTCTATTGTTACCACGACTATCCTTATACAGGTAAGCCACTTCAGGGGGCCGTCAAGTCGATAACTATTGAGAGCGAAGATCAAAAAGCGGTGTACTCGTTTGACAAGGCCGGACGATTGACAGGGCTGTCCGATTATTCCAGTGGTAAAGAAATGATATATAAGCACTACAAATATGACAAGCAGGGACGCCCTGTCAAAAAGGAATACATGGACAATGGCTACAAATCTTCAGCCATTCTCATACCCGACGAGTTCGGCAATCCACTGGAAAGAAAATACAAGGAAGGCGGATACAAGGAAACAACGATATTTTCTTATGATTTTGCCAAGCGTCAGGTGACGGCCAAGCCGACTGAAGGCAATAATGCACAAGGATGGACTTATTACTTTGACGAGAAGGGCAGGGTTACCCGCAGGGAGAAACCTGGGAAGAATTTGAGCAAGTCCGTTACCACCTATGCATACAATGATCAGGATCAGCTCGTGAAACAGACAGACCATTTCGTCAAGGATGGCTATTACAGCTATGAGGAAGAGACAACCGTCCAGACCATCAGCTACGACGAGCGAGGATTTATCAGCAGAAAGGACAAGGCGACCTCATGGAGTGCCCAAGACAAAGAAAAGGATGGGAAGCTAAAGTCAGAGGTTCGTAAGGGTGACAAAAAGAGCTTCGTGCTGTATTCTGATTATGAGCTTGACGGGCATGGTAATGCAGTGAAGAACACCGTCAACCACAATGGAAAGAATCCCGAAACGGTTGTCAGGAGCATCATATATTATTGATAACGCCGCCTTTCATGGCGTTTGGATGACAACTATATGTCAACGGAAGCTCCTCCCACTCGTCTTCCACACATATACAATCGCAGAAGCCCGCAAGTCTGTTAATTCTTACTTGCGGGCTTTCTGTAGATAGATGCCATCTGACTCAATTGATATGAGGTGGCGTTTATACAAGTCGCCAATGGCCTTCTTGTAGTTTTTCTTGCTCACTTCGAAGCGACGCTTTATCTCTTCGGCGTCACTCTTGTCACCCAAATCGCAATAGCCGCCATGTTTTTGCAGATATTGCAACTGGGTTTTACGACTGACCCGTATTGATGACGCCAAGAAAAACCTGATGAAACCAAAGGTTCTGTCTTAACATAAGATAGGAGAATTGGTTTCATCGGGTTTTAGTTATGGTTCAAGGACGGTTCTATAAATTAGCTTTGACAGATTGTGAGACTATTTTTGAGGTCAATTTGTTTGTGAGTGAAGGAGTATAGCGAGCTATACGACTGAACGAACAAGCAAATTGAACCCAAAAAGAGTCCACAAGATGACAAAACGTAAAAAGACTGACATAAAAAACTTTACGGTGGTAATTTATAGAACCGCCCTCCAATAAGCCCTGCGGTTCAATTAAGCACCGTGGAACAGATATTCGGCTTGAATGTCTTTGGTGAGCTCTGTGAACAACCGCTCTTGCAGTTTGTCGGCTACACATAGTGCACGAGTCAACACCTTGTCAGAAAATTCTTGCAGCATGTCTTTCGCACGTAACGGCTGTGTTTTGTATATACGCAAATACTCTTCTTCCATTTCACGTTGCCGTTGGTCGGTTTCCTCCTCAAATTTGCGATACGTCTCTTTAATCATGGGCGCATATTTGTTGTAGTTCACCATACCCAGCGTCATCACCTTACGGAATTTCCAATAAGCAGAATCGGCACTCGACTGGTCGGTTCCCTGCGTATATTCAACTGGATATGAGCTGATGCCCTGATACAGCGGCAAGAACAAACCTAAGTCGGCCATGCCCATGGCAACGTAAGCAACACAGCCAATGGCCTGAGGCAGTTCGGGACGCACCTGAAGGATGTGGGTCTGTGTGGTTCTGAAGATAGATACCGGGCGATAAGGTTCTTTTGGATTGCTATGTAGATAGGGATCGTGTTCGGTATTGTCGTAGTGGAAACGGAATGCTGTACGTAAATCGGCGATGCTGATAGGCTTGTCGGCTTTGGCGTAAACAGGGAATGTATTTTTGGTTACGTCATTCTTAATCGCTGGTGAAAAAATCTGCTGCAGACCCCATACGCGCGGATAGTTATAGGTAGTGTCGAGTTTGACATCGCGTGCATACGATACATGGAAATCAAATTCTCCCTTCTTTGGGTCGTGTAATCCATGTTTCTCGGCAAATTCAATCAAGTCGGCAGATGCCAAATAGTTTTCTTTGTCGTTAGGATCGTACTGGCGGAAACGGCTCTGGTTGCCCGTGACGAAATATTGCTCTTTCGGCATTCTGCAAGCCAACCAACGATGTCCGCAGGCCGTTTCCAAGTACCATATTTCTTGTGCGTCTACGAATCCGATGCCGAAACCTTCTGCAATACCATGTTTCTCGATGAGCATGCCCAAGCGCTCTACGCCTTCGCGTGCAGTGTGAATGTAGGGCAGTACGACGTTGAACACGGCATTTTCGGCCAAACCCGTTTCTACCAAGGGGTCATACTTTAACACCTCATCGCTGCTGAAAATGCTTTCAGTTGCACTCATGCCCACGCCGGCGGTGTTGAATCCTGCGCTTCCCCAGTGGCGTGGTAGGTTGAAGGGTGCCAATGCACTGTAACCCAATGCTTCTTTGGGCAGTTCACAGCGGAACGGACTGTCCAAGGCGATAAATTCTTTCGGTCCCTCTTTTGTGTCTTCGTACAGTTCGTAGTTTTTGGCTTCCATGGCATCCCAGTCTTCCGAACGGGCTACGATCATGGAACCGTCGGCTGTCATCTCTTTTCCTACTATAATGGTAGTACACTCTGATGGTAATTCACTTACTTGGTTTTTCTTTTTTTTCATAGGTTGTTGTGTGTGATAGGATGTTTAAAATATAATGTTGTGCGGTATTAGACTCCGCCATTTGCAAATTTAATGAATATTTTTTGGATGATGTATCAATAGGGTTGTAAATTTTTCCAGAATCACACGGCGCTTTCATTTAAGAATGTTGGTTTGCGTTTGTATCCTATCAAACGGACCGTTCTTCGGTAAAATGGCTTCTGCTGCAGCGACTTTTTAACACAAATGCGAGGCGTTTTTTCAACTAACTTGCTCATGCACTGAAAATATGCGAGAAATAGAGATGCTTTGTTATTTTGCTGATTGTTAGATGATTATGCGATTTGAAAACTTAAAACACCATGAAAAGGTGAAGTGGTTTGAATGTGAGATACCTTCTTTTAGTACAAAAAGGCCTGCTATATGATGCAAATTGGGACATAAAAGCATGCACATTAAGCGCCAAGAGCATACCTATTGTAAGGAAAAAGCATGCATATTGCCGATTTGTTCTTTGTGAATGTGGTAAAAGATGGTGATTTCATGGCTTTGAACACCTAAATTATCTCCGTATTTTATCTATTTCGCAATTTTGTTTTGTCAAAGAAAATGAATTGAATTAACAAACGAAAGGTATTTTAACACATACGGCTAGCGATGGCTACATCTATAACATCATCCACAATGACACAACTGGGGAACTTGCCAAGCACACAAGGCATAAGATGAAATACAGGCATCGTCCGAAGGGCAGACATCTTCCAATCAAGGACAGGGTGAGTATCCATGAAAGAAGTAAGGAAGTTGACGGGAAGAGATTCGGGGATTTTGAGATGGACTTGATCGTAGACCCTGATCAGCACGCCATACTCACGCTGGTGGAGAAATCTACCAGTATGCTGCTTATGCAGAAACTGCCATTTGGAAAGCAGTCAAAGCTTCTGGCAAAGGTAGTTAGGAAACTGCTACTGCCATACAAGGACAGTCTGAAGACCATTACAACTGACAACGGACCTGAATTTGCGGCACATAAGGACATTACCAAGTACTTAGGCGTACCTGTGTACTTAGCCGATCCATATTGCTCATGGCAAAAGGGAGCTATTGAAAATACAAATAAACTTATCAGACAATATATACCGAAAAAGGAGTCGTTTGAACGTTATACGGACAAGAGAATTATGTCGATACAAAAGAAATTGAACGAAAGACCGAGAGAAAAATTAAACTTTTCTACACCAAATGAGAGTTCTTCAAACACGTTTTATAATTTTGCACTTGCTGGTTGACTCTACAGATGCCATTCATCCCAAAATAAAGTTTGAAATTCACATATTGGAGGATTATATAAAATAATGGTAGTATGTTTACTATAGGGAAATTGACATATTTGAATATAGATAAAAAGAGTTTTAGTTTTGTGACAGATACTAAAGGCTCTATAGATTATCAAAAATGGGTAAAATACATTGATAAAAATCAGGGACTATTTGTATGGTATGAAGATACAGAAGATGGAAAAAATATCTTAAAAAACATTAAAGATGTTCCAGAGGAATTTCAAAAGCATGCTCTTGCTTTGTTGAATAAGGTGCGGTGTTTTGCTAAATTTAATAGCAAAAAGAATTATTATGATATAAGTGTAGGATGTTCCGAAGAAAGCCAAAGAGTAACTATCACCTTTGAGCGAAGACCTCAAATAGAGGAGATTAGACTATTTTTAAACATGGCAAAATATTTAGATGCTATGCTCCTATACAGGGGAGAAAAAAAGATAGATGAAAAGATTATCGAGGAGTTGGAATACAACAGCAAAAAATGACAGCAATGAGAAATTTGTATATTACAATAAATAAGTTTAGTACTCTTAATCGTTCAAGATTACAAGCATTAGACTACAATAAATGGGTGAAGTATATAGAAAGTAACTCATCATATTTCATATGGTATTCAGATACAGAATCTGGCAGAAGACTCGCTGAGTCTATCACGAATTATCCCAAAACCCTGAATACCGATTATTCAGAAACATCATATTAACAACAAAATAGTTTCAAGTATGAGATATATTGAGTCACAAAAAATAGAAAATGTCAAAAGCTTCTGTCCCAGTAATGGGGACTATGCCTATACCAAAGAGCAGAAAGGTTATTTGTATATCGATGGCGTGCTTTTAGAAAAAGATGATGCACCTTTAGAGCTTTCTCTTAGAGGTAAGTATATGTATGTATGGTATAGTCATTTGGGGAGTCTTGAACTATACGAGGGGCACACACTTTTGAACAGTATAGAACGTAATGTTATTCTGCTAAATGAGCAAACTCAATATATAGGTAAGACCTATGAGGAATTTAATCCTTTTCGACAGGGTTATAACTTCGCATCTCCAATTGATGGACAACTGATATTGCCTGAGTTTATTCCGTACATGCTGTATGTGGAAGATGATATAATTATCGCCTATGATAATTTTAGCGGAGAGTTCAAGCGAATAAATACTCAAATCGAAACTCTCTGGCAATTTCCTCTTTCTTTATTGGGAGGGACGGAATATGAACCTGACGGAACCGACAAAATAGACAAGATATTGGGAGTTATTCACGGGAACATCTGGTTTTATACAGATTTTTATAGATTGGTAGCTTTGGACTTGGAAACGGGAAACAAAGTATATTCATTTGATTGCTTTGGTGTCTATTTAGACAAAAGAACAAACAACATATTTGCAATTTCATCAAATGTGATTACGATAATCGACACGGAAAAGTTAGCAGTTATAGAACGGTATGATTTCCTTGAAACTGATCCCACGGGTATAGGAACATACCGAAGAGTATTCAGTCCGATGCTTCAAGGAGACTATTTTACCTTTTTGGGTGAGAAAGAGGAGGACTTCGGTAGCAACATGCGTCGGATCGGCATTTTCGATTATAAAGCTCGCAAGCTGGTTTGGGAATATGAACTCATCAGCATAGATGAATACGAACAAACACGTAACCACTTAGTGCCTTCCAAGCCTTTGTATATGATAGGCAATAAATTATACATAAAGGACTTTAAAAATACTTTACACATCTTTGAACGAGAAGATATTTGATGATAACAGAAAATATGAAGAAAATTAAGATGCAGAATAGGAATGAATTAATATTTATGTTTGCTTTCTTAGTCTCTTCCTGTCTCAAGGAGACTGCTGTTCCTATCGAATCGGCATTCACCATAGAGACATCAGAAGATAAGACCTCACCTGTAACTATTCAACTAAAAAACGAGAGTTATGGGGCAGATGAGTATGAATGGACATTTGAAGGAGGACAGCCTGGTAGTTTTACGGACAAAAGTCCGGGTAAGGTTGTGTTCACGCAAGCAGGTGAGCACAAAATAACCTTGCGAGTCTGGAATGCTGTAGAGGAAAGGACAAGTCAGCAGACCCTCAGAGTTGACTCCGCCATGACGATAGACTTTAATTTTACCGTGGCAATCAATGGTATTGCTCCAGGAACTGTCCCCATCATCAACAAAAGCAAAGGTGGAAGCCAATACGAGTGGGCATTTGAAGGAGGTGTTCCCTCTACATCCAACCGACAGCATCCGGGCACGATAACCTTTGCGGACGGTGGTGAGCATAAGATTCACCTAAGAGTATTCAATGGCAGTAAATACGAGGAACGTACTAAGGTGCTAACCCTACAACCTCCAATTCAAGCCGACTTTTAAGTCGTACTTCCCTAACGCTGTCTCTTACAACCGTTTTGTTGAACTTGAATGTAAGGTGTTTTTCCCTCTTATGTTCTTTCTTAATCTGCGTGCATTTGGAAGATGTGCAGGTGTTACATTTGTTGACTCAACAATGAACATTACCCTTAACTTGTCAGAATAAGGTCGGGGTGAACCCGAATTGGGGTAAAAAATATAATACGCGAGAGTACGTTTTACGGATTCTTTTCGCGCTCTTCACGAACGATAAGTGATGTTGATATACATTTGTTTTCGACGTAAATTATTAAAACGAATGCTATATTTTGTTAAATTTTTAAGCTCGTGAAAAATTGAACTTATTATTTTGTACGAGTTTTAATTATTATTTGTACCTTTGCAGCCCGAAAAGGTTCATTGTATCCTATTTATTCAAAGGGGATATTGTGCCTTCTTTCGATATTGCTTTGATAATATACAAAATAATATATAAAATTAAAAAGTAAAATTATGCCTACTATTTCACAGTTAGTAAGAAAAGGCAGACGGGTGATTGAAAGCTCGAGCAAGTCGCCGGCTTTGGACAACTGTCCTCAGCGTCGTGGCGTATGCGTGCGCGTGTATACAACCACTCCAAAAAAGCCTAATTCGGCGATGCGTAAGGTCGCCCGTGTTCGTTTGACCAACCAAAAGGAAGTAAACTCTTACATCCCAGGAGAAGGACACAACTTGCAAGAGCATAGTATCGTGCTGGTTCGTGGCGGTCGTGTTAAAGATCTTCCTGGTGTGCGTTACCACATCGTTCGCGGAACATTGGATACCGCCGGCGTTGCAAACCGCACACAGCGACGTTCTAAATATGGAGCGAAGCGTCCTAAGGCAGCTAAGAAGTAAGCTGAATACAGGAAAGATTCTAAATCAGCGGGTTCTGTGGTTGGTAAGAATGTAGGTGATACATGACTTCAGAACCGGAGATTGGAAAATGGCTCAAGAGCCCAGTGACTTAGAATCTTTTCTTTATCCCATTAAAATAATATTTATCGTTTTGCTGGAGAATTATTATCAAGGTTGAGTAAATGCTCAAGAGTGAGTGTTGAAGATCAAAACAATAACAGCCTCCGCAGACACAATTTTTTATTAAGTAAAAATGAGAAAAGCAAAACCAAAGAAGCGTGTGATCTTGCCAGATCCAATCTTCAATGACAAGAATGTATCTAAGTTTGTCAATCACTTGATGTACGATGGAAAGAAAAATACAGCGTACGAAATCTTCTACAAAGCTCTGGACACCGTAAAGGCTAAGATGGGCGATGAAGAAAAATCTCCATTAGAAATTTGGAAGCAGGCGTTGGATAACATCACTCCGCAGGTGGAGGTGAAAAGCCGTCGTATCGGTGGTGCCACATTCCAGGTGCCAACGGAAATCCGTCCTGATCGTAAGCAGAGTGTGTCAATGAAAAACTTGATACAGTACGCACGGAAGCGTGGCGGAAAGAGCATGGCAGATAAGCTCGCAGCAGAGATTATGGATGCCTTTAACAACCAAGGTGGCGCTTATAAGCGTAAAGAAGATATGCACCGCATGGCAGAGGCTAACCGCGCATTCGCTCACTTCAGATTTTAACTATATAAAATAAGGTAAAAAGACAATGGCAAATCGCGATTTACATTTAACACGTAACATAGGTATCATGGCCCACATCGATGCCGGTAAAACAACAACTTCTGAGCGTATCTTGTTCTATACAGGAAAAACTCATAAGATTGGTGAGGTGCATGATGGAGCAGCTACCATGGACTGGATGGCCCAGGAACAGGAACGTGGTATTACCATTACTTCTGCTGCGACAACCTGTACCTGGAAATATTTAGGAAAAGCTTTCAAGATTAACCTGATTGATACTCCGGGACACGTCGACTTTACCGCTGAGGTAGAACGTTCTTTGCGTGTGCTCGACGGTGCAGTAGCAACCTATTCTGCTGCCGATGGTGTACAGCCACAGTCGGAAACAGTGTGGCGTCAGGCTGATAAATATAATGTACCGCGCATAGGATATGTGAACAAGATGGACCGTTCTGGTGCAAACTTCTTCGAGACTGTTCAGCAGATGAGAGACATCTTGGGTGCGAATCCTTGTCCAATTCAGATACCAATCGGTGCAGAAGAAAACTTCAAAGGGGTAGTAGACCTTATTAAAATGAAGGCGATGTATTGGCACGACGAAACTATGGGTGCTGAATACGACATTGCTGATATCCCAGCTGAGTTGGTGGACGAAGCAAACGAGTGGAGAGAGAAATTATTAGATTCAGCTGCTAGCTTTGACGATGACTTGATGGAGAAATACCTTGAGGGTCAAGAAATCGATGAGGTGCAGTTGATCAAAGCAATCCGTAAGGGAACTTGTGCCATGGAGCTGACTCCGATGGTACTGGGATCATCCTATAAAAACAAGGGTGTTCAGCCTTTATTGGATTATATTTGTGCATTCTTGCCATCACCTTTGGATACTGAGGCTGTTGTCGGTACTAATCCTGATACAGATGAGGAAGAAGATCGTAAGCCTTCTGAAGAAGAGCCGACATCTGCTTTGGCATTTAAGATTGCGACAGACCCATTCATGGGACGTTTGGTATTCTTCCGTGTTTATTCGGGTAAAGTCGTAGCAGGATCGTATGTCTACAATCCTCGTACAGGTAAAAAAGAGCGTATCAGTCGTTTGTTCCAGATGGACTCTCATAAAGAAATTCCGATGGACTCAATTGATGCGGGTGATATCGGCGCCGGTGTTGGATTCAAGGATATTCGTACGGGTGACACCTTGTGCGATGAGGCTAAGCCTATCGTATTGGAGTCTATGACATTCCCCGATACCGTGATATCGATTGCCGTTGAACCCAAGAGTCAGGCAGATATCGCTAAGTTGGATAACGGTTTGGCCAAGTTGGCAGAAGAAGACCCAACATTTACAGTTCGCACCGACGAGCAGAGTGGTCAGACGATTATCTCTGGTATGGGTGAGTTGCACTTGGATATCATTATTGACCGTTTGAAGCGTGAATTCAAGGTTGAATGTAACCAGGGCAAGCCACAGGTTAACTATAAGGAGGCTATCACCAAGGATGTAACCTTGCGTGAAGTTTATAAGAAACAAAGTGGTGGTCGTGGTAAATTTGCCGACATTATCGTTACTGTAGGTCCAAAGGACGAGGATTATACCGAAGGCGACTTGCAGTTCGTTAACGAGGTTAAAGGTGGTAACGTGCCTAAGGAATTCATTCCTTCTGTACAGAAGGGCTTCCAAGATTGCCTGAAGAATGGTGTTTTGGGTGGTTTCCCTGTAACTGGCTTAAAGGTTACGTTAACAGATGGATCTTTCCACCCTGTTGACTCTGACCAATTGTCTTTCGAGCTTGCCGCACACAATGCATTCAAGAATGCTTGTCCGAAGGCTGGTCCTGTTTTGATGGAGCCTATCATGAAAGTGGAAGTGGTGACACCAGAAGAGAACATGGGTGACGTAATTGGCGACTTGAATAAGCGCCGCGGTCTTGTACAAGGCATGGATGAGGCGCGCAGCGGTGCCCGTATCGTTAAAGCGATGGTGCCATTGGCAGAGATGTTTGGTTATGTAACCGCATTGCGTACCATCACCTCTGGACGTGCAACCAGTTCGATGGAATATGATCATCATGCACCCGTCTCTACTTCTATTGCGAAGACGGTGCTTGAGGAGGTTAATGGTAAAGCAGATCTTTTGTAAGAAATCAAAATCAGGACAGAGAATCACGTCTTAGCGTATGACTCTTAAGACGTGTATCTCTCTCCTCTTAATAAATAACTAACAAATATCAAAGATGAGTCAAAAAATTAGAATTAAGCTGAAGTCTTACGACCACCAGTTGGTTGACAAATCAGCCGAGAAAATTGTGAAGGCAGTTAAGGCAACAGGTGCTATTGTCAGTGGTCCAATTCCATTGCCTACTCACAAGAGAATTTTCACCGTGAACCGCAGTACTTTCGTGAACAAGAAAGCACGTGAGCAGTTTCAACTCTCAAACTTCAAGCGTTTGATAGATATCTATAGCTCATCAGCTAAGACAGTTGATGCTTTGATGAAGTTGGATCTGCCAAGTGGTGTTGAGGTAGAAATCAAGGTGTAAATAAACGTGTGAAAAGTTTTTTCGTAGATGAGTATGAGAAAATGATTAGAGAAGTATAAACTTGTCAACTCGTCAACTCGTCAACTAAAAAACTCATAAACTAAAAAACTCATAAACTAATAATTTTATTGAAATGCCAGGATTAATTGGAAGAAAAATCGGAATGACATCCGTTTTCAGTGCCGACGGTAAAAATATACCGTGCACTGTTATCGAAGCTGGTCCTTGTGTTGTAACCCAGGTAAAAACAGAAGAAACTGACGGTTACAAGGCTCTTCAATTAGGTTTCGGAGAAGCAAAGGAAAAGAGAACAACCAAACCTTTGTTGGGAACCTTCAAGAAAGCCGGCACAACACCTAAAAAGCACTTGGTCGAGTTCAAATTTGATGGGGAGTATAACCTGGGTGACACTATTACTGTTGAGTTGTTTAACGATACAGAATTCGTTGACGTAATAGGCACCTCGAAAGGTAAAGGCTTCCAGGGCGTAGTTAAGCGTCACGGATTCGGCGGCGTAGGTCAGCGTACACACGGTCAGGATGACCGAGCTCGTAAGCCGGGTGCTATTGGTGCATGTTCTTATCCAGCTAAAGTGTTTAAGGGTATGCGCATGGGCGGCCAGATGGGTGGTGACAGAGTCACAACTCAGAATCTGAGAGTGTTAAAAGTGATTCCAGAGAAGAACCTGTTGATTGTCAAGGGCTCGTTTGCTGGATGCAATGGTTCAACTGTTTTAATTGAGAAATAATGGAAGTTAGCGTATTAAATATCAATGGTCAGGAAACTGGAAGAAAGGTTACGTTGAACGAAGCTATCTTCGGAATAGAGCCAAACGACCATGTGCTATATCTTGATGTAAAGCAGTATCTTGCAAATCAGCGTCAAGGAACAGCTAAGTCGAAAGAGAGAAGTGAGTTGAGTGGTTCTACTCGCAAACTTGGTCGCCAGAAAGGTGGTGGCGGTGCACGTCGTGGTGACATCAACTCGCCATTGCTTGTTGGTGGAGCTCGTGTGTTTGGTCCAAAACCACGTGACTATCGCTTTAAATTGAATAAAAAAGTAAAGAATCTTGCACGTAGATCGGCTTTGTCATACAAAGCACAGGAGAACGCAATCGTTATCGTGGAAGACTTTACTTTGGATGCTCCAAAGACTAAAGATTTCGTAAATATTGCAAAAAATCTTAAAGTAGAGGGCAAGAAGTCGCTCCTGGTTTTGCCAGAAGCAAATAAAAATGTATATTTGTCGGCTCGTAATCTGCAACAAGCAGATGTGATGACGGCATCTACACTCAATACTTATAAAGTTTTGAATGCAGATGTTCTTGTTGTGACAGAAAACTCGTTGAAGGTGATCGACAATATCTTAATTAAATAAAAGGAGACAATAGAACATGGCATATATCATTAAACCATTGGTCACTGAGAAGATGACTAAGATTACAGACAAGTCTTCTATTGAAAAAACTTATAAGGTGAAGGGCGAGGACCGCACAAAGGTTGCAGAACTGAAGTACGGCTTCATCGTTCGTCCAGAAGCCGATAAGCTCCAAATTAAGAAAGAGATTGAAAGTCTGTACAATGTTACAGTAATAAATGTGAACACAGCTCGCTACGCTGGGAAGCGCTCAAGCCGCTATACTCGCGCTGGACTTGTGAAGGGACAGAAAGCTGCGTTCAAGAAAGCAATCGTCACTCTGAAAGAGGGCGATACAATTGATTTTTACAGCAATATTTAAAATAAAAAATGGCAGTACGTAAATTTAAACCGGTAACTCCGGGACAAAGACACAAGGTTATTGGCACGTTCGAGGAGATTACTGCATCCGTGCCAGAGAAGTCTCTCGTTTACGGTAAACGCTCTTCAGGTGGTCGAAACAACACCGGAAAAATGACTGTCCGCTACATGGGTGGAGGTCATAGAAGAAAACTTCGTTTTATCGATTTCAAGCGTGAGAAAGATGGTGTTCCAGCTGTAGTAAAGACAATCGAATACGATCCAAACCGTTCGGCTCGTATCGCTTTGTTGTTTTATGCAGATGGTGAAAAACGTTACATTATTGCTCCTAATGGACTACAGGTAGGTGCTACGCTGATGTCTGGTGCTAATGCTGCACCTGAGGTAGGTAATGCACTTCCTTTAGCAAACATTCCTGTTGGTACAGTGATTCACAACATTGAATTGCGTCCAGGACAGGGTGCGTTGCTTGTCCGTTCGGCTGGTAATTTTGCTCAGTTGACTTCTCGTGAGGGCAGTTATTGTGTGATTAAGCTCCCTTCTGGCGAAACTCGTCAGATATTGAGTGCTTGTAAGGCTACGGTAGGTAGTGTAGGTAACTCTGACCATGCATTGGAACAGTCAGGAAAGGCTGGTCGTTCACGCTGGTTGGGTCGTCGTCCACACAACCGTGGTGTAGTGATGAACCCTGTTGATCACCCAATGGGTGGTGGTGAAGGCCGACAGAGTGGTGGACATCCACGTTCACGCAAGGGCTTGTATGCTAAGGGTCTCAAGACACGCGCACCTAAGAAGCATTCTAATAAGTACATTATTGAAAGAGCTAACAAATAATCAAGTAAACTAAGAGTAAAATATGAGTCGTTCACTTAAGAAAGGTCCGTATATCAACGTAGCTCTGGAAAAGAAAATTCTCGCAATGAATGAGAGTGGAAAGAAGAGCGTTGTTAAAACATGGGCAAGAGCTTCAATGATTTCCCCTGATTTCGTGGGTCACACTGTTGCAGTCCATAACGGAAATAAATTTATCCCTGTTTACGTTACAGAAAACATGGTTGGACATAGGTTGGGAGAGTTTTCTCCAACTCGTCGTTTTGGTGGCCATGCCGGTAACAAGAAATAATAGGGACAAACCATTTAAAAGTAAAAATTAATAATGGGAGCAAGAAAGCATATAGCGGCTGAAAAATTAAAAGAAGCCCGCAAAAATTTATACTTCGCAAAGCTCAAAGGTGTTCCTTCATCACCCCGAAAAATGCGCTATGTAGTAGACATGATTCGAGGTATGGAAGTTAACCGCGCTCTCGGAGTATTGAGATTCTCAAAAAAGCAAGCTGCTCAAGATATAGAGAAGTTACTTCTTTCTGCAATTGCTAACTGGGAAGCTAAGAATGATCGTAAGGCTGAAGATGGAGAGTTATTCGTCAGCCGTGTCTTCGTAGATGAAGGTGTTACGATGAAGCGTATGAGACCGGCACCGCAGGGTCGTGGGTACAGAATTCGTAAGCGTAGTAACCATGTTACTTTGTTTGTTGATGCCAAAACTAATGACGAAAAATAATAAATAGAATGGGACAGAAAGTTAATCCAATAAGCAATCGACTTGGAATTATCCGTGGTTGGGATTCAAATTGGTTCGGTGGTAAGGACTTCGGAGACAACCTTGTAGAGGACAGGAAAATCCGCAAGTATCTTAATGAGCGTTTGGCTAAAGCTAGTCTTTCACGCATTATCATTGAACGTACCTTGAAGCTCGTTACCATTACTATTTGTACAGCAAGACCTGGTATCGTCATTGGTAAAGGTGGTCAAGATGTAGATAAACTTAAGGAAGAATTGAAGAATCTTTTCAATAAAGAAATTCAAATCAATATCTTTGAGGTGAAGAAGCCTGAGCTCGACGCCAACATTGTAGCAAACAATATCGCTCGTCAAGTAGAAGGTAAAATCGCTTACCGCCGTGCTATCAAGATGGCCATCCAAAATACCATGCGCGCAGGTGCAGAGGGTATCAAGGTCCAAATATCTGGACGTTTGAATGGTGCAGAAATGGCACGTAAGGAAATGTATAAAGAAGGTCGTACGCCTTTGCATACATTCCGTGCTGACATCGATTACTGCCAGACAGAAGCGCTTACGAAAGTAGGTTTGCTTGGCATCAAAGTTTGGATTTGTCGTGGAGAAGTTTATGGTAAGCAAGAATTGACACCAAACTTCACACAGGATAAGACGAATAATGGTCGTCCAAACGGTGGCCGTAACGGTGGTCGTGGTAATCGTAGAAGAAACAATAACCGTTAAAAGAAAAAGTTATCATGTTACAGCCAAAAAGAGTAAAATATAGAAGACCTCAAGATGGACGTGGAAATAAGGGAAACGCCCACAGAGGAACACAGCTCGTTTTCGGTTCATTCGGTATCAAGACGCTTGAACCCAAATGGATCGATAGCCGACAGATAGAAGCTGCACGTGTAGCAGTAAACCGTTACATGCAGCGTGAAGGACAAGTCTGGATACGAATCTTCCCGGACAAACCAATCACTCGTAAGCCTGCCGATGTCCGCATGGGTAAAGGTAAAGGTGATCCCATGGGATGGGTGGCTCCAGTTACGCCAGGACGTATCCTCTTTGAAGTAGAAGGTGTAAGCTTTGATGTAGCTAAAGAGGCACTGCGCTTAGCAGCTCAGAAGTTGCCTGTGAAGACAAAGTTTGTTGTACGACGTGATTACGATAAAAACGCTTAAGCTATGAAGATGACAGAATTAAAAGGACTCGCTGAAAAGGACTTGCGAGAGAAGCTAGAGAATGCAGAGGCAGCTTACAATCAGATGAAGCTAAATCATGCAGTATCTCCTTTGGAGAATCCATCTCAGATAAAGATAGCTCGTCGTGACATCGCACGTATGAAAACTGAACTGCAGCAGAGAGAACTTAATAAATAACAATGGTTCAGATGGAAACAAGAAATTTAAGAAAAGTAAGACAGGGTGTCGTTGTTAGCAACAGCATGGATAAGACCATCGTCATTGCATCAAAGTTCAAGGAGAAGCACCCTATATATGGTAAGTTTGTTCAGAAAACAAAAAATACCATGTACACGATGAAAAGAATGAGGCTAATGTAGGTGATACAGTTCTCATTATGGAGACACGTCCTTTGTCAAGAACAAAGAGATGGAGATTAGTTCAAATAGTAGAAAAAGCTAAGTAATTATGATACAGGCAGAATCAAAACTTACAGTATGTGATAACAGCGGCGCACGCGAAGCTCTTTGCATCCGTGTTCTCGGTGGTACCGGTCGCCGTTATGCAAGTGTGGGAGACGTTATTGTTGTTTCAGTGAAAAACGTAATTCCATCAAGTGATTTGAAAAAAGGTGCAGTATCTAAGGCTTTAGTCGTTCGTACAAAGAAAGAGATTCGTCGTCCGGATGGTTCATACATTCGTTTCGACGATAATGCTTGTGTTTTATTGAACAATGCTGGCGAGATAAGAGGAAGCCGTATCTTCGGTCCTGTCGCTCGTGAGTTGCGTGCAATAAACATGAAAGTGGTTTCTTTGGCACCAGAGGTTCTTTAATTATTAAAATTACAAGTAAATGAGTAAGTTACATATAAAGAAAGACGATACAGTGATTGTACTGTCCGGTTCGGATAAAGGCAAGACTGGAAAGGTGCTCAAAGTGTTGGTCGACGAAGAACGTGCCATCGTTGAGGGTGTGAATGTTGTAGCCAGGAGCACAAAACCTTCTGCTAAGACTCCCCAAGGAGGCATTGTTAGGCAGGAAGCACCTATACATATCTCGAATTTGAGTTTAATAGACCCAAAGAGTGGCAAGGCTACTCGTATTTCTATCAAACGAGAAGGTAAGAAAGTGATACGAATCGCCAAAAAATCAGGGGAGGAAATCAAATAATATGGATACAGCGCAATTCAAGAAAACTTATAAAGAGAAAATCGCTCCAGCATTGAAGGAACAGTTTCACTACTCTTCAACAATGGAGGTTCCCGTTCTCAAAAAAATCGTCATCAATCAAGGACTTGGTAATGCAACTGAGGACAAGAAGATTATTGACGTTGCGGTGAATGAAATTTCATCTATTACCGGTCAGAAAGCTGTTACGACCTATTCTAAGAAGGATATTGCAAACTTCAAACTTCGTAAGAAAATGCCGATTGGTGTGATGGTAACCTTACGTCGCGAGCGTATGTATGAGTTCTTGGAAAAACTCGTACGTGTAGCTTTGCCTCGTATTCGTGACTTCAAAGGTATTGAAAGCAAGTTTGATGGACGCGGAAATTATACACTGGGTATTGAAGAGCAAATCATCTTCCCGGAAATCAATATCGATGCGATTGATCGTATACAGGGTATGAACATCACTTTTGTCACGTCTGCCAAGACTGATGAAGAGGGATACGCATTGCTCAAAGGTTTCGGTCTTCCATTTAAGAACGCAAAAAACGATTAAAAGAATATGGCAAAAGAATCAATGAAAGCTCGCGAAATTAAGCGTGCGAAGCTAGTAGCTCGCTACGCTGAAAAACGCGCAGCTCTTAAAAAGGTTATTGCAACAACAGAGGATCCTGCGGAAGCTTACGAGGCTGCTCGTAAATTGCAGTCAATTCCTAAGAATGCGAATCCTATCCGCCTTCATAACCGTTGCAAGGTTACGGGACGTCCAAAAGGATATATCCGCCAGTTCGGCCTTTCTCGTATTCAATTCAGAGAAATGGCTTCGGCAGGATTGATTCCAGGCGTTAAGAAGGCTAGTTGGTAATTGTTAACGCAATACTGACACCATACATCAAAAAGATGCTAATTTAATATTGTCGGGGTAGTCCCGATTAATTAAACTTTTATAAAATGACAGATCCAATAGCAGATTATCTGACAAGACTCAGAAATGCGATTATGGCACATCACCGTGTCGTTGAGATTCCTGCGTCTAACTTGAAAAAGGAGATTACTAAGATCCTTTTCGAGAAGGGATACATCTTGAACTATAAGTTCATTGAAGATGGTCCTCAGGGAACAATTAAAGTTGCTTTGAAGTATGATTCTACTACAAAGCAGAACGCTATCAAGGAATTGAAGCGAGTGTCTACACCCGGTTTGCGCCAGTATACCGGTTACAAAGACATGCCGAGAGTAATTAACGGACTAGGTATTGCAATATTATCTACGTCTCAGGGTGTAATGACTGACAAGGAGGCTACCGCTCAAAAAATTGGCGGTGAGGTTCTTTGCTATGTATATTAATTGGAGGTTAGAATATGTCAAGAATAGGAAAATTGCCAATTAGTATTCCTGCAGGAGTAACAGTGAATTTCGACGATAAGACCAATGTCGTTACTGTCAAGGGACCCAAAGGTGAATTAACTCAGGAGATAAATCCTTCTATCAAGCCATCCATTAGCGACGGACAAATTACTTTCGAGGTAGATGAGAAAAGTCCGGTAGATTATAAGCAAAAACAAGCTTACCATGGTTTGTATCGTTCTTTAGTCAACAATATGGTCGTTGGTGTAAGCGAAGGCTATAGTAAGACACTCGAACTCATCGGTGTTGGTTTCCGTGTATCCAACCAAGGTAACCTTGTAGAGTTCTCTCTCGGATATACTCACCCAATCTTTATCCAACTTCCAAATGAAGTAAAGGTAGAAACAAAGTCAGAAAGAAATCAAAATCCGCTCATTAAGTTAGAGTCGTGTGATAAGCAACTGTTAGGTCTCATTTGTGCTAAAATTCGTTCTTTCCGTATGCCTGAGCCTTACAAGGGAAAAGGTATTCTCTTCAAGGGAGAGGTTATTCGTAGAAAGTCTGGAAAGACAGCTGCGGCTAAGTAATTTTAATTTTTTACGATTATGACAACAAAGAAAGAAAAAAGACGAATGAAGATAAAGTTCCGTATTCGTAAGAATGTAAACGGAACAGCTGAGCGCCCACGTTTAAGTGTTTTCCGCTCTAATAAACAGATTTACGCTCAGGTAATTAATGATATAACTGGTACAACTCTCGCTTCTGCTTCCTCTTTAGGCTTAGAAAAAATGCCAAAGGATGAACAGGCACAGAAGGTTGGTGAACTCATTGCACAAAAGGCTCAAGCAGCTGGAGTAGAAGCTGTTGTCTTTGACCGTAATGGTTACCTCTACCATGGTCGTGTTAAGGAGTTGGCTGATGCTGCTCGCAAGGGTGGACTTAATTTTTAAACGGTTATGGCAATGAATAAAGTAAAGATAAATAGCGACGTAGAATTAAAAGATCGTTTGGTTGCAATCAACCGTGTTACCAAAGTGACAAAAGGTGGCCGAACATTCACTTTTGCTGCTATTGTCGTTGTAGGTGATGGCAACGGAATTATTGGCTACGGACTCGGCAAGGCTGGTGAAGTAACATCTGCCATCGCCAAGGGTACTGAAGCTGCCAAGAAGAATTTGGTGAAGGTTCCAGTATTGAAAGGTACTATTCCTCATGAGATAGAAGCACGTTATAGCGGTGCACGCGTATTCTTGCGTCCGGCTGCTGCTGGTACAGGACTGGTTGCCGGTGGTGCTATGCGCGCAGTGTTGGACAGTGTTGGTATTACAGATGTGTTGGCTAAGTCGAAGGGATCTTCTAACCCTCACAACTTGGTTAAAGCCACGATTTTAGCGTTGAGTCAGGTTCGTGATGCATACACCGTCGCAGGCGCACGTGGCATCGAGATGAATAAGGTATTTAACGGATAAGGAGACTGAAGAATGGCAACAATAAAAGTAAAGCAAATCAAGAGTAAAATTGGCGCTCCTGTGGACCAGAAGAAAACACTGCTGGCACTGGGACTTCATAAAATCTCTCAGATTGTTGAAGTCGAGGATACTCCAAGTATGCGTGGTATGATTCGGAAGGTACATCATTTAGTATCCGTCGTTGAATAGTAATCTTTTAAGAAGTAAAATCATGAAATTATATAATTTGAAACCAGCAGAAGGCTCTACTCATTCACGTCGTCGTATTGGTCGTGGTCCAGGTTCTGGACTCGGCGGAACTTCTACCCGTGGACACAAAGGAGCCAAATCTCGTTCTGGTTATAAAAAGAAGATCGGATTTGAAGGTGGTCAGATGCCACTTCAGCGCCGTGTTCCCAAAGGTGGCTTCAAGAATATCAACCGCAAGGAATATTTCGCTGTAAACTTGTCGACACTCCAGACGTTAGCAGAAGAAAAGAACCTTACCAAGATTGGAATCGCCGAGTTGGTGGCAGCTGGCCTAACCAATGGCAAGAAGCTTGTAAAAATCTTAGGAAACGGTGAACTGACAGCTAAAATTGATGTAGAAGCAAATGCATTCTCAAAAACTGCTGAAGAGGCAATCAAGGCAGTAGGTGGTAACACAACTAGAATCTAAGTAATGAAAAAGTTTATTGAGACACTAAAGAACTGTTGGAAGATTGAGGATTTGCGCCAGCGTCTCCTCATAACTCTTCTATTTACGGCCATCTATCGTTTTGGCTCGTTTGTAGTACTGCCGGGTATTAATCCTGCTTCGTTAGGACAACTCCAAAAGCAGACTGAAGGCGGCTTGATGTCGCTGCTTGACATGTTCTCTGGTGGTGCATTCTCAAATGCGTCCATATTCGCACTTGGGATTATGCCCTATATCTCAGCTTCTATCGTTATGCAACTTCTAGCTGTTGCTGTACCTTATTTCCAAAAGATGCAACGCGAGGGTGAGAGTGGTCGGAAGAAGATTAGCATGTACACTCGGTATCTGACAGTATTTATTTTGCTGTTACAGGCTCCTAGTTACTTGATGAACCTGAAGTATCAGGCTTCACAGGCTTTGGCTACAGGTATCTCATGGACAGTCTTTATGATTCCGGCTACCATTATCCTGGCTGCAGGCAGCATGTTCATCCTTTGGCTAGGTGAACGGATAACAGATAAGGGTGTAGGTAACGGTATCTCATTAATTATCATGATTGGTATCATCGCCCGCCTTCCTCAGGCTTTCGTTCAAGAGGCAGGTTCACGCTTAACAGCCATTAGCGGTGGTGGATTGATTATGTTTATCGTTGAGTTGCTGATTCTCTTTGGCGTGGTCTGTGCTGCAATCTTGCTGGTACAGGGAACACGTAAAGTTCCTGTGCAATATGCCAAACGTCTGGTGGGCAACAAGCAATATGGTGGTGCACGTCAGTACATCCCATTAAAACTGTTCGCGGCCAACGTAATGCCTATCATCTTTGCTCAAGCATTGATGTTTATTCCTTTGGCTATTGTTCAGTATCAGTCTGATAATGCATCTCCGATAGTTCGTTCTCTCATGGACCCTCACAGCTTGTTGTATAATGTCATCTATGTGATTCTGATTATAGCATTTACATATTTCTATACGGCTATTACTTTGAATCCTGTTCAGATGGCAGAAGACATGAAGCGCAATAATGGTTTCATTCCGGGGATTAGACCTGGTAAGGATACAGCCGAGTACATTGATACGATTATGTCTCGCTTGACCTTTCCTGGCTCGTTGTTTATTGCTTTTATAGCGATTATGCCAGCTTTAGCTGGTCTGTTGAACGTACAGCAAGGTTTCTCACAGTTCTTCGGAGGTACGTCTCTCTTGATTCTCGTTGGTGTCGTTATAGATACGCTGCAGCAAATAGAGAGCCACTTGTTGATGCGTCATTACGATGGACTGCTAAACGTGGGACACACGAGAGGTAATCATGTATCAGCCTACTAATCTTTAGTCTGAGAGTGAATATATTCTTAAAGACTGAAGATAAAATAGACTTGATGCGTTAGACATAACATCTGACAGGAGCAACGCTCACTGATGTTGGTAAGTCTGTCAATGAAGGTGTCACGACACCTCTGTTGGATTGCTTAACTAACGTGTTTTGTTAGAGATTGCGAATCACCCCGAGCTTGTTGAATAATCCATACTCGTATGGAGATTCATTCCCGGAGAACATCTCTGCCTCTATCAATTTTGTAGTTCCACATGGCATTCCAGACAAGCAACGATTTTGCGTGAGGGTGACATCAGCCCAATCGCAGTTGCCATTCATCATGGCCAAGTGGAGATTTTATCAACGTTTAAGAATATTGAACTTTTAGAAAGAAATAATTAATTATGGCTAAACAGTCCGCAATAGAGCAAGACGGAACCATCGTGGAGAGTTTATCTAACGCAATGTTTCGCGTAGAGCTTGAAAACGGTGTGGAGATTATAGCACATATCTCAGGAAAAATGAGAATGCACTATATCAAGATCCTGCCTGGTGACAAGGTGAAGGTCGAAATGAGTCCTTACGATTTGACTAAAGGCAGAATCGTTTTCAGATATAAATAATCAAGTATAAGATATGAAGACAAGAGCATCATTAAAGAAACGTACACCCGACTGTAAGATCGTTCGTCGTAAAGGTCGTCTGTTCGTCATTAACAAGAAAAACCCGAAGTTTAAATTACGTCAGGGCTAAAAAAAAAGATGAAGTGTTGTATCTCTTTCAATGAGAATTGAAGTGTGCAGCTCAAATCCAATTAAAGTTATTTATTTTATTAATTTTATCAACAAATGGCAATAAGAATTGTTGGAGTAGATTTGCCCCAGAATAAGCGTGGCGAAATCGCATTGACCTATATCTATGGTATTGGTCGAAGTAGTTCAGCAAAGATATTGGATAAGGCTGGTGTAAACCGTGACTTGAAGGTTAGTGAATGGACTGACGACCAAGCAGCCAAGATCCGTGAAATTATCGGTGCTGAATTCAAAGTAGAAGGTGATCTCCGCTCAGAGATCCAGATGAATATCAAGCGACTGATGGATATTGGTTGTTATCGTGGCGTTAGACATCGTAATGGTCTTCCAGTTCGTGGTCAGAGCACCAAAAACAATGCTCGTACACGTAAGGGTAGAAAGAAGACTGTTGCTAATAAGAAGAAGGCTACTAAGTAAATTTAGTTGAGAGTTGAGGGTTGAGAATTCATTTTTCTCAATACATTAAAACTTAAACTCCTAACTTTTAAACTAAAAAAGATTATGGCAAAGAAAACAACAGCTTCAAAGAAGAGGAATGTAAGAGTTGATGCACTGGGACAGTTGCATGTTCACAGCTCATTTAATAATATTATCGTTTCATTGGCAAACAGCGAAGGTCAGGTTATATCTTGGTCTTCAGCAGGTAAGATGGGCTTCCGTGGCTCTAAGAAAAATACTCCCTACGCTGCACAGATGGCAGGTGAGGATTGCGCTAAAGTCGCTTTCGACTTAGGATTGCGTAAGGTTAGAGCGTTCGTTAAAGGGCCTGGAAATGGTCGTGAGTCTGCTATTCGTGCGGTTCATGCTGCAGGAATTGAGATTACAGAGATTATTGATGTCACCCCATTGCCACACAATGGATGCCGTCCACCAAAGAGACGTAAGGTATAAATTCTTATCTTGAGCCTGGTTTAACTGTCAGGCTCCTGATATTATCACTAGAATAAGTTTATTTTTTTATATTATGGCTAGATACATAGGTCCGAAATCTAAAATTGCACGTCGATTTGGTGAACCCATCTTCGGCGCTGACAAAGTTTTGTCCAAGAGAAACTTCCCTCCTGGACAGCATGGTAATAACAGACGCAGGAAGATGTCTGAGTTTGGTGCCATGTTGGCAGAGAAGCAAAAGGCAAAGTACACGTATGGTGTACTTGAGCGCCAGTTCCGTAATATGTTTGAGAAGGCTGCAAAGTCTGATGGAATTACCGGTGAGGTTCTCCTTCAGAACCTTGAATGCCGTCTTGACAATGTGGTCTTCCGTATGGGTATAGCCCCAACGCGTGCCGCAGCTCGTCAAATGGTTGGGCATAAGCATATCGTTGTTGATGGAAGTGTTGTCAATATACCATCTTATGCAGTTAAACCAGGTCAGATAGTGGGTGTACGAGAGAAAGCAAAGTCTCTCGAGGTCATCGAGGCTTCTCTGGCTGGTTTCAACCATAGTAAATATCCTTGGATCGAGTGGGATGAGAATTCAAAGAGTGGTAAGTTCTTGCATCTGCCAGAACGTGCTGACATCCCTGAGAATATTAAGGAACAGTTAATCGTTGAGTTGTACTCTAAATAAATCATTAAATTAATGGCGATATTAGCATTTCAAAAACCTGATAAAGTAGTAATGTTGGAGGCTGACGACAAGTTCGGTAAATTTGAATTTCGTCCACTTGAGCCTGGCTTTGGTATTACCATCGGTAATTCATTGCGCCGCATTCTCCTTTCATCACTTGAAGGCTATGCTATCAATACCATTCGTATAGCTGGTGTTGAGCATGAATTTTCTTCAGTGCCTGGTGTAAAGGAAGATGTTACCAACATTATCTTGAATCTCAAGCAAGTTCGATTCAAGCAAGTAGTAGAAGAATTCGAGAATGAGAAAGTTAGTATCACCGTAGAGAATTCCACTGAGTTCAAAGCGGGCGATATCGGTAAGTATCTGACTGGATTTGAAGTGTTAAATCCTGATTTGGTGATTTGTCATTTAGATGCTAAAGCTTCCATGCAGATAGACTTGACCATCAATCAAGGACGTGGATACGTTCCCGCTGATGAGAACCGTCAATTCTGCACGGATGTTAATGTCCTCCCAATCGATTCAATCTACACCCCAATCCGTAATGTTAAATACTCAGTAGAGCCTTATCGTGTTGAACAAAAAACCGACTACGACAAGCTTGTCATTGAGGTAACAACGGATGGTTCCCTATCCCCAAAGGATGCACTGAAAGAAGCTGCCAAGATTCTTATCTATCACTTCATGTTGTTCTCGGATGAAAAGATAACACTCGAAAATCCGGATCAGGACGACAACCAGGAGTTTGATGAGGAAGTGTTGCGCATGCGTCAATTGCTTAAGACGAAACTTATTGACTTGAACCTTAGTGTTCGCGCACTCAATTGCCTCAAGGCAGCTGAAGTTGAAACTCTCGGTGACTTGGTGCAGTACAACAAGACAGACTTATTGAAGTTCCGCAACTTTGGAAAGAAATCGCTTTCAGAGCTTGATGATTTGCTCGAAAGTCTGAATCTATCATTTGGAACCGATACATCAAAGTATAAACTGGATAAGGAGTAAGGTTTTAGTATGTGAGTTATTAAGTTCTTATGTAGTTGAGTTTAGAAGTTTAGGTTTGGATGTATTGAGTAATCAATATTCAGAACTATGAATGAGTAAACCTTCTATCTACTTGAATCTATAACGTCTATATTAGTAAATCCACTCTCATCCAAAACGAACAAAACAAAAAATGAGACACAATAAAAAATTCAACCACTTAGGTCGTACTGCATCTCATCGTGATGCTATGCTTGCTAACATGGCAGTATCTCTGATTATGCACAAAAGAATCACTACGACCCTCGCAAAGGCAAAGGCTTTAAAAAAGTATGTAGAGCCACTGATTACTCGTTCAAAGGACGATACGACCAATTCGCGTCGTGTTGTTTTCCGCTACCTCCAGAAAAAAGAAGCTGTAACAGAACTGTACAAGACTGTAGCTCCAAAAGTAGGAGACCGTCCAGGCGGTTACACCCGTGTAATCAAGCTGGGTACTCGTCAAGGTGATGCTGCTCAGATTGCTTTTATCGAGTTAGTTGATTTTGATGACAATATGGCAAAGACTGAGAAAACAGCTAAGAAAACTCGTCGTAGCCGTCGTTCTTCAGGTAAGAAGAATGATGAAGCTGCTAAGGCTGATAGTGCTGTTGAAACAGACGATGTTGTTAAGGCAGAGACAGCCGAAGAAACTTCGAAAGAGGCTTCTGAAGCTAAAGCCAAAGAAGATGTTTCTGAAGCAACAGCTAAAGAAGATGCTTCTGAAGCAAAGGCACAAGACGAAAAGGAAGCTAAGTAAATTTTACCATATTGGTTTCAATATAAACGCTCTCATCCAATTGGGTTGAGAGCGTTTTTTTATAAGTACACTCGGCATCAGCACTATCTAATGGGTAAGTCCCGATTAAGTCCTTGTGGCAGAAACTACATAGTCGTACCTTGAAGACTATTTAGTCGTCCTTCTATCGCTCTCCGTATACTTTTTCAGATAATCATGCGTTATTGTCATAGCATCTTAAAAAAAAGATAGAATGAGAGTTAAGATGATACTACCTGCATTGCAGGAGGCAGAAAGTCCTTATTGGCGACCTATAAAGTATTCACTTTTTCCCCCTTTGGGACTGGCAACACTCGCTGCCTATTTCTCCTATGATGACGATGTGGTGATTCAAGATCAGCATGTTGAGAAACTGGTCCTTGATGACACGCCTGATTTGGTTTGTATACAAGTGTATGTTACTAATGCCTATCGTGCCTATAAGATTGCCGATAGTTATCGACAAAGAGGGGTATTTGTAGCTCTAGGTGGTCTACATGTAACCAGTCTTCCTGATGAAGCATCACTTCATGCTGATACCATATTATTAGGTCCAGGGGAGGAAGCATTTCCTCGTTTTATCAAGGACTTGCGTGAGGGGCATCCGCAAAAGAGGTATGTTGCCAGTTGGAGAAGTCTGGAGAACATACCTCCTGTCCGTCGCGACCTCATCAAGAGGGAAAAGTATTTCGTACCGAATTCCCTTGTTGTATCAAGAGGCTGTCCTCATCATTGTGATTTCTGCTATAAAGATGCTTTTTATGGTAAGGGGAAATCATTTTACACACAAAAGGTAGATGATGCATTAGCAGAGATTGACAGGCTTCCTGGCAGACATCTTTATTTTCTTGATGACCATTTGTTGGGTAACCCCCGGTTCGCATCCGAGTTGTTCGATGGAATGCGTGGTATGGGCAGGGTGTTCCAAAGTGCCGCTACTGTTGCTTCGGTATTAAATGGCAATCTGATAGAGAAGGCAGCAGAGGCTGGTTTACGTAGTTTGTTCCTGGGTTTCGAGACGTTTTCTCCAGAGAACCTTCGTTCCAGTAACAAATTACAAAACTTATCAAAAGATTATGTGGCTGCTGTTGAACGACTTCATCGTCTTGGCATCATGATCAATGGTAGTTTTGTTTTCGGCCTTGACCACGATGATAAAGATGTATTCCATAGGACTGTTGATTGGGGGATTGAGCATAGTATCACCACCGCAACGTTCCACATTCTAACTCCTTACCCAGGAACGCGACTTTTTCAGCAAATGGAACGGGACGGTCGCATTACATCACATGATTGGAGCAAGTACGACACTAGGACTGTCGTTTACAAGACGATGGGCTTGTCTACAGAAGAGTTAAAACAAGGCTATGATTGGGCTTATCGCGAGTTTTACTCATGGAAAAACATCTTCAATGCAAGTTTTGGTCATGACAATCTGAAGCAGCAGTTCGCCCATTTATTTTATATGGGCGGATGGAAGAAGTTTGAGCCATTTTGGAATTTTATGATTCAGTATGGTAATCTGAATCGTATGTTGCCTGTGTTGGAAAGTCTGTTAACTAACACTGGTGGTCATAGAAATAAAAAAAACTCCAAATCTAAATATGGAGATCCTAAGAATAAACTGCCCTATGAGAAAATGTCAAGCTATTGAAAACGTCTATTGCTGCATGATGATGGTATGTTGTGTTACCATTAGTCGTTTGTCACGAATTTATTCATACTAATTTCAATTAACGACATTGAGTATTGTCAAAGTGATCTGCAATTATATCCAGAACTAAAAACATTTATGATGAAAAAAATTACATCTTTTTTGTTATTATTCATGGCTGTCATGGTATTCGCAACATGGCAGTACCGTTTGCTGTGCTTCCTGTTTTTCATCCTTCTCAACAGAAATTGGGTTAAGTCCTTGCCTCTGATGAAACGAACTATACATTCTTATAGCTTCTTAATCGCATTGTTACTGGTTGGTATTTTAATCTCTATCCCAAATTATATCCAGAGAGGCCGTACTCAGTTGGTTTATTTGAATGATACTGGACAGAAAACTTCCACGCCGCTAAGTCTCTATGTCGTGAATGCTCTGTTTCCGGAGGAAGAAGTGATGAATATCTGTTTGAAGGCGACAGCCATTTTGCCATCATCAAAACTTAGTCCGATTTTTAAGAACCTTGGAAGTCGCTTCATCAGGGATGCTCAAAAAGATTTCTGGAATGGAAAGGCGATTGGTTTTTATACTCCATATAATCAACTGTCGTGGCAAGGTAGTAACCCCGGATCATTTGCTATTACTCAGGCATATAATGAGTTTATAGGAGGAAATTATAATGGCATATATATAACAAAGCCGAAACATTATTCTACATCAAAGAACTATCCAGTTGTGTTCTTTGCACATGGCTATCTGGGCAGTTGGGAATTCTATCAAGGGTTTCTCTCCAGTTTGGAGGATTGTTTTATAGTAAGTATAGCAACTCGAGATTTGTCTGGTATTTTTAGTTATGAGGATATCAGCAAGATATTCAAGCACTATCTTCCATTGTTAAAGGAAGAAGGATACAATATAGATGAAAGTCATCTCCATTTAATAGGATTATCAAATGGTGGCACGGCATCAAATGTGGCCCTGCGTAGCTTTGATAATCGATTTCAGACAATAACTTATATTTCAACATCATGTGATGTGATAAAACGGTCGCATGCAAAAGTGTTGTTGATAGGAGGGGGAAAGGACGCTAGTTCCTCTAATCTTCCAGGTGCCAGTAAACGATTGCAGCGACGTGGTACAAAAACAACCATATTGTTCGATGATGAAGAAAACCACTATATCATGGTACATCAAAAAGAAAGGATAATAGAATTCCTCAACAAAGAATTGGAATTAATATGAAAAGACAAAGGGCTTCTGTTAATAATTCCCAACAAGCAGCACAGCATGTTGCGAAAAATACTATATTTACCAACAATAAATTTGACTAACCAAACAATTATTTGAGATGAAGAAAGTATTTTTGATGGCAATGGCAGCCATAGCGTTTATATTTGCGGGCTGCGAAAACAAGAAGACAGCACCTAACGACAATCAGGCAGACACAACGATTGTGATGGATGCAAGTGTAGACGCAACCGCCGACTCTCTGACGTCTGAACTTGATACGCAGTTATCGCAGAACAACACGGATGCCATTCAGGCAAGCCTGACATCGCTGCAAAACAAGTATGCTGAGTTGGTGGCTTCTGGCAAGCTGGACACGGCCAAGGCCTATGCCGCCAAAATTCAGCTGTTTTTGAACGACAATGCAGAGAAAATCAAGGCTGCCACAGCTAACAATGCCACTATTGCTGCGCTTGTATCGGGCATTCAGAACCTTCCTACAACAGCAGAAGCAACAGCCGAACAGGCTGAGGCAGCTGTAAAAAACAATGCGGAGGAAATGATGAAAGAGGCTGAATTTGAAACCAACAAGGCCATTGATAAGGCCAAGCGGGAAGCCACGAAAGCCACTGACAATGCCAATGCCAAAATGAATGAGGCGAAAGACAAAGCCGGCAAGGCGCTTGACAAAAGTGCAGAGGAAGCCAACAAAGAAATAAACCAGGCCAGAGGGCAAATCCGAAAAGGACTGGGGCTGTAATTCCAGAAGCACTTCCAACTGGATAGGTGGAGCTGTAAACACGTTAGCCCAGGGCAATGTAATGTCCTGGGCTAACGTACTTTTGGGCTTTCAGCCCGTCGTCATCTCGATTAACATTCGCATCGTACACCGCTAGAGGCCGTGTGCGATTGAATCGAGCCGGGTGACGCAATGACGTAGTCGGTAGGAAAAACGATTCCTACCTCACTATCTTCATTGTTTTTTTACCTTGTTTGACAATGTAGATGCCATGCAAGGGCAGTTGGTTTACAGAGAAGGCTGCTGCTGGGAGTTGCAATAGCTTGTGACCCTGCAAGTCGTACACGCTGACAGGTGCTTCGGCATCGCTTACCGTAGATGCCTCGATGGCTGTTACCCAGTCGTAATTGGTGCGGTCGCCCTTGACGGAGAAGGTGCCATTGGCGATGTTGATCACCACACTGTTGGGTTTGCCATATTCTGATCTTACCACTTGCCAGTTGGCATCGCGATCATCCTTGAAACGTAGATAGACTTGATAATCGCCATCGGGCAGGTCGGCAGGAATGAGGATTCTTTCCCGCAAAATTGAGTTCCAGTAACCGTCTTTGGCTTGATAGTTTGTTGTCTCAAGGTCGCGTTGTAGTCCATTTCCTTCGATAACTAAAGCAAGTGTACCATTGACAGGTGTGCTGCTCACGTTCCAAACCTTCGCCTCGCCCCTGCTGATAGCTCGCCTGGAGAGTTTTTCGATGGTGAGCTGGCTGCCATAATACAGGGTGAGGTGACTCTTCCACGCTCCTTGCTTCTCTGGATGAATGCCAACAATCATATCTTGATAGTAACTGTAGTCACCGCTATTCTTTGGTGTCAAGATACCGATGTCGAAATAGCCGTCTTGATAGCCTCCCCATCCCCAGTTGACATGCACTTTGCCTTCAGCGTTATAACCATCGATTACAAAAGCATGGCCATTTTCCCAGTTCCTATCGTTGCCAGAATAGTAGATGGGGCGATGTTGGGACAGTTCGTTAAATACCATGTCCATCCACTCTTGTTCCGAATAGTAGTTGCGGGTGTAACGATTCATGTTGGGGTTGTAGCCGAAATACTTAATAAGCGCGTTTTGTGCGCTTCTTGTGTATGACGAACTGAAGTTTGGTTTATAATCCATATTGACGGAAATACCCACCTGTCGCATCAACTCTGATACAGCTTTCGCCTCTTCGTCAGTGTATTTTCCTTTTTCATAGATAGGCAACATCTTGTCCCACTGATAGGGTGATGCGGAAAAGTCAGCGGAGAGTGTCTCACCGTTCATGGAATAGGTGTTCGACCCTTTGCCCTCCTTGGGGTACTTGTAATAGCGCATAATTTGCGTCATGGTGATTGCCACGCATCCCACAAGATAGGGTTTGCCCTTATCATCCTTTTGTACATCGTTATTAAATGGGGCTTCTTGTTGCCATCTGGTTTTTATGAGTGGTTCTACATGGTCGGGTAGGGGTGCTGATGGTGCGATGGCACCACTGTAGCCATGTCCACTGGCTATACGCGAGGCAATAGCTGCGTTGGCTGCCCGTAAATACCATTGAAAGGCGGGGTTGATGTTTGTATCGTTAGTATATGGCTTGTTTGATACACCGACAACGGCTTCAATGGCATCGTCGTTGGCCAATACCACAAAACCTACATGGCGGTTGCCAATCACTGTCAAGTCAGACAGTTGCTGAAGCGTAGCCATACTGCCGGTGTTTGTGGCTCTCGTATCTTCGATAGTCGTAGATACAGAAAGTTCTCGAGCAGCGATGGCTCTGAGTTGTGCCATGGTGCGAGGTTTTGCCGATGCAGAAAGACTAAGCAGCAAGCTAAGGAAAAAAGTAGTAAATAATCTGAATCTCATTATATACATATTTGTTACAGTTGATAGAAAAACCCAATGGGCATTGGCAAGAGTTCTCCCACCGCCCATTGGGTTGCAATTGATGACAACACAGTGTGTGTTATCTTTTTATTGTTCGTTCATTTTTTAGTCCAAAAGCGCAATCCATTCTGGATTCCCATTGTTGGTCCACCATCCCCAATCAGGCGAGTACCAGTGTAGCCACAACTCAAAGGTGTCATCATCTGGATAATATTTGCCACATTCGTCTTTGGTCAAAGCGTCAATGTCTGCCTTCTTCCAAAGTTTCTCGCTATCACTATATAAACCAACAATCCAAAAATCTTTCATGCCATCGTTGTTCCATTTCTGCGTATGGATGTACTGGGGTTTCATGTGAAGTATGTTTTCACTATCTTTCCAGAAAGTAATGGTTCCCATGTCGCTGTCAATCCATTCAGCCTTTGCATGTAGACCTTTGATGGTGTAAGTTCCCTTAGGAAATTCCATGACATCAATATTCTTAAACATCCATCCATAATACCAGCTGTCCCAATTGGCATGGTGCAGGATGTATCGGTTCACGGTGATATCAAGCTCGGTGTTACCATAATCGTAAGCTTGCGCATCATCCACCTTGATGTTTACTTTCTCAGTGCTTGCGGGTTGCATGTCAAAGTTGACGTTGATCTTCTTTGTTTTTTCCCCAGCTTTAAACTCCACACTTTGTGGCACTTTGAACTTGCTGTTGTTGGTTATTAAATGAATGGTCGCAGCTGCAGAACCGTCAGGACGTCCCACCGTCAACTCAAGTTTTTGTGGCTCGCTGTTTTCCAAGTCTAAGACTGTTTTTGCAGTGAGGATATATGCTTTTTGTGTGGCAACGCTACTATCAGCTGTGGCAGGCTCATACTCGTACTCCTCTACGCAAGAAGCGAGAAGTGCTACGCTCACAAACAGTAGAATAGCCTTCATGGTTTGATATGTCTTTTTCATAATTTCTAATGATATGATGTTACAATATTAATTACTTCACCCATGGCGTGTATTTGTTGGATGGGTCAGGGTTGTTCCATCCTACAAGCGCTTTATTGTTAATTTGCTCTTGGTCTACAAACACGATGTTCATCCAGGCTGGACGACCGTCGGTATTGAATCTGCATCTCTCATAGAAGTTTGTGCCAGGATAGCCACGTTTAACTGAGTAGTTCAAACGCTTTACATCGAAGAATGTTTGTCCCTCGCCCCAAAGTTCCACACGTTTTTGGAAAACAATTTCCTCTACCAAAGCGTCTTTCGTGGATGCTGTGGCCGAATATTGCTTATCACGATAGTTGCGCATGAAGTCTTCTACGAGCTTCTTTCCACGTGCCATATCCTGATGCGCGGCTGCCTCGGCTTCGATAAAATACATTTCCTCAACACGCATGAGTGGGTAAGCGGTAGACTCGCCAGTAATCATGTCATCAAATCGGCCTTCTCCCGGTCTCCATTTTAAGGAAGCGTATGTGGGAAGAATAGATTTAAACTTATTGTCAACATAGACGTTTTTAGCGGCCAAAGGTGAGTCGTCTGGAGCTTTCCACATCAGTTTTCTGAAGTCGGTATCACCGATTCTATCATAAACGCTCTTACCAATCATTTGCTTACATGGATTTTGGAGATATCCGTATGTAATTTCGTTGCTCTTCCATGACGTCCAATTCAGCCATCCGTCTTTAACCGCTTCATCATCCTTGGTGTATTGAACGGCCCACATCCATTTGTCAGCTTGGTTGAAACCCTTTGCTGGGTCTAGACAATCTTTTTCAGTCATAGGTTGCACGCTTGCTTTGTTGATAGCGTTTCGAGCCGCCTTTTCAGCATTGGCATAGTCGCCCATCCAAAGATAGAGGCGTGCCTCCAAACCATAGACAACAGCCAGATCAGGAAGTGTTTGTCCGCGGGTGCTCTTCAAATGAATGATGTTTTGCTCTGCATTTTTCAGGTCTTCAAGAATAAATGCAGTCATCTTTTCCTTTGTAGCACGAGGATTCACACGTGCGGAATCATTGCTCATGTTAGGTTTGATGATAGGAACGGTTAGCCCAGTAACGTCGTTCCCGTCTGCATTGATGTTGCTTGTCACCTTGTTTGGCAAGAACTCGAACATACGAGCGATATCCAAATACATCATGGCCCGGTTGGCTTGCGCCACGCCTAAATATCCTTTTTGCTCATCAGTAGCGTTTTTGGGGTCGATGGTTCCGATGATATTGTTCGTGTTCAATATATACTTGTAGGGATATTGCAACAGGAATTGCGTGCTAAGTCTGTCTTGACCGAGGAGGGTACAGTTTGTCCACATCCAAAACCAATCGAACTCATTGTCCACGGTGGCCAAATCTTCGGTCATGACATCGCGGATGTGCATCATGGCTCCCAACCCCCAACTGTATGAAATGTTCCATGACCACCAAACAGCTTTAGCATAAGCAGGGATGGCATTAACCATCGCCTCGGTTGCCGTGGGTGATTTGCCAACTTGGTCTTTTGTAGCTTGAGACGTTGGGAAGGTCTCATCTATACAGCTTGTGAGCAGCGAAGAACATATTAACGAGCCCACAAATGCTTTTGTGATTATATTTGTTAGTTTCATCTTCTTATTTGTTTAAGTTAGAATGTGATCGATATACCACCTGTAATGGTACGAATGGGTGAATAGTTCACATTGTTACCAGTTCCGTCAATGCTTTGTCTTGGGTCCATGCCTTGGCGTTTCGACCACAGCCATACATTGTCGGCAACACCATAAATGCGTATCTTCTCCAAACCCCATGAAGTGGTTAACTTTGCTGGAAGTGTGTATCCCAGGGTGATGTTTTGCAGTGACAGACTTGATGCGTTAATCAAAAAGCGATCGCTGTAAGCTGTCGAGAACTCGTCATTGCTCTGGATGCGTGGAATGTTCGATTCTGTGTTTTCTGGCGACCAAGCATTTAACATGTCTACGTGGAAAGCGTATCCACGGCTGAGCGACATGGCGCTGGCATAGGTGCCATCGTAGTACTGACCGCCAATTTGATAAGCAAAGTCAATCGAGAAATCAAAGCCCTTGAAGTTAACAGATGTACCAAACCCACCATAACCATCTGGCAGTGAGGTGCCACAGAGATAATAGTCAGCCTCGCCTGTTGTCTTTACGGTGGTTAATTCTTTCACAACGGGTTGCCCCTTGCTGTCCAACACACGCTTGCCATTGGCATCGGTCTCGTAAACGTTCTTGTAATACAAGGCTTCACCCGTTTTATGGTCAACACCAGCATAGCGATACATACGGAATACGTTGAGGGGTTGATCCTCGCCATAGAAGTAACCACCAGACATATAACCTTCAACGCCGTCTACTACAGCATTCTTGCTTTCTTTAGCCAGCTTGGTGATACGGTTTTTGTAAGTTGTAAAGTTCAGGTGTGCCGACCATGTGAAATCTTTGGTTCGGATGAGGTCTCCGTTGAGTTCTATCTCAACTCCGCTGTTGGCCATGTTACCAATGTTTTTGTAATAGCCAGTGTAGCCTGTCGTTCCAGGAAGTGTGTACCATGCCAACATATCTGTTGTGGTACGGTAGAAGTATTCCAAAGAACCACTTAATCTGCTGCCGAAGAGCGTGAAATCAATACCGGTGTTGAAGTTTCCACCTTTCTCCCAAGTGATATCCTCGTTTCCTACCGTTGCTGGTGTAATGGCAACTTCACCGTTAGAATTCACAATGTTGTACATATAAGTATATCGGAAGTTACCGATTCGGTCGTTTCCTTGCTCTCCGTACGATGCTTTCAATTTTAATTCGTTAATCCAATTAGTCTTCATCCAAGACTCTTTGCTTACCAGCCAGGCACCGCCCAACGACCAGAAGTTACCCCAACGATGGTCGGGATGGAAGCGAGAGGAGGCGTCGCGGCGATAGGACATCGAACCAAAATAACGTTGGTCATAGTTGTACTGAACACGACCGAACCATCCTTCGGTGTTGTAGTCGCCCATAGAAGAGCCTGTGTCGATAACTAAGATAGCTTGGTTCATCTCGCTACTTTCGTTTGAGAAGGTTTTTTGGCGTTCGCCAAATATGTTGTAACCACGTGAACGGTAATATTCATGTCCCAACATGGCCTCAACCTCATGTGCTCCATACTCATGATGCCAGTTGAGCAATTGTTGGTAGTTGTAACTCCAGGTTCTTTTGTGTGAACGTTGCACGGCACCCTTTTGAGCAGCATAGTGACCCAGCCAAGGGTTATGCGTGGTGATTCCTCTGTATTCATCTACAAACACACTGTTGGTTGTGGTGAACTTGAAATCTTTGAGGAAGCGTATTTCAGCAGTACCAATCGCGCTGAACGAGTTGCCCTCTTCGCCGTTTTGATTCAGCAAGTTGTCTGAAAGACCGTTTGCGTTGGGCAAGAAAGCTCTTGGTATGCCTAATGTTTGGCCATCACCATAGTCGTATGCGGGGATTCCTCCATTAGCGAAGGTCATGATATTGCCATTCTCATCACGAAGATAGAGCGGGTAGATAGGAGCTATGGTAGCCATGGCGAATACGTTATCAGGCGCACCGCCCTTACCTCCGTCTCTCAACGAGTTGCTCTCGTAGTGCGAGTAGCTGAAGTTTCCACCGAGTTTCAACCAAGGTTTCATTTGATAATCAGCTTTCATACGTCCAGAGAAACGGGTGTAATCAGAGTTGGGAGAGATACCATCATATTTCAGATAGTTTGCCGAACCAAAAAAGGTTGATTTCTCCGTACTGCCGTTTGCAGACAAGTTGTATTCCTGACGCATACTGTTCTTGTAGATAGCGTCAATCCAGTTGTCTGGGTAGAGCATGTATTTCGTGCCGTTAGGAGCCGTGATTACATTGCCTAATGTAGCGTTAGGGTTCAATTTTCCGTTCTTACCAATCAAATACTCATTGGCGGGGACGTTATAAACATTATATCCTAAGCCAAAGCTGGTGTTCGAGGTTAAGTTCTCATTGGCAAATCTATACGCTTCCAAAGGAGAGGATTGGCGTTTGTCGATAGCGTAGTTGTACAAGCCTTTGTACCACATTTCGTAATATGCGGCAGGGTGGTTGATATATTCATAGTCGGGCAGCATTCGACTGTTTGAACCCCATTTGGCATCAAATGTGATGGAAGCATGGTCTTTGCGTCCGTTCTTGGTGGTTATAATAATCACACCGTTGGCACCACGTGCACCGTACAATGCAGCTGAGGCAGCGTCTTTCAACACTGTTTCACTTTCGATATCAGCGGGGTTGAGAGAGTTCATATCGCCATCAAAAGGCACACCGTCGAGAATAATTAATGGTGCGTTGCCCGAGTTGATGGAGCTGATACCCCTGATGCGGATAGCAGGAGAAGATCCTCCAGGCTGTCCTGACTGTCTGGTCATCTGTACACCAGATACCTTTCCACGCAATGCGTCTACAGGGTTGGTTACTTGTACCTTAGATATTTCATCTTCTTTCAGTACGCCTGCCGAACCGGTAAAGGCTGATTTCTTTGCAGTACCATAGGCTACAACGATTACTTCGTCAATGCTCTTTTGCACTGGTTCCATCACTATCCGCATGTTGCTCTTGGCTGTTACGTCCAGCGGCTCCATGCCTACATACGTGATGCGCAGTGTGCGTTTGCCTTGCGGCATCGTTAGTTTAAACTTGCCATCGATGTCGGTGATAGTTCCCGTTCCGGAGCCAACAACTTGGATGGTGGCACCCACGACGGGTTGTCCATCCTCTTTTGAAATAATGGTTCCTGATACGTCTGTTTGTGAAAATGCTGTTCCCATCAGTAAGAATAGGAAACACATCGTCAAGAATAGTCGTCTTCTCATATTTATAGAATTAGGTTAGTAATATAGTCTTGTTCACTCGTGCTGCAAACGTACCCGCATATCTGCCCTTGTCAGTTGCCAAGAGTGGTTTCGTCTTTACGCTTTTCAGGGACTGTCTGCGGTAGATTGTAGATAGTAGTAGGTTGTTAACCGCTGCAAATATATCAATTCTCTCATAGGAAACAAAAAAATTAAGAAAAATATTCTTGTAACGAATGCCTTGTCATTTTCGCCCATCGAGCAATTCATTAATGACAATTGTTATAATAGGTCATCTTTATTTTTATTTGGTGCGCATTGGTGACGATTTGACATTCTTCTTCCTGTTTTCAATGCAATGCGTAAAAACGTAATTTTCAAAAAAAAGTTGTTGAATGATGTTCGTTCTGTGCTTCAATGTGTGGCAACGATGGTGAGTCATGCGCTTTTTAGAGATATGGTATTGTGAGGAAGCGCATACCTCGCCATGTCGTCGCTTCCTCTGGGTGCGTCTTCTTGGGTGGATGGTCAGCTCGATGTATGTGCGGGTGAAATGGCGAACGCGTCGAATGTTTTCTACAGAATCCATGGCCGATTCATCTTTATTTTCTATTTTTGCAAGGTACAATATAAATATATAAGGTATGGAAATCATAGCATTACTGGCGTTTATAGTCATTGCCCTTCTAGGTTGGGGGTGTGGCGAGCTGCACGACAAATGGTTCAACTACTGCCCAACGGCTGAGGAGAAGGACGCTTTTAGTGACGCTTCACACGCATCGCATGGCGAGTTGAGCCTAAAGGATATTCTGAAGACCAACAGCATTAAAGGCTTTCAGGCTATCTAACGGTTTGCCTTTTTGGCAAGGTCGGTTTTCGCTGTTGTTCGTCTTTGTAATACATTGATAATAAATGCGTTAACTCTTTCGTGTTTAATGACTTAATGCATCCAAAAACATGGCATACTTGGTTCCAAGGGAAAAATGCACGGCATAGAGCTTATGATTACATGGTCAGAAGATCAAAAAACTTGGAATAGAAATTGCGGCCGTGAATCTAGATGATAAAGGAGTGCTAGTATACGAAGAAGTTGGCAATACATACACTTCCTCGCATAATTATTTTGTTAGTAATAGTAATTACTATCGTCGACGGTAAGAAATAATATTCTTGCTGCTAATGGTGTTCTTTTTGAACTTCATATTCTATAAAAGAAGGATTAGCTTTGGATCACCAAGCACGTAAACCAAGTATATCAATAGGCTCCAATCTTATCGGACAGTAATAATAAAAAATAGTGTCTAACAATTTTTTTTGACTTTTTGCATATTCTTAAATTAAGATGAATAAACTCAATATATTATATATGCTTATCTCTACGATATTTACATTTGTTTCTTGTACCCGTGTCAAAAACAAAGACTTGAAAGTAAATATTCTTGCTCTCACTGAATCTGAAAGTGTCTATTTCATACAGAAAGCAGATACAATAGAATATAAATGTTATATTGTTACAGGAGATAACGATAATATAAGTATAACAGTACCATATAGTGCTAATGATTTTATTGATGATTTAAAGAGAAAGGGCAAGGGTTTTTCAGCTTTTCCAATATCCCAAAGACAGAGGGGGTATAGAGAAACTTTGCAAGAAATGAATACATGTTTAAAAGTTATTTTAAGCCAGTATTCAAAAAGAAAAAACATCAACATACATTGTGATTTGTCTGATTTTAGTGATATTGCCATCATTGTTTCGCAATGCCTCCCAGAATATAAGTGTAAGAATAATTCTCAGATAGAAGAGTATATAAACCATACTACATTAGCAGCAGATTTGACCGCAATATTGGGAATGTATAATATGAGCGTACAATCCATATCATTAGACTCAGAAGCAAAAGGTATTTATATGAATAAGGAATTATTTTTATCAAATCACACTACATCTATTAAGGATATACCTCAAAAAATTCTTGCTGTTCCAATCAAAATAAATATCGTAGATAATCAAAGTGGTATAAATATAGAATAACGAAGAAACAATGAACTGTAATAAGAAAAACGAATATGGTTAACGAACTTTAGCAATTCGAGCCATTCCTTGAGGGCTTCTCGCCCTCAAACTCCTCGGTGTTTTCGGGTATTAGATTATCCTTCAACACCCAAAGAAGTCTCAGCAGAGCCTATCGTTGATACATATCCATCGACATAGGGCCTCTCATGAGTGAAAACGACAAAAGCCTGCCTGACAAGCTTATTGGCAACAGCAATGACAGCGACTTGCACAGGCTTTCCGTTAGACCGCAGCCGTTCGTAACAAGCCCTGCATTCTCTGTTGCATCTGAGAGATGCCAAGGCGGTAACATAGAGCTGGCTTCTTAGAGAAGCATCTCCATTGCGGTTAATGTGACCTTTGAAATTGACTGACGTACCGGACTGTTGATAGTTTGGCGATAAGCTCAGATAACGGGTAAGTTGCTTGGCATTATCAAAGTAAGTGAAGCCACCAGTGCCCATGATGAGTGCAGCTGCAAGCGTGACGCCTTTCCTTTGATGGAAGTAAGCAGGTCCATCTGTTTCTTGTACTCTTTATGGGCCAGGACAGAGAGATCCTCTTCCATAGTCTTGATTTGTTTCTCTTGGAACGTGATGGTCTTGGTGACCGACTTCTTGCAGGAAGGATCAAAGAAAGGCAATGCCTCCATGGAGCCCTTAAGGTTCCTTGTAGCAATGTGTTGCTTCTTCAGCTGGCGTATGACCGTACGTTTCTGCCTGAGGGTAAGGATGGCATCGCTTGGGAGCTTGTAGGGCTTCGGCCGCATTCTCTCTCTATAGGGGGCTATGATACGGGCATCCACTTCGTCAGTCTTGATGGTGGACAGCATCGCACGGGCGAAGTTCTTAATCTTGAGAGGATTCTCCAGACTGGTAGTGACACCTGCCTCATTGAGCAGATAGGTAAGCAGAGAACTGTAGTTGCCTGTTGCCTCCATGACACAGTGATCTTCCTTAGGCGAGAGCGTCTGGATAAACGCATGAATACCCTTTACGGTGTTCTTGAACGTCCTTGTCTTGCTGTCCTTCCCTGAGGAATAAGCAACCACGAGCGTAGCCTTATTTAGTAGACCCTAAATAGTTTCTACAAAAATACGTTTATTTCACAAAATATTGAGTGTTATGAAACACCAATTCTACCTTTTGCCATTTGTTGTTTTTTATTTACTGATGTCTGGTTGCTCAATAAAACGAAGCGATACAGAAGAAGTTACCAATGACACTATAGTATGTAAGAAGAAAATTCAAGACCACCTTGTTAGGTATTGTACTTATGAATATTTTATAATTAATAAAGGTGACACCTCTTCATATTCATTTATATGTAGATCTCAAAGTGCTTATCCTCATGATTGTAACATGGAGATTGTGAACTGGCCAAGGTATAAGCAGTATTTAATACCAAAAGATACTATAATATCTTGCTATGAGCCAAATTATAAAGACTTTCTGAAGGAGATGGATTTATGTTTAAACGTCGCATTGAATGAGAAAGATTCTATAAATCTCAAATATATAGTCTTTCGCCTTGTTAATTGTACGGATATAGCTATTGAAACTTCAAATTTATTTTACAAGATGAGGAGAAAAGATCTTACTCATCAGAATATCTTAGATGCTTTGCAAAAGACTTCATTAAAAGAAGATTTCAATAGAATCCTTAAAAAATACAATTTACATATTGCGAACGAGAACTGTTATGAAGAGATATATCTTGTAAAAAAATCAGACTTCCTGAATATTAGTAACTATTCTAATAAAAAAGAAGTACCAGATTCCATCTTAGATGTAAACGTCAGTTTAAATATTGCTCATATGTGATCCAATCATGACTTTGGAGTGATTTTATCCCCATTTGGGCAAGGCCTTTGTGGAAAAACGGCAGTTTGTGTCACTAAGACACACCTTGCCAGTATAAATAAATGATACTTTTGTTGTTGATATTACCTCCCAATATTTCCTGACCAAAGTTAAGACTTATCGACTTATTAGCTTCTTGACTTATCGACTGAGTTAAGTATGTAGTTTAATCAGTGAGTCAATTTTGACCTGAGTTAAAACTAACTTACTGACCATCTGACTTATAGATTTACTTTATTCTTGATTATACTTTGTAAACGAGGGTGTGGCGTATTGAATTTTGGTAGGTAGTGGGAGGCTTTAGAATAGGGTTTTCCCTACGGTTTTATCGGGAAAATCCCCGCTGCATGAAAGTTTTGTTTGCTATCTTTGTAGTGCTAGAAAACGGGCCTGACGATATTGTTCGGGTCATGCCATGGCGTTAAGCTGAGGTCTGTTGGGTATGCTTGACAGACGAAAATTCGGATTTATAAATACAAGAAACATGAGAAGAGGTTTGGTTACGGCTGTTTGTGCTACAGTGCTGTTGAGTAGCTGCGGCACTTATACGGGTAGCGGTGCTTATACGGGCAGCACCCTTGGATCCGTATTGGGAAGTGCTATTGGTGGCATTAGTAATGGTGCTCGTGGCAGTGATATCGGCACGATTGTCGGTATGGCGGGTGGTGCCATCGTGGGTGGTGCCATCGGTGCGAATGCCGACAAGAAGCGTCAAGCCGATCTGGAACAATATCAACGCGACAAGGAGGAACGGGCTTATCAGCGTAAGCAGCGCCGACAGCGCCAAAATGAACAGCGCGACGACCGCAGCTCTAATTACGAGCAGCAGGGCAAGGCGTATAGCGGCTTCGATGAAACGAATAGTGGTGACGACCGCTTGTACGATTTCGAAGGCAGTGATTACACGGGTGATTACAGCGCACAGAAGCCCACCACCCATCTACCCGAGTCGTCCAGTGTGGAAAAATTGGCCAAGGGACTCAGTTATACCCCGGCCATCGAGATTCGTAACGCTCGTTTTGTAGACGACAATCAAGATAATGTCATTTCGCGTGGTGAAATCTGTAAGGTGATTTTTGAAGTGTACAATCGTGGCACTGAGACCTTGTACGACATCCAACCAACGGTGGTAGAGATGTCCGGCAATAAGCATCTGTCTATTTCACCCAGTCTGCATGTGGAGAAAATTGAACCGGGTTCAGGAATTCGGTACACGGCGGTGGTTCGCGCCAACAATAAGTTGAAAAAGGGAACGGCTAAGATTTGCGTGTCTGTCGTACAGGGAAACAAAGCCATCTCGAAGGTTTGCGAGTTTAATATTCCGACGAAGAAATAATCGATAGCCAGTCATCTATGGCGCCATTGCAGTTCTCTTCCAGTTGGACAACATACATAAATTAGCTCGATGTGGGCCAAGTAAATGCTGGGCAACAATTGTTGTTCGGCATTTTTAATGAGGGTAGGAAACCGCACTAACGGCCTCGTTTGTGATGAAAGTGATAGCCAACGCCCAACATGAGGTGATTGGGTGTTTTGAAGTCGTATAAGCTATAACCGATGTTGAGGAAAACAGAATGTGCTACATCAACTTTCAAGGCTAATGTTTGATACCATCCTTTCAGTTCAGCATGTGCGTTGATGATGTTCTTTCCAATGCCCGCATTGATGGTGAAATAAGGCATTACAAACTCAGCCCTGGCAGAAAGCCCGAGAGACATTTGTCGGATGGCGGACGGACTTACGACATGATCCAGGTCGTTGTGCGAACCGCCAATGCCCACAAGGTGATCTTCAATGTACAGATTCGAGCTGCTGTCGTACACGCCATCCAGTGAAATGCCGGCATTGAACCAGTGATTCAGGTTGTAGAGCGGTGTGAAGTTGATGCCTATCACGCCGTATCTGTCTGGCAAAGCCACGGGATTGCCATCCAAATACATGCCCTGTTTGCGCCAGGCGCCATAAACCAGGAGGTCGTAACTGATGTGCTTGTTAAACGGCGGAATGGCTCTTTTTGGAATCAGTTTGTCATTTTTACGATTCAGGTAGTAGGCCAGACTGACGCGTCCGCCTATGATGTTGAGCCCGGCATTGGGTATTGAGGTGTTACCATTGGAGTAGTGGGAAAGCGAAATGCCTGCGTTTAAGTCCAGATGGTTGGAGAGTCGCCACCTCAGATAGAAGTCGGCGTCGATATAGGCGGTCACTTTCGATCCTATGACCTTATTCTGTGGGTTGGTTTCCTGATTGTAAGGATGCCAATTGAAGGTAAGCCCCAGGTTCCATTCATAATTGAGCGACAGGCTGGAGGTGAATCTCTTGATGGGTGCACCCTGAAAGATAAAAGCCGACAGCGGGTTCCCCAATTGTGGATTCAGGTTGTGGTAAGCCAAACCAATGCCTTGGTAAGCATCCTTGTACGTCTGTGCTTGCACACTGGCCTGTGGCATCTGAAAGGCATATTTCAGGCGAGTGGTGAAGGCATGGTTCATCGTTCGTCGCTCATCGTTAGCCCCTTTGAGGTACGGGTTGGTGTGCAAAATGGTCGATGGAACAACGTCCCATTCCAGTCGGTGAATGGTTTTCTGCTGCACTTGCAAGGTGTCAGCATCTTCTGCATGAACACTGTTGGCAAAAAGAGCAATCCATAGAATGCTCAATGAAAGCCTTGTTCCTGTCTGAAAAATGAGTTTCATGATGCGATGATGATTACAGCAACAAAAATAATGAAAAGGATTGGAAGTGGCAATAGAACGGAATTAAAAAACAATCTGCCGTAGCCAATGCCGACATAAATGGAGGGTAGGGCGGTAGTAGCTTTGCTGATGGCTTTGTGTGGCGTGTTAAATAATGCTAACAAAGAGCATAGTAAGCGAAAAATAGTTGGAGGATATGCTTTTTGATAGGTATATTTGTGATATCAAAACAATATCAATAATCAACAAAATTATGGAAAACAAAGAGTTTACTTTTAAGGGAATGAAGGTCAATGGATTCGTCATGTTGTTCGTGTTTTTAGCCATTTTCGCCTTGGGCGTGTTCCTTATTTCGGCTGGTGTCGACTCTTCGGATGGGCTCATCGGTGCAGGTGTGAGTCTTTGCGTCACAGACTTGATCTTATTGATGGGCTTTGTGCAGGTAGAACCCAATGAAGCTCGGGTGATGATGTTCTTCGGAAAGTATCGCGGAACCTTCTCGGAAGTGGGCTTTTATTGGGTCAATCCATTTATCAGTACGAAGAAATTGTCTCTCCGTGCCAGGAACTTAAACGCCGAACCCATCAAGGTGAACGACAAGATTGGCAACCCAGTGATGATTGGGTTGGTGCTGGTTTGGAAGCTGAAGGATACGTATAAAGCGATGTTTGAAATCGATTCGCAGACCATGGCGCAAGGTCTTGGCATCTCAGTGGGTAAGGATGTGAGCAGCATCATGCGGGCTTTCGAAAACTTTGTGATGATACAGAGCGAGGCAGCCCTACGACAAGTCGCTGGTCAGTATGCCTATGACAACAACGAGTCCAATCAAGAGGAACTGACCTTGCGTGATGGTGATGAGTCTATTAATAAGGAATTGGAAATGAAGTTGGCCGAAAGGTTGGAGATGGCCGGTATCGAAATCGTCGAAGCTCGTATCAATTATCTGGCTTATGCGCCCGAGATTGCAGCCGTGATGCTACGTCGTCAGCAGGCATCTGCCGTCATCATGGCCCGCGAGAAGATTGTAGAAGGAGCGGTATCGATGGTGAAAATGGCCATTGATAGGCTCTCCAGTGATGGCGTTATCGATCTTGATGACGACAAGAAGGCGGCAATGGTCAGCAATTTGATGGTGGTTCTCTGTGGTGATGACACGGCTCAACCTGTTGTTAACACGGGTACGTTGAACATGTAAGGCGAATGGCAAAGAAAGAGAACAAGAATAAAAGTTTCATTCTGCGTATTGATTCAGACACGATGGATGCGGTAGAGAAATGGGCCGCCGATGAGTTTCGGTCTATCAACGGCCAACTACAATGGATTATTAGT
>NZ_ADEG01000085.1 GCF_000177075.1 Hoylesella buccalis ATCC 35310
TGTCATTAGTGTTTACCTCCTACTCGATTAGTCTGAAAGGCGGCTAATATTGGATGCTTATAATGCTTATGTTGTTTGTTAGGGTGAAAGACGGCTGATATTGGATGCTTACATTATAGACGAGTTGCCCACTATCTATTTCCGTGGTCTTGGCAACCTGATTGCGACCGCCCGAAGCAACTAAATATATACCCCCATTTCCCAGCTAATAACTGGAAAATGGGGATACTTTTAGTATGTGGGTCGTTTCTGCAACTGATGGTTACGAAAGCAAAAGTTATTAACTGTTTTGAGACTTTGAAAATTGTAAAAAATAGTGATGTAATACATAATTATTTAGATGCACTGATATATAGGCTTCTTCTAAATACGGAACTTCCAACTTTTTCTTTTTCAAGGTTTCATCACTTCTCGTCGCCTGAAGTAATATTTCATTTATATTCTCTACTATTCTCGTTGGTGTTCCCTCTATTATATAGCCAAGCATACAACCATTAGATGGATATTTTCCCGAAATAAAATGGTCTATACCTGTAGATATGTATCTTTCTTGTATTTTTTTTGCGCTTAATTTTGATTTTCGTCCCTGTTTGGTACAATTATTCTCTATTAAGTTTTTTGCTTCAACAAAATAGCATACTCGTTTAGTTGCGTCAATCCAATTAGTGGATAGTTTTAGGTCGATACGAGATGCAGACTTAGCACTTTCTTTATTGTTGAGTATAGCTTTATGATATAGTCGGCACTCATCCGAAACATTAATATTCCACGCTATCGCTTTTTCATTCTCATCTATATGAGTAAAAATATTAGCCGAAATTGTTTCCTCGTTCCAATCAACGGTTATATTGTTTGTATCCTTTAGCCATTTATATGCTTCTCCAATTAAAATCAAACAATTAGTTCGGAAGCTATTTTCAAAATCGCTAATAATGTCATTATTAAGATTCCCTGCCATATTCATTATTTAGCCATGTTGATAATATCCGCTATCAATGAAGAGGCATCTTCCATAGCTTGAGTTCTAGTCCAAAATCTCTTTTGATTGGGTTTGATTAGATAAACCGTATCTTTATCATAATATTTTAGATGTTTTTGTACATATATGCTATGCATTTTTTTTTGGACTGTATATTTGTCTATTTCTTGTAGCTGTTTCCTAAGTTCGGTAATGTTTTTTATTTCAATTTCTTTTACTTCTTTGCCGAAATGTAGAATGACTAAATTTAACGGGTCATTTAATTGTACATCATATATAGTTGCTGAAGCCTTTGTGTCCGATGATAATAAAAATGAATTTATATCATTATATAAAGTTTCTGCATACGTTCTGTTTTCGGACAATTGAGTTCGCCTAAAACCAATAGAGTTATGTCCATCTCTAAATAGTCCTAAGCCAAACAACATTGTATCTTCTATTAGAGCAACTTCTCTATCAGACAATGAGAAATGCTTAATAAACTCATTAAATATATTTTGTTCTAGCTCTTTAATTTTTGCATCATTACCAATTACATTTTTCTTGAGTAAAACAATTTTATCAAAAGCATTTGCTATGTTTTTTAGTATATGAGGATCTATTGAGAAAAATGGAGATGGTAGCTCTAATAGTTCATTTAGCAAAACACGTTCTCGTTCAATTCCCCATGATGACGCAGTTAAAAATAATATGTATTTAGCAATATCTGAATTTAAATATGAAACTAAAAATTTTTTTTCATCTAACTTTTCATCCGTTGAATTTATAATGAAAGCACCAGTGGTACAGTATCTTTTTTTCTCAAAAAGAGAACATGCTATTTCTGTATTGTGTTGTCCCTCTTTGAATATTACAAATGGAGGATAAAATAATTGTTCGTTGTTTTTTCTGTAAAATTTTGTATTGGATTGTGTAGATGTATCGGGGTCTGTGAAATATCTTTCAATACATTCTGTTTTTATCATTTGCTTGGGAACAAAATCAGGATTGTCACTATCTGCATTTAATCCTCTTCCATAAATCCAATTATCAGTTTTGTCAAAATAGTCTTTTAAAGTCGTTTTTTGAAGTTTTTTCAAAAGCCTAAAATTATTAAAATTACCCCACAATGCAACTTTCCAAATTTTAGAATTTGGATTCTGACATTCAATCCTAGGTAATTCTTTAATATCGCTATTATCAATGACAACGCCATCAATAATACTTGATTTTATATAGGTTTTAGGAGCCCAATATTCTATTGTCTCAGAAATGGTTTCAGGAGCAATATGTTGAAAATAAACAATACTTACAGGTCCTACTGCGGACGCAAATAATTGTCCGCCGAAATGCTTTGGTGTTTTGCGGAGTATAGAAAGATTATATACTTTTTCGACATAATTAGCATTGAATAACCATTTTCTGAAATTTTGATATGGTTTTTGCGTATTTGTCAACACTTTTGAATTGAAAATTAAAGCAATCTCTCCTGTTGGACAGAATTCAACCGATTTATGAATGAATGGAAGTACATACTCATTTGAAAATTTATATTTGGAACAATACTCTTTGATTGTTTGCGGTAAGTTTTTAGTCCCAAAAGGAGGATTACCAATAATTAAATCAACTTTTGGGAAAAGATGCGTGTCCACTTCTCCGATTGTGTCTTTTCTCCATAAATTTCGCCCTTGATTTTTGATATTTGTATCTTCAGAATCAAAAATCAGATAAGGTAATTGATAGTTAGTTTCAATCCAAAGGGTTTTAGGGTCTAATTCATCTATCAATGCTAAATATAAACTAAATGCAGCTACCTTAATGGCAGTTTCATCTATTTCTATTCCATATATATTGTCTAAAAGTAAATTCTTTAATTTTTCAAAGCTGATTTTATTAGTATTATTAGCATTTTTCCATCTTTTTATAAGACGTTTGTAACTTTCAACTAAGAAAATACCCGAGCCACAAGCTGGGTCTAAAATTTTCACATTGTAGTTACTCTTACTGATAGGAAGTTTATCAGAAAGGATAAGTTCTACCAAATTATATGGCGTGTAAAACTGACCACGCTCATGTTTTAATTCCCCTAAGAAATTCTCGTAAATTTCGCTTAATAATTCAATTTGTATAATCTCAAAATTAAACAATCTCCAATTCTTAAATAATGTTTCATCATCTGATATATTTCCATCTATAAAACATCTCTTAATAAGTTTAAGGTGATTGTCGGTTACTAATTTTTTCTCATTAGGTAAAACGGGAGTAACATTTCCATTGAAATGAATCTGTACCTCTTCAAATAGCTTATATGTTGCCTCTTTGCTGTTAAGGATATCGAAATAACTTGAACAATCGCTTTTGATTTTTGTATATAAACCAGCTTCGTTGGCTGCTCCCTTATCTTCCAAAAATAAAATAAAGAGAGACCGCATTAAAAGACTATGGATAACTTTCTTGTTTAAACCATCTTTTTCTAATGCTTTAGCTGTTTCACTAAGACTTTTTACCAAATAAGCATCTATTCTGTTTTGTAAATCTATCTTTTTTCGTATTTCTGGCTGTTTTGTCCATAATAACCCGTTATCTACTCCTATACGAGAAAAAATCTCCACAAGGATATTTAAGGTATCGACATCCGATGATGTCGTATCATAACGTAATAATTCTGCATTATTTAATTTTAAATTAATATCGTCCCCTCCCTTTATATAGGTTGGCTTTTCGTAGCAGTTATAGATTCTTATTTCTGTTTCAGATAATGCAAATAACAAAATAACCTTTCGATAATTCCATGCTTTATGCTGAATAGCAGCAATACGCCTTAATTCGCCATTGTTACTAAATGACTTTATGTTTACAAATAAGACCGCAGGATGATTTCCTGAAAAGTAAAACTTATCAGCTTCAAGTTTTACTAAATCAGCATAATAAGGGTGTAAGTTAGCTATTTCTGAATTGGTTGTCAGAAATTCGGATGTATATCCTAATTGGTTATATATATTATCATTTTGCATAATCAATCGTTGGCTATTATTGAATGGATATAACAATCCAAAAATAAACAGCATTACAAATGTAGTACATTCCTTTCATAAAAGAGTAGTTATCCTGTGAAAAAGCTCTGTCCTTACAATATTTTAAGTCTACACCGATCCCGGTACGGGTCGAGCTGTAATGCGGACAGGATCTGTTTCAAGGTAATTAAGTTCAGAATTGCCCGACAATCCCTTCTTTGTAAAATTAGAACTTCCTATGATTCCAAAAGAATTCGAGGTCCCAGAGAATATATAGCATTTGGAATGTAGAAACTCCTCCTTGTTGTCTGCATTCTTCGTATAAATACGTATCTGAATTTTTCCAATCTCACAATAGGTTAGTAATAGATTAATAACGCTCTTATATTTCTCTATGATTTCTATTTTATGTATATCCGTTCGAATAAAATCATAAGGATAAGATTGCGATTGCAAACGTATGCGTTGGTAATACTGAAACTCATGCCCAACTCTTTTGCGAGCCATGTTTGGGTGATACCTCGCTTCTTCAAATGCTCCTTGATGAGGTTGCTGTGCTCTCTCTTCTGTCTCATTAGGTGATTGTTTATCTTGATATTAGTAACAAAGTTATGAATTTATACTGAATCAAACGAAGAAAAAAGAACTTTAACGCTATTAAAAATAGTTTTTCCAATGAGAGGACAAAGAAGTAATCGCTTAAACAATCAATGATGATTGAAAAACAATGTGTATTAGCCCGAAATAGTTCACTTTTTGAATGTATATTGAACGTTTCTGATAGTCTTTGATTTCCCTATAGTTTCCGCTATCTCTCTGGCTCTTGGAATCACATCAAAAGTCCTTTATTTTGCATCGTCAGAGCTGATTGAATGGTCTATGTGTAGGGGCTAATACCAAACCTTTAGCAAACTTTTTTATTTTCACTGCCTATCGTCTAACTGTTGATTGTCTTCTGCGTCCCTCATGCATTGCCATCATTGCTGAATTTAAGGCTGAAAAAGATTGTAATAAAAAGGGCTTGATTCCGTGTGAGGAATCAAGCCCTAAGTTCTTATGATCAAATAAGTTTTTTTCTCAAATAACTTTTAGCGGACAGCAATAGAAAAAAACTGTCCTGTTTAAAAGGAGCGTGAGAAAAATACTTAATTATTCTCCTTTTTCCATGTCTGCTTTCAACTTGGCAAGCACGTCCAAGTCACCAAGACTTGTTCCTGCTGTCACATTGTTGATTTGTGGAATATCATTCGATTTCTGGGTGGTAGAGTGCTTGCGTGCAGGTTTCACGTCATCTTTCACATCTTCGAAGGTGCGGCTGTGTGAAAGAATGATACGCTTGGTCTCCTTGACAAACTCAATTACCTTGAATTCGAGTTCTTCACCCTGTTGTGCCTGTGTTCCATCTTCCTTCACAAGATGCTTAGGTGTGGCAAAGCCTTCACCACCTTCATTCAGTGTGATAACAGCACCCTTGTCCATCATTTCGGTAATCTTACCGGTATGAATAGAACCTGGTGTGTAAATCGTCTCGTAGGTATCCCAAGGATTCTCTTCCAGTTGTTTGTGACCGAGAGAGAGACGACGGTTCTCTTTATCTATTTCGAGAACTACGACATCGATGGCAGCACCTACTGTTGTAAACTCTGAAGGATGCTTTACCTTCTTAGTCCACGAGAGGTCGCTGATATGAATCAAGCCGTCAACACCTTCTTCAAGCTCAACGAAGATACCGAAGTTGGTGAAGTTGCGAACTTTTGCTGTGTGCTTGCTGCCAACAGGATATTTCACCTCGATGTCCTCCCATGGATCGGCTTTCAGCTGCTTGATACCCAAGCTCATCTTACGGTCTTCACGATCCAATGTCAGGATAACAGCCTCAACCTCATCACCTACATGCATGAAGTCTTGAGCTGAGCGCAGGTGCTGGCTCCAAGACATTTCACTGACGTGAATCAGTCCTTCTACACCAGGAGCAATCTCTACGAAAGCACCATAGTCGGCCATCACAACAACTTTACCCTTCACCTTGTCACCTACCTTGAGGTTTTCATCAAGAGCATCCCATGGATGTGGGGTCAACTGCTTCAAACCGAGGGCGATACGCTTCTTCTCATCATCAAAGTCGAGGATAACCACATTGATTTTCTCGTCCAATGAAACCACTTCGTGTGGATCGCTTACGCGGCCCCATGAAAGGTCTGTGATGTGTACCAATCCGTCCACACCGCCAAGGTCGACAAACACACCGTATGATGTGATGTTCTTGACTGTACCTTCAAGAATTTGGCCTTTCTCAAGTTTGCTGATAATTTCTTTCTTCTGTGCTTCCAACTCAGCCTCGATGAGTGCCTTGTGTGAAACAACAACGTTGCGGAATTCCTGGTTGATTTTCACTACCTTGAATTCCATGGTCTTGCCTACGAACACATCGTAGTCGCGTATAGGATGAACGTCAATCTGGCTTCCTGGCAAGAAAGCTTCGATGCCAAACACGTCAACAATCATACCACCCTTCGTGCGGCTCTTGATGTAGCCCTGAATAATCTCATCGTTGTCGAGGGCTGAATTGATGCGATCCCAGCTCTTGGTAAGACGAGCTTTTTTGTGAGAAAGAACCAGTTGGCCTTTCTTGTCTTCCTGGTTTTCTACATAAACCTCAACCTTGTCACCTATTTTAAGGTCTGGGTTGTAGCGGAATTCTGAAGCGGGAATGATTCCATCGCTCTTGTAGCCAATGTCAACAATGACCTCTTTTTTGTCAAGGGCGATAACGGTTCCTTCTGTCACTTGGCGCTCACTAACCTTGTTCAAGGTTTCATCGTAAGCCTTTGCCAAGTCTTCTTTGTTGGCGTTTACGTTTGTACCATTTTCAAACTCATCCCAATTGAAGTCCTCTAATGGTTGAACGTTCTTTAAATCTGACATAAAATAATTAATGTTTAAAATTTAATAAAGTTAGACTTTATGTGAATAAATAAATCGGGTGCAAAATTACAACAATATAATGAGAATCAACGGGTGTTGTTTGTAAAACATATCGATAATTACATTATTTTAACTAATCGGATGAGCGTAGTGCATTTTGTAAGCACGGGTTCATTTTAGATATTCATCCTGTAATCCCATTTTTTCGTTTGATACATCTGAATTTGATAGGAATAGCAAATTTATTACATGAAGCAGTTATGGGTGGCCATTTGTGGAAATTTTTCATGATACTGACCAAAAATAGATGGTTGTGTTAATAAATCTTTCGTTTGTTAAATTGATTCGTTATATTTGACAAAGTAAAATCGCGAAATAGACAAAAAAAGACGAGTTTTTAGGATTTTGGAGTCTTAAAATTACCATCACTGGTCCCATTCACATCGGATTAATCGGCTATAAGCATGCTTTTACCGACCAACTTACATGATTTTGCTTCCCGATTTGCATCTTATAACAGGCTTATTTTGCCCAACTACGGGATTTTTTCTGTAAAAACACATCATCTTTTGAATGTATCTTCGGTTCAAGAGGCGCATAAATCATTAATAATCAATCTGCTATCAAAACCGCTTAAAATTTCGCATATTCCCGGCACATGGACACGTTGGTTGAAAAAACGTCCGACATTTGTGTTAAAAAGTTGTGGCCACAAACAGATATTTCAGTGGGAAAAACAAGATTTGCTAAGGTGCGTAACGTTTTTACTCCCTTGATGCGGAGGTCAGAATGATTGAGATAACTGACAAATGATTCCCCTGAAAATTTCTACTAAGCTTAAAAGCCGCCTACACTCACGTGCGGACGGCTCAAAGAGTTCATTTAAAATATTGAAGCACAAAGCATTCAATGGTTTATCAATAGACCTTTGCCATTTCCATTTTTTTGGCAAGCGACTTGATACCTTTCACAATTCTTTCCTTTCGTTCCTTGCTTGGTCTCCTAACACCAGTGGTGTATTGGCGCATGACCGCCGAGCTGATGCCTATTTCTCTTGAAACGCCTGCGACATTGATAAAGTCGTAGTAGTTGAACAACGCCCCAATGTCAAAGGTGTATTCAATCTCGATGGGCGAAACTTCGATACCATCCTCTTTCAAGTCTTCTTTGGTGTCGTTCCAGCCTTGGAGCATATCGGCAATGGCTGCATTGGCCGTATTGCCCTGTCCAAGCACACTGGCATTGACGCTTTTTACTTTCATGTAACAGGAGAAGTTCTTTTCACCCACTTCTCGCTCTACTCTTGCTATTACCTTTTCCATGTCATTAATCGTTTATTCATTAAAAAAGTTCAATCACACCCGTACCCATTCGAAGAAGATATGCCGCCACCTATTGTGGATGGCGGCTCTCTTTTACTCGTTCAAAAGGTCGTCAAGAATAGACCTTGCGGTATTTTCCTTGATTTCCTTGCTCCCGTGCCTCGGCACACTTGTTCTCGCCCCTGTCTTGGGGTTTATCCAAATGTCATGCGAAGCCCCATGTCGTTTCAAAAGGCACCCCGCCTTCTTCAACGCCCGAATTAGTTCAGAATGTTTCATGATGTAAATGAACTCTTTGCCTTTATAGCAGTGCAAAGATAACAAAAATGTAATCATATGCCAAATTTTTGCTATCTTTTTTGTAATCACACTGTGTTTTTAACGTTTTTTTGGAAGGACGTTCCAGTTAATCGAATGAACGCAAAAATTATATTGTTAACCGAGATAGTCGTGTGTTCAGACCACCGCAGGAAGACTTCTCGTTAAGCCAGCACACAGGGTTGTATCTCGTCATTTAGACATTCGAATGAGTTAATGTGGCGGTTTGTTGGTGAGTTCTTTTGAAATTGTTATCTTTGCAAAATCATAAACGAACAAGTGTGGGTGTGCATCTTTTAGGAAAAGAATGGACGCTCCAAGTGTTCAACACTTACAGAAATAACAGCACGTCACAAGATAGAATAACCTTGTAGTTGCGAAATATCATACAAAATGGAAAAGATTTCGTTGAAGGCATATCTGAGGCAGTATTTCGATATGTCAGAGAATCGTGAGAAGGAAGAGGATGTTGTTGATGAAATAGCATCGGGCGTAACCTTTAAAGGAGCTAACCTTTGGATTCTAATTTGTGCCGTGTTTATTGCTTCTTTAGGATTGAATATCAATTCTACGGCAGTCATCATCGGCGCCATGCTCATTTCACCACTAATGGGACCTATCTTAGGCATGGGTTTAGCAGTGGGCATTGATGATTTGCCGCTGCTGAGACGGGCCGTTAAAAACTATATGGTGGCGACCATTATCGGTATCATCACAGCAACCGTTTATTTTTTATTAACACCTTTTCAGGGCGTACAGTCAGAGTTGTTGGCGCGTACCGAGCCTACTATTTACGATGTTCTCATCGCCTTCTTTGGTGGTGCGGCAGGTATTGTAGCTGCGTCTATCAAAGACAAGGGTAACGTCATACCCGGCGTGGCTATTGCCACTGCATTAATGCCTCCACTCTGTACGGCAGGATATGGTGTCGCTACGGGAAATTTGGCCTTTTTTGCAGGTGCTTCTTTATTATATTTTATCAACACCGTCTTCATTGCCGTGGCAACCACTTTCGGTGTCTTCTTGTTGCGTTTCAGACGCAAACATTTTGTAGATCCTCAACGTTGTAAATTTGTGCATCGTATGATTTTAGCCATTGCTATTTTAACGATGATTCCAGCGGGATATATGACTGTACGAATGATGCGAACCAGCTTGTTTGACAAGCAGTTGAGTAACTTTGTTCAACATAGTTTGAACTGGAAAGGAACACAAGTGATTTCGCAACATCTATATGGAGACAGTGTATTGCAAATCGTTGCTTTAGGTAAGGAGGTTACGCCAGAGCAAAAGAAGAAAGCGCAGAAGGAACTGAATGAGCATTCGCGGCTGAAACATCTAAAACTCGCTGTGATACAAGGTAACGAATCTGCTGATTTAGCATCCGAAAGAGGAAATCTTTTAACCATCTCGAAGAATCGGGAAAAAAGCGTCAAGGTACTTCAAGAGCAAGCTGTTGAAATCAAGAATTTACGAGAAAAATTGGGGAAAATTGATTCCTATTCACAACTGAGTGTGGATATGTTTAACGAGATGTTGGTGCTATATCCAGGTGTGCAATCGTTGGTGTTGTCTCCAGTTGTCGAAGCTAATTTGGATACCACAACAAACGAGCCTTACCTTTTAGCCATCGCTCAATTTAAAGTGAAGAAGCCGCTGACGAACCAACAGAACAATCAAATGCGCCAATGGATTCAGAAGCGCACGAACGAAGAAAGTGTAAAGTTGGTGATTACCTATACCAAGTGATGAACATGTGTGGCTGAAAGTGTTGAAATACAAAGAATTATCAATAAGCTCGGCCCCGTTGTAGGTACCTATTCTTTCGGGATGAATACCAATGTTTTGGCCAGTTTTTTCCATTTTCTTTGACGTGCAATTTTCATGTTGCTGCCTTCCACTTGCTTCAACGTGTAGGTGTTGTCTTTGTTAAAGGTTAAAGTGGCCACTAGGTCTTCGCTACCATAGTCATTGGTAATTGCCAGTTGAGCCGTGTTTTTATGAATCTTGGCCGATGTAAACAACCATTTTCGTGAATCGATGCTATCACCCATGAAGCCTGGAAGTTCACCAAAGATTTCCTGTCCAGGTACGGTAACGTTGTTTTCGTACAAATTCATTTTGATGTATATTCTGTACTCCGCATTACCTATGACACCCTTGAAGGGCTGCTTTTGCGCGTTTTGTGCTGTCGCCAACAAGCTTAGAAAGCATAAAATAGGAAGAAATAGGTACTTTTTCATCTTTTGTTGATTTTAGTTATGTACAGAAAGGCACGGGTAAGGGTTGCGTTAGATGTCCCTAACTGGCCAATACGCTACCTGTTATTGCAAAGTTACTGTTTTATATCAATAAAACGCTTGTATTAAGAAAATTAAAGAACCTATCGTTTGGATTTCACCTTTTTTATATTAACTTTGGCCATCATATTATGATTCTTATGACTAAGGACTTGTTGCGTCCCGACTATATATTTGAGTCGAGTTGGGAAGTTTGTAATAAAGTGGGAGGTATTTATACCGTTCTTTCTACACGAGCAAAAACATTGCAGGATCAATATCCGGACCGTATCATCTTTATTGGTCCTGATTGTTGGAAAGAACAAGACAATCCATATTTTCAAGAGGACAGCTCTTTGTTCGCAGATTGGAAGAGCAAAGCCGCTGATGACGGATTGACATGCAGAATTGGCCGCTGGTCGGTTCCAGGACATCCGCTTGCCATATTAGTGGATTACCAACCCTTTTATGCACTAAAAAATGAGATATATGCCCAAATGTGGGAGTGGTTTCAGGTGGACAGTCTGCACGGTTATGGCGATTATGACGAAGCTTCTATGTTTTCGTATGCAGCCGGCAGGGTGGTGGAGAGCTTTTATCGCTTTTATCTGGACAAGACCACGAGGGTGATTTATCATGGAAATGAATGGATGACCGGCATGGGATTGCTCTACATTCGCCATCAGGTACCCGAGATTGGCACGCTTTTTACAACCCATGCAACGAGCATTGGGCGAAGTATCGCGGGAAACAATAAACCCCTGTACGAATACCTGTCGGCCTATCACGGAGACCAAATGGCCGAGGAACTCAACATGCAGAGCAAACATTCGATAGAGAAGCAAACCGCACATCACGTTGATTGCTTTACAACCGTAAGTGAGATTACTGCCAACGAGTGTAAGGAGCTGCTGGATAAACCCGTTGATGAGATATTACTCAATGGTTTTGAAGACAGTTTTGTGCCACGAGGGCAAGAGCTGACGAGCAAACGTAGGCAGGCAAGAAAGCGAATCATAGAAGTTGCTAATGCTTTGATGGGCAATACTTTTGAAGACAATGCTTTCATTGTTTCTACAAGTGGGCGATATGAGTTTCGCAACAAAGGCATCGATGTCTTCCTAGAAGCCATCAACCGCTTACGGCTGTCGCAAGATTCTTTATCCCGTAAGGTGCTGGCCGTAGTGGAAGTGCCGGCTTGGGTGGGCGAGCCGCGTGCCGACTTGATAACAAGGTTGGCGTCGGGAGAATCGTTTGATGCGCCCTTGGAGCATCCTATGTTAACCCACTGGCTTCGGGACATGCCAGGCGACCGCATCCTTCAGATGCTGGAAGCGTTGAATATGCATAACGCCGAACATGACAATGTGAAAGTGATGTTTGTTCCGTGCTACCTCACGGGTGATGATGGCATTTTAAACCTGCCATATTATGATTTGGTTGTGGGCAACGACCTGTGCGTTTATCCTTCTTACTACGAGCCTTGGGGCTACACGCCGTTGGAGGCTATAGCATTTAGTGTGCCTTGTGTTACAACCGATTTGGCAGGATTTGGTTTGTGGGTTAATCGAACAGTCGGAACGAACAGTGAGGTTGAGCATGGTGTGAAAGTGATTCACCGTACTGACAACAACTACTCTGAAGTGGCCGACGAAATCAAGCAAACCATCATGCAGCTGTCAAAGTTATCACCAAAAGAGGTGAACATGATACGCCGGCGAGCAGCAGATTTGTCAAAAAAAGCGTTGTGGCAACGGTTTATTAAGCATTATGAGACAGCCTACCATCAGGCTTTGTCACGCGTAGAGAATAGAATAATCAAGTAAGAAAAAAATAAGAAAATTAAAGATTTATGAAAATTAAGACGAGCAATGTTAACGCTCCACAGTGGAGGGAGTTGACAATCAAATCAAGATTGCCCGAACAACTGAAATGTTTGGACGAATTAGCACATAACATGTGGTTTGGTTGGAATCACGAAGCGCGTAGTCTCTTCAAGAGTCTTGATGAGAAATTATACGAAGCAGTAGGGCACAACCCCGTGCTGTTGTTGGAGCGCCTTAACTATGACCGCAAAGAAGAGATTGTGAACGATGCTAAGTTGATGAAGCGTGTCAAGGACGTGTATGCCCAATTTCGCGCGTACATGGACGTAGAACCCAATAAGAAGCGTCCTTCGGTTGCCTATTTCTGCATGGAGTATGGTATTAACCAGATATTGAAAATCTATTCAGGAGGTCTGGGTATGTTGGCTGGTGACTACCTCAAAGAGGCATCAGACAGCAATGTAGATATGTGTGCTGTAGGCTTTTTGTATCGTTATGGCTATTTCAAGCAGTCACTCAATATGGAGGGTAAACAGATTGCTCAATATGAGGCACAAAACTTTAACTCGCTTCCCATTGAGCGTGAGGTTGATGAAAATGGCAACCCCATCGTGGTTGACGTACCCTATCTCGATTATGTGGTGCATGCATACGTATGGCGTGTGAATGTGGGTCGCATCAAATTGTACTTGTTGGATACTGACAACGACTTGAACTCAGAGTTTGACAGATCCATTACTCACGCTCTGTACGGAGGTGATTGGGAAAATCGACTCAAGCAAGAGATATTGCTGGGTATTGGTGGTATTCTCACTTTGAAGAAGCTGGGCATTAAGAAAGACATCTATCACTGCAACGAAGGCCATGCGGCGCTGTGTAATTTGCAACGTCTTTGTGATTACATTGAGAGCGGACTGACGTTCAATCAGGCAATGGAACTGGTGAGAGCATCCTCACTGTACACCGTGCATACCCCCGTTCCGGCAGGCCACGACTATTTTGACGAAACCCTTTTCGGAAAGTACATGCAAGGCTATCCACAGCGTTTGGGTATCACATGGGATGAATTCATTGGAATGGGACGTCAGAATCCTGACGATCATACAGAAAAATTCTGCATGAGTACCTTTGCATGCAATACCGCACAAGAGGTTAATGGCGTAAGCAAGTTGCACGGATGGGTAAGCCAAAAAATGTTCGCTCCTATCTGGAAAGGCTCTTATCCAGAGGAGAGCCATGTAGGATATGTGACCAATGGTGTACACTTCCCAACATGGACTTCGACAGAGTTTCGTGACCTTTACGACAAGTACTTCGACAAGTCGTTTATGAGCGACCAGAGCAACGAAGACATTTGGCACGCGTTTCTGAAGATTCCGGATGAAGAGATTTGGCAAACGCGCATGAAGTTGAAGAATAAGCTGGTGAAGTATATCCGCGAGAAGTTTACCGAGAATTGGTTGAAGAACCAAGGCGATCCGTCACGCGTGATGTCACTGCTTGAATGTATCAATCCAAATGCGTTGATGATAGGTTTCTGTCGTCGTTTTGCAACCTATAAAAGAGCGCACTTGTTGTTTACAGACATCAATCGGTTGTCAAAGATTGTGAACAACCCAGAACGCCCTGTGCTGTTCTTCTTCTCGGGCAAGGCCCATCCTGCAGATGGAGCAGGTCAAGATCTCATCAAACGTATCTATGAGATTAGCCAGCGCCCAGAGTTTTTAGGTAAAATCATCTTCCTGGAAGATTACGACATGCATTTGGCCCGTAGACTGGTTTCTGGTGTAGATATTTGGATGAATACGCCTACGCGTCCACTCGAAGCCTCGGGTACGTCTGGCGAGAAAGCCGAGATGAATGGTGTTGTCAACTTGTCCGTGCTTGATGGCTGGTGGGTAGAAGGTTACAGAGAAGGTGCCGGATGGGCTTTGCCTCAGAAGCGTACTTACCAAAACCAGGAGTACCAAGATCAGTTGGATGCGGCTACCATTTATTCGCTTTTAGAGAATGAGATTATTCCTATGTATTATAATAAGAATGAGGAAGGCTATAGCGAACAATGGCTTGACGTGGTGAAGAAATCTGTTGCGACGATTGCACCTCATTACACGATGAAGCGTCAGTTGGACGATTACTACGACAAGTTCTACGAGAAGCAAGCAGCTAGATTTGCTGAGTTGGCCGCTGAAGATGCCAAGTTGGCTAAAGAGATTGCGCATTGGAAAGAGACAGTGGCCGAGCGTTGGGATGCCATCCATGTTGTTTCAAAGGATACTGAGTTCTTGACAAACGGTGGCGAAACGGGTGTTGAATATCGTATTAAATATGTGATTGACGAACAAGGCCTGGAGGATGCTGTTGGTTTGGAGCTGGTGACACTGAAACCCTTACCCGATGATGAAGGTCGTGAGCTTTATCGCGTACGTCCCTTTGAGATGACAGGGCACGAAGGCAATCAATATACTTTTGAAGCAGTAATAGATCCTGATGATGCCGGCACCTTTAAATCATGCGTGCGTATGTTCCCAAAGCATAAAAACCTGCCACACCGTCAAGATTTCAACTATGTAAAATGGCTTGACTAACTTGAGGTGATTGAGTTTGTATTAGAGGGTGTGTCAAGTATTTGACATGCCCTCTTTGGTTTATTCCATCAAGCGATTCGGTCGTTTGCTCGTGCATCGATGTATTATCTTTTCCTCAAGATAGGTTTTGTGACACTCATTTTTGAACAAACATTTGTAAGGGTCTTGTTTTTTTAGTAATTTTGCAATGCTTTACGAATACACTTAAAATTCATCTATCTAATGAATATTTCATATAAATGGCTTAAAGAATATGTCGATTTCGACTTGACTCCGCAGGAAGTTGCGCAAGCCTTAACTTCTACAGGGCTAGAAGTGGATGCCTTGGAAGAAGTTCAAAACGTCAAGGGAGGATTAAAAGGACTTTATATTGGGCAGGTGTTGACCTGTGAAATGCACCCCAACTCCGATCACCTCCATATCACGACAGTAGACTTAGGGAAGGGAAAGCCTCAGCAGATTGTATGTGGCGCCCCCAATGTGGCTGCTGGGCAGAAAGTCATCGTAGCCGACCTTGGCTGTATTTTATATGATGGTGATGATTCGTTTACCATCAAGAAAAGCAAATTACGAGGCGTAGACTCATTCGGAATGATTTGCGCCGAAGACGAAATTGGTGTTGGTACGTCACATGAGGGTATCATTGTGTTGCCAGAAGATGCCCCTGTTGGCCAGCCTGCTGCTGAATATTATAACCTTGAGAGCGATTGGATTATCGAAATAGACATCACAGCCAATCGGTCTGATGCTTTGTCTCATTACGGTGTAGCTCGTGATTTGTATGCATGGTTGAAGCAAAATGGGTATCAAACCAGTCTGCATCGTCCGTCTTGTGAAGATTTTAAGGTAGATAATGAAGACTTGCCCATTGATGTCAAAATCGAGAATACAGAGGCCTGCAAGCGTTATGCCTGTCTCTCACTCACGGATTGTGAGGTGAAAGAAAGTCCGGAGTGGTTGCAGAACAAGCTGAAAGTAATCGGCTTGCGACCCGTCAATAACATCGTTGACATCACAAATTATGTGATGATGGCTTACGGACAGCCCATGCATTGCTTTGATGCCGACATGGTTGAAGGTCATCAAATCGTGGTGAGAACGCAGCCGGAGGGGACCAAGTTTGTGACCCTCGATGGTGAAGAGCATACTTTGGGTGAACACGATTTAAGCATTTGCAATGCAGAACACCCGATGTGTATTGCCGGAATCTTCGGTGGAAAGGGTAGTGGTACCTATGAAACAACACGCAATGTTGTTTTGGAGAGTGCCTATTTCCACCCAACCTGGATTCGCAAGAGCGCACGCCGGCATGGTTTGAGTACGGATGCAAGCTATCGCTTTGAACGTGGTATCGATCCTAATGGCACGATATACGCATTGAAGCAGGCTGCGATATTATGTCAACAACTCGCGGGGGGTAAGGTTAGCATGCAGATTAAAGATGTGTATCCTACACCTATTGAAAACGCCCATGTGTCACTTTCATACGATTATGTGAACGGTCTCATTGGTAAAGAGATAGAGCCAGACGTGATTAAGAGTATCTTGGATAGCCTGGAAATGGAAATCAAGAGCGAGAATCCACAAGGTCTGGATTTGTCAGTCCCCGCATACCGAGTTGACGTTCAGCGCCCCTGTGACGTCGTAGAGGATATCTTACGTATCTATGGCTACAACAATGTTGAAATTCCAACACAACTCAAGAGTTCGTTGGCCATACAGGGTGATGAGGATAGGGCTGCCCATTTGGAAAACCTGGTTGGTGAACAGTTGGTTGGATGTGGTTTTCATGAAATTCTGAACAATTCGCTTACCAAGACGTCTTATTATCATGATTTGAACCGTTACCCAGAGGAGGCAACCGTAAAGATTATGAATCCTTTGAGTACCGATTTGGGTGTGATGCGCCAGACGCTATTGTTTGGAGGCCTTGAAAGCATCATGCGCAATGTGAACCGTAAGCAAACAAACTTGCGCTTCTTTGAGTTTGGTAACTGCTACCAATATGTAGCAGAGCGAGAGAATGAGGAAGATCCGATTAAGGCATATCAGCAAGCTTATCATTTAGGACTATGGGTTACTGGTAAGCGTGTGGAAGGAAGTTGGGCACATGCAGATGAACCCAGTTCATTTGATGAATTGAAAGCCTATGTTCAAAATATTTTTGCCCGGTTAGGCGTGCCTTCTGGCATGTTGGTAACAGAAAAAAGTGACAACAACATCTTCTCTCATGGTTTGAGCATCATGAATCGAGGAGGGAAAATCATTGCTGAATTGGGTGTTGTTTGTAAAAAGTTGCTAAAGCAGGTTGATGTATCCGGTGAAGTTTATTTTGCTGAAATCAACTGGACGGCACTTATGAAATTAACTCGTAAGAATAAGGTTGAGTACAAAGAGCTGTCCAAGTATCCTGCCGTTAGTCGCGATTTGGCCCTGTTGATAGATAAGCAAACAGAATTCGAACAAATAGAAAAGATTGCTTTCCAGACAGAAAAGAAGTTACTGAAGCGCGTTGAGCTCTTTGATGTTTACGAAGGCAAGAATCTGCCGGAAGGCAAAAAGAGTTATGCCGTCAATTTTATCCTGCAAGATGAACAAAAAACATTGAATGACAAGCAGATTGACGGAATCATGCAGAAACTTATTAAGAATCTCACAGAAAAGCTTGGCGCCGAACTTCGATGATTCGGTTGCCATGGTTTTGTGAATATAAACGTTCATATATCATTAAATAATCAACATTTAGGTGCGAAAGTTCTTCGTCCTAAACCTCTTCAGTGAAGAGGATTAAATATTTTTATTCCAATGGGAAGAGCATTTGAGTATCGTAAAGCAACGAAGCTGAAAAGATGGGGCCACATGGCTCGTACATTCACGAAAATAGGTAAACAAATTGCAATTGCAGTAAAAGCCGGAGGACCAGATCCTGAAAACAATCCCGCTTTGCGCGCCCTCATAGCCAATGCCAAGCGCGAAAACATGCCGAAAGACAATGTTGATCGTGCCATTAAGAATGCGATGGGGAAAGATCAAAGCGACTATAAATCGGTCACATACGAAGGGTATGGTCCTCATGGAGTGGCTATCTTGGTAGATACTTTGACGGACAATACCACCCGAACCGTTGGGGATGTGCGGTCTGTATTCAATAAGTTCAATGGCAACTTGGGGACAAGTGGTTCACTGGCATTCCTCTTTGACCATAAAGCCGTATTCACCTTTAAGAAGAAAGATGGCTTGGATATGGATGAACTGATTCTCGACCTCATAGATTATGGTGTGGAAGATGAATATGATGAAGATGAGGAAGAAAACGAAATAACCATCTATGGTGCCCCCACGAGCTTCGGTGAAATTCAAAAGCATCTGGAAACGGACGGTTTTGAAGTGACAGGTGCTGAGTTTACATACATCCCGAACGACTTGAAAGACGTTACTCCCGAAGAGCGTGAAACGATTGATAAAATGGTAGAGCGTCTTGAAGAGTTTGACGATGTGCAAACTGTTTACACCAATATGAAACCTGAATAACAGGAACATGTTATAGAGAGTGCGTCAAGTTTGGCGCATTCTTATTTAGTATGACATGACCGGCATACACGAAAATAAAAGGAGATAAACTCCTAACACTTATGGTTAGTGCTTATCTCCTATATAATAGCTGTCGCTAACATTGGATTTAGTTTCTTAAAGCTGCAAGAACTTGCTGAATTGAGTAGAGGACTAAATCCTGAAAATTCTTTAAATTCCTGCCTTGACCATTACTGGATAGTGGTCTGATGGAAACTGACCATATGGTATGTCATTTATAACACCATACTTTTGTATGCTTACATCTTTCGTAACAAAGATATGGTCAATACGCTGATCTTTACCTTTTTCTCTGATTTTCCATCCATTTGATGTGCCGTAAGTTCCATAAGGTGGCTGTATTGATATTTTGTATGAATCGAGTAGCAGACCGTCATTTAGCAATATTCTAATGGGTTCGCTTTCAGGCGTTGCATTGAAATCGCCAGTGGAAATGACCGTTGCATTGGTTCCTGCGATGGATTTGATTTTTTGCAGCAACAATCGAGCTGATTCTCTTCGCGCTATTACTCCTTGATGGTCAAAATGTGAGTTAAATAGAAAGAATATTTTTCCTGAGATTTTCTCCCGGAATTTTCCCCACGAACAGATTCGGTTGCAGCATGTAGCATCCCATCCTAATCCAACTTTCTCTGGAGTTTCCGAATACCAGAAATTTCCCGAGTCGAGGAGATCAAATCTATCTTTTCGATAGAAAATGGCAGAGTGTTCGCCCTCGTCACCTCCATCTCGTCCCTCACCAATCCAAGCATATTGTTTTAATTCGGCAATTTGGACCAGCATGTGTTTGAATCCTTCTTGTGTTCCAAAAATATCAAACTCATGAAAGCGAATCAGTGATTTGACTAACTCTTTTCGGTTTGACCACTGGTTAGCTCCGTCTGACTTAGTGTCCATCCGTAGGTTAAATGTTGCAACATTGATGTATGCTTTGGATTCTTGTCCTTTTTGAGCAAAGCTAAGGGTAGTGCAGCTCAGAAAAACAGCAAGAATTAAGATGAAATATCTATTTCTCATAATTGTAATCTAGTTTCTTTAATATTTTAATTTCTACCATCCTGGGTTTTGATGGAGATTATTATTTTTCTGTATGACTACCTCTGGGATTGGGTAAAGGTATTGGCGAGCGGGCCAATCACGTCCTTTGATGTTGTATTTGAGCAGATAGCCTGAACCTGCCTGAACCACGTTGAGAACATTGTTCTTCTTCGTACCAACATATACTCCAATCGGTGCATATTTGGCATCATCGATTTTATCGGTCTGATAAAAATATACATCAGCCTCCCCATCGCCATTCATGTCGAGAGGGGTGTTTAAGGCAGGTATGTATACACCTTCCCAAGGATCATCAACCCACAGATGTGCACAGTTCCATCGTTTTAAATCGTTCATTCTAAAACCTTCCAAACAAAGTTCAATGGCACGCTCACGACGTATTTCAAGGATGGTAGCATCATTTACATCAGGATAATATGCAGCGATGTAAGGTTCAGGCGATGTAGGTTTCGCAGTTAACGTTCCTGTTGTTGGGGTGCCTCCAGTAATGCCAGCACGCATTCTAAGAACTCCTATCGTTTTTGCCCAGTCTTCATCAGTCAAAGTGTTAAGTTCTGCTTTGGCTTCGGCATAGTTGAGCAGAACCTCGGCAAACCGCATCAGTGGAATGTCGTTGTCGTTGGTGCGTGCATCATCGTAAGATACGTCGTCCATCGTATATTTGGTGTATTGGTAACCTGTTAGAGAATGTCCTGAGAAATTGGCTGCCGTAGGAACATAATTGCCAGTAGGGTCCATGCGGGTGAAGTCATAACCACGGATGGTTTGATTTAATCGCAGATCACGATTAGTTGTTTCTTCTACAAATGTCTTGAAACTGCCATCATTTTTTGTCTCACGATAGGGACTACCGTCTCGGTTGAGGTAAGTCTTAGCAAATTTTCTTGACATGCATAAGTGAGGACCATACGTGGAAGAGTTGAACCACCAATTTTGTTCTCCCATCTGCAATACTTTGTCTGTAGCTATGGCCAGCATTACTTCTGTTGTCACAGCATTGTCGGCAATAAACAGCTGTCTATAAGAACCGCGCCCATTTGTATAACTTGTACCTGTATATATTTTATACGGCCCTTTGTCAATCACCTCTTTGGCTGCTTCAGCGGCGAGTAGATAGAGCTGTTTTGGTGAATATTTCGTACAACCTGTGCGAGCAATATCGAGTTCGTCTGTTGCATGGTATTTTCGCCAAGCTGCTTCGAATAAGCAAACTCGTGACTTGAAGGACGCAGCTGTCCACTTGTTCACAGTTGTTGAGTTTTTGGTAGCATCTACCTTATTAATATAGTTATATGCATAGTCGAGATCATCAATGATGTGTTCAATAATGACATCACGCGTGTCTTGCGAATTAAAAAGGTCAGGATCTTCACTGTTGTTAAAAACCTTTTGTATCCATGGCACCTCGCCATAACTCACTAACTTGTTAAAATAGAATCTGGCACGAAACAGTCGAGCAATTCCATTATAATGGTTTCTGATATTCTCACTGACAGCTGGGTTGGTATTGTTTTCTAAAAAGAAGTTGATATTCCGTAAAGCTCCCCATGACCAGCTGCTGGATGAGTTGGTGGTATAAGCGCCGACTTCCATGCCGCCAATTTGGTTTTTTGCGCTGTAATCGCTCGTTGCATCTTGCTTGAATGCACTGGAGTAGTTTGGTAAGTCATTATAGAATGAGTATGCGTAGGTTTCAAGTCCTTTTGCGGAAGAAAACACCATGTTAACCGAAGCGGAAGATTGTGGCTCTTCGTTCATGTCACAAGATGATAAGAGGAAAATTCCCAATATCGAGAGGCATAAAAAATTTTTTTTCATATCTGAAGTTCTTTGTATATAGTTGTGGATTTGTTAGAATGTGATGTTTAGTCCAATGCTGTATGTGGACATCATCGGGTAGTTATAGCCATCTCCGCTTCCCGAGTTCAAATCAATATCTGAGCTTCCAATGTTGGAAACGTTAACGTCTTTTGTGTATTTATAAAGCGGTGACCATGTAAAAAGGTTCTCTCCAGAGAAAAAGACACTGGCTTGTTTGATGAATTTTGTTTTGCTAAGCCATTGCTGTGGAAGGTTGTATCCAATCTGCAAGCTCTTTAATCTCAGGTATGAGACATCCATCAGATATCGTGTATTAGCGTTGTTGTGTCCTCCATGGAAGGGAGCGTAGTAACCAGCATAGCGGGGCAAGAACGCATTTGGATTTTCTTCTGTCCAATAATTATTCTCATGCCATTTAGGCATTTGATTATATGGGCGGTTATATTGTCCCCAGAACACCGAGGCCTCGTTTGAAGGATACCAGTCTTGTTGACCTACACCTTGGAAAAATGCATTAATCCAAATGTTATTCCAGTCAGCAGATAGAGTAAAACTGTAGATGTAGCGTGGTTCCTCATTGCCAATAATGAATCGGTCTCCGGGATCATCGACCGTATTCTTTCCTCGGTCAATGTATCCATTTCCGTTGCGGTCTTCGAACTTGATGTCACCAGGATACAGTTTGTATGATTTGGAAGTCTGCATCAGTGGATTGTAATATTTCTGTCCTGCAGCAATGGCAGCAGCATTTGCAGCGTCAATTTCCTCTTGGTTTTGCCATAGTCCGTTCGATTCGAATCCCCACAACTCTCCAATACGCATACCTTCATAATAGTTTCCTGCGAGTGACTGATTGGCTCTTGTGCTCAGCGATTTTGTGGCATTATTATATTTGTCAATGACCGAATAGTAGTCAGACAATGTAGCCTTTATCCCATAGTTGAATCGTTTGCCACCCAATTGAAATCCATCTCTCCATGCAATGGCTATTTCATAACCTCGTGTTGTAAGATCTGCATAATTACCTTTTGGGGAAGAAGCTCCGAACACATCTGGTACAGTAGGTCCCGCAACAATCATGTCTGTAGTTTTGCGCACATAGTAGTCGGCGTTGAACATCAATCTATTGTTTATGAAGTTCATGTCAATACCAAAGTTGTAGGTAGTAGCTGTTTCCCAAGTTAGGTCATCGGGCATTGCAGCTGGGCTGGATGTGTAGCGGCGTCGAAGTCCGTCAAGAATATATCCAGACGTAGACACGCCCATTGTTTGGATGTATTGGTAATTGTTTAATCCAGCTGCATTTCCCAGCTGTCCGTATGAACCTCTTAACTTAACATTAGACATCACGTTTGGGTTGACTTTCCAGAAGTGTTCTTCAGATAGTCTCCATCCCATGGATGCTGATGGGAAAAATGCCCAACGATGGTTTTCAGGAAATCTTGACGAGCCTTCATACCGACCGTTTACCTCAAATAGATAACGGTTGTCGTATGAATAGTTGAATCGGAAGAATGCTCCAGCAAATTGGTATGCATTCCATGACGAAGTTATGTTCTTATTATCAGTGCCCATGGCCAAATTAATGTTTTCCACTTCGTCTGTTAGCAAATCATCGTTATATGAAAAAATCTGTTTGGCGTTTTCTTTCTCATAGTTCCAGCCTACCATGCCCTTGAAATAATGAAGTTCGTTGAACGTTTCTTCATACTCTGCATAAATGTTTGTGGCTATATATCTGGTGTTGCGTACGGTTTCTGCTATGTTAGAGCGAATTCCTGCTATATATTCTATTTTGCTTGTGTTGTCATTGTTGACAGATTTAGCGTAAGGTGTGCGAACTTGCTTGGTTGTACGCTCCAGAGAATTCTTTTTGAATGTAAAGTCTCCATTAAGACGAATTTTGTTGTTAAGGAAAGTGGCAATGAACGATGTAGTATTTTTATATTCATCTTTCTTATTATTGATACCACTCTGTCCATATAGCAAATCTCCCACGCCATATACGGCACAATATGTCAGCGTACCGTCTGGATTAAATATGGGGGAAGATGGATGCCCTTCGTCAGCGATGTTGCGCCATATCACTCCATTTCCTTCTGAGTAAGTGATAGGATTGTAATAATTATTATTGGAGAATTCGAAATTATTATTCACTTTCAACCAGTTGGTTATTTGGTAACCAGCTTTAAATCGCATGTTGTACGACTTGTATTTATCTGTCTGTTTTTTGCTATCAAAAAGTCCATCGTATGAAAAGAAACGTCCTGATAGATAGTAGTCGAATTTGTTATCGCTTCCTGAAATAGATAGATTCTGACTTTGGCTAAATACGTGATCTTTATAAAGGATATCGTACATATCTACTCCTTCAGGGTAATACACATATCTACCTTTTGTGCCAATACTTCCATCAGAAACTACTGTTCCGAAATTGCCACTATCATGACGCCGTTTGTATTCTTCCAGCCATGCTGTGGAGAATTGTTGCGTCTTGTTGATGCCTGATGGATTAGAAGAATTGAAGTTATAATAGGCCATATGAAAGTGTTCGGCCCATGTGTAGCCGTCTGAGACAACATCAGGGACATTTGTGGGTCTCTGTATGGAGTAATTCGACGAATAATTGATTTTAGCAGTACCTTTCTGAGGATTCTTTGTGGTAATTAATACCACACCATAAGGAGCTCGTGCACCATAGATGGCCGATGCTGCCGCATCCTTTAGCACTGAGACGTTTTCAATGTCATCTGGATTTAACAATGAGGGGTCTCCTTCCACGCCATCGATTAGGACCAAGGCGCTGCCACCATTAATTGAACCCGTCCCACGAATATTGAAAGCAGAGCTGCGTCCAGGCTTACCATCAGCCAGACTAATGTTCAGGTTTGGTACTACACCCTCCAGCATCTGTGTCACATTGGCTGTTGGTCTGCCTTTAAAAACCTCAGATGAAACCTGATCAACTGCTCCTGTCAGATTAGCCTTCTTCTGGGTTCCATATCCTATAACAACAACTTCGTTAAGATTTTTTGAATCTTCTTCCAGCTTAACGGAGTAGGATTCAACTCCTTGTTTTACTGTAATTTTTTTGTTATAAAACCTATATATGAAATAACTATTGTGGATCCAATAGGAACATGCTGTAAGGTGGCTATTCCCTCCATATTAGTAATGGCACCAACATCTGTTCCCTCTATTGAAACTGTAGCACCAGTGATGGCACCTAATTGATCGGAAACAATACACAGGATGGTCATGTCCTTTTTGTTGGAAACTTGCCTACTTTGTATTGATTCGCGAAATTCACTTGCATTGGCAAAGCCACTGTTAACTGGAATTATCAAAGAACCAGCTAAAAGTAGTGTTGCTAAACTTCTCCTTTTACCCATAAATAACTTTTTGTTTTAATTATAACTACAATCTTACAATTTTTGCTTGCAAAAGTACACTGCTCATGTTGCTAGGAGGTTACGAAGCTATGTAAAAAAGATAACACCATGGGTAGCTGGTAGTATAAAAGCACTATAAAAATGCTATACTACTGTATAGATCATAATTTTTCAGTCAATATGTTATTTCATTTTCAGGTGGGGATGCTGTCTTTAGAAATCTGATAGAATTTACTGATAATCCTTTGTGCGTATTGTTTGCTGATATAATATTTTCTGTGGTTCTTTATCTGAATGCACTATGTAGGCAAAATTATATTTTGCTTCTTTTAGTTTCTTAATACTTGTATTGTCCTTAATTTCCTTCACCATGAGTTGGTGTATTTTATCCCTGTTCTGTGCTACAATTTGCGCATTGTCCAATTCACCAACAAATGAACAGTGGTAAGTGTAGGTCTTGGTGTCTTTTTGAAAGGTCACACTGTCCGTCCTTGTGCCATTAACAACTGGGGTAGGGCAGTATTTATCCGTATATTCCTTGGCTTCTCTTGCGCATCTGTCTTCCAGACTCTCATGACATGAAGACAGCATGGGGATTAATAAAATAGCGATGAATAATTTTTTCATGTATTCTTACATTATAAGCATTTCGAAGCTCGTATGTGCCGAGTGAAAAGCTAGTTTTTTCAGTTATGTTTGGGCGGATTCTATCCACTGCAAAGATACAAAGTTTTTACTAATTTTATCATTTCGTTCGTTGATATATGGTTTTAAATAGTTATCTTTGCATAAGATTGGAGGCCTTTGAATCAGTTTGACGAACATAATGAAATTCATGGCACTATTTACTAACAAAAGGATTGATTTCACTCTTTTAAACTAACGATTGAACTTCCTTTATAGCGGTAGTACAATCTTTGATACGATAACGAAAATATCTGATGGATCAAATAAGAAACTTTTGCATCATTGCCCATATTGATCATGGAAAATCAACATTGGCAGATCGATTGCTGGAATATACTAAAACGATTCAAGTAACTGGTGGACAGATGCTTGATGACATGGATTTGGAAAAAGAACGCGGCATCACGATTAAAAGCCACGCTATCCAAATGGAATATCAATATGAGGGACATAATTATATATTAAATTTGATTGATACTCCGGGTCACGTGGACTTTTCTTATGAGGTAAGTAGAAGTATCGCTGCATGCGAGGGTGCTTTGCTGGTTGTCGACGCTACGCAAGGTGTGCAAGCGCAGACCATCTCTAATCTATATATGGCCATCGAGCATGACCTCGAGATTATCCCTGTCATCAACAAGATTGACATGCCTTCTGCCATGCCAGAAGAGGTTGAAGATGAAATCGTAGAATTGATAGGGTGTGACCGTTCTGATATTATTCGCGCATCTGGTAAGACAGGTGAGGGTGTTAGCGATATATTAGATGCTGTGGTGCAACGCGTTCCACATCCTGTGGGGGATGAGAAAGCTCCACTCCAGGCATTAATTTTCGACTCTGTTTTTAACAGCTTTCGTGGTATCATTGCCTATTTTAAAATAGAAAATGGATGCATCAAGCAGGGCGATAAGGTAAAGTTTTATAACACGGGAATGGAATATGATGCCGATGAAATTGGCATTCTTAAGATGAATATGGTTCCCCGGCGAGAAATGAAAACCGGAGAAGTAGGCTATATCATCAGCGGCATAAAAGATGCGAAGGAGGTGAAAGTGGGAGATACCATCACCCATGTAAACCGTCCCTGCGAAAAGGCTATTGCTGGTTTCCAGGAGGTGAAGCCCATGGTGTTTGCAGGTGTTTATCCCATCGATCCTAATGACTACGAAAACTTGCGAACATCTCTTGAAAAACTTCAACTCAATGATGCCTCATTGTCGTTCTCTCCTGAATCGTCTGTGGCACTTGGCTTTGGTTTCAGATGTGGATTCTTAGGACTCTTGCACATGGAAATCGTGCAAGAACGTTTGGATAGAGAGTTCAACATGGAGGTGATTACAACTGTGCCCAACGTATCTTATATGGTTTACGACAAGCACGGAGATGCAAAGGAAGTTCATAATCCGTCTGGTTTGCCAGAAGCAACGATGATTGAACATATTGAAGAACCCTATATTCGAGCTACTATTATTACGGATGCCAACTACATTGGTCCCATCATGACGCTCTGTTTGGAGAAGAGAGGCGAGCTGGTTAAGCAGGAGTTCATATCTGGAAATCGCGTGGAATTGCATTTCATGATACCGTTAGGAGAAATTGTTATCGATTTCTACGATAAGTTGAAATCCATCTCAAAGGGTTATGCATCGTTCGATTATCACGTAGACTCGTTCCGACCCTCAAAGTTGGCCAAGCTCGACATCTTGCTCAATGGAGAGCCTGTGGATGCGCTGTCTACCTTGACGCATCAGGACAATGCTGTGAGTTTGGGTAGAAGAATGTGTGAAAAACTCAAAGACTTGATACCAAGACAGCAGTTCGACATAGCCATTCAAGCTGCCATCGGAGGGAAAATCGTCGCCAGGGAAACCGTGAAATGCGTCCGTAAGGATGTAACCGCTAAATGTTACGGTGGCGACGTGAGCAGAAAACGTAAATTGTTGGAGAAGCAAAAGAAAGGAAAGAAACGCATGAAACAGATTGGAAATGTTGAAGTTCCGCAGAAAGCGTTCCTTGCCGTGCTGAAACTAGATTGATGTTTAACGCAAACTGAAGATTAATAACTTTTCAATACCAGACAAATGAAAGAACCTGTTAATACACCTCGTGATATTGCAAGGGAATTGGCACGTAGATACAGTACGATGACACACGAGGAGTTGGATGCACTTGAAAGCATTCTCGTTCCCATGAAATTTGCGAAAGGTGAAATGATTCTCCGTGAGGGAGAAGTGTGTCGCAATATTTACTATCTCGACAAGGGATTGATACGTCAGTTTTATTTCAAGAACGACAAAGAATTAACAGAACATTTAGGCGAAGACCACACCATCTTTATGTGTATTGAGAGTTTGTTCAAAGAGCAGCCCAGTCACCTTCAAATAGAAGCACTTGAGGCTTCCATTGTTTATGCCATGCCCAAAGATAAGTTGGAGCTGATATCTCTGCATCATGTGAATATTCAAATGATGTATCGAAAGATATTGGAAGAAAGTTTGATTATTTCGCAGGTTCATGCCGATTTAATCCGGTTTGAGTCAGCGCAGAATAGATACAAGCGGATGTGTAAACTGTCTCCCCAAGTTATCTTGCGAGCTCCTTTGACCTATATTGCCAACTATTTACAGATGACTCCCGAAACATTGAGTAGGGTGAGGGCCTCTACTTTGTTGGATTGATTTTCGATTTCCATGCGGAAAATCCAAAATGAATAAAATAATCTGTTTGTATTTATTTGTTGTTGTTAGTGTTTGTGGCACTAATGGCCAGACAAAGATTAAGGTGTTGTAAAAGACAAAAATAACATAGGTATAGAATATGTAACAGTATGCGTGGATAGTATCTTCACTTTAACAGATAGAAACGGACAATTATCCCTCGAATTACAATCGGTATCAAGGGTGATATGACTTGTACACATATTGGTTATAAAAAGAAAGTAACACCGTATTCTATATATAAAGCCTCAAATCCGCAACTAAGCCCTTGAACGTCCTTATTGCGGGATTTGAGGCTTTACAAATATGCTGAGCTTTAAAAATAATCAGTACACAGTTTATAAATTGATATTTGCAACAAACTTGCCAAATAAATATCCAAACTTATATAAAAGAAACATAAGTATAAGAATACCTACTATTTTATAATATGTAGGATAAGAATCCATTAATTTTCCTAAAAATTTCATAAAAAAGTCGCCTCCCTTAATTCCGCAACACTATTATCAATTAAACTTTTTAAGTACCTGATCAACAAAAAGTTGCCCAGGATTTTGCCAAGTCGAAGAATTCACTTATCTTAGTGTTGCAAAATAAGCAAGAGTATTCAACGATAGACATGGCAAATATACAAATTAAATCTGAGAAACTCACTCCTTTTGGGGGATTATTTTCAATCATGGAGCAATTTGATAATCAACATTGTCGTAGAAGATGCCAATCCCCCATTACAAATCCTTTATATAGAAGGATTTAACGATGTTGCACAGAAGTTCGTTAATGCAGGCTTTAGAAAAAGCTTGAATTATAATTTTTGTTTTAATAAAATGGCTTTTTATAGGCTTTTAGTTTAGGCTATTACTGTGTAACTATATGAATATAAGAACTTATGGTCCATCACTCCAAATTTCGGAAGACCCAAAATAATTCATGTCTTCTTGCAGAAACGAAATCAAATCATTATATTTGCAGTAACTAATACAATAGTTATTAAATAGTAATATTTAATATAACAACTAACATAGAGGTTACTATAATGTACATTTTTGAACCTATATCAACTGAAGACATCCTCAAACGACTGTCAAGCAACTGCCGATTACGTCGGCTGGAAAAGAACATCTCTCAGAAAACACTGGCAGAGACAAGTGGTGTACCACTGTCCACGATACAGCTGTTTGAGCATACTGGGGCGATTTCCCTTACCAGCTTCGTGAAGATTGTCCGTGTACTGGGCTATGCGGACGATATGATGGAGTTGATAGGCAAGCCCAAGTATTCAAGCCTTGACGAAATGATTCGGATTAACAAGAACAAAAACAGAAAGCGAGGAACCGATGAGAGCGTTTGAGTCCTTGAAAGTGTTGTATCACGGACGCCTGGTTGGAAGACTGACTACGGGAGTCAACGATACCTGTCTTTTTCAGTATGACAGGGAATGGCTTGACACTGGTTTTTCCATATCACCATTAAAACTGCCGTTGAAGCCGGATTTGTTCGAGGCCGACTATCTGCCTTTCCAAGGCAACTTCGGTGTGTTTGAGGACTGCTTACCCGGAGGCTATGGCGAATACATGCTACAGAAGAATTTAAAGAAGCAAGGCATCAACTACTATGGCCTTAACACTTTGCAAAAATTGAGCATCGTTGGTTCATCCGGCATGGGTGCCTTGTGCTACGTCCCAGACAACAAAATTACAACGTCGCAAGATATCGTCGACCTTGATGCGGTGCAGCAGGCAGCCACGGACATCCTGTCGGGCAAGACAGATAAAAATGCAGGCATGCTATACGCCCACAGCGGAAACTCAGGAGGTGTACGCCCCAAGATACTCTTGTGGGAAGATGGGCGTGGATGGATTGTCAAGTTCCGTCACCTCAACGATCCCATAGAGTCGGGAATCATAGAATTCATGTACAACCAAGCTGCCAAGGAAGCAGGCATCACCGTACCACGGTTCAAGCTCTTCAATGGTAGATATTTTGGCGAGGAACGTTTCGACCAGACTCCCAATGGCGAGCGCATCCACATGGTTACAGCCAGTGGATTGCTCAACGAAAGTATCAACCCACCCAAGATGGACTATAAAACGTTGCTCGCATTGACAGGCTATATCACGCAAGATCCCATGGAGGTGGAACAGCAATTCCGAAGGATGGCGTTCAACTACTATGCGGAGAATTTCGACGATCATGCGCGGAATTTCTCCTTTCTCTATATTAATGGAAAGTGGAAACTCTCCCCTGCATACGACATGACCCATGACAGCCCTTTAGGCCAGCATGCCTCCACGGTCTGTTTCAAAACAAATCCCACTGAAGAAGATTTTATTGAGGTGGGGATGTCCGTTCAGATGACACGAAAACTTTGTTCTGACATCATCGAAGAAGTGAAACCCATCGGTCAACAACTTGTTAGAAAACTGAAAGAGAAAAACTACTGCATGGTTGGATTCATACAGAAGTATTTTGAACAGATTTGATGTTACCTTGACCAGTTGGCAAGCATGGAATTATATGGCATTTATTGTGATTTTGATGAAAAAAGTGATAAAGAGAAAAAAGTCAAGATAAGTTCTTTATGTCGTTATTCAGACATGCGCTGATTAATTCCAACAAGAAGAAATTTCTGAAGACAATTCGGTACGAATTGCTATCAACGCCAGCCTATTTGGGGAGAACAAAAGACAAGCATATCCTATATTTGGCCAGATCACTAAAAACACGACAATCATTCTTATCCATATGGAAAAAATTAAAGGATTTCTCTTTGCCGTACGACACAGAGAAATCCTAATGACCGATTTGGGTTTAAGAGTTCACATATCCCCATTATACACCTTAAATGTCCCGTTTTTACCTTCCCATCTCACATAAAGTTTTTCCCTTTTTACCCTTATACTTTTTTACCTTTGTATATATTCCTTGAGCGCCTCAACGTATTCTTCAAAGGCTTTAATACCTTCGGCGGTGAGCTTGCAGGTGGTTCGGGGGCGCTTTCCCTGAAAACCCTTCTCAACTTCGATGTAACCGGCGGTGGAAAGCTTGTCTATCTGCACACTCAGATTGCCCGCCGTGGCGCCGGTCTGTTCACGAAGATAGACGAAATCGGCCTCGTCTACGCCCATCAACAGCGACATCACGGCTAATCGGAGTTCACTATGAAGCAATGGATTCAATGGTTTCAACATGCCGTCACACCTCCTTCTGCTTGATAATCCAAGCTGGCAAGATCAGTCCCACGGCACTAACACCGGCCAATACCAGCATCTCCGTAGGGCCAGGCATCACCAGTGCTAACATACACCCCACCATACCGGCTATAAAACCGCAATAGGTAATAATCTTACTGTCGAGTATCTTGCCACTAGTCATACCCGCAATACCCATCAACAAAATAATAATGGCAGTAATAGGAACATAATAGGTATGAACTTGCGATGCAGCGTCGGGCACTAAAACCGGCACATGAATCTGGAAGAAAGCTATCATTCCCAATACAAAACCTAATGTACCTGCCATCACACCCATTGAACCCCATACATATCCTAAGGTCTTGCTCACGAAAGTTTCGGACAGTTTGGGCTTATTTCGGTTAGCCCATCGCTCACCAAGACTCACCAATCCCAGGGTTCCCCACAGCCCGTTGGCACCAGGCCCCATAGAGGAATGCGCCCAAAAATGGCCAACCACCAGGGCAATCACCATCACACTGATGCCCCAGAGCATCATACTCTTCCAGCTACCTCGGGTAATCGTCCGGCGACTTTCCTCCAATGTACGACTGATAATCTCCAGACTGCGCTCGGCAGTCAATTCATTTTTCTCGCTTGCAGCTTCCATATTCACAATTCATTAAATGTTTTACAATACAGTTTACTTGTGATCACAATGCAAATATAAATAAGTTTATATTATAAATCAAATAAGTTTAGAAAATAAACCGATATATTAATATTAATTAACGTGAGTTTAACGAATTGTAACTATTCAGCAATCATAGACATTGAATATCAGCAACTTGCAGACTTACTATTATAGTAGAATACTCAAAAATGATACTATTTGCCAAAATTCTCATGTATTTATTCTTGTAACTCGCTGATTATCAACATTACTCAATAAATATTGATTGCTGAATAGTTACAACGAATTTAGAATAAAGTGAGCTGTGTATCGAATGTCCTTTGTACATTGATGCACGGCTTCTTTGGGAATAAGCAATATGCAGCAACAGCTCCCAATATATTGACGATGAAATTGTCGAAGCATCTATGTCTGGAGTGTTCTACTTGGGCAATGTTCTTGAGCTCATCGTTCACCGTTTCAATGATAGCTCTCTTTCTGAGAAGAAGTTTGTCGGAAACGCTCCGATTAATTCCAACAAGAAGAAATTTCTGAAGACAATTCGGTACGAATTGCTATCAACGCCAGCCTACTTGGGGAGAACAAAAGACAAGCATATCCTATATTTGGCCAGATCACTAAAAACACGACAATCATTCTTGTCCATATGGAAAAGATTAAAGGATTTCTCTTTGCCGTACGACACAGAGAAATCCTAATGACCGATTTGGGTTTAACACAAATGCTGGGCGTTTTTTCAACGAACTTGTTCGTGTGTTGTAAATATGCGAATAATTGGGATGTTTTGTTATCTGTTTGTCTGTTAGCGTCTTATGCTATTTTTAAGTCTCAAACGAAATCAAAAAGCAAAGTGTTTGGGACAAAAACGCCTTTTGTTGTGCAAAAAAAGAGCTTCGATATGATGCAGATTGGGCAGCTATAGGTTGCAGATTAGACGTTAAAAGCATGCTAATAGCTGCTTTATTCCATGTGAATAAGTTACAAGATCGTGAATTTAAGGCTTTGAACGTCTAAAAGATCTCCAGATTTTTTCTATTTTTCAATTTTGTTTTGTCAAAGAAAACGAATTGAGTTAACAAATGAAAGATTTATTAACATAGTCAGGTTTCGTTGATTGCCAACCAGCCTTATTTTTATATCGTGTCGCAAATAGCAATTCCATTCGCGTACCTACTAATGGGCATGCTTGTTTTTTACATCGAGCATCCTTGCTCAACTGAAAGAGCCGTGTGTGTTTGTTGACGACCTTACATAAAGAGAAGTAGCTTTATTTGTATTTGTCGATAAAGTCTTTGGCTCTGGCATCGCCTAATTCCTTCGCTTTATTCAAGGTTTCCAGTCCTTCTTTCTTTTGCTTATTTTGTACTTGCGCTAATCCTTTAATGAGATAGGCATCGGCATAACTTGGTGCGAGGGAGATGCATAAATCGGCCGTTTTGATAGCGTCTTCGTATAAATTTACTTTCAATTGTAGCGAAGCCATCTCTGCTAAGTACGTAGGTTCTTGTCGGTTCAATACGGCTGCATGAGCAATGTCGTTCAATGCCTGTTGATATCTTCGCAACTGTGAATTGCACTTATAGCGCGTGTAATAAAATTCGTGACTGGCTCTGCCCAGCATCAACGTGTCATATTGATTATAATCTGCCAATGCTTTTTTGTATTCTCCAATCTGGTCGTAAGCTACACCGCGTGCCAACACATAGGGAGCAGCCACTGGTGTCAAAGGCTGTGGACAGGCTGCAACGGCACTATCCAGTAAGGTTAGAATCTCTTTCTCATCAGCTTTGAGTTGAGTTTTTGCCTGTGCTGCTTCGTAAAATAGTTCACCAGAGCGTAACGATGTTTTCGTTAGCGCCATGAACATGTCATAGGCCTTTTGATAATTTCCTTTGGTAAAAATAATCTGTGCTTGTTGGTGCTGGTACACAGGAAGTGGATTGATGTTGTTTGCTTGTGTGGCTTCATCAAGTGCCTTATCTAATGACCATTGCGTAAAGGTGGAGTCGGGCTGATAAAGTTGTTGCTGATAGATGAGTTTGGCATACTCGGAGTGAGCTACATCCTTGTTTTTCGCTTGCTTAATTGCCGTTTCCATCTCGTCGGCAGCCTGTGAAAGTAGCCCTTTGCTGGCAAAAATATTTGCTTGCGCTACATATCCATCGACAGATTGCGGGAACAGTCGTTTAAAGTCTTGCACATATTTGAGATAGTTCTTATGATTCTGTTCTCTTGACATCATCAGCATGACCAGCGCATCTGACTCCTTACTTGGCATTTGTGTGCGTATAGAAGTTTGTCGCAATACAGGGTCAGCAATGCTGAGTCCGGTGTTTACTTTCATGTCGTTCATGAACTTTGCATCCACAGCATGTGTCTCATCGGCACTGTTGGCATGTTGCAATATACCAATGACCTCACCCTTCGCATTCACAAAAGGGCAGCCCTCCTTGTTCGCCGGCGCTTCGGAAGAGAAGATATAATAGGCGTACTTATCCATAAAGGTTTCTACCTTTTGGATAGGAATTTGCTTGATATCAAGTGATTTGATGGAATAGCCTACGACAGATACTTTCTCATTCGCCTTCGAGGTAGACGCAGCAATTTTTGCAGGAGTGGTGTTTCCTGCTACTTTAAACTTGCATACGTCATATAGTTCGTTCGCTCCAATCATAACGTCAACTGTCATGGCCTTGCCTTGAGCATCAATCACTACAGCACTGTCGGCTCCCACAAAAGGTTTCCATGTACTGATGGCTTCCCCATTTTCTCCAACAAATACACCGCGTGTTGAACTAAGCAGTGTTCCATCGGCTTTGAACGTAGTTAATGAGAAAACCGATTTTGCTGCCTTTTTTACATTTGCAGACTGTGCGTTAACCTGGGAATGCCCCCCTAGTAGCAAGGCAATGAGGGTGGTGAGGGTTAGAATTGTTCTTGATTGTATTGGATGTATCATTGTGCTATTTATTTCATATTTAAAAGTTCGCGTGCGTTGGCAAGCGCTGCTTCAGTGACATTACTTCCACTCAGCATCTGAGCCACTTCCTGTACACGTTGGTCTTGGTTAAGTTCATACATGTTGCTTACCGTACTGTCTTTTGACTCAGACTTGCTTACCTTATAGTGGGTTTCTCCAAGGGCAGCGATTTGTGGAAGATGAGTTATACTGATGACTTGTCGGCCATCCTTACCCATTTCGTCCATGATGTATGCCATTTTCTCGGCAACACTACCACTCACGCCCGTATCTATTTCGTCAAAAATGATGGTAGGAAGTTTGACAGCCCCGCTAATCATAGCCTTTAATGACAGCATGACGCGCGCTATCTCACCACCGGAAGCAACTTGTGATACGGGTAATAAGGGTGAATTGGTGTTGGCGCTAAACATGAAAGAAACGCCATCTTGCCCTTTGTTTCCCAATGGTTTCTGGGTGATTTCAACTTTGAAACGGATTTTAGGAATACCAAGAGGTACCAAGCGACTCGACATTTCCTTTTCAATAGCTTTGGCGGCTTTTTGTCTTATTGTTGTCAGTTGATTGGCTTTCTTCGTACATTCTATGAGCAGTTGGTCAACATGTGCTTGTAGTTTTTGTAGTTCTTCGTCACTATGGTCAATATGCTCCAGTTGTTTTTTTATTAACTTTTGTTGAGTGAGTAATTCGGTAACGGATTCCACATGGAATTTGTGCTCCAATGCATTGATTAAATCAATTCGCTCTTGAAGTTTTGCCAGCTGTTGAGGGTCGAAGTCAATGTTTTCGGTTTTGTTCTGAATCTCGTTCTCTATATCTTTTAGTTCGATATAACAGCTTTCAGTTCTTTGTGCAACATCTTCGATGGGTGAGTAAACTTCCTTGATACCATCCAGTTGTTGAGTAATCGTTCTCAGTGCTTCGATGATGCCAACAGATTCTGCGGACAGCAACTGTTCTGACTGATACAGGGCAGTCTTGATTTCTTCTGCATGTTCGAGCGTGGCAAGTTCCTGTTCGATGGTTTCCTGTTCTCCCTCAACAAGTTGTGCTTGTGCGAGTTCACCATACTGAAAGCGTAAGAACTCTTCGTTTTCTCGACTTTTTGCAATGTCAGCTTTCAATTCTTCCAACTGTTCAGCAGCCTTCTTGTATTCTTGATAACAAGTCTGATATTGGGCCAAACTCTTGCTGTCCTGCGTAATGATGTCGACAACTTGTAGTTGAAAGTCTTCCTGGTTGAGCAAAAGGTTTTGATGCTGTGAATGGATATCAATCAATTGTTCCCCCAATTCTTTCATGGTAGCAAGAGGTACAGGGGTGTCGTTGATAAAGGCCCTGCTCTTTCCTGAGCTGTAGATTTCCCTTCTCACGATACAGTCAGTTGCATCATCATCGATGTCATTCTCTTCGAAAAAGTGGAGAAGATTGTATTTGCTGACATCAAAATGAGCTTCAATCAGGCATTTTTCCTTTCCAGATCTGATGAGTTTTGTGTCGGCTCGATTGCCCTTCAAGAGGCCAATGGCCCCAAGTATGATGCTTTTGCCTGCTCCTGTTTCGCCCGTAATGACGGAAAATCCCGGATGAAAGTTGATGTCAAGTTCATCAATCAGCGTAAAGTTTTGAATATGTAATTGCTTCAGCATCTTTATTCTTTGATTTTTTCCCATGCATTGTTTTGGGAAGCGTTGATGGAAAACAGTATTTCGTAAACCCGTTCTTTCTCTTTCTGAGTTCCTTTTCCGCTGTAGATATTAGCCAGTTCATCACGCTTATAATCGGTCCATATCTGTGGCAACAAGCTTAACGGTCTGTTTTCGTGACTTTTTTTCAATCCCTCTTCCAATGCGGTTGTGATGTTTGTTCTTCCTCGCTCAACGTTTGTGGCCATTTGGTCTAAACCGTTTCTGAAATAATCGTATTGCAGTTGGCGGAAGGGTGACATGGCGCTATCCATGTAGTCGTTAATGATGGCAAAACGGTTTCGGCTGTCGTCGAATGATTTCCAACCCGTAAAATTAAGATTCTGCGCATTATTGGTTAGGTTGAGGCATCTTTGCAGTATGTCTTCACCGCCCATGGGGGAGAAGGAGTCTAGATTCAATCCAATGATGAGATAAGCATAATAGGCAATCAAAGCAGTGAGCTGGTTATTGATGGACTCTTCATTGAATTCGAGTTGATCGAATTGGGCAAACTCAAAATTAAAGTCGTTATCTGTATTATTATATAATGTAGTGGTGTAAGCAGAGTTGAATACGGGCCTATTGGCTTGTATCAATGCCCGACAAGTGAACATGTTTGTGGCTTGATCGTATTTGGTCACCGTAATGTTGAAATTACATGGAATGCGTTCTATGCGTTGGAACTTCAGGTTGGTCCACTGCCGGTCATTGATGAATCTAGTGAGTGTCTGCTCCAAGTTTTCAAAAATGCTGGCATCCGTACCTTGTATTTGGTTGTGGTTGATATGGATACGCGCATTCAATTCCTGACTGTATACCGGCGAATAGACGCCAGCAGCCAAGAAAAGACTGAATATGAGGAGGGATACAAACTTCTTCATCTGTCAAAAAATCAGTGCGCCAATCGTTCTTATTTCTTGTTAAACTCTCGTAAGCGTATACGGGTGAGCACCTGTTTCGTGTTGTTGGTAAAGTCATTGGATAACATCCAACTGTAATAACCTGGATCTTTTAGAAGAACTTCTGTCACGGCACAACCTTTATATTTACCGAAGTTGAACACTTCTTGTCTCATGGGTGAACCGTCTTCTGTGGTCAACACCTTGCCGTCAGCACCTTTCATGTCTCGCCAAACTATACGGCCGGCAAAATCGACATTGTCATTCATCTTGGAGAATTCGGCCAAGTATTTCATGTCGTTGGGCAATGCTCTGTCTGCTTCTTCGGCTGTTTCGGGGTTGTATTTGTCTAGTTGTCCCATCAATACACGATAGGTAACCTCTGCATCTTGGTCTGCCCGATGGGCTTCAAAGTCGTCTTCCATTTTCCGGCCACAATAGAATTTGTATGCTGCTGCCAGGTTGCGTCGCTCCATCTTGTGAAAGATAGCTTGGGCATCAACCAAATTGCTTTTACTGAAATCGAAGTCAATGCCTGCACGCAGGAATTCTTCAGCCAGTATAGGTATGTCAAAGTGATTCGAATTGTAGCCTGCAAAATCACAACCTTTAAATTCTTCTGCTAACTTTTGCGCTATATCTTGGAACTTGGGTGCATCTGCTACATCTTCGTTGGTAATGCCCGTCAATGCAGAAACCTCGAGAGGTATGTTCTTTTCAGGATTGACAAGAATGTTCTCGCGCTCTTCTTTTCCGTCTGGAAATACTTTGATGTAAGATATTTGGATGATACGGTCTTTTACTAAGTCAAGTCCTGTTGTCTCGAGGTCAAAAACTATGATTGGTTTCTTTAAATTCAGTTTCATTTTTAAGTGACTTGTCTATGAATAAAATGGAAATATCTACCCGATATCGAAATAATAGTTTTCTTTACTGGGTAGATATGTTTTGCGTCATGCGAATAGCTGCATATCAGTCATTAAGCAGCATTGGCATAATGAGCATCAGGATGTCTTCGTCTTCCTCCTGTGTCGTCGGGACAATGACACCTGCACGGCTTGGATCAGCCAGTTGTATTGTTACATCTTCACTTTCAAGGTTGGTGAGAATCTCTGTCAACGAACTGCCCTTGAAACCAATGTTCATGGTTTGTCCGGAGTAGTCGCAAACGATGCTTTCCTTGGCACTTGTCGCAAAGTCTATGTCTTCTGAAGAGAGCTCCAGTTTACCAGTTTCCAAATGAAGCCGTACCAGTTGGCTGCTTTCACTTGCAAAGGGTAGGATGCGTCTCAAGGCGCCCAGGAGTCCCTTGCGATCGACGGTGAGTTGATTGGGATTGTCCTGCGGGATGACAGAGTTGTAGTTAGGGTATCTGCCCTCTATCAATCTGCACGATAATGATCCTCCTGCATAATGTATTTCGGCGTTCTTCGTATCAAACTTAATGACTGCATCTCCCTCGTCTTTTGTCAGAACGTTTCTTAGCAACATGGCTGGTTTCTTGGGTAAGATGAACGATGCCGGCGTTTCACTCTTTAGTTTGAAGTTTTTGTTTCTAACGAGTTTGTGTCCATCGCTTGCCACGATTGCCAAACTGTCGCTCGTCAGGTCGAAATATATACCGTTCATGACAGGCCTCAGCTCGTCTTGTGCTGTGGCAAAGAGAGAACGGTTGATGTTATCATTGAGAATCCCAGCATTCATCGTAATGACGGTTGCACCATCTGGTATTGCTTGTGATTCGGGATATTCTGCCGCATTTTGAGCAGTGAAGTTGTATACACCATTCTGGTATTGTATCTGAATGGTTAAATTGGTCACATCCACTTCAAAAGTCAGCGGTTGCTCTGGCAACTCCTTAACGGCGTCAAGAATGGTGCGGCTGGGCACAGCAAACTTGCTTTCACCATCACATTCATCAAGTTGCAATGATGTGCGCATGACATTTTCACTGTCACTGGCGGTAATGTTCAGCTGTTTATCTTGAATATCGAAGAGAAAACTGTCAAGAATTGGTAATGAATTCTTGCTGTTGATAACCTTTGAAAGTGTTTGTAAGCGACTGTTCAAAGCACTGCTTGATAATGTAAATCTCATTGGTATATTGTTTTAAATGTTTGTCTGTATTTAATAGTTACAAAAATACAAAAAAGCATTGTGTTGGACAAAAAAAGGTACTAAAAGTTTCTTTTTTTAGAAGTATTTTGCTAATTTCGCAAAACAGAAGACACACATGTCAGATAATTTATTTAAAAAAACACTATAAATGGAATTACAAGGAAAAGTTATTGCTGAAATGCCTGAAAAAAGTGGGACGTCAGCGAGAGGAGAATGGAAAGTGAAGGAATATGTCATCGAAACGCACGACCAGTATCCTCGCAAGATGGTCTTCTCTGTTTTTGGTGAAGATCGCTTGCAAAGATTTAACGTTCAGGTAGGACAAGAGGTGTTGGTGTCGTTTGACATTGATGCTCACGAATATAATGGTCGTTGGTTCAATAGCATCCGTGCTTTCGATGTACGTCAGGTTGATCCAGCTACGTACGGTGTACAGGGAGCGCCCGTGCCACCAGTCACATCCGATAACACGACTACACAGCAGGCTGACCCACAGCAAGGTGGAGCACAAGCTCCATTCCCCCCACAGTCTGAAACGGTAGGAGACAATGCCGACGACCTGCCATTCTAACGTACAACAGCCAATTGTAAATTACATAAAAAAGAGGATATGTCTATTGATGGACATATCCTCTTTTTTTGAGAAACCGCAGTTTGTATATTGCTTGTTGGACTGAAGGTCCAACTGTAAGTGTTTGTGTCAAGAATTACATGTGCAAGGAAAGGGCATTCATCGTGAGATGCAATCAGATGGAACCTGGCTGCAACTCTCTGACTTACCTGGCTGAAACTTCACATCAGACTTTTCATCGTGGATGATTGCACCTTTGTGAACTTGCTTTTGGCTTGCCTTTGGCGAGGTTTTAAATGGAGCTTTTTCTTTTTTATCCATTCTTTCTTCCGCTCCTCGTAATCTCTTCTTTTCCGTTCCAGATAATTGTCTGCCATGACTTATTTAAAGTGTGAGTAGATGACAGACAGCGTCTGCTTGTTTGAACCGCCAAAGAGTTTAGTGCCAGACAGTGACATGTCGTGTACTACGTTGGTCAGAATCTGTGTCTGATTGAACGTGTAATAAGACGTGGTCACCGGTATGACAACCAGTTTGTTCCAATTTTCCGACTGTTTACCTGTAGCCTTGTTGCGCGCCATGGCCTTGATGACACTTCCAATGTTATTGAAGGTATAACCATTGTTGGCCCTGTCGTACGTGGCGAGGAAAGACGTTTTGTAGTCGGCAACTCGTTTGTGCTCAAAGAATGTATATAAACTGTCTTTCTGAATCAGCAAGAGTGTCTTCGGAATGTCCAATGCAAACTTGGAATTAACCTCATTGTTGATTCGTTTCAAATGAATTTTTGCAGCGTTGATTGAATCTTTTTCATGCCCTTTACAGATTTCTTCAACAGGGATTGTAATCTCTGTGAAGATGCCAGCGGGTGATTTTAAGTAAGTGTTGTTCTTGTCACTCACCAACTCGTTAATCGTCTTTCGGTCATTCACCATGGTTGATGTCTGCAATACCTCTTCGGTGCCTGAGAATGAAGCTGTTCCTGTATAGGTGCTGTCCTTATTAGCGAACCTGAAATAAATGTTCAGTTGTGTCCTGAATATGTAAGCCATCGAACCTAAACCACTGACGTGTTTGAAATAGAATCCCGGCACAACATGCTGGGTAAATGTCATGGAATTCTTGAAATATTCAGGATGTTGATAATACTGGTTTAGGATATACGTGCCATAGTTCTTATATCTTTTGCCGTTTTTGTCGGTGTATGGCTGGTTCAGCTTAATCTTGATATGGTTGGTGTAGTTCTTGTCCCATCGGGTCTTTTCGCTGATTTGCTGGTCTGTCAATGTGTAAACCTTATCAGCTTGTAATCCATTAGTGCCGACATACCCATTTTCTATAGGGTCAAAATTAGAATAATAGGTGTTAGCTTCGCTCATGGGTCTGCTCATTTCGTAAGCAGTTAGCTTCATAGGCGCCAGCGAGTCACCATAGAACTTGTCGTAGTACAGTCTGATTTCGCACGAATCTGCCACAATCATTCCATCTTCTTTGTTGACCATTTTGTCAGCATCAGGAAATTGATAGTTTTCCTGAATGTGGAATTGGGTCATGAAATTTCCGGTGATGTATCCCCCAGTTTCCGGGTCTCTAATCTTTCCCAAATATCCCAGGGTGTTTCTTGACAACACCGAATCTGCCGCGATAGAACGGGTAGAAACCATGAATGTATCGGTTGAAATTTGTAGATTGTCCAACGAGTTGGTCAATGATATGCCCACATTGTCGGTCGTATCGTCACATGCCGTGAACATGAGTGCGGCAAATGCAAGAACTGCAATAATCTTATTTCTCATTTGTGTTTAAGCTGTATTAAGTGCTGTAAACGAATCTGTTGGTGCTTCTGGATGTCTTTTTGTGACCCAAACGTGCTTATTTCTGCAAAACAAGATCATAGAACTCTTGGTAGGCCTTCGTGAAATCACTTCCAGGATACTTCAAGAATGGCAGTTCTTTGTCTGCACAATACTTCAAGAGCTTTTCGTTGACGTCAGTGCCAGCCTCGATAATGCCATCACTATAGTCAATGGCCAGTTTGCCCAGTTCGAAGAAGTCGAACTTCTCATTATATGGCTTGAGTAAATCCAGCTTGGCGTCTTTAAACTGCACGCATCTTTTGAAGTTGGTTCCCAGGTCGGTCTTGAGTTGTGTTTGAAATAGGGATGATATTACCTTGGCGTTTGCAAACGAAGGCTCGTCTTTATAGGCTGTCTTTACATAAAGCGGAATCACGGCTCCCATCCATCCTTGACAATGAATGATGTCGGGTACCCAGCGCAGCTTTTTCACTGTTTCAAGAACACCACGTGCAAAGAAAATAGCGCGTTCGCCATTGTCAGGATATTCCGTTCCAGATTCATCTACCGTCATTTGTCGCTTTGTGAAATAATCTTCGTTGTCGATAAAGTAAACTTGTATTCTCACTTGCGGAATAGATGCAACCTTGATGAGCAGTGGATGATCGGTATCATCAATAATCAGGTTCATACCTGAAAGGCGGATTACTTCATGCAGTTGGCCACGTCTTTCATTAATGTTTCCCCATTTTGGCATGAAGGTCCTGATTTCGCAATCATTTTCTTGCATGGCCTGAGGAAGGTTACGTCCCATGAGCGACATCTCAGTCTCTGGAACGTAAGGTGTCATCTCTTGGTTGATAAATAGAATCTTCTTCGTCATGTCCTTGTTTGGCGTTTACTTGTTTAATGTTGGCAGTATGGCTGTGGCATGCAAATCATCAGCTTGGCAGCTTGCAATATCTGACCTTTATAGCAGCTTGTTACAATTCCCCAACATTGCAGCCTACAACATCCGCCCACTGCAAAGATACGAAAAATAATCGAATTACTGGCGTTAATTCTCTTAATTCGGTGTTCAAGTCCTTGCAATTTGTTATTTTTAAACTTTCCGCGTGCCACCTGTCTTTACATTCCTTATCCGCTTTTCTATGATAAATGCCTGTGCAGCATAATAGGTTGTACAGGCATCTATGGTTTATCCAAACTTGTTTTGTCTTGATGAGAACTCGTGAGTGGTGTGCCCATACGCATTATGGCATCCTGTTGTCCTCTACAACGAGATGCTGTCTGCGTGGTTTTACATCCTCCTGTCTCTTGTGTATAGTGCGTCGCGGCCGTTTATTCTATCACCACCAGCGGGGTGTCTTCCATGACACTTTCACCTTGCTTGATGCAGATGGCCGTCACTTTGCCGTCCTTCTCGGCCTCGATGTTGTTGGCCATCTTCATGGCTTCCAGCACAACAACCGTGTCGCCGGCTTTCACCTCGTCGCCTACATGCACTAAGATGTCGGTGATAACGCCAGGGAGTGGCGCCTTCACGGCATGGTCGGTGTTGACGTTGGTGGCCGACTGACTTTCTTCTTCTGGCTCGTTGGCTACCGGTTTGTTCAACACGGGCTTTTTTTCGGGTTCCGGTTCTGCCTCAAGTTCAACATTAAAGTCTTCACCATTGACAATAACCTGTGCGATATTGTCGACGATGTTTCCTATCTCGACTGTATATTCCTTGCCGTCGATAATGTATTTGAATTTTTTCATAATCAGTGTTTCCTTTCTCTTAAATAGGTGAGTGGTTTACTTTGCTCCGCACTATCGTGGCTTCTCCGTGAAAGAGACGAATTTAGCGTCCCACATACTCTGCTTGGGCTTGATGGTTATTTTGCCCGATTCGATGTCGTGTACGTTGTTTCCCCTATATTCATAGAGAGCCATTGCGATGGCTGCATAAATGTTCTTATCCATGTCTGTTTTCTTCTACTTGATGTTTCTACATAGGCATGCATCCGTGCTTCTTGGCCGGAAGGCTCTGTCGCTTGTGTGCCAGCTGTGCCAGTCCACGGCAGATGCGGAAGCGTGTGTTGCGAGGTTCGATGACATCGTCTATGTAACCATACTGAGCTGCCTGATAAGGATTGGCAAACAGTTCTGTGTACTCGTCTTCCTTCTCGGCCAGGAAGGCACGCACGTCCTCACCAGCCTCTTTCTTTGCTTTTGCTTCTTTCGCACTTAAAACAGCCACGGCACCCGAAGCTCCCATCACGGCAATCTCGGCTGTTGGCCATGCAAAGTTGAGGTCAGAACGCAATTGCTTGCATCCCATCACTATGTGACTTCCGCCATAGCTCTTGCGTAGCGTGATAGTAATCTTTGGTACGGTGGCCTCGCCATAGGCGTAGAGCAGCTGTGCGCCATGCAGGATGACGGCATTGTACTCCTGACCGGTTCCCGGAAGGAAGCCCGGAACGTCCACCAATGAAACAATGGGGATGTTGAAGGCGTCGCAGAAGCGAACGAAGCGCGCTCCCTTACGACTGGCATTGGTGTCCAGCACGCCGGCGTAAGCCTGTGGCTGGTTGGCCACGATGCCCACGCTCTGTCCGTTGAAGCGGGCAAAGCCGGTGATGATGTTCTTGGCAAATTTGGGCTGTACCTCGAAGAATTCGCCATTGTCCGTAATCTCAGCAATCACCTTATACATATTATAGGCCATGTTGGGGTCGTCGGGCAATAGCTCGTTGAGCAAGTCACTCGTGCGGTCAACAGGGTCTGTGTTCTCCACGCGCGGTGCCTCTTCGGTGTTGTTGGAGGGAAGATAGGTCAGCAGCGTCTTGATAAGCTGTATCACTTCCTCATCATTCTTGGCCGTAAAGTGGGTCACGCCGCTCTTCGTGGCATGCACGCTGGCACCTCCCAGGTGTTCGGCGTCGATGTCTTCGCCAGTCACCGTCTTGACCACCTTCGGGCCTGTGAGGAACATGTAGCTGGTTCCTTCGGCCATCATGATAAAGTCTGTCAGGGCAGGAGAGTACACGGCACCACCTGCGCAAGGGCCAAGGATGGCAGAAATCTGCGGAACCACGCCACTGGCAAGGATGTTTCGTTCGAATATCTCACCATAGCCAGCCAAGGCACAAATGCCTTCTTGGATGCGCGCTCCACCCGAATCGTTCATGCAGATGACGGGAGCTCCGTTCTGCATGGCCAAATCCATAATCTTACATATCTTTTCAGCCATGGTCAATGAGAGCGATCCTCCGTTCACGGTGAAGTCCTGTGCGTAAACGTAGACTAAGCGGCCGTCAATGGTGGCACTGCCCGTCACGACGCCGTCGCCCAGGAACTGTTTCTTCTCCATGCCGAAGTTGTGGCAGCGGTGCAGCTTAAACATGTCGTATTCTTCGAACGAACCCTCGTCTACGAGCATGTCAATTCGCTCGCGCGCCGTGTATTTTCCACGCGCATGCTGCTTCTCTATCGCTTTCTCGCCACCGCCAAGACGAGCTTGTTCTCTCTTGGCTACCAGCTCTTTAATCTTTTCTACTTGTTTACTCATATTATTATTCAATCTTTTAGTTTCGATATATATGACGTCACAAAGGTAATAATAATTAGTGAAAGGTTGATGGGTTGAGGCGTAATTTATGTTATTGTAACACGGCTCTTTCGTTTATAGAAAGTTGTTTGTTGTCAAAAACAATCATTTGCCGTTCAACGAAGTCGCCCATGTCCGTGCGTATGTGCTGTTGTCTTCCTACGAAGGCAAATCCCTTACCCATTTCCATAATAAACTTCTGCAAATGGTTAATGATGCTGCCTTCCAGTTCAGACTCTGTAAAGTCTGCATCCGACTGCAAGCCAAGAAACTCTGCCACCATAGGATTTTTGATAAATTCCAACTTATCCTGTTGCATAGGAGCTGTGAGCTTGTGCATCTCGTCAACAACCTTATCTTTATGTGCAGATTGGAGTAGGCGGTTATAATATTGTGAGGCAATATTACGGTGCAAGGTGCGGGTGCTCCACATCTCCCTCAATGCCTCTTGTTCATACCACCTACGCACAATAGGATCTTCCACCCTTATCAGTTCCCGGTAATGCGTCCATGGCAGAATTTTTCTGCTAAGCGGAAATGAATCTTTAGATTTTGTACGCACTGCGTTTACAATCTCAGATTGCCCACTCATAGTGTTGACGTTTCCTAATTGTTGACGCACTGCGTCTACTTTTGCTGATTGTTGACTCACTGCGTCAACAATCTGTGGAAAACAACGATAAAACTCGCATAGGGAATTGACCATAAATTATTTATTTCTTTTAAAATATTGCAAAATACGCAGAAATATATTATAAAAAAATTGCAAAATACAAAAGAAACCTTATCTTTGCCAACAAATTAAATACAGACAGAGATTGGAATCAGCTTTTTCACATAGCCGCTTACACCATTGCTCCAAACATTCTTTGGTGCAGAATGTGCTGCAAAGAAAAAACAACTTTCTTTTTTTTAACGCAAATTATTTGGTAGTTCCAAATAATTTTGTACTCTCTCTCTCTCTCTCTCTCT
>NZ_ADEG01000084.1 GCF_000177075.1 Hoylesella buccalis ATCC 35310
TAATAAGTCTCATATGAACTTGTTAGATGGCTCTTAATTTTTAATAGCTATAATTATTCTCTACCAACCTTTCCAAGTCCGATTCCTTATAAAGTATCTTCCCCGCGAACTGTGTGTAGGGAATAATCTTCCTGTCCCGATAGTCCTGCAAAGTACGAGGGCTGATATACAGCCGCTCGCATACTTCCTTGCTCGTCAGGAAATGCTCACCTCCAAACAGCGGTTTGTGTGTCTGTGCCACTTCCTTTATCCGTCTGTTCACTCCTTCAAGTGCGGACAGCACCCCCTGCATATCATCCGCTTCCATGTTCAAGTCCTTTACTGATTCCATAATACCCTTGTCTTATTTGTTATTCTTTATTCTGTCTGTTTTTGTCTTCTCCGATTTAGTCTGCAACAGCCGCTCCACGTCCTCACGCTTGTAATAGCACTTGTGCCCGATCTGTGAGAAGGGCAGCACGCCCGTATCACGGTAATGCTGCAAGGTGCGCTTGCTGATATTAAGCAACTTGCATACATCGCCGTTGTGCAGCCAATCGGTGTGCTGACTCTGTTCTCCGAAAGCTTTGTGGCAGGTCTCGGCAAGACTGAGTATCTCGTTCCTCAGTTTTGCCCAGTTTGAATCCGTAATGATAAAATATCCCATAATTCTATTGTTGTTTTGTTTGTACTTCCTTTTCTTGTCTTGTGCTTCACCGCACGTTTCTGCCTGCAAAAGTAGGGAGTGTTAGTCATACTTCAAAGCACAAGGGAACAGTAGGGAAATACCGGGAAAAACAATGAAAGGACAAAAGGATTGTCGCTCTCTTCTTTTTGCCTCTTTACTCCATTTTATCATATCCTTTTAGCCGATGCAATACTATGCAGAATGGAACAAATAAGCACCTGCCTTTCTTGCATCTCTTACGCATTTATCTTCTTGTTTGGGGCTTAAATCCATGCTTTCCGACTGTTTCCTGTCAAAAGTTCGTGAGAAATTCATTGCCAATTTGCGCAACATTATGCAAGCACTCTCCGAATGCTTGGAACTTTCCCATTCTCTTCATAACTTCACTCTCGGAAACAAAAACAGGCATATAATGAAAACAAGCGCAGATAAAGGCAATTCAGTGGGCGAAAATAATACGCCCAAGCAAAGGAAGACTTCCTCCAAAAATGGTGAGATAGAAACCTATCTCTCCTCCTATTATAAGTTCAGATATAACACGATATTAGGTAGAACCGAATACAGGTGCAAGGACGATGCTCACTTTTCAAAAGTGGGTCGCTATGAAATCAATACGCTTCGAAGGGAGATAGATAACGACATCGGGATAATAACCTCTTCCGACAACCTCTATTCCATTATAGAGAGCAGCTTCTCGCCACGCATCAATCCAATACAAGAGTATTTCAAAGCGTTGCCCTTGCTGGATATAGGCAGTAGTTGTGGTAACACTGACGAATACAATAGTTGCTGCAATGCCTTCTCTCTTTCACTGAAAGCCATTCCCGAACTGGCAGGTTGTGTTGTGGTGCGCAATCACGAAAAATGGCTACTATATCTTACAAAATGGCTCGTGGCAGTAGTCGCCTACGCTATGGACGACCGTGAGTGCCGTAACCATACCTGTCTCGTGCTGACAGGCGAGCAGGGCAAGTTCAAGACAACATTCCTTGACTTGCTTTGTCCTCCTGCTCTGCATGGTTACAGCTACACGGGCAAGATATATCCGCAGGAGAAGGACACACTTACCTATATCGGGCAAAACCTCATCGTAAACATTGACGACCAGCTCAAAGCCCTCAACAAGCGTGACGAAAACGAACTCAAAAACCTTATTACCTGCCCGATGGTCAAGTATCGTATGCCCTACGACAAGTATGTGGAGGAATATCCACACTTAGCGAGCTTCGTTGCATAGGTAAATGGTAACGACTTCCTTACCGACCCCACAGGCAGCAGGCGTTTTCTTCCCTTTGAGGTGTTTTCCATTGACATTGAGCGTGCAAAGGCAATATCTATGGATAATGTCTATGCCGAAACGAAAGCCTTGTTAAACGCAGGCTTTCGCTATTGGTTTGACGATGATGAAATCACGGAACTATACAGGGAGAGCGAAGACTTCCAAGTACAGACCGCAGAAATGGAACTGCTGCTCCGTTGCTTTGAGAAGCCAGCGGAGGATAATCCCAACTGTACCTATATGACCACCACCGAGATAATCACCTACTTGAGACTTTATACGCATCATCCCTTGTCCTTAAAGCATATGGGCGAAGCCCTGAAAAGGGCAGGCTTTGAGAAAGTGAGCAAGAGGCGTGAGGGCGGCAGTCCAATCTATGTATATAAGGTAAGGAAGATTCTCCCTTGTCCCTTGCCAAGTTATTGCATCAACCAAATGTAGTAGCCGTATGTTGTAAGTTCGTAGTATGACTTTGTACTACAAAATATATTGAAAATCAATTACTTAACTTAAAATAGTATGTAGTAAGAAGAAAGATGAAAAAGTTTGGAGGGGAAAAACTTCTGAAAAGAGAATTTCTTTCAATAATCATTCAATTACCATTCAAATACACCATTGTCATTCAAACAAAAATGATTCAATCCATTCAATTAAAACATATCACAATGAAAGAAGATTTATCACGCATCAAGCGATACCCCATCGTGGAGTATCTTGAAAGGAAAGGCATCAAGCCTGTACGCAGAACACCAGTCTATGCGTTGTACCGCTCACCGCTGCGTGCAGAAACACATCCGAGTTTCAAGGTGGACACAGAGAAGAACCTTTGGATAGACTATGCCGAAGGCAGGGGCGGAAGTATCATCGACCTCTGTATGCGCTTGGAGAGCTGCACGCTATCGGAAGCCATCCACCGTTTGGGACAGAACGCTTTCGATAATATAACATGTAGTTCTCGTAAAAACTTCGTGCCTAATAATTTACAACCTACGATGGCTGCAAACGAGACAAGGAAACTGATAAGCATATCAGACACCTTGCCGCCACATTTGCGGGAGTATCTTACAAAGATACGCTGCATTGATTTGGAAAAGGCAACGCCATTTCTTAAATGTATCAGTTACGAGGTAAGGGGCAGGCGCTATCAAGCCATTGGCTTTGCCAACCTGTTGGGAGGATATGAGCTCCGAGACAATCACTCGTTCAAGGGAACGATAGCTCCGAAGGACATTACTCTGATATTTACGGACAAACAGACAGAACACGCAATAGACAAGCCACTGCCTGTATGTGTGTTTGAAGGATTTATGGATTTCCTTTCTTTTCTTTCAATGAAAGAGGAGATAGCCAGCCACTGCCTTGTGATGAACTCCGTAAGCAATGTGGCAAGGACTGTTCGCTATCTGAACGACCGACACCTGCCCCATATCCGTGCCTTCCTTGATAATGATGAAGCAGGACGGAGGGCAACCAATGATTTCGTCAAGGCAGGTTTCAAGGTGGAGGATATGTCCATACATTACAAAGGCTTCAAAGACCTCAACGAGTTTCATGTCTGCCGTATGCGTAAACAGGAGCAGCAGAAAGTGCAGGAACGGACACGGATGACGGTTACGGAGCAAAAGGAAAGTAAGAAATCAAAACAAGTCAAACATAAAATTAGATAGCGAAATGGAAAATAAAACAAAGACAACGGACAAAGATTTTTCATGGTTTTTGGGTGTGGAAGATAAAACTGAGTACGAATCTACTCCACAGAAAGGGAATGAGGTTCCTGAAATAGAAAGACCAACTAACGAACAGTACACAGAGAACACTGCGCACTCTGAACCTGCGCAGCATACAGAGAACGCAACCGTTCAAAGGCGCATCAGTGCCAAAAAGAGAAAGGAGACGCTCGAAGCCTACAAGCAGGCCTACCTTGTTCCAACAAAACTAAGCAACCGAAAAGCGGTCTATCTGAGCAGGGAAACGCAGGAACGTGCCGACTTTATCGTGCGCAGGTTAGGCGACAGGGGCAGCAACCTTTCAAGTTTCGTGGAGAACATCGTGCGCATTCATTTGGAGGAGTATGGTGAGGACATAGAGAAGTGGAGAAAGCTGTGAGGCACAGGAAAAGGGGGCGAGGACTTTTGGGAAAAGGGGATATTATTCCACTCAAAACCCTCAACCTTTTTTAGAGAACATAACAACAGACATTTGTCAAACATACTGAATGATGGGAACACCACGAACGCAGTTAAACACAGAATGCACGGCATTCACTTTTCGGCAGCAAAACGCCTTGTGCGTTAACGTTTCGTTAGCTGATATTGCAAGACGTCAGTTTGTACCCACAAACTGCTCTTGCTCCCCTCGTCAGACTGTCGGGGAGATTAGACCGTAATCACTCCGTTCTCATCGGTCAGTGTTCGGGAATTAAGCAACAACGAATCATCTACAATGATTAACTTTCAAAAAAACTTATATGAGCAGATACAAAGGAAAATCTGCCCGATGGCAGCAACAGGATAAGGAAGGGCAGCAGATGAAGAAGACGGAGTTCATCAAGGTAAGATGCACCTTAGAGGAAAAGCAACGTATCAAGTCAAAAGCGGAAAGCACGGGACGGAAGTTCTCTGACTACTGCCGTGAGATACTCCTTAACGGAGAAGTAACAGCCGTTCCCAGGATGACAGACAATGAGAGGGAAGCCATTGCCATTCTCCAGCATACAGGAAGGTTCTACGGGCAGATTTCCAATCTCATCAAAGTCAAGGATGAAAGGTGGCTATTCATCACTAAGAACCTTTCGCTATGTGCCAAAGAGGCATTTAAGCGGTTTTACGACCCGCATTTTCGGGTGGATGATGAAATATATAAGGTCTTAAATCTAACAAGAAATGATAGGTAAATGCAAGGCGATAGCGCACGGCAGCACGGCTTTGGACTATATTTTCAGGGAAGGTAAACTCGGTAGTCGGCTTGCATTCCACAATCTTTGCAGCAGAGATTCAAAGACCATCTACGAGGAAATGAAAGTGGTCAGTGACTACAACAGCCGTTGCAGGAACAAGTTTCTCCGTATCGAAATCGGTATCGCACCGCAGGACGAGAAAAGACTGCCTGTGTCCGAACTTATGTGGATTGCTCATTTGTTTGCCAAGCGAATGGGACTCGACAACCACCAATGGGTGGCGGTAACGCACAAGGACACCGATAACAGACATATTCACATCATTGCGAACCGTATCAGTCTGTATGGAGAAGTCTATGATACTACTTTTGTGAGCAATAGGGCAGCAAAAGTGGCGGAGGAAATAAGCAGAGAGAAAGGCTTGACCATTGCAAAGGAGGTCAAGGCAGAAAAGAAATATCAAAAGACAAAAGCAAGTCCAACGAGAGAGCAAACCAAGAAAGAGGTTCAGCAAATCTGTTATTCCTTGCTTGACAAGTACAAAGGAACAGGTATCACGGGACACTCCATGTTCCTTTACGAGTTGAACAAGAAGGGCATTATTATAGAGCGTATGAAGAACAAGCAGGGCAAGGTCTATGGCTTGAAGTTCTCATACGCAGGGCAATCCTTCAAGGCTTCCGAAATTGGCAGGGAATTCGGCTACCGTTCTTTGCAAAAGAATTTTGAACCAACTAACAAGGAAGAACCAAAGAAACCACATCAAACAGTACAAGAGCCGACAGAAAACAACAAACAATCTGATACAGGTTATCAGCTTGTACCCAAAAGCCGTTCCACTGTCTCACGAGACAATGATACCCCACGAGTGCAGAACTCCATTGGTGCAGTGGCAGACACCATTGTTAGCGCAGCCGATGAAGTTGTGGAAGGGTTAGGCGATTTGATTACACCAAGTACACTAGGCTATGACTTAACCGAAGCTGCATGGCAGCGCAAACTCAGATACCAAGCTAACAGAAAGAAGAAACGTGGAAGGGGAATATAAACATAGCAGCATACAAAAAGTGCAGAATAAAGAATATCTCATCAAAAACGCTTGTTATTCGGTAACAAAGTATTATCTTTGCAAACGGAATAACAAGCGTTCTTTGTTAGGCAGAAAACAGCGAAGCCAAGTAGCTCGCTCGTTTCCAAATCGTTACCAGTTTAGTTGTACAAACAAGGTAACTTCTTTATTTTCAATTAGATACATTTTAATAATTATCTTGGGGTGCAACAGCATGTAGATTGCCCACCAATAGGATGCTTCTAAGAATGTTATCTCCATGCTTTTGCGGAAAAATCCAATTTTGATGGCAAATTAAACTTCTATTTGCTTCCCGTTTGCCTATTGATTTTTTCTAAATTGAAAGTTTTCTCATGCCGTTTTAAGGGCAAAAAATAGACTAAATATTTTACAATTCCGTAGGGCCGTTATTTTGGCGGAATGCGATAAATCACGCTCCTACACGCATTAAATAGAGTAAAAAAGAGGGTGGCAGGGACATGCAAACAACCTTCTCAACCACCCGACCTCATTTACAAGTTGGCGCATCCAGGAATTGCGCTGCTTATAAATTTAAAGGCTGGCTCTACCCATTATGCGGTTAGAGCCAGCCTTTAAATTTATCTTTTCAATCAACGCCATTCGGGCGATGAATGTTCATGCTCGCTTATCTGCGACGTCTGCTTTTCTTACTTTTCACGCTTTTCGCTGCTGTCAGTTCTTTCGTGAACGAATAAGGAGCATCACTTTCACTGATGCCACGCTGCTTATTGGGGGTACTACCCATGACATACTGGATGTTGCCGCCCTGCATCAACTGGTCGTGTGTGAAGAAGTTCTTGGTGGAAGACATGCCGTTGATGCTCAACGACTGAATATATTTGTTCTCTTGACTACAGTCTTGCGCCGTGATGGTCATGGTCTTGCCGTTCTCCAAATGCAGGGTCATCTTGTCAAAGTAAGGTGTACCAATGACATACTGGTTGGCACCTGGACACACAGGATAGAAACCCATAGCCGAGAAGACGTACCAAGCAGAGGTTTGTCCGTTGTCCTCATCACCGCAATAGCCGTCGGCTTGAGCCGTGTAGAGCTTGTCCATCACCTCGCGAATCCAGTATTGAGCCTTCCAAGGCTGTCCGCCATAGTTGTACATGTAAATCATGTGCTGGATGGGCTGGTTGCCATGGGCATAGTTACCCATGTTCATGATTTGCATTTCGCGAATCTCATGGATGACACCTCCGTAGTAACTGTCATCGAACAAAGGCGGAACATTGAAGACTGAATCGAGCATTTGGACGAAGGTTTGCTTGCCTCCCATGAGGTTGATCAAGCCCTGTGGGTCGTGGAATACGGACCAAGAGTAATGCCAGGAATTGCCTTCTGTAAACGCATCACCCCACTTTAAGGGACTGAACGGTGTCTGGAACTTACCATCCTGATTGCGACCGCGCATCAAGTTGGTTTCCTTATCGAATACGTTCTTATAGTTCATGGCGTTTTTCTTGTATTGAGCCAGTTCTTTTTCAGACTTACCCAGCGACTTACCAAACTGATAGATGCACCAGTCATCGTAAGCATACTCCAAGGTTCGAGCCACGTTCTCATTAATCTTCACATCGTAAGGCACATAACCCAATTTGTTGTAATATTCCCATCCCAAGCGACCCGTTGAGCTAACCTTCGGGTGAACCGCATTGGCACCATGCGTCACGGCTTTCCACAACGTTTCAGCATCGTAACCACGCAGCCCTTTCAGGTAAGCGTCTGCCACGACAGATGCCGAGTTGTTGCCCACCATGCAGCCGCGATGGCCAGGACTGGCCCACTCTGGCAGGAAGCCACTTTCGAGATAGGCATTGGCCAAACCTTCTTGCATCTTGACGTTCATGGACGGATACATGAGGTTGAGCATGGGGAACAAACAACGGAATGTATCCCAGAAGCCTGTGTCGGTAAACATATAGCCGGGCAACACCTTGCCGTTGTACGGACTGTAATGGACGATTTTGCCATTGGCATCTTTCTCGTAGAAACTGCGTGGGAACAATACAGAGCGGTAAAGACATGAGTAGAAGGTACGCAGATGGTCTACATTTTTATCTTCCACCTCAATTCTGCTCAACGTCTTGTTCCAAGTCTGTCGTCCCTGTGCCTTGATTTGTTCGAACGACAGGTTGCCCAGCTCCTGCAAGTTGAGTTCTGCTTGCTCAGGGCTGATGAAAGAAGAGGCGATACGGGCATGCACTTGCTCGCCTCGTTTGGTCTTGAAGCCGATGATGGCACCAGCGTGGTTGACCGTTGCTTCCGTGGACCCTTGCTTGATTTGACCATCGGCCACTGCGGCTTTATATGTGAAAGGCTTGTCAAACATGATGACAAAATAATTCTTGAAATTGTCGGGTACGCCCCCACTGTTGCGTGTAGTGTATCCTATAATCTTGTTTTCTGAAGGAATAATCTTCACAGACGAGCCACGGTCAAGGGCATCTACCACCACGTACGACTGGTCGGTCTCGGGGAATGTGAACCTGAACATGACGGCCCGCTCTGTCGGTGTCAATTCCGTCACCACGTCGTGGTCAGCCAGATAAACGCGATAGTAATAGGGTTTGGCCACTTCAGCTTTGTGTGAGAACCAACTGGCACGTTCGTCTTCATTGAATACCGGCTTGCCGGTGATGGGCATGATGGCAAACTGTCCGTAGTCGTTAATCCATGGACTGGGTTGATGAGTTTGCTTAAATCCGCGAAGTTTGTCGGCTGTATAAACGTAGGCCCATCCGTCTCCCATCTTACCTGTTTGAGGCATCCAGAAGTTCATGCCCCATGGCAGGGCGATGGCCGGATAGGTATTACCTGTTGAGAGGGAAACCTTGGACAGGGTACCCACCAAAGGGTTCACATAGTCTACGGGGTCCAGTTTGTCAAGTGCACTTGCATTCATGGCAGTAACCAGTGCGAGTGCAGACAGACACGTTTTAATGATGTTCATATTATTTATTTAGTTAGTGTTATTAGTATGGCAAATTTACAACAAAAAACAGGAACAGGCAAATGCGTTATCATTTATTCACTTTTACGTTGGATGTGCCCAACCGAAACCATGAATTGCCTATCCGCCATCGAGCGCAACGAACTTGCTGTTGTGCTCGATGTGTCTATTCTGCTTCTAGCAAGATTTTATGAAACCTGCCCTGCATGAGTTGAATTAATCAGTCTATTTGTGAGCAGCGGAACTTAATTCATTGCATTCTACAGAATTGTAAGATATTTCATCTGTCTTTTAGCCTTAAAACGACTCGTGAAAACTTTCAATATAGAAATTTGCCGAAAAAATGCATCGTTGATGGTAAATTCGCCAATTATAAAAAGGTTCGATGTCAAAATAAATCATCATCAACGTACACCTTGTTTTTCTGTCAATCCACAGGTTGAGTTGCGGTTTTACAGCATCTGGTGCAGCCAGCGATGTAACATGCACAGGCCCTTCATGCCAAAAAAACGGAGCAGCTTTAATTTCAGAGTGCCGTAAAAGGGAAGTGTGGGAAGCTGGATGTCGTTTGTATCGCCTGTCAATTCGTAGGTATGTAACTGGACATTCAATACATGGGCATAGTAAGCATCAAAGCCTTCGCAGGCTTGAAGGGACGTATTTTCCAGCACGTTGAGATGCGCTTGTAACAGGTCTTTCCATTCGTTGCCTTGCGCCCTAGCCGTTATACCATTCTTATTATAGGTATATTGGTAAAACCCGATAGGAGTGGTACGAACACAGCGAACCTTACTTAACAGCTGTGGAAGCACAAAAACGTCCTCAAATTTACGACCAACGGGAAACTGGATGGTGTCAAACAGTATTCGTTTGAATATTTTATTACAGGCGAAACCATGCAGATAAGCCTTGGCTTCAAACCAGTAGCGCCACACGTCTTGATAACACTTGTCATGAAGGATATGCGTTTCCACGCTCTTCCCATCGTCTCTGACAAACGAATATTCCAACAAGTCGATATCGTCATCCGCTTGTAACACCTTCATCAGCGGGGGATAGAGGTCAGTATCCAGGTAATCATCCGAGTCAACAAAAGTGACATACCTGCCTTTGGCCACCGTTAACCCCGTGTTTCGAGCCGCAGAGAGTCCCGCATTGTCTTGATGGATAACAGTGATATTCTTTTTGTTGCCGTAAGTATCACAGAGAGCAGCCGAGCCATCTGTCGACCCATCATCCACCAAGATGACTTCCATATCAGGAACATTCTGAGTCAACACACTCTGCACACACCTTTCAAGGGTGTGTTCTACATTGTAAACGGGGATGATGACAGACAGCAACATCTTCTTTAATCAGGTCTGATGAATTAATTTTTAATACCTACTTTCACATTACAGGACAGGGCCTGAACTACAAAGTAAGTCATATTATATCTACTATAACCCCACTTGTACCGTATGAATCGGCGGAAAATGGTTCGATAGCCTTTTCATTTTTTCATCGTTTGGCAAAAGTAAGCAATATCCTTGATAATCAAGAAAGAAAAGGTTTATTCTTCTTGTTGCGGCATTCGTTAAGCGCACAACCGTCTGAACAAACAAACGTTCCAAACAATGGGGAACGGTAAGAAAAACGAATGCCGGGCCACTTTAATGGGACCCGGCACGAAAGTGAGATATAAAAAGTTGTTCTGATTATCGTTTCGCACTCAACAATACGTTTAGTTTGCCGTCGTCAATGAGCTTGATAATCAGTTCACCGAAGAGCGTGTTCTGCCAAGCAAACCACGAACGGGTGAATTTTGTGGCATCGTTTTTATGGAAAGACTCGTGCATGAAGCCCAATCCGGCATCGGTACGCATGAGCTGTTCGATACATTCTTTGATTTCAGCGTCGTTGTTGCTGGTAAAGGCTTTCATCATAATGGTCATCGGCCAAATCATGTCATAACCGGTATGCGGTCCACCAACACCTTCTCCCGCTGCGCCCTTGAAGAAATAAGGATTGTCCTCACTCCACACAAAGCGACGCGTGTTCTGGTAAATAGGGTCGTTCACGTCTACATCACCCAGGTAGGCCATGCCCAACAAACTGGGCACATTGGCATCGTCCATCAGCAACTGGTTGCCGAAGCCATCAACCTCAAAAGCATAAATCTTACCATATTTGGGGTGGTTGTGTACTGCATATTTCTGTAAAGCAGCTGCCACATCATTGGCCAAAGCGGTGCATTGGCTGGCCAAGACGGTGTTCTTGTTTACCTTTGTCAGAATCTCAGCAGCCTTGCGAAGTGAAGAAACCGCCATGAAATTGGACGGAACAAGGAACAAGAAGGTGGTAGCGTCGTCTGACGGGCGGAAGAATGAGGCAATGAGTCCAACTGGCTTCACAGGGTTTCCCAATCCGTCGTTTGACACGGTGTCCAATTGTCGCTCGGTCTTGCGTTGGAATTTGTACGGCCCTACCCCATTCTTGCGTTGCTGTTCGTGGAACGTCTTCAAGATATTCTTCATCGCCTCTATCCATTCTGGCCCGAAAACAGAGTCGTCACCGGTTACTTGCCAATAGTGGTAAGCCAAGCGGAGCGGATAACATAGCGAATCTATCTCGTATTTGCGCTCATGCAGTTCGGGCTTCATGTCAGTCAAGTCGCTCTGCCACTCGCCCCCCGTCGGTCTCATGTTGAAAGCATTGGCGTAGGGATCGATGTTGATACATTTCAATTGTCGTAGAATAGTACCGCGCAACATGGCTTTCAGCTTAGGATCTTTGTTGGCCAATTGAACATAAGGCCACACCTGCGCAGCCGAATCACGCAACCACATGGCGTGAATATCGCCTGTGTAGACGAAGGTATCGTCTTTGCCGTCAAAGTGGACAGTGGTATCTAAGGTGTTGGGAAAACAATTCTCGAACATCCAAGCCAGGTAGGGATTGCCCTTCAACAGCTTGCGTACTTCCTTAATTTTCTTTTCAACAGCGTCGGAAACGAACAAACGTTCTGCCACAGGGGGACGCTGCGTTACTAACTTGGTGTTGTCGGCAGCAGCCACGATGGCTGACTTTTCAGCAGTCATTGTGTAGGCCATTGCACCATTAGCAGACAGACCCAACATCAAGCCGGCACCTGCCAATAACTTCATTCTTTGTTTCATAAAATTGATCGTTATTTAATATTTGATAATCTTGTCATCATTTCTATCATCTCAGCCTGTGTGAGAAGGCTCTTGCGCTGCGGACGACGGGCTCTTCCACGGGTTAGTTTTGAGCGCTGTCGAAGCAGCTGGTTGATAACAACCCTTTGTCATTGGGGCGTTTTTTCCTTACATGCCTGCCGCAAAGACGATTCGAACGAATGGAGGTAACGTGCATTGTTGGTCACCCGATACAGTTCAATGAAACCGCGAAGCATCACGGCGTCGAACCATTTTTCACCTCTTTTTATCACCATCACCTGACTATTATCTTCCAAGGGCATGAAATAAACCCGATGACAGGCCTCGGTAATCTCGTGATATCGAAATAATTGTTCATAGAGTTTAACGCCATCTCTGTTTTTTGCTGCAGTGAGATTGGTGGCCTTTGTCGTGCCATACCCGTTATTGTGCCTACGAGCAAGTGCCCAATCAGGGCTATCATTATTATTTTCATGTTGGTTTTTAATCATTTTTTGGGAAAGAAACATCGTTTCCCATGTTTAAGTAAGCGAAGCCAATCTTCTGCAAAGATTGAGCAAGCCGAAGACAGAGAAAGTTTACTTTCTATGTTGAGGCGAAGCCTATCTTCTGCAAAGGCTGTGCGAGCCGAATGCAATCAAGCTTGCTTGGAATTGCTGAGGT
>NZ_ADEG01000083.1 GCF_000177075.1 Hoylesella buccalis ATCC 35310
GACGACCGCATCTTCATAGTCCTTCACCGTCTCGCTCTTTACAAAGGACAGATAGAGAGGCTTTCCGCTCTCCGTATCCAATGCGAGCAGCACACCGAAGTTTCGACCCCAATACGTTACGTCCAGATGGACAAAACCACTTCCGTTTAGTGGAGGTTGCACCCACTCACACTTGATGTTATGTAACCTACGCTTGACCGTAGAGGCTTATCCTGAAGCGTACCGATAGTTCGTTGATCGTCTGCTTCTGTTGTTGATAAGCAGTCCACAATTCATCATCGCTCAATTGGAAACCGGAGCGAAACTGATAGCCGCAATCCTGACATTTATACAGTTGTACACCTTTGCGAACACCATTCTTTTTCGTATGCGTACTGCCACACACACGACATCTCATTTTGAACATACTAACTTTGAATTTTGAGGCAACTTAAATGCCCATAAAGTTAGTGTACATCGGAAAGATACCTATGTCTCAGCCTGCAAAATGAGCTATTGAGCAATTTGAATCGTCAATTTAGTGCTGAAGGTATCTTGAAT
>NZ_ADEG01000082.1 GCF_000177075.1 Hoylesella buccalis ATCC 35310
GGTGGAGGTGCTGCATGGTTGTCGTCAGCTCGTGCCGTGAGGTGTCGGCTTAAGTGCCATAACGAGCGCAACCCCTTTTTTCAGTTGCCATCAGGTAATGCTGGGCACTCTGGAGATACTGCCACCGCAAGGTGTGAGGAAGGTGGGGATGACGTCAAATCAGCACGGCCCTTACGTCCGGGGCTACACACGTGTTACAATGGGGCATACAGAGTGTTGGCTTAACGCAAGTTTGGTCTAATCTTCAAAGTGTCTCCCAGTTCGGACTGGGGTCTGCAACCCGACCCCACGAAGCTGGATTCGCTAGTAATCGCGCATCAGCCATGGCGCGGTGAATACGTTCCCGGGCCTTGTACACACCGCCCGTCAAGCCATGAAAGCCGGGGGTGCCTGAAGTCCGTAACCGTCAAGGAGCGGCCTAGGGCAAAACTGGTGATTGGGGCTAAGTCGTAACAAGGTAGCCGTACCGGAAGGTGCGGCTGGAACACCTCCTTTCTGGAGACGAAAC
>NZ_ADEG01000081.1 GCF_000177075.1 Hoylesella buccalis ATCC 35310
AAACATGTTGGTTAAACATTATGGGTGGACGCCTAAATTGGAATCGGTAGACGTTAATCCATACTTGGACGACTACTATCGGTCCATTGAACGATGGGCTTTCAACCTTGAGGTTTACTTTTTGAAGCAACGTTTTCATGACTTGCTGGATATAGCTCAATCGAAAGAAACCATCGTACAAGACCGTTCGATATACGAAGGGGTATATGTTTTTGCCGCCAACAACCGAGATATGGGGCATTTGTCTGACAGAGATTTCAACACCTACATGGAACTGTTCGAGGCTATGATGATGGCTGTCAAACTTCCAGACCTCATGATTTACCTTCGTTCATCTGTCCCTAACCTGGTTGGGCATATCCAAAAGCGCGGAAGAGACTACGAACAGACCATCCCACTGGAGTATCTCACCAACCTAAACGAACGTTACGAAGATTTTATCCTCAATAAATACCAAGGAAAGAAACTTATCATTGAGGCGGACGCGCTTGACTTTGAGCACAATCCGAAAGACTTTTCAGAAATCATCGACAAGATAGACGCGCAACTGTTCGGTCTCTTTGACAATCTGTAATCACAACGCAGCGTCTTTTCAACATATCAACAATCATTCTATTCACACAACAAACACTCATTCATCATGCACATAGCCATAGCTGGAAACATA
>NZ_ADEG01000080.1 GCF_000177075.1 Hoylesella buccalis ATCC 35310
AATGTATAAGGCTCGCGCCAAAGACACGCCTATCATGCCAACTTCGTTTTCTCTGTTCAGAACGAAACTCCAGAATTTAAAAGTTTTCTCACCTTTGTTCGTTTCTAGTAAGAATTGAACGGTTCGTAAATGTTCACCCATGAGCATCTTTAACAACACTCATGCTTCTTGTACTACTTCTGTCTTTATGTAAATCTTTTCAAAGATCGCTTCTTTGTGTCGCTAACGCAGCTTTTAGTGCGAAAGCGAGTGCAAAGGTAATACGAAAAACAATACCCTCCAAACAAATGAGCAAAAAAGTTTGAAAAAAGATAGAGATTTAACGTTTATTTGTATTTAAGGAGCCTTTCACGATTGTTTTCACCTTATTATATATAAGGCTTCTATTTCAGCAAACCCACTACCATAGACTTTCTATTCCTCCCCTCATCCTTCGTTCAAAAGCATCGGAAAAAGCATACCGAGGGTCAAGCCTCCATTTCCTTGGCCAACAAGCTCTCCAATTCTTCTGCCGACAATCTCAACCGAAATCCTCCCTTCATGGCCACGCTGATGCGACCTGTCTCCTCAGAAACCACAACGGCAATGGCATCCGTGTTTTGCGTAACCCCTGCTGCAGCCCGATGGCGCAATCCCAACTCTTTTGGTATACTCAAGTCGTGCGACACTGGCAAGATACAGCCGGCAGCTTTGATGCGCTTTTTGGAAATAATCATGGCACCATCATGCAAAGGCGAATTCTTGAAAAAGATATTTTCTATCAGTCGTTGATTTACCTTGGCATCGATGACATCGCCCGTTTCCACGATATCGTTCAAGGGCATTCCTCGTTCAATGACAATCAGTGCCCCCACATGGCTCTTAGCCATACTCATGCACGACAGCACAATGGGTACAATGGTTTCCTTATCCTCCTCGCCTTGTTTATCGCTATTGGTGAAAAGCCTGGAAAAAGCCTGGAAGCGCTGGTGCGCACCCAACTCATACAAGAAACGACGAATCTCTTCCTGGAACAGGATAATCAAGCCGATAACTCCGACGCTTACCAGCTTGTTCATAATGGAACCCAGCAGACGCATCTCTAATATTTGACTGACAAACAGCCAGATGAAGATAAATATCAATATTCCGATAAAGACATTGAGCGAACGGCTTTCTTTCATTAACCGATATACATAGTAGAGCATCAATGCCACTAACAGGATATCAATGATATCTTTCGTTCCTATTTCGAATGGAATCATTTTGTGAGTTTTTGAGTTTGTGAGTTTTTTTAGTTGACAAGTTAACGAGTTAACAAGTTGACGAGTTGATAGCTCTTTATAGTTGACAAGATGACAAGATGACAAGTTAACAAGCTGATAGCTTCGCGACCCAAAAAGCTAATCACTCCCCTCCCCTTTGGGGAGGGGTTGGGGGTGAGGCTGTTGAGGGAGAGGCCATTGGGGGTGAGGCTGTCGTTGTACCCCATCACACCCCTTGCATTCTCTCATAAATCTTACAGGCTTCCACAGCCTCTCGTACATCATGTACGCGCAGAATGGCAGCACCCTTCTGCAACGCGATGGTGTTGAGTACCGTCGTTCCGTTTAGAGATGTTGTAGGATCACCACCCAGCAACTTGTATATCATACTTTTGCGCGATATCCCCACCAGCAACGGCAAGTCAAGTACCTGCAAACGCTCCATGTGATGATAGATCTTGTAGTTCTCGTCGAGCGTTTTTCCAAACCCAAACCCAGGATCCAGGATGATATCTTTCGCACCCAGGGCATACAGCTCCTGCGTCTCCCTGGCGAAAGCAATCAGCATGTCATGCAGATTCGATTTCACCGACATGAGGATATATGGCACCTGAAGCCGTGCAACGGTTTCAAACATGCTCCCTTCCTCGTGTATCGGTGTGTTGACAATACCGGTGAGTCCACCTTCAGACACGTCATTGATGATGTCAGCGCCCCACTCTTCTACACATCGACGGGCCACACGAGGCCGATAGGTATCAACCGAAACAATAGCTTCCGGCCGCTCGCGCCTAACGATGGCCAAAGCACGGCGAAGCCTGTCCATCTCCTCTTCCTCTGTCACCTCAAAGGCACCGCCGGGACGTGTGGAGAACGCACCCACATCAATCATCTCTCCACCTTCTTCTATAATCTGGTTGGTGCGCTGGGCAATCTCTACTTCCGTCTGCTTTCTGCTCCCTTGGTAGAAGGAGTCGGGCGTAACATTAAGAATCCCCATCACCAACGGTTTCGATAGGTCAACCAACCTGCCGCGGACGTTGATTGTGTAACCTTTCTTCGCATCCATGTCTTCCATAAAATTTATCTTCTTAGCTGCCGACGCACGCCATTTACGGTGCGGCGAGCGTTATCACGGCCTTCTTTGCAAAGGTAAGACAAATAGAGGAAAAGTCAAAGCAAACCATCCTGTTTTTATGTTTCTGTCATCATACTCGAAAAAGATGTAGCATAAAACAGATCCGGACAAAACTCATCGCCCTGCCCGGATCACCTAAACTAAATACACATCGTAATGAGGAAAGTTTAGTAGTCGAAATCTTCTGGATCCCAAAGCTTGTATTGATGATATCTGCTATCTGTTAAATCCTCAAGCTCCTCATCCTCTACTTTAAATTCAAATTGCTTGCTGTCTGCATGGTCATAAGGACTTCCTTGCATCAACTGCCCATAACAAGTGTTGACGGATATAATTTCCGGTGCTATATATTGCTTCTTCATAACGACTTCCTCCCTAACTATTTTACGATGATTTTCTTTCCATTCACTACATAAAGTCCACCTGGCAGAGTCACGGTCTGGGTTTCACCTCTATCAAGGCTCACTGACCATACCATCACGCCATTGCTGCCATAAACTTTCACCACGGTGGCCTCTCTTGCCGAAGCCGTTAGGCTTCCCTCTCCTGGAACAATAGCCAAATCGGGTACTGCATTCGTGTCAGTAATGCCGGTTGGCGTACCAAACTCTTCGTCAAGAGTTGCCCAGAAGGAGAACAGCTTGGCAGGAGCACCCGCTGAACTATACTCGTAGTATGCACGGAATGGATATACATAAACATACGGGAATTCTGGCCTTAGATTGGTAGAACTCAAATACATGTTCTTCGCAAAATAGAACACTTTCTTTGCAGTCCTGTCGATTTTCTTTCCAGCATACGAACCGTAATTATGGAAGTTGTAAGTCGTTGCACCTATCTTGCCTGTGGCGGTCTCACCACTGAATGTGTATTCAGTAGCATTCATCGCACTTCCCTTCGTTGCCATGATGTCAGAACCTTTCTGTTTGGCTATGAACGAGATGTTCGCATCCGTAGGAGCCGTCGTCACCTCTACCATGTATGGCACATTGGCTTCTGTGTGTGTTTCTGTAATCAGGTCGAATTTTGCCTTACCGCGATAACTCTGGGCAGAGGCGTACTCTCCATCATCCAATGCCAAACAGTTTTCTGGTGTCATCTTGCTCACTTTGAACGAGCACTGTCCATCTTCGTTGGTATGAACCCCATCTGTAACCTCCAAGGTAAATGGCAGAACCACCGTTGCGTAGGCCACCTTGCCATTGGCAGGAATGGTAATCTCACGCTTATAGCTTGCGTAGTTCTCTGCTGGGACGGTAATCTTGTAAGGTGCGTAGAAAGGCTGACGGTCGGTTATCACGATGTTCTTGCATGCTCGATAGTCGCCGCTCTGGGTCTTCTGAACATAGTTATCCATCTGGTAGCAGGTGCGTTCTGGGAAGTAGATGAGGCAGTTGGGGTTGAGCAACGACTTCATCTCATTCATCTCGCTGGCTTCAGGGATATGCACGGAGTATAGGTTGGTATAGTCCAAATAGAGAACTTGCATGCCCGTGGCTTCAACGCCCGCAATACCCTTTTCTGGATTGCCATAAAGCTCATCTATCAAAGCCTGCTTCATCATTGGCACGGTCAGGTAAGCTCTGCCAGTAGGAATTTCTTTACCCGTTTTCGCATCCAGCGCCTTGAACTCGCCACCATACATAGGAAGTTCTACATCATTGCCGTCACGGTTATAGCAAGTCTTGTCGTAAAGCTTGGTCAGTACACACTTAGCCACATAGTCCTTTGTCTCCAGCTTCAGATCCATGAGATAATAAGCATAGTAACGGTGTTCCGTGGCTGTGGTCGGTGCAACGTTCCATCGGGTTTCATCGGCAGTAAACAAGTAGCAGGGTTTTCCTTCACCCACCTTGATTACTATGTCATCGGCAAAGCTTCCTCCCTGTTTCTTATAGAGAGCCTCCGAGTAAGGATATTCCTGCAACTGCGTCGCACTGCCCGAGGTGTTTGTGTTGCTCAGTTCATCAATGTTGCTGTATTTGAACGCCTTATTTCCGCACATGGATGTAGCAATCTTGTCAGATGCAGGCTCGTTGCCGGTAGTACTATACTGTTGTCCGTCGGTATCGTTGTAGTATTTTGACTTCACGAAGAAGTAGCGGGCATGGTGGGGATCTGTCTGCTGATAGGTCTCGTCACCGTATTTGCTGTACAGGTTCTCGAATGTGAAGCGGCACTTCTGTTCCCCGCCTCCAAAGAAGTCTTGCGGCACATAGAAGACAAACTTGCCACCAGACACCTGGAAGTCGTTACTCGTGAACTGTTGCATCAGTGTAGGACCATTCTCAACCATCGAGTGACAGATGATGTCAATGTTGTTGATGAACGGATTGAGCGCCTCAAGAGTTAGCTCGAAAGTAAGTAGCGCCTTTGTATTCTCGGCAAGTCCCTCAACAGAGAACTTAATGGCATCGTTGTTTAGATTAGTCAGCTCCACTGTCCCGTCAGCTCCACTGTTTACGGTTCGTGTCTCTGCAATCTCACCCTTGTTTGTGCTGTACACCTTCAGTGTGTAAGGCGATGGCGTGAAGGCTGGGTTAAGTACTCTTTTACCATTATCTCTTATGTTTCCTGCCGGAGCTGCCGTCCCGTAATGATACTTAATCTTGGCACCAGTGATGCGATAGCCCAAAGGCACCGCAATGCCATTCTGTGTGACGGTAGCGGTTGGAGACTCTATATAATAGGTGTTATTGCCTAAGGCATAGTACAACTGTCCGCCATTCCGCAAGGCTTGAATGTCTCCTTTTCCTGCGGTTGTGGGCAGCTTGCCTCCTGCCACGGCATTCTCCTGATAGAGCCAGTTGCTGGCTGTGAGTTCCTCCACATTCCTGTAATCGTAGCTATAAAAGGTTTTTCCATTCTTGGTATGAGGTTTTATCTCCCCCAAATCCAGCTTACCTGTATTGAAAGGAGAACCTATCATGTTCACGCCCTGACTGACGATGTCTGCAGGCGAGCTTGGTGTCACCTTGGCATCGAAGACGCCTTCGGCTGTGAAATAAAGTTCACACGACTTCAAAGTAACACCATAGAACTCCTCTACATTATGATGAAGCAAGAAATAGAGGTTGTTACCCATATCCGATTGATTCTTACTGGTACGCGCTATGACGTACTCTTTCGTATCGTTGGTTCCTGGCATGTTTCCCGTAGTGACCTTGTACCCTTTGAAGTCGAAGTTGCTACCCGTTTCATAAAGCTGTTTGTTGATTTTACCCAGCTTCAAGCCACTGACGGTCTTGCCGTTGACATTGTTCAAGAACACCATGCGGTAACCCGTGAACCGATAACCTTTCGGCAAGGAAATACACATGTGCAACTCTGTCGTCAGTGGTTTGCCAGAAACGACAACATACTTACCTTGTGACGCATCTAAGACAATGTCACCTGCTGGATCTGTCAGCACGCCACTCTCTGAGATGTCGCCCTTGTCGGAAACAGTAAGCGTCAGCGGCAACTGCTCATGCCTCCACAGCGAGCTCCAACCTCTTTCAAAACCTAACTCACCTTCATAGGTGAGACCAGCGACCAACTTACCCGTTGTAGGGCTGATGGTCACATTCTGTGCTACTGCTTGAGTAACATTCAATTGGCATATCCATATACCAATGAATAAAGCTAAAATTTTCCTCATACTGTTTGTTTTTAGCAGAACTCCATATTGTCGTCCTGGGTGTGATTATTACGATTTAATTTGTGCCATGCACTTTTCATGGAGCAAAATTAAACAGTATAAGGACTGGTAGGTAGGACTATTCTGCCTTAATATAGGAGTTATCTAACATAATGCTTGATGACATTTAGGACTTTTCGTCCAAAATAAAAACGCAACTTGCTTGTTTTCAACGAACTAAAAGTCCTAAATACATAAAAAGCGCACCTTTCAAAAAGATACGCTTTCATAAAAAATTACGAGCAACTTGTCACTTTTTTTAAGATGGCAATCGACGATATTGTGACGGCATCACGCCATATTTTTTCTTGAATACTCGTGAGAAATAAGCAAAATCTTCAAATCCACATTTCAATGCAATCTCTCCGATACTCATATCTGGCTCCACTTTTAACATGCGTTGCGCTTTCTCCAATCTAATCTTTTGAATATAAGCACTTGGATTTTCACCAGTGATGGCCACTGTTTTTGACCTTAATTGTTTGGGAGTCATGCACAAGTCGGCAGCTACTGACTCCACGCTTACCGTTCCGTTGTTCATGTGAATATATACATAATCAATGAATTTGTGTAAGAACTCCTTATCCAACTTGTTCAGGGCCGTCATGTTATTGACATGAACATTTGACGAGAGTGCATATTTTTCTCGCATTACCTCCCTTTGCCTAATCAGGTTTCTAATTCTCAACTTTAACTCGTCTGCACTAAACGGTTTTACAAGGTAGGCATCGGCTCCAGCCTCTAATCCCTTTAATTTATCAGCATCGGTACTGCGCGCTGTAATCATAATCACCGGAATATGATTCAACACCTCAGACATTTTGATTTCACAGCACATTTCTAACCCATCTTTTCGTGGCATGAGCAAATCGGTGAGAATCAAATCTGGCATCAAACTTAAAGCTTTCTCCAGTCCTTCTACACCATCATGAGCAAAATACAATTGATATTCATGCCCTATCTGCATGCCGATGTATCTTGCCACATCGGCATTGTCTTCCACCACCAACACCGACACAGCGTTCTCATGAGTTGTTTCTGGTTCTTCAACAGATTCTTCTGGCATTTGATTGAAGATGGGTTTCTCTGGTTCGTACGCTTCAATAGGCTTGATGACAGCATCCTGACGGGTGGCTTTTAAGGGCAAGATCACCGTAAAAGTAGTACCTACTCCCACTTCACTTTCTACCTCAATTGTTCCATTCATTGCCTCCACAAGTTGCTTCGTCAATGCCAAGCCCACGCCCGAGCCAACATCTGCCGACGGATTTTGTGATTGGTAAAACAGGTCAAATATATAAGGTATATCGTCCGATGGAATTCCTTGTCCATTATCTCTCACCACCAGTTTCAGTTTATCTTTTTCTACTTCCACACTTGCTCTCACCATTCCATGTGGGGGCGTAAACTTAATCGCATTTGACAGTAAGTTACGCACAATCTTGGTCAGATAGCTGGGTATAAAGTCCATCATCACAGTAGATTGCTTAGCAGTGAACAGAAATTCGATGTTTTTATCTTGTGCCAATATTTGATGACACTCTGCCAGCATCCTTATATAAGTTACCGCATCCCCATGTCGATACAGCGGTTGATTTACAACCGACTTTTCCTTCGCTATATCCAACAGTTGGTTAACCAAGTCGAGGAGTCCATTGCCCTGCCTCAATATCATACCACCTGCCTTTTTCAGTTGCTCCTTTGTCGTCAGTGCTCCGTCGGTCATCTGTCTGCCAAAACCCAGAATAATTGTCAACGGCGTACGGAACTCATGCGTGATATTCATGAAGAAATGATCTTTGGCTTGTTGTATTTGTACTTGCATTTTATGGTTTTTAGACCTGATGCGTATCACATACCACAAAAATACAATGATGACCGCACAAAGCAAGATAATGCAAAGACCACTCAACAGAAACACTCTCTTGATTCGTCGCTCTTGCTCAATGTCATGCTTCATAGTTTGCATCTGTTGCTCTCTGCTTTCACGTTCATACTTGATGCGGATGTTCTGAATGTGCTGTATTTTCTTTTCACTGATCAAACTGTCACGATACGCTTGGCTTTTTTTATAATTCACGAAAGCCTGCTTGTTGTCGCCTCGTTTGAAACACATCTTGGACTTTTCATGATACAAGGCTTCCAAATCCTCCCATGCACCCAACTGCTCAGCTACAGGTTCTGCCTCTTTCATGTAATGTGATGCCATAGCCAAATCACCTTTGTCTATATTTGCCCTAATGAGTGAAATGACTGATTCCATCCAATGCCACTGGTCACCAACGCTCCTCAATATTGCTTCAGCATGCTGATATTTGGCAATCGCCTTATCCCATTGACCAGCCTTCTCTTCCAATCTTCCTAAATGCAGCCAGCACAACGCAACTCCCAAGCGCGAACCTGCTTTTTGATTCAGCTGCATTGATCTTTTGTAGTACCACCGTGCCGAATCTATTTTCTCCTGCGATTCCAACAGAGAACCCAAATTAGCATAATTAATGGCTTGTCCTAAGGCACTTCCTAACTTTTTCTCCCCATCCAAGGCCATCCTGAAAGCATTCTCAGCAGCCTCAACATTGTCAAGTGTGAGATGCACATTTCCAATACCATTTAACGAAACCACTCTGTTTTTTTGGAATGTGAAACTTGTATGATCGCTATATTGATCACATAAGTTTAACGCCTGATAATGTGCTGACGAAGCCTCTTCCAGTGCACCTATCCGTCTATAATCAGTCCCCGTCTGATTGAGAGCTACAATTGCCTCCAGCGTATCAGCCTGTTCCCTGGCAAGCTCATACTCTTTTTGATGAGCTGTCAAGGCTTGATCAAACTTGCTTGAATCACGATAAGCGGTTCCTAAGAACCGATAACAAAGCATCATAGCACCCCGATTGTGTTCCTTACGGTATTGCTCAAGCCGACGTTGCAATGAATCAATACTCCCCAAAGCCTTTAGCTCTTTCTCTAATTGTTCTTTCTCAAAAGTTGCTTTGTCTTTCTCCTCACTTCGAGAACAGCCAATCAACATTGACATGGTTAATAAGAACATGCAGAAAGAAGTAAGCAACTGCTTGATATTAACCTTGCGATAGGTGCCAAAGCTTTTGTTTCGATTCATTGTATAATCAGGATTTCTCTTGCAAAAATATAAATAAATACACGAAATCACAAAGAATCTTTAATAATTATGCCTACAAAAACAAGAATGTTTTATTTATGAAATGTTCTTCTCGTATTTAACCTCAAACGGAACGTTCTATTGTAAAATGTCTTTGGCCACAACGGTTTTTTAACACAAATGCCGGCCGTTTTTTCAACCAACTTGTTCCGGTATTGAAAATAAGCCCAAAATAACGAAGTTTTATTATCAACCTGATTATTAGTGAGTTATACTATTTTCGAATCTAAAACACAATTAAAAAGTGAAGTGTTTGGGGCAAAAAATCATTTTTATATGCGAAAAAGTGCTTCTATCTCATGTAAATTGGGATGCAAAGTCATACAGGTTGGGGGGCAAAAGCATGATAATAGCCAACTAATAGCATGGGAATATGGCGCAAGATGATAATTTCAAGGTTTTAAAACACCGAAACCATCATCCAATTTTATCTATTTTGCGATTTTATTTTGTAAAAGAAAACGAACTTATTTAACAATCAAAAGTTTTATTAACACAACAAGCAACCTTGGCAACCATTCTGCAATCTTTTCACAGATTGTCGTAAATGGTTGCTTCATTCGGTCAACACCTTGATTATATAAGACAGCAAGGTTGTTTTTATTTACACCACACACCGTATTTAGATGAAAGAACTGTGGCAAAAACGAGTATCACCCAACTCGAGTGACACATGATGCCTCGCCATACAAAACACCATATAAAACCTGTTGGTTGCATTTATCAAGCATAGCTGTGCATCCCACCCAGCACGTAATTGACACCACAATAAGTCATCAGCACCGTCAAGAAAGCTAATACGATATAGACATGCAAGAATATTGGACGGCGAAACGCTGGCAATGACTGTTCGTTGAACGTCAAGGAATAAACCAGCATCGTGATCAATGCCCATGTTTCTTTGGGGTCCCCCCCCCAGTATCGTCCCCACGAAACCCTTGCGATAGGCGCCAAAGGTTTTGTGTCGATTCATTATATAATCAGGATTTCTTTTGCAAAAATATAAATAAATACACGAAATTACAAAGAATCTTTAATGTTTATAGTTCTATTTGTTCGAAATAGATGCAGATCGAGCTACCTCTGAACAAGGAGGTTTATAAACAAACCATGCTGATGACAGGTCATCAGAAAAAGCTAAACTATTTGATGAGTTTTTTTGGGTGACACGATGACGAAGTCAGAAAAAAAATGGATATGTCAATAATCCTTATAAATCAGGATTGTAGATGAGAAAATTTTAAAATAATTTTGCAGCGTATTAAACAAATATTTACAATTACATTGCACATGAGACTCTACACGATTTTATTTGGTGCTCTGCTGGCAATCAACGCTGTGGCGGAAGAAACCGACACCATCAAGATAGGCAACGAACTGGAAGAAGTCTCCATCGTGGGATTCAAACAAGACAGGGCATCACTCTCGCCTGTCTCGCAGTCATCGGTGGGAAACCTGTACATCAACAACAACCAGTTGGACGGTGTGCGGGAACTGAGTGGCAGACTGGCCAACTTCTACATGCCCGACTATGGGTCTCGACAATACTCACCTATTTATATTAGGGGCATCGGCTCAAAGACCAGCACGCCGTCGGTCGGCGTGTATGTGGACGGCATGCCCTTTTTCGACCGCTCGGTGCTGGACATGGACTTGTTTGGCATCAGCAAGGTGGAGGTGTTGCGTGGCCCGCAGGGCACGCTCTTTGGGCGGAACTCCACGGCGGGGCTCATCAATATCTATACCCTGTCGCCCTTGGACTACCAGAACGCTATGGCAAAGGTAAGCTACGGGTCGTACAACGACATTCAGGCCATGGCATCGGCATACCAGAAACTATCGGGCAACTTTGGCATTTCGGTAGCTGGCAGCTACCACCATAATGACGGCTACTTCACGAACACCTACCTGAACAAAAAGGCCGACCCGATGGACAACGGTACATTTAGAATAGGGACGGCATGGAAGCCATCGCAAAGATGGACCATGCGATACTCACTGAGCCTGGACTACATTGACCAAGGGGGCTTTCCATACGCCGCATACGATGCCAAGAAAGACGAGCTGAAAGACATCAGCTACGATGCACCTTCGGGGTACAGACGGTTTGTGCTGACAACGGGCATGAACTGGCGCTATGACGGGAGCAGACTGAGCTTGAACAGCCAAACCTCTTTCCAGCACAGCAACGACAAGGTGTCTATCGACCAAGACTTCACGAAGCGCAAAATGTTCTTCGCCACCATGCCTCTTAGGCAGAACATGTTCAGCCAGGAGCTTACGCTCCGGTCGAGGAACGACACATGGTTCCACTGGATAACGGGCGTGTTCGCATTTACGCAACACAAGAACTTCTCGACCACCATCGACTACTACACCCCAAGAAACCCGAAGCGTGCCGCCGGCGTGAAGGAAAACAACAACGAGATACCGGTTTACGGACTGGCTGCCTACCATGTCTCACAATTCGACCTGTACAAGGGACTATCTGCCTCGGTGGGCATTCGCTACGACTATGAAACATCAAAGGTGGAGAATGAGACCTATTGGACGCCCACGGGTAAGAACGGTACCAACGCTACCAAGCTGGCCGACAGCTACGACAGCAAGATGCACTCGAGCCAGGTGACGCCCCGTTTCACCCTGAAGCAGCAGTTCACACCCGACAGGATGGTGTATGCCACCGTGGCGCGAGGCTACAAGCCCGGTGGATTCAATGCCGCGAAGGAAAGCAGCAACGACCGCTCGTTTGACCCGGAATACACCTGGAACTACGAGGTTGGAGCGAAGCTCAGCTTCCTTGACAGCCGTCTGTCGCTGGAGGCCAGTGCCTTTTACGTTGACTGGAAAGACCAGCAACTGTCGGTCATCATCCCTGCGGTAGGCGCCGTGATACGCAACATCGGGCACTCGGACAGCAAAGGGTTTGAGATAGCTGTGGGCGGACAGCCCATGGCAAACTTTTTCCTGCACGCCAACTATGGATACACCTATGCACGCTTCCTGGCAGCCAACACAGGAAAGAAATCAAACTTTACAGGCAACATGCTTCCCATGGTGCCGCGGCACACCCTGTCAGTCAATGCCAACTACTCGATGTACCATGTGGGAATGATTGACAAGCTGATGCTGAATGCCAACCTCACGGGCGTGGGCAAGATTTACTGGCGCGAGGACAATGAGAAGTACCAGCCTTTCTACGCGCTGCTCAACCTGAAAGTGGCTGCCACCAAAGGACATTTCACCTGGGAGGTATGGAGCAAGAACACCACCGCAACCCAGTACATGGCATACTATTTTGTGTCTTCCCAGAAGATGGCACAGGCTGGCAAGCCTTTCTGCATTGGCACCTCATTGGTGTACACGCTCAAATAAACAAGTCGAGAGCCCAACAAGGCGGTAACATCGTGGCCATGGCCGCGACTCACCGCTGGGCTTGCATGACCAATCCATTCCAACCAACACAACGTATATGCCCAACAAGAACAACGCCCAACTTTTAGGTACTTTCTTCAGTCTGTACATTGCGCAGGCGGTGCCCATGAGCTTTTTCTCCACAGCGTTGCAGGTGATGATGCGCCAACAGGCCTTCTCGCTGACAACCATCAGCCTTCTGCAACTCATCAAGCTGCCGTGGATACTGAAATTCCTATGGTCGCCCATCGTAGACCGACAATGTATGACGGTGAAAGACTACAAACGCTGGATTGTATCGTCGGAAATAGTGTACGCCGTGCTGATACTGGGTGCGGGAATACTAAGGCTTGAAACCAACATCCAGCTCATCATCATCCTGGTATTCCTGTCGCTCATCGCCTCTGCCACACAAGACATCGCCACCGACGCACTGGCCATACTCTCTACGCGGAAAGAGCAGAAGAGCTTTGTTAACGGCATGCAGTCGATGGGCAGCTTTGGTGGAAGCCTACTGGGCAGCGGCGTACTGCTCATGGTGTTGCACCACTATGGCTGGAATGTCGTGACCATTTGTCTGAGCGGCTTTGTGCTGCTGGCACTTGTACCCTTGCTTGTGAACAAGAAGCTGCAACTGCTGCATGCCAAGGAGCCAGCCCACAGGGCCAAATGGAATGACATCATCTGGTTTTTCACCAATCGAACCGTCTACCCGCAGATAGGGTTCTTGCTCCTCTACTATGCCAGCATCATGGGACTACTGTCGGTTGTAAGGCCCTATATGGTAGACCTTGGCTACAACATGAAGGAGATAGGCGCGCTCAATGGCATCGTGGGCATCTCTGCCGCCATGCTCGTTGCCTATCCCGCCAGCATGCTAATCAGACGCTGGGGTGCGGAGAAAGTGAAAGTGATCTTTGCCGTCTTAATCCTGCTGGCAACCGTTTACTTCACCTTGATGTCGTGGTCTACACCCTCGAAACCATGGCTCGTCGGGGGTATCATACTTCTTTGGGCCTGCTATGGCATGGGGACAGTGGTGGTATACACGTCGGCCATGTTCTGTGTGAGGAAAGGACTCGAGGGAACCGACTTCACCATACAGATAGTTATCACGCACATCAGCGGACTGCTCATGACCATAGCCAGCGGAAGAATTGCAGACCGATTGGGCTATAATGGCCTTTTCTGCATAGAAACAGCCATTGCCACACTCTCACTCTGCTATGTAACCTACTTCTTCTGCCGCGCCCGACGTTCTCAAAAACATATTACAAAACCACATGACCTATGAAGAAAAACATCCTGATTACAGCTCCACGTCACTATACGCAAAGACTGCTAACGGCCTTCGAGAAGTACAAAGAAGAAGTAGAGGTGACCAACATCGCCATGGTAGAATCAACTTTCGATACGGCGAACGATGAGATGCAGAAGCTATGTGCTGACTTGGACATGTTTGATTTCGTGGTGTGCCTCAGCCGAAAGGCCATTGACGCCATGCACAACTGCTGTGACCGTGCAGAACAACTGGGCAAGACGCAGTTTCTGGCCATTGGAAAAGACAACGAATACCTACACGACGTGCTGGGTGTAACGCCTCCGTTCATCTCAAAAGAGCCAAGTCCCATAGGCATCGCCCATGCGCTGAAAGAGCATGGCCTCAACGAAGGATGCCGCCTGGCAGCCCTCGCACCTGCGTTTGTTGGCATAGAAGAGCCTCGAACCGTTCCCGACTTCATGGCAAAACTGAGCGAACTGGGCGTACAGGCCCACCGTGTTGATGCCTACGTCAACATGGCAACAGAGCTTTCTGCAAGGAAACAAGCCTACGACCTCATCATCGACAAGCGCATTGACTGCGTAGCCTTTACCAGCGGAAGCGAGGTGATGGCATTCAACGATGGACTGAGGGAAGTGTATGGCACCGATGCCTGTTGTATTCTCAACGATGTGGCTATCGCCTGCATGGGGCCATACACCGCCATGCAAGCCAAGCGCATCGGACTTAAAGTGGACTGGGTGCCTTCCGAGTTCAACTCTTTTGATGACTTCACAGCCTGCCTCGTTATGCATTGGCGATAATCAGCAATGAGGCCTACAATTGCCACAACGTACTTCTTTGAGGACGCAACGATTCCCAATCCCCCTCCAAAAAGACCATCAACACATCGTATATCGCAGGCTCCGTCCTTGTCAGCAATTCCATAACCGAACGATCTACACCTTAGACCGAGGGTTGAGTCGATTACAGATGATAATGTG
>NZ_ADEG01000079.1 GCF_000177075.1 Hoylesella buccalis ATCC 35310
AATCGTTGTATAGGCAGGAACTTTACCAAACACATTGCCCATAAACTCATTCAGAATGTTGAAAATCTCGACAATCTGTCGTGAGCCTACTGACAAACGCGCATAAAAAGCCACACTAAGGGCAACCATCAAACTGGGGTAATGATGTCGTCTGATAGATTCATCAGTTGCTCGAAAGTTTCCTTGTCCAATCCAACACTCGGTTTCTCTTTTTTTTTGAGTGCGGAACGATACTTGGCACTGTTTGACTGAGCCGTGGACAATCTTCCCTTGAGATTGCGGTTATCTCGTTGAAGAGACTCTTTATCATTCTTGGGTTTTTCCACCAGCTTTTTAAGCTTTTCTATTTCTTTTTCTTGCGTTGACTTTTTCATATCTTTTACATGTTTTAGTTATGTAAAGTTACTAAAAACCAACGAGTTACACAACTTTTTAGAAAGATATTTTGCGATATAAAGTGTTAAATATCAGCAACTTAATAAGCTGAATTCTTTCACTTTTTGCGTCAGATGTATATACAGATTTTGAACACTCTACCCTAACGGGTCATGGCCAGCCTCACTGTCTTATTGAAATCTAAAGTCACCGTCCCATGATAGATTCTGTTGGATGAGATCGTCTGCTTGTTCGTGGTTGTTTGAAATATTTCTAACTGATAATTTCCGGGAAATAAATTTCTGATTTTGAAGTTCACATCATACATGCAGACACAATTGGTGAGTATGTCGCAGTCTGGGTAGAGAATGATTATGATTTTGTTTTCTACACAAGTCATATCCACATTCAATTGACAAATTGCGCAATTATCCATCACGTCAAGAAACTGAGCGGCAACCGTATTGTCATTTCGCATGAGCAGACTCAGTGTCGTTTCGGTACTATAAAAGTCTGTAAGGTGTTCAGGACGAGTGTCAGTTTTAGATACGGATGTCTTGCAATCAGAGGTTACGACATCTGACACTTTGATATTTCCGACTATAGCGTTCTCGGAAGAGCACGCAGTTATTACTCCAAGAAGGATAAGCGCTAACAGGCTCCTTGTTAAATTCAAGTATTTCATATACTACATTTATTTGATGCCTACCATGTCAATCTTAATCCAAATGGAATGCTGAACATGAACGGATGCTCAGTTCTGTATGTTTGAATACCACATCCATTCTTAAAGTAGTAGGAAAGCCCAGGCTCCAGATAAAAACTGAAAGGTTTGAAAATCTGGTATTGTACCCCCAAACCGGCATTCACCGACCACTGGTAACGCGGGTGGATCGTCCCCTTCATTGTGAACGAGGAATCTGACGTGACGACAAACTCTTTGGTAAAAGAACTGTGTACCGGAATTTCGAAAGTTACTCCTCCCGTGGCGTATGCATTCAGTCTTCCTTTGTTCCATACCCGATAGGTCATGCGCAATGGTATGCCGATATAATCAATTTTCTGCGTTCTCTTCAATGTAGCCTTATTAAACGGATTTTCAAATTCTGACCTTAACCTTGTGTAGGTTAAGCCTGTACCAAAAATCCATCGTGGACTCAACTGCTTATAAAGTGACAAGCTATAGGTTTGAGGACGATAATGGTTTACTTTCTCTGCCACACTTTGGTCGGCAGAGATAAACTGGTTGACTGCCTGTTGGCGCAACCTTGCGTTTTCAAGTGAATCCATCAGCATACGGTTGCGATCAAGATAGTCGATATAATCTTTCCAAGAATAAATTTTCGCCGCCGCCCCGCCATTGGCATAATCTATAACCGAGAGGTAATTCAGAGTAGACGCGGTATTACCCGATGCATCCGAAGAATAGCCGAAGTTGAATGTCCACGGGTATTTCTTTTTATGGCCGATATTGAGTTTTACATCTTCATTCAATGCCATCATCTTATCTTCAGAAATTCGCGGAATACGGAGCATGGAATCTTCTACGCCGATAGTCCCTGTAGCCAGATATTTCTGCAAGGAGTCCACATGGAATGGTACCGTCTGCTGTCCGAATTCCACACTGTCTGTTATTATCTGCGATGAAATCTCTTCAGTAGAAATAGTCTTTTCTGCCAAAATACGCCTATCATTGTCAATGGCGCTTGATGGTATAGAATACCTTGGTTGCCCAACCTTTTGAGAGGCTGCTCCTTTTTGTTGAACCCGTTTTGGAAGGTTATGATGAGTGTCTAAAGCCGTTGGCCTATTATCAGATGTGTCAACGGACTTCTCCCTCGTTACGAAATAGATATAGACAGGTATCAGGATGGGAAGCAAGAACAACATCCAATAGTTAATCAGTATGGCACGCAGCGTTTTCTTTACCCGAGCCAACTGGGAAGAAGAACTGTGTGGGTTGATACCAAGCAAATCTCCTATTTCTTTATGTGAAAGACCATCCAGCACAGAGAGCTTGAAAATCTCCCGGTTCCCCTCAGGTAACAACTCTATCGCCGACAGCAACAGTTCCAACTCTATATTTTTTTCTTCTTCCTCTTCTTCACTCAATACTTCTATTCCCAGACTGGATAACGGGATATCGTCTTTTTCTGTTCTTAGCAGGTATCTCAACGAAAGGTTTCTTACAATTGTTATCATCCACCCTTCCAATTTTGAGTTGTCCTTCAGCGATTTGATAGAGGTGAAGATGATAATAAAAGCATCGTGCAGAATATCTTCTGCCGTACTTTCATCTGTCACATAGTGCAGGCATATCCTCTTTAATCTGCCTTATATAAATTTCCGAGAGCCTCGCGCTCTCCCTGTTTGCATGCATCTATATTAACATCTACTTTCATAGGTATACCATACCTTTTTATTAAAGGGAGTATGTTTTGTTTAAAAGACTGCACGGATTTAGGAACTTTTTTTGAGAAACTTGGAAAAAGATTAAAAATCTGACCTATAGCTCATTTTGCAGGCTGAAAAGTGTCATGCCATTCGATATATACACATGTTTCGCCC
>NZ_ADEG01000078.1 GCF_000177075.1 Hoylesella buccalis ATCC 35310
TTTGAAAATAAAAAATCCCTAAGGTGTCGTAACTTAGGAATTTAACCAATTACATGATGCGGAAAGAGGGGTTTATGAACCAAACTCTGCTAACTCGTTGTAATTAAATATCCTATCAATTTTGACAAATCGGTAGTGTAGCATTTTTGTAGCAGTATTTTGACCGCTTGATGACTACCATTCTGACTACCTTTTGAAAGCACAACTGCTCTCTTTTCTTCGGTACAAAGGTATATAAAATTGTACTAACCTCCAAATCTTTGTACCATAAATATTTAGAGATTTTACTGCTACACATTCCAGTGCAAGGTGCAAGCCCTTATATATAAGGGGTCTTGCACCTTGCACTGGGTCATAACAGATTTGCTCCTTGTTGTACTTTTATAATCTCAACCCAGATGAAATCTGACAGTTTTTATAACCGATATAGGTTTATTGTACCATCACAATTTATTATAGGTACAATATACATTATATAAAATATTGACTTCTTTTTTTAGAAGTATTTCTGTTGTTTTATCCTTTATTTCTATGCTTCCGCTACTGATTATGGATTTTGCGCTATCTGCAAGACATATTGCATAGATTGCAAAAAGTTGCATGTGGCGGGTTGCTCTTGCGGTAGTGTTTTAATAACTTTATGGTTATGAAAAAAATATTGGAATTTCTTAGAAATGAGAGATTGAACAAATGTCTGAAACAAGCGTATCTAGCTGAAAAGTTGGGAGTTGACGAAAGTACAATATCCCGATGGGAATCTGGACAGACAGCAATGACATTCCTCCAAATAGAGAACTATGCGTCTGTTTTGGAGATAGATGTTTATGAGATGTTTGCACATCTCGCAAGCAATGGACAAGATCTTCTCAGACCTATTGCAGAAGTACACGTTGAGGTGTATACAAAAGAAGCCTACAACTCTCTTATGCAATACCTTGCGAATTCTGGGATGGATATAACAATTAAAAGCACCAAGTTGAAAAGATGGAAATAATAGCAATAGAAAGCCAAGCCTATCAAGAACTGATAGACAAGCTCAACCGAATAGAGCAGTATGTTGAGCGCACTTCTCATCTTATCCAAGATATAGATGACGAGCTGGAGATGACAACCAAAGACCTTATCGGGGCTCTGAATGTTTCAGAGTCCACCCTTTATCGCTGGCGCAAGAAACAGTTGGTACGGTATCGCTACACGGAGGGTGGCGATGTACGCTACTTCTTCAAGTCTATCGTGATAGCCACGAAATGTAACCGGCTCCGCGTATCAGGTATGAGAAACGACGAGGTTCTTGGTCGGCTCAACCGTTTCAAGGACAATCTCATCATGAGTTCATGTCTTAACCCTAAAAACCGACAATTATGATAGAAAAGGAACAGATTCTTTTGCTAACACAAGGAGGTCTGAATGTGTTTTCCCATTTCCTCGGCTTTGAGGTAAACCTTCATCGCAACTTCCGAAGCCCTTTCTATGACGATAGGCGGGCTTCCTGCCATATCTACTACGACAGGAAAACTTCTTCTTACAAATTCTATGATCATGGCGATACCACTTATTCAGGGGATTGCTTCTGGTTTGTGGCAACCATGCGTGGATTAGACCTAAAAACCGATTTTCCCGAAGTTTTGAAAGTCATCATCCAAGAACTTGGACTACATTCTTTGTATGGCGGTGAGGAGTATTACAGACATGCCGCACCAACTTATAAAAGTCCGGTTATCTCAGGCCCTAAGACTGACATTACCAAGAATACCGAAGAACGTCCATATAGTTTTGAGATACAGCCTTTTGACGATGGATTGCTGAACTATTGGGGGCATTATGGCATCCATGAAGATACACTCCGGCGCTTTCGGGTACGGAGTCTTAAACGCTATGAAAGTGTATCTACCGAAGGTAAGAAGTTTGAACTTTATGGCTCACCTACGGAACCGATGTTTGCCTATATCGGAAATGGCTATGTCAAGATATACCGACCTCACAGTCCAAAAATCCGCTTTCTCTATGGTGGGCGGATGCCAGCCACCTATTGTTTCGGCATGGAGCAGATCCCCACAAAAGGCGACATGCTCTTCATTACAGGTGGGGAAAAGGATGTGCTCTCATTGTATGCACACGGCTTTAATGCCATCTGCTTCAACAGTGAAACGGCACAGATACCGACAAGTATCATTAAAAGCCTTCAGCTTCGTTTTAGGCATATAATACTTTTGTATGATGCGGATGAAACAGGTGTACGGGAGGCACATAAACAGTCTGAACATCTGGCGGAATACAAGGTCTTGAACCTTTCACTTCCGCTCTGTGGCACGAAGTCCGAAAAAGACATTTCAGATTTCTTTGCCTTGGGCAACGGGGCAAAGGAACTGAAAGAGTTGCTTGCCAAGATGTTCTCAGACCTATATAGCCAAACTATGATGATGTTACGTTCCTGTGAAATTGACTATGAGAATCCACCGGACATTTCCAAATCGGTCGTGGCTGTGAATGGCGTTCCGTTGGGAACGCAGGACAATCTGTTCTGCATTACCGGAGGTGAGGGGACAGGCAAGAGCAATTATGTCGGAGCCGTCCTTGCCGGAGCGTTGGGAGAAGAACGGCTGCCGATAGAGAAAACATTGGGATTGGAGATTACCGCCAACCCCAAAGGCTTGGCAGTCCTGCACTATGACACGGAACAGTCCGAGGCACAGCTGCACAAGAACTTGGGTAAGACATTGCGTAGGGCTTCTTTGACGGCAGTACCGGAGTTTTGCCATTCCCTATATCTTGCCTCTCTGTCCCGCAAGGACAGGCTGAAGCTTATCCGCGAGAGTATGGACTTGTTCCATCACAGGCATGGAGGTATCCACCTCGTGGTGATTGACGGAATAGCCGACTTGATACGTTCTGCCAACGATGAAACGGAAAGTATAGCCATTGTGGATGAACTTTACCGCTTGGCAGGGATTTATAATACCTGCATTATCTGCGTGCTGCACTTCGTACCGAATGGCATCAAACTTCGTGGGCACATCGGTTCGGAACTTCAACGAAAGGCGGCAGGAATACTCTCCATTGAGAAAGACGACAATCCCGAATACTCTGTGGTAAAGGCGTTGAAAGTCCGTGACGGAAGTCCGTTGGACGTTCCGATGATGCTTTTCGGCTGGGACAAGGCTGAGGACATGCACGTCTATCGTGGCGAGAAGTCTAAAGAGGACAAGGAAAAGCGCAAGACTGATGAACTCATTGCTGTTGTCAAAGAAGCCTTCCGAAATTCTTTCAAGCTCACTTATCAGGAACTTTGTGAGGTTCTGATGCGCGAAATGGAAATCAAGGACAGAACTGCAAAGAAATACATCGCCTATATGAAAGAACAACGTATCTTGGCACAAGATACCAATGGTAACTATCAAAAAGGAGAACTATGTCGTACTTAGAACATCATACAGAAGATATATGGCAGAAACGATTGTTTGATAAGTTGATGACAGTCGAGGATAAACTCGACCGCCTACTTGTCCTGCAAGACCAATCTGTCGATACAACTGTCCGTCCACCTTTGAAACCCGAATACTTGGATATCATTGATGTATCTAAGATTCTCAGAGTGGAGCAAAAGACTGTTTACAACTGGGTTTGGGCTGGGAAAATCCCCTATCTCAAGGCTAACGGTCGATTGCTTTTCCTTCGGGAAGAGATAGATGAAATGGTACGGAAGCGAGATGGTTGGTAATTGATTTCCTGATTAGATTATTTTTGTTGTGTAAATGCAAGTGTTTACACAACAAAATAATTACCTTTGCAAGTAAAAAGTTGGTCGCGGATTTACCGCTCACAAAGATAACAGTACTCGCTTATTTCTTTGATAAGGAATTTACCATATATTGTTTGAAACTATTGAACCGATAAAGATAGCGTTGCGGACAAAAATTATTTGTAATTTCTACATTTGATGCTACTTTTAATGGAAAATTCATCGCTTGCTATGATTTTTTTCGGCATTTTCCTTGCGCATTCAAAAAAAAGCAGTAATTTTGCAGCCAATATGACCTCCCACGCTTCTCATCAGAACAGCGCACCCGGGGAGGTCTTCGAGTTTATATACGGTTATGAGGTACGAAAAGAAGCCCATAGACACATCTGAGCAGGTTAAAAAACTATGCGATCGAGGACTTAATATTGGAGACGAAAAACTTGCATCCCAATATCTTTATAACATAAGTTATTATAGATTACGAGCATACACATACCCTTTTCAAAATAACGGGGAAGGTGCTAATCACGAATTTCTGAGAAAGGACATTTCTTTTCAAGATGTGATAGACCTTTATTGTTTTGATAGGCGTTTACGCTCTTTAATCTTCAATGCCATTGAAAAAATCGAGGTGGCATTAAGAACAAGAATCGCCTTAACTTATTCCGTTGATGAAAATGACGCCTTTTGGTTTCTCAATCATAAGTTATACTTTCAACACGATAAGTTTATCGCATTGACACGCAACGAGATTATAGATGATAAACCTGTTGTAGGGGATTTAATGAAAGAGGTCAAGCGAAGTAATGAAGAATTTATAGCTCATTATTATCAAAAGTATAGCGAACCTGCTTTTCCGCCAGCGTGGATGACCTTAGAGGTTGTTTCTATGGGAACATTGAGTAAGTTGTTCTTTGCTTTGGACAAGAATAATCCTTCTAGTAAAACAATTTGCAGAGATTTGGGACTATACAATGTCGATATTCTGAAGAATTGGATGCACGGTTTATCGTCTTTACGCAATACTTGTGCCCATCATAGTCGTGTATGGAATCGCCGCTTTACAATAGGCTTGAAGTTTCCTTATAGAACGAATTATCCTTTCTTGTCAAAGCAAGAAGCTGCAACGATAAGGGACAATAAGTTGTTTGCCTACTTATCTGTAATTTTGTATTTGCTGCAAATAATCAGTCCTGACAGCTCATTTAGAAAGAGTTTGCTCACTTTATTGGAAAAATCTCCCAAATTGGTAGTTTTGAAAGACATGGGCTTTCCTGAAAAATGGAGAGAATACTCTTTGTGGAAATAATATAATACGATGGTGTATCAATTATGACACACCATCGCTATTTATCTCAGTCTGGATTTTACAATATATCCCTTACTTTCCTCTTGTTTGTTTCTATTATTCATAGAACTTGAATAAATTACCCCCTCGTCTTCCTTTTTAGTATTTGGGCTATTACTACTATTTTGTCTTAAATACTCGGGCTGGTCATTTTCGTTTGATTTTTCATTTTCTTCATTTGGTTCGTTCAATGTAAGTGCAATTTTTCTGTCAAGTTCTGCTGCCTCGCCTTTGAGTGAGCGAAGCTCGTCCTCTTTCTTCCAAAAACTGTTGGCAATGTTGGTGTAAATGTCTTTGTTGGCCACGACCTTTGCCATTTCCTTCTCATGCGACTCTATCACCTTTGGAATACGCTCCAAGGCATTAATGAAGTTCTGACACGCAAGTTTCGGGTCTGTTGCCAACTTACCATTATTATAGGTATAGTAGATACTCTCCTGCCCTTTCACAAAGAAGCGGTTCACCGAACAGTCGAACAAGTCCTTGGAAGTACTCTCTGTCTTGACCATAATGGAGAAACCATAGATTTCGCCAATTTTGTTGTACTCTCCTTTGGTGCGAGCTTTTTCGTCTATTTCCTGTAAACGTGCAGCAATAGTCTTGATGTCAGTACAGTCTTCCACACCTTTGATTGTCAGTTTATTTATAGGTATACCTTCATCATCATGCTCCACACGCTTCTCAAAGAGAGCTAAATCAGACTGTGCCTCCTTGATTTTATCCGTATGGAAGGACACGGAGCTGTCAATCTCTGCCAACTTGCCCGTTGCGGCATCACGCTCACGGAGAAAGTTCTTGCGTTCTGATTCCAAGGTGGTGATCTTCTTATCCAATCTTGCTTTCTCTAAAAGGTCGGTATTGCCTGAAAGCACTGCTACGTATTCTGAGAAGTTCATGCCGCTGTCCTCATCCATCGAACCCTCATCGATGGTGCGACTGCCAAGTGTGTTTGTCTTTAGCTGATTAATGAAGAGCTGCTTGTTATGTAGCAGGTTGAACTTGTAGCTATCCAAGGAACGTTCCACGGCATAGATAATCACATCAACTTTGTTATCCGCAAATTCCTTGGCGATAAGGTTTCCCTTTCGCACAGCTCGTCCGTTGCGTTGCTCCAAGTCTGAAGGTCGCCAAGGCGTGTCCAAATGATGGACCGCAACGGCACGTTGCTGGGCATTCACACCAGTACCCAACATAGAAGTAGAGCCGAAAATGATGCGGATGTCACCCCGATTCATGGCATCCACCATTGCTTTCTTTGCCTTCTCGTTCTTGCACTCCTGAATGAAGCGTATCTCGTAGGACGGGATATGATAGTCTTCTACCAGCTTACGCTTGATTTCCGAATAGACATTGAAGTCTCCACCGGGCTTATAAGTACCTAAATCAGAGAAAACAAACTGTGTCCCTTTCTGTGCGTCGAACTTTAGGTAATAGTCATTGAGCATCTTGGCACAGTGACTTGCCTTGTTGTCGATATGGTCTGAGTAAACATTTTCATCAATCATGCGTAAATCAAGGCTCATCTTGCGGGCATAATCGGCAGTTAAGAATTAAGGGAAATAGCGGGATATGCAATGGATGTAACTATTTGGAATAGTATCATTTAGGCTTTCTTGCTATTTTGAGGGTAAGCGAAAACGAGCATAAAACGGCAGGAGTTCCGTTACCAAATCGTAACCCATCGAAGAAAGAGCAAAGAGGGGTTACGAATTGAAGCTAAACAACTGCTCCACAGTTTTTTATTCATCATCTTTCATCGTTCTGCATCGCTCAGAAGCACCTGTTTCACTGTACCTTTGCAAGCAAAGGGAATTGAGAAAAACGACAGAAAAATGAAAGAAAACAAACTGAAAGTATCATTCTTCATTCAGGCAAGACGAACCAACAAGAAAGGACTTGTGCCTATCATCGGGCGCATCTCCGTAGGCAGAACCCATTCGGGGTTCTCCACCAAGTGTAAGACTCCGCTCGCCCTATGGGATAGCCGTAAGCAACGACTCACTGGCAAGAGTGCTATGGCGGTGTCCGTCAATCAGAAACTCGGTGAATGCACCGCACTCATCCACGCACGCTTTCACGAACTCAGTGAAAGAGAAGAATCCTTTACCGCCACCGATGTGAGGGATGCTTATCAGGGGCAAATCCACCGTCAAGCCCTGCTTTTGCAGAGTTTTGAGGAATATCTCAGACAGACAAAGGAACGCATAGGCATTGATAGAGCCTTGAAGACATTCAAGCTCCGTACCTATCAGCTATCCCTGCTCCGTGAGTATCTGCAGAAGAAGTATAAAGTAAGCGACATTCCCCTTTCACAATTAGACAAAGCCTTTATTGAGGGTTTCGAGTACTACCTCTCCATTGACCGAAAACTGAAACGTAGCAGCGTGTCAAGTGCTCTATCCACCTTGAAGAGCATCGTCCGCATGGCGGTGAAGAAAGGCGTGCTGGACTTCTACCCGTTCTTGGGCTACAGTTATGAACGTCCCAAAGGTGAGCCGAGAAGCATCTCACAAGACCAGCTGCAACGCATCATTGACTTGGAGATAGAATGGGAGAACTACCGTATTGTCCGTGATTTGTTCGTATTCTCCTGCTTTTCAGGCTTGGCAATCTCAGACGTGCGCAATCTCAGAGAGGAAAACATTGTCTTGGAAGAAGGTGAACTCTGCATCAAGGGCAAGCGAATGAAAACCAAGACCCCGTATCGTGTACAGGTGCTTCCACCTGCTTGGGCGATAATGGAGCGGTACAGAGGTAAGCGTGCTGGTTTTGTCTTTGATGTACCGACTAACGACATCATCCACAACGGCATGCACTACATACAGAGAAGTATCGGTATGAAAAGCCCGCTAACCTTTCACATGGCTCGCCACACCTTTGCATCGCTCATCACGCTCTCAGCAGGAGTGCCTATTGAAACGGTGAGCCGTATGCTCGGACACACCAACCTGAGAACTACACAAGTATATGCAGCTGTTTCCTCCGAGAGAATCCATCGAGAGATGCAAAAAGTGCAGCAACGCATACAAGATACATTCACCTTGAAGCTTTGATATTATGGCACGAAGTACATTCAAAACACTATTCTATATCAATCGGTCCAAAGAGAAGAAGAACGGCAAATGTCCGATTATGGGGCGCATCACTATAGACGGAAAGCAGGTGCAATACAGCACGGGCAAGGAGATTGCTCCCGAACTTTGGGATAGTCGTAAGGGAAGATGCAAGGGAACGGGCGAAGAGATAAAGGAAATCAACCGCTATCTCCAAGCCAAAGAGGAACAAGCCAAAGCGAAGTATCAAGAATTAGTCTGGCAGCGTGGCTATATCACAGCCGAGCTACTGAAATGTGAACTCATGGAAGAGGACAAGCCCAAAGGTTTTCTTTTGGAGGAAGCCCGACTTTTTATTGAAGAAAAGCATCCCTGTGTGGAGGTAACGGTTGCCAAGCCGACCTTTGCCAACTACATCTATGCCACACAACTCATAGAGGCTTATCTGCGTGAACGATTGGGTCTGGAGGATATTCGCTACTCCCAATTGGATTATGGCTTTATCGAAGGTATGGACTTCTATCTCAAATCTGAGCGCAGCCTTTCCCTTGCCACTATTCAGATTGTGGTCATCTTCCTAAGAAAGCTCATCGGCATTGGGCAGCAAAAGAAGTATATCCGCATCGACCCCTTTGTGGACTATAAGGCAGAACTGCCACATCGCACACGCAGGTATCTCACTACGGAGGAATTGCAGAGGGTTCTGCAAACACCCATCATTGACAGGCAGTTCGAACGGGCAAGGCAGCTCTTTCTTTTCTGTGCCTTTACTGGTCTGGCACGTGTGGACATGCAACGGCTCAGGCTAAAGCATATCATCCGTAATGCAGACGGCACGGAGGAAATCCGTATCAAAAGGCAGAAAACGGACGTAGAAGCTATCATTCCACTTTTGCCTATTGCCAAGCAAATCCTTTCACTCTATATCAAAGACAAGAAAGTAGACGACTTGATATTCCCTAACCTAACCACCCGCAAGGCGTCTTTAGCTTGTGTGAACATTGGTCAGATATGCCGAATAGAGAAAGGTTTGACCTTTCATATGGCTCGCCATACATTTTCAACCACAATTTGCCTATCCAACGGGATCTCAATGGAAACGCTCAGCAAGATGCTCGGACACAGCAATATTGACACAACACAAATCTACGGGAAGATAACCGATCACAAGATACAAGAGGATATGACTGCACTCACTGACAGAGAGCATTCTGCCTTTGAGGGTTATTGTGAGTCAATAGCACAGCAAGATAAAACGCAATCTGAACCTTTATAGGTGAACTTTCCTCAAAGACCTGAAGCCGTAATCGGTCGGGCAAAGGTATGGCGGTTGCCTTGATTGCTTGCAAGGTCAAGTCCTGCGGATGGAGTGAAAAATCTCCACCGCAGGGCTTTTCTCTGTACTTTGGGACTATCATACTTGCAAAAACTCGATTGTTAGTGCGGTCGTATTTTTCGCTCCAACCTTGCAGCAATAGGCTAACCGCCAAAAGAATAAGCCCGAACGAATACGGCATACTCAGGCTCTTTGGACGCAAGAAGCGACAAAACAAATACTCCACCAATCAATCAAGCCAAAGAGTGTGCTCTCGCTCTGACAATTGAGAGAGAGGTCGAAGCAATCGAACACTCGAGAGTGATCTGATTTTATTTTCGCTAGTACGGAACGAACCAGCGCCTCATCTCATTACCGCAATAGCCTAGGCTTTTGTATTCACCATTTCCCTTGTTTCCTAACTATTTCCTTATTCTTCCTCACTCTTTCTTTTTCCGCTTTAGAGGGGTTACTTTTGCATCCGACAAGAAGGGCAATCGACAGAAAAACTGCTCGTTTGCTGAGTATTAACAACGTAATCAACAACAATGCAATGAAACTTATCATCATCGACCGCAAGGCATGGGAGCAGCACTGCTCCTCCTTTGCAGATTTCATCCACCGTATCGAACGGCTTATCGGGTGTCCTCCCGAAACGGAAGAATGGCTTGACAATGAAGCCGTATGCCGTAGGCTCGGAATCAGCAAGCGCACCCTGCAACACTATCGGGATACGGGTAAAATACCGTTCTCTATGGTCGGGCATAAGTGCTACTATAAAGAGAGCGACATCACTGAGATACTGAATGCTCAGAAAGACTGAACCCAAGCACCTAATGAACTATGTCAGAGAACGAAATTATTACACAGCAAGACCCTCAAATGCAGATGTTTGCACAACTTATGGAGGGTGTCTTGAAGAAGCTGGAGCGTTATTGCGCTACTGCACGTCCTATGTTGGGCGGAGAGGTTTACCTTACAAGTGAGGAAGTCTGCAAGCTGTTACGTCTGAGCAGTCGCACGCTCCAAGAGTACCGAGACAGTGGAACAATAGCTTATCACAAAATCGGAGGCAAGATACTCTACAAACAGAGCGATATACAAGCTATGCTTGAAAGGTGCTATAATCCTATATATAAGAGAAATAAGTAATTGAACAGCGGGGTAAAAGAAGTGAGTTGAGATATGGTTTAGCGGATACTCATTTGAACTCGGGTGCGCTGACGTCAGGGGCATACAATCTCTCGGGGAGTGTCAATTCTTCCATCGGACTGCGTGCTTTTGTCCCTCTTTGGGGATGATTGACTTCATCGGTGCGTTTTCAGCGTTTAATCTGAGCTTACAAATACCTACGGTCAAATGAGTAAGCCATAGGGGATTTCGGTTAAGAGTTGGGTAAGTCAAGATTTGGTCTGGTCAAGAAGTGGGTTTTAACTCAAGTCAAAATTGACCAAAGTCAAAATTGAGTTGAGTCAAAATTGAGTTGAGTCAAAACCTAACTCTTGAGCTAAGTCAATTTTGAGTTGAGTCAAAACTGAGCCAAGTCAAAACTGAGTCAAATCTTAACCAGATTCAAAACTTAGCTCAGAAAGTCAAAAGCTAATTTCCAATCGCCCCTAAGTGGGTGGCATCAATTCTTGATATTGGCAAGGTGTGTCTTTGTAACACAAACCGCAGTTTGTAGCACAAAGACCCTTGCCCCGAAGGGGAGATGAATTACTCCAAAGTCGTAATTAGAAAACAAATAGATATGGATAAGAAAGAGGAGCATCGTTCTGAACGAAAAGCGGCAGAAAAACCTCGCTGGGACAACTGGCATGTACGCTTGCCTGACCCGAAAGACCAGCGACGGGCGATTGAGTTGTTCCATAAATCAGGGGCGGAAACGAAGTCCGACTTCGTGCGGGCAAGGATATTGGGAGAGCATTTCAAGGTGATAACGGTAGATAAGTCTGCCGTGGAGTACTATCGTAAGCTCTCCGAATTGACTGCCCAGATACATAAGATAGGCGTGCTGTATAACCAAGCTGTACGAGCCATCAACAGCTATCATAGCGTGAAGACAGCTCAGATACTGCTTGAGAAACTGGAGCAACTATCAGCTCAGATTATTGCTTTGCAGGAGCAGGCTGTCTCTCTGACCATTGATTACCGCAAGTAATGATTGCCAAGATTTCAGCAACGGAGAACCTCGGAGGTGCACTCGGCTACAACTTCAAGAAGGTGAATAAGAAGGAAGCGACACTTCTGCTGGCACATGGCTTGTACCAAAACAGAGCGGGCGAATATACGATGTCGGAGGTGCTTGCAGATATGCAGGCATTGATACCCGAAAAGTGTCGAACAAAGAAAACGGTCTTCCATTGCTCGCTCAATCCCCATCCAGACGAGAAGCTGTCCGATGAAACGCTCTCGCAGATAGCTAAGGAGTATATGGAGGCTCTAGGCTATGGCAAGCAACCCTACATTGTGTTTGTTCAAGCACAATGATATCGCCCGTGAGCATATCCACATCGTATCGCTAAGGGTAGACGGTGATGGTCGAAAGATCAATGATAAGTTTGAAGGTAGACGAAGCAAGAAAATTACGGATGCGCTGGAGAAAAAGTACCATCTAATTCCCAGCACAGAGATTACAGATAAATAGCTACAAGAGCTCTCAAAGGTGGATATGGCAAAAGGAAATATCAAAGAGCAGGTAGCATCTATAGCTCGTTCTGTTCTGAAGCATTACCGCTTCTGTTCGCTGATTACGTTTCTATTGACCGAATGAAGGATAGTGGTTGATACTGCTGGAGTTACTTCCTTTTTTTTGCCGAATATGCCTAAGAAACCTTTTCGTTTTGGCTTTTTGGACTGTTCCTGCACACTTTTCTGTACAATAACCGGAATTTGATTGGCTATCTTCTTGTTAATAGATTGTTGTTCATCCATTAACCGGACTATCTGGAACATCTGTCGTTCCTTATCCTCTAAAAGACTGCGCACACTATCGATGCGCTCTGCTGGATAGGTGGCCTTGAAACGGCAGAGCATACTGTCCATTGCCATACGCCGTGCATGGTAATGCTCGATATCTTTATCGTTCCATTCCAGTATTGTTTCACCCAATAGAGAAAATTTTATCATTTGAATATTGATATTGTTTATTTCTTTTCGGAGCTCGTCTATTTTTTTATTGCCAAGTTCTAATGCTTCTATCTCCTGCCATTCATAGAGGCTATTATATGCCATACATCCGATAAGAATGGAGATAAGTATATATCCCAACCGTATTGCCTTATAGAAATTTCCTGACCGCTCCATTATTTTAATGACATTGATTTTTGGAACATGAATAAAAGTTTATCTTTTTCGTTCATGCGGATATTATCAGAATAACCGTCTTTTGTTATTTGATACCCACATGGCTTAACCATAAAAATGCCTAAGCCCTTAGTGTACGAACTTACTTCTGAGGCATAGTCTTTACTTGTATTTAATGGAACTTTCCCTTTAATATGACACCACTCATTATTACAACTGATGTCTTCAATCTCAGACATCAGTTTTTGCAAATCTGTAATAGCTTTGGAACTCGCTACTTGGGGTATCTGCAACTCAAAACAGAGCATCGGTTCGAGAATGTCCACACCTGACTGTTGCAAAGCCAGCCTGAAGACATAAGGGGTCAGCTGTCTGAAATCAGCAGGTGTACTTACCGGGCTATAATACTCGGCTTGAGTAAAAGTTACTTTCAGATCTGTCACTTCCCATCCATGTAAACCAGATTGGCAAGACATACGAATCCCTTCAAAAACGGCATTTTGAAAAGAATGGTTCAGATAACCATAGGAGATGTCACTTTCGATTTGCAACCCTGCCCCTAACGGTAAGGGTTCAAGAGTCAGCCCTATTGTGGCCCAGTAAGGGTTGGGTGGTACTTCGATCTGAATAATCTTATTGACCTTTTTTATAGGTCGTTCTTTGTAGATAGTCTTGATCTCATCAAAATGGACCTTTACGGAAAATCGTTCTTCCAGCAATGTCTGTATGATTTCCTTTTGGGTCAAACCATATAACGAGATTTCCAATTCATCACTATATGAGTTTATGGAAAAGGACAAAGACGGGTCTTCAATCCACAATGTATTCAGAGCGGATATCACCTTGCTTCTCTCTTCGGGCTTATTTGGCCGGACGGAGGATTTGAGAGCGGGATGCTGATGAGATAATCCTTGAATCAAACAAGGTTTAGCACCTAAATAATCTCCGATTCGAAAATCTTCTATATCTTCTACAATCGCGATATCATTGGCACCCACTTCATCAACATTTATCTCTCTGCCCTGATAAATAGTCTTTAGATTTTTAATCTTGATGAATTTTTCCGAATCGTTGATTCTTACAACGTCTCGAAGTCTCAGACTTCCGTCAATTATTTTAAGAAAACTTCTTTTATGCCCTTTGGGGTCATGCTCTATCTTATAGAGATAAGCTGAAAGTCTGTTTGAGACTGATGCCGGAGGAAGTATAAAAGAAGAAATGGCGTCCAACAACTCATTGATACCGATATTGAACATTGCTGATCCATGTAGCACCGGATAGACTTTGGCTTTTGCCACAAGAGCGATTATCGTATTCCAATAATCAGCCGGTGAAATTTCGCTATCCGCCAAATATCGTTCTAATATATCGTCGTCATGGTTGCATACAAATTCTTTGTATTCTTCCTTTATATATGTTTGGGAGCAAACCGGATAAACCGATCCATCGACAACAGTTTGCATAAACAGGACATCTTGCGACAGATTTGTTTTTATATCCATATACAAACGCTCCAAATTCACACCGGCACGGTCAATCTTATTGATAAATATAATTGTCGGGATTTGCAGCTTTTGTAAAGTACTGAACAGCAACTTTGTCTGCGCTTGTATGCCTTCCTTTGCGGATAAGATGAGGACTGCTCCATCAAGCATTTTGAATGTCCGCTCCACTTCCGCAATAAAATCCATGTGTCCCGGAGTGTCAATGATATTGCATTTCACTCCATTCCAGATAATAGATGTCGTAGAAGCCCGGACAGTAATTCCTCTACGTTTCTCTATATCCATAGAGTCCGTTATGGTGTCACCATTATCCACACGGCCGCACTTTTCCGTTGCTCCACTGGCAAACAGCAGATTCTCGGTTACGGAAGTTTTTCCTGCATCAATGTGAGCAAGAATTCCTAAATTTATAATATTCATTTGGATTAAGCAATAATATACTACAGTAGATGCATTGTCGAAACGCACCTTTTAATACCTCCTCGTAGCATATGAGAACTACAGGATTACTAACTCGTATTAATATGTATATTATTACTGCCGCATAACGATTACAAAATTACACAAAAAAATATATCTAACAAAAGTGGGAGGATTTTTTAACTTTTTACCATAGACATTTTATTAGGGAAGCGTAGGTTCAACTGGCAAGTACAAATAAGTAGAAATGTTTGAACAACACCGTTTTAGGAAGTTGAAAAATCAAGTTTCTCTCTCGGTATAGCGTTTATTTTGGCCAATATCTTCTTTAGTTTAGCATTTGTGTATTTCCCATTCGTGTTCTATTTAGCTCCTTATTATGAGTATGTAGCAAGTTACTTATCAAATTCAGCCTCTTTGATAAGCTGATGTGTACTTTTTAATTGCTTTCCCATGTCACAAATATAGTTCATATTTGTGACATGGCAAAATGTTAAGCAACCCGCTCTTGCCTCGGCACCTTCCAGTGTCAAGTGCAACACAGTTACAAATGTAGGGAAAAAACTTCGTAGGGAGTTAGCTCATTCCATTTAAATCTTTTGACCCACCTCTGGAACTACCTCCAAGGGAGGGTACTTTTGTACGCTTCGTTTTGCGCTTACTACTGGAAATCGCACTTGACGTTCATAGTTTTACCCTTTTTATGCAGTGAAATTTGAATCTATGAACTCGAAATCTAGCATACCATCTTGAGTAGATTTTATATCTTTGCAGATATTGAATAGAGAGTTCTTTGAAGCACTGCAGAATGAAGATAGGAAAAGAAACTTGCTCGTTTCCAACTCGTAACCCTTTTGCCCTACACTCTTTCCTGCTCTATTGATTATCTGAAAGATACAAGTTTCTTGAACCTTTTGCGGGCGTAGTCTGTTGCTATCAGCATCTTTGCCCTTTCCTCGCTCTCACTCAGAGGTGCTCGCCCCAAAAGCGTGGCATCGCCACTCTTGGCAAACTCCATCAGCTTGCCGATAAAAACTTCCTGCTCGGGTGTCGGTGGTATGTTATGCAGTATCTCATTCTTCTCCGGGCGGTCGATACCTATATCCTTGGCTGTACGAAAATCGCAAATCTCCGCATAGAACGAGGCAAGTTCGGGTACCTTGATGAAGGTTCTGAAACGTTCCTTCTGAATAATCTCATTCGTGATGGAAAACTCATAGTCGGTAGATTTCTTGGCAAATACCGCTGCCCATGCGTCAAAACTGTTGATGCCCTGCTTTTCCAAGGCTTGCGGGCGCAAGTATTTGAATAAAAGATAAAGTTCGGTCAAACTATTGGAAATGGTCGTTCCCGAAAGGAATGTCGCCCCCAGATCCTTGCCCGACCGCTCCTGTATGGTGCGTATGGCAAAGAGCATATTGAGCGCACGCTGTGAACCATCAGGATTGCCCAAGCCCGACACTCTATCGTGGCGAGTGTTGAACATCAGGTTCTTGAATTGATGACTTTCATCTACAAAAAGGTGGTCAATGCCCATCATCTTGAAGTCCACGGCATCGTCCTTGCGCTCGGCTATACTATCTTGAATGCCCTGCAACTTGACTTCCAAGGTCTGCTTTCGTTTCTCCAAACCTTTGAGCATGGCACGGGAAATGTCCGCTCCCTGCATACGGAGCACTTCAAGGTTTTCTTCCACTGAGTCTTTCTCTTTCTGTAAGATTGCCTCCTGTATCTCCAATGCCTGCGGTATCATGCCGAACTGCTCATGCGTTAAGATAATACAGTCCCAATCGTTGTTCTTGATGTCATTAAAGATGCGCTGGCGATTTTGCTTACTGAAGTCGTTCTTTCCCGGATAGAGTATCTTGGCATTGGGATAAGCCTTTCGAAAAGTATCAGCAATATCGAATACATTTGCTTTGAGTCCGATAATCATAGGCTTGTTTGCCAATCCTAATCGCTTCATTTCGTAGGCAGCGGTACACATAATAAGCGTCTTGCCTGCTCCCACCTCATGGTCGCAGATACCTCCGCCATTGGTTTTGAGCATCCATACGGCATCCTTCTGACTCTTGTAAAGGTCATCAATACCCAATCGTTTGAGGTCAAGGTCGGGAAAGGTCTGGTGCGTACCGTCAAAGTTGGGTCGCACAAAGCAGTTGAAAAGACGGTTGTAACGGTCAGAGAGTTGTTGCTTGAACGTGTCTGGTGTGCGTCCGAGCCAATCGACAAAGCCCTGCCTGATTTCCTCAATCTTGGCATTTGCCATCTGGATGGCATGTCCGTCCCTTACTTTGATGGTCTTGGTTTCTCCCGTAACCTTGTCCGTCACCTCCTTGCTCTTGTTGATGTCGGGAATGGTATTGTGTAGGGCATGCTTCAGGAGATTGATGCCGTCATAGCGGCGGAACTCACCTTGTACGGCATACTTGTGCCAGATATTGGCATTCTTTCGGTCACATACAATGCTGTACTCGTCCATGTTGGAATGGTAGGACACGCCAATATCCGTCCCGAAAAACTCTGAAGCGAACCTGCCATAGACTTTGGCAGGTATCCAGCGTTCACCGAGATTGAAGTCAAGGTCTGCAAATGGAATGGGTGTTGGCGTGGCTGCACGCAAGGCAGCAAGGCTCTGTTTTGCCTCTTCGTGTTCGGGATGGTCCAAGAGCCACGACTCGATACGCTCCGCCTTTTCTATCACGTTGCCTGAAATGAACTTGTCGGCAACCTCATAGCTGTCTTCTTCGGGATTAAAGAAGATGCGCCCCTCCAAGGCGGAAAGCATATCACTCTCTTCCATACCGGGAAGCAGGGAGCTCATATAATCAAGTTCCACCGTACCGTACTTGTTGAGTGATGCGCCCAATGCCTCCATCGGGTCTGCGGCAATGGAAAGCTCGGAGGTGGAGAAAGCCGTCGGATGGTCGAAGATATCCGCCTTGATGTACTTGCCGTTCTCGGAGCGTTCCAAAAACAACATCTCCACTCCGGTGGCATCCATCTTAATAATATCGGTGTTTGCCTTCTGGTTAAAGCATCCCCAACGACCCACATAGCTGTCATAAAGCCGGTTGAGTTTCTCACGCTCTTCCTTGTCCTCCGCTTGGTTGTTCGCCTCATAATCATAGAGTCGGTGATAACTCTCCCTAATCTCAATGTATGCTTTCAGCCGTGAGAGCTGGGCAAAGGGCAAGTCCATCGGGTTGAAGGTGGGATGCCGTTTCAAGTCAGAGAGAAAACCGACCTGTCCTTTCTGCACGACAATAGAGCCGTCCCTCAGATGAGAGTCGGGCGATGAGAGAAAGGGACGCGGTGAAGCGTCAAACTCTTTCTTGACTTCTGCTATGGGCTGTGGCTTGCGAGGCTCGGCTTCCTCCATAAAGTCAAAGAGCGAGGGCTCTCTGACGGGAGCAGCTGCCGTTTTCTTGTTTCTGCGGGGACTGCTTGGTGTACTTCTTGTCGGTTTAGGTTGCCTGCTCGCAGAAAGCGGTTGGTTATTGCTAACCTTCTTTTGTTGAGCAGCCTCCTTGATTTCATTATTTACACGGGCTACATCTTGTGTCCAAAGACTATACTCTTCTGGGGCAAACAAGAGTTGCTCCGTTGTTTCTGTTTCGATGGTGCTGTCCATAATCGGATGATGGTCTTCATCAAAGAATACCGTCTGTCCGTTCATTTCACGTGGGGCTTCCACGTCCGTGCGAATTTCACGGCTTGCCTGCTCATATTGTCTTTGAAGGGTGATTACGGGGACACCTTCGGGAGCAGGTTCGTTTTCAGGCTCTATTGTTGGAAGTACCTGTGCAGCTTGTGCTTCTTTTTTTGTCTCTGTCTCGTCTCCTACTTCATCTCCCACTATCTTATTACCTTCTTCGACCTTCTCTTGGGGCTGAGTATCTTCCTGTACGGGTCTCAGAACTTCCTGACTTCTTTCTTCCTTGACTTCCTCAATGATGGGTTCTTTGGTGTATTGTCCTCTGACGATCTCTTCCAATTCTGCAATCTCGTGTAATTTTGTGGGCTTGAAATATAAGTCCCGCTCAATACCCAAGCCTTTGACCTTTACTTCCTCCATTTCTTTAAGGGACATATACCCAAGTTCCCAGCCGTAGCCCATTGTTACGGCACCAAAACCGATGCGTTCTTTGGGGTCGTATTCCAGCATATAAGCGGTATAGGCTCCCATAGGAAAGAAATAGCGAGCGTATGCTGTGCGGTCGCCAATGAGCTGTTTTTCCGTTGCATAGAGCTTGGGAAGTTGCTTCTTGGTGCTGTCGGGCATCAAATTGTAGGCATTTTCTTCTTCTTTTTCATCTTCCTTGTCCTCTTTCTTTTCCTCCTTATCCTTGATTTCCTGTTCTTGAGGTATTCCTTCCGTTTTTATGTTTTCTTGTACTTTTTGCACCATCTTGTCCATGTGTACCTGCCATTCCTCCTCGGTCATGGGTATGCCGGTTTCATAGAGTTTACGATCGAAACGCTGCTCTACTTCCAAAGAGAGCTGTGTACGCAGGCTGTCAGCCATATCCTCGATACTGCCGTCAAACGTATATTCCCAAGCGGGCTTGCCGTAAGGGTCTGTACCCATCGTGCGGTCTGTGGCAATCGTGCGGTGGGAAATATCCTTCCATTCGCCCTCGAAGAGGGAGTTATGATTGAACGCAATGGAAAAGCCGTCGCCTTTGGGGACAGAGGCGGTTTGTACAAACTGCTGCTCGATGCCCTCACCAATTTCCTTGCCACTCTGCTTTTGCAGCACAATGAGGTCGCTACCTATATCCGTACCTGCGTTCTCGGAGAACATACCCGAAGGCAAACGGATAGCGGAGATAAGTCGGCTGTTCTGCATGAGGTAACGGCGGATGGCTTCATTCTTGGGGCTGTCCAATACACCCTGCGAGGTAATAAATGCAAGAAGTCCGCCCTCTTTGATAGTGTCCAGCCCTTTCACAAAGAAATAATTGTGAATGGTTCTGGTGGATTCCCGTTTAAGGATATTCTCCCCCTTGCTATAACTACGGTCATAAACCATAAAGTCGCCAAAGGGGATGTTGCTGGTGATAAGGTCGTACTTGTCCTTGTCTTCCAGTTCTCCGATGGCTTCAAAGGGTTCTTGCCGAACAAAGATATTGTCCTTGCCGTAAGGATGAAGGGCTTGTGTGATGCGTGCCGTCAGCAGGTCTTTTTCCATAGCATCGACCATACCGGCACTTTTGGCAAAGGTTTCGGTAAAGGCTCCCATACCTGCGGAAGGGTCCAGGCACCTTCTTACTTGCACGTCGGTGGCACTAAGGGCATCGGCAATGGCGGAGACGATACGGGTGTCGGTATAGAAGGAAGTCAATACGCTTGCCTTGATGCTTTCCCAATAGCGTTTGGCGGTATTGGCATCGACGGCATCACGGTAAATCATCTGTTTGAGTCTTTGGGTAGGCTTGAACAGGTTTTGCTCCGATGCATTCCAATAGCGGAGGTCGTCTGGATTGTCACAACGGTTCAATACGCATTTCAGACCACCGAAACCTTGATAACCTCTGAGCAGGACTTTCTCGGCTTCGGTGGCTTCACGGCGTTCTTTCTCTAATCGGAGGATTACACGGAGGGCTTCCGTGTTGCCCTCCAAGACAGCTTTCTTATTGTATGCCATAGTTTTTCTGTTTTAAGATGGAGAGAGAATATTAGTCGGGAGGTCATTTCTGACGTATAGTTCTTTTTACTATCTCCCAACTAATTTATTTCCTCTCCGAGCCTGTGATAACTATCTCCCTCGTACTTTGCCTTTCTTGCCTTCAAACTCAAAGGAGGTGGTATGGTCTTCGCCCAGAACAAGGCGTGCGTTGAACTTTTTGCCAGCCTTACTCGTCAATCCTTTGAGGATGGGCGTTCGCCCGGTGGTTATCAGATCACGGATATTGTCTTCGGAAAGGAACGTGCCGCAGATTTCACGGAAGATGTGGAAGTCGCAGCCTTCGTGCCTGCATTTGGCAATCTTGGCATAGATGCCCACACTCTCGTTGCCGCATTTAGGACAGTGGTAGGCGGGATAGGACTTCTGCATCGGTGGAGCAAGGGCGAGGAGTTCCTCGCAAATCGTCTCCACATAGGAGTTGATGCCTTGCGCGAACTTCTCGGGCGGCATCTGTCCTGCCTCTATGGCGGCAAGGGTCAGTTCCCACGAGCCTGTCATCTCTGCATTGGCAATTCGTTTGTCCTTGACAATCTCATAGACAGCCAAGCCTTTCTCTGTCGGGACTACCGTTTTCTTTTCTCTTTGGATATAGTCTCGCAGGATAAGTGTTTCGATGATATTGGCTCGGGTGGCAGGTGTACCGATACCGCATTCTGCCATTGCTCTTTTACTTTCTGCATCTGAAACTTCTTTACCAGCATTCTCCATAGCGGAAAGCAAAGTGGCTTCTGTATAGAGCGGCTTTGGCTTGGTCTTGTACTCGGTAATCTCTGAAGAAAGCAGTGGTAATAGCTCGTTTTCTGTCAAATTGGGCAACACGGACAAGGTCTGTTCTTCATCCTCCTTGCCTTTTTCATCGTTCGTGCCAATTCCTTGCTGCACGGCTTTCCAGCCCAAGGAGATACTTCGGCACGCCTTCCAAATGAAGGTGTTTGTACCGTCGGTCAGTTCCACCTGCATACGCTCCTCCTCTGAATCGGGAGAGAAGGCTTCGATGAAACGATGGACTACCATTTGGTAGATGGTCGTTTCTTCTGCCGATAGTCCCGATGGAGTTTCACCCGTAGGGATGATGGCATGGTGGTCGGTTACCTTGCCGTTGTCCACCGAGTGGCGATTGAGCGGTGTCGGAAGTGCAGTGCCTATCTTGCTTAGTAAGGCGGGTACTTCCTCGAAAACATCTTCGCTGATGTATCGGCTGCCGGTGCGGGGATAGGTCGTGATTTTCTTCTCATAGAGGCTCTGCGCTATTGAGAGGGTCTTATCTGCTGAAAAGCCGTGCTTTCGGTTGGCTTCCTTCTGTAGGGCAGTGAGGTCGTACAAGAGGGGTGGCGACGTATGTCCCACCTTTTTTGCGACCGAAGTCACGGTAAGCCGGCTCTGTTCGCGAAGTATGGCGAGAGCGGACTGTGCATCGGCTTCATTCTCGAATGCACTACTGCTCACGGCTTTCAGCGATATGCCCTCTTTCTCTCCTGCTACGGAGAGTTTCCAATAGGGGACGGAAGAAAAATCACGATTTTCTATATACCGACGGCAGACCATAGCAAGGGTTGGGGTCTGTACCCGTCCCAAAGAGTAACCGCCTTTGCGAGCGATGGACAGGGCACGGCTGGCATTGATGCCCACAAGCCAGTCGGCTTCGCTTCTTGCCTTGGCGGAGTGATAGAGATTGTCATACGCGCCTCCTGCCTTGAGATGGGCAAGTCCCTCACGAATAGCTTTGTCCGTGAGTGAGGAAATCCAAAGTCTGTCAAAGGATTTTGTGCAGCCAAGAAACGCATAAATCCAGCGGAAGATAAGTTCTCCTTCACGCCCGGCATCTGTTGCCGCGATGATGCGGTCTGCCTTGTCAAAGCAAACTCGAATGGCTTTGAGTTGTTTTAATGCGGCAGAATCAGGAACATACTCTTTATCTTTGCGTACCTGACGCACGATTAACTCAAATGGATTGGGACGGATGGGCAGGTCTTCGGCTTTATAGGCAGCAAAACCGTAGGCTTCGGGCATGGCAAGGGTGATGAGATGTCCCATCGCCCATGTTACCACATAACCGCTACCTTCCAAAAATCCGTCTTGTCTGGTATTAGCTCCTACTATACGGGCTATATCTCTGGCTACCGAGGGCTTCTCGGCAATAATACAAGTAATCATAGTTGGGTTTGGTTTTAAGGGTTACATCTTGCGTCCACGGCGCTGCTGTTTCTTCTCGTCCTGTTTCTGCTTTTGGGCGGCAGTGGGCTGTGTCTGCCCGGACTTTAACGGCTCGTTCACGTTCTTGGTGGCTTCGTTGGTCTTGCCTTGATTGTTCACGGCAATCTGTGTTTTGTGTTCTTCGGCTACGGCTACCACCTTTTCCTTGCCGGTCTCCTGCTTCTTGTCAGGATTCCACTTGTAAAAGCGGGGGCGGTTCTGTTCCTTGTCCATCTTGACGTAGGCATTAAAAGGTTGCCCTTCCTTGTCCACCATATTTTTCAGATAAAGCGTGCGACCGCTGTCTAATGCTTCACGCTGCTTGTCGGAGAGTTCCAAGCCACACAGTCTGTGTGGTGCGCCTTGTTGCTGGGAGTGCTGCTGTCGCTCCTTCAAGCCTTGTCTATTATCGAAGACAAATTCGATGCCTTTCTTCTCGGCATTGACTTGCAGAGTGGCATTGAAGGACTTACCACTCTTGGCGGTCATTCCTTCCACTTTCACGGCTTTGCCCTCTACAAGGCCTTTGTACTGCGCATCAGAAAGTGTAACACCCTTGATTTCTTTTGGAATGTTCACACGGTCGGCACGCAGGGCAATAAGTTCATTGGTCTGTGGGTCTATGGAAACGTATGCGGCAAATGGCTCACCATTCTTGGGCGTAATCTCGATGGTCTTGCCAAGGTTGCCCGTTGCAAGGAGTTGTTCTTTCTCTTCGGGAGAGAACTTGTGTCCCATATAGGGGAAGTCGAGCTGTGGCTCTTTACGGAGTGGGTGAACTGCCAAGCCGATGTTGCCCTCGCCATCGGTACGAAATGCCAGACGGGCATCGGTATAGATGGTGGTATCGCCCATAGGAATGGCGATGGTTACGAGATTGCTCTTCTGCCAGTTGAGCATTTTTGCCAACTCTCCGCTCTGCTCCAATCGCTCACGGGTAAGACCGAGGATGTCGAGCTGCTTCCAGTCAATCTTCGACTCGTCAATAGCGGTGGCGTTCTTCTGTTTGGGTAGGAAGTCCTCAAAGCGCACCTGACTGTAAGCCAACTGCTGCTTGTTCTCAGGTTTTTCACGGTTCTGAAGCATGGTGTGGAGAGATGCCACTCCTTGCTCCACATTGTTAGCCACTACCTTGTAGAGTCCGAAACGAGACGGCTCGTTGAACTGTTTGAGGAAATTGGTCATGAAGTTCTTCAGCAGACCATCCTTGTTGTTGAACTTCAAAAAGGCTGCCTGATGTAAGTCCTTGGGCTCCGAGGTCTTGAGGTTACCCTTCTCGTCAATGCCCGATACAACGGAAAGTTTTCCTGCTTCATTCTCGTTCTTCACTTCCGTGCGGTCTTCCAAGACCAGCACATAGTTGTCATTGTTGTTCGATTCCATAAATCATTGTTTTTAAGATGAATAAATCATTATCGAACAGCAAAAATATAGCAATATATATGAGAAAACTATTTTTTAGGAATAACGGGTGAACAAGGGAATAAAAATGAAATTAAATTTGTATGTACCGTTTAGTTTTAAGATACATAGTAATAAAAGTTCAGGATATTCTCGTATAAACAAAAATCTCAATAGCCAGGATAGACTATTGGGAGAAATATTAGAAAATACATTTATCAATTATATCTTGGCTGATACCTTCTTTCTTGAGCCTTTCAGCAATTATTGATTTCAGATTTTTACTCAATACATGAACCACCACAGAAGTAGATACTCATGAGAGAACGGATGATTTCGCTGTACTGATAACCGAACGATCTACACCTTAGACCGAGGGTTGAGTCGATTACAGATGATAATGTGGAGTCAAATTGCTCCATGATTGAAAATAATCCCCCAAAAGGAGTGAGTCTCTCAGATTTAATTTGTATCTTTGCCATGTCTATCGTCGGATTCTCTTGTTTTTTTAC
>NZ_ADEG01000076.1 GCF_000177075.1 Hoylesella buccalis ATCC 35310
CTTTATTGTTTATGGTTTCATGGACAAGAAGTTGGATGCACAAGGTGTGGAAGAAGAGAAAGACGATCCATTCAAAGTGTCGGACATTGGAAAGATATTATCACTGAAAATGTTCTGGATTGTGGCGCTTCTCTGCGTACTTTACTATTCAGCCATCTTCCCTTTCCAAAAATACGCCATCAACATGTTGCAATGCAACCTTAACTTTACGGCCGAACAAGCAGGTATGGTGTTCTTCGTATTTCCATTAGGTGCCGCTGCCGTCACTCCTTTCTTGGGCAATTTCCTCGATCGCAAAGGTAAAGGAGCATCCATGCTCATCTTAGGCGCCATGCTCATGGTGATATGCCACCTTGTGTTTGCGTTCGTCGTACCAGCCACACAAAGCGTCATCATTACCTATGCCGCCATCATCCTGTTAGGCATTTCGTTCTCATTGGTTCCGGCTGCGCTGTGGCCTTCTGTTCCAAAGCTGATTGATGACAAACTCATTGGTTCAGCATACGCTTTGATTTTCTGGATTCAGAACATCGGTCTGTATGCCTTCCCCATGATCATTGGTTCTGTGTTGCGTTCATCCAACCCTGGTGTTACCGACCCATTGAAGTACAACTATACCGTACCTATGTTGGTATTCGCCTCCTTGGGCGTAATCGCACTTATCTTGGGATTCCTGTTAAAAGCCCTTGACAAGAAGAAAGGCTATGGCTTGGAACAACCGAATATCCAAAAGTAGGCGTGATAGCACTGGGCAAGTACGAAACGCTTGCCCATGGGCATGATATCAATTAGTCCACCCTATCTCAACCCACCTGTACCAAGAAGGGCTCAACTTATTACAGTTGAGCCCTTCTTGCTATATAAATGGTTGCTTGTATCAGAAGCGATAGCCCAGAGTGAGCAATAGCTGATGGCACTTGTTGCTAACGCTTACCGCATCTGCGATACAGTTCTCTTGTTTATTTGTTTTAGAACGGTAACTCATGAATGGATAAAAATCTCCATTGGTCTGCGTATACTGATAGGCCAAGTCTACAAAGAACTTCTTGACAGAGTAACCTAATCCGCACGTGATTCGGTTGGTACTTTCCCAGTTGGTGTAGTCGGTTGAGGTCGCGTATGCGCTTCCTGGCGAAGAAATACTACCGTCACGATAGCCATCTTTGCTGAACATCGGACTCAAATAGTTATACCCCAGACGGACAGCCCAACTTGGATGCGGTTTGTATTCCGCGCCAAATTTTACTGTACTCACTCCTTTCAGGGTTGCTTTGGTATGGTCGTTCATGCCACCGTCGCTGTAAGAGTCGTCATAATAACCACCATCTACAGGGTCATAATAACCACCGTTGTTCACGCGATTATCGATTGTGCCATAGTCAGCATACTCGTAGGTTGCACCCAAGGCCAACTCTCTGCCCATAGTATGTCCTAGGCTCAGACCAAACTTCCAAGGTGTGTATACCTTGAAATCATAATCTGAGCTTTGCCCTTTGTCTACCCTGTCCAGCCCAGCACCCATGGTCATATCATTTGCACCTTTTAGATGTAAGCTGTACATGGTAGGCGTGTGGATATATGCCCCTATGCGGAATGGAGAATTTTCTATGGGTAGGAAGATAGCACCAGCCTTGATATCAACACCAGTACCATCTATACGCAGGTCTTCCCACATTCCCATTACTGTGTTACGCTCCAAATTCTCTGTGTAATAGCTGTTACTGCGATAGTTCACGTCGTGCAAACCAAAGGTCAATCCAAGGTACACCCGATTGTTAAAGTTGCCGCTTAAATTGAAGCTATACTCACCAATGTATCCCTTTTGATACTGTCCAAACACATAGGCCGTACCATCAAGATAGTCCATGCCTGTCTGTTTGCCATTTGAATCCTTGATAGGAGCCATCAAACTGGCATAGTTGGCATCTACGCCATTCCAATTATAGTCATTTGCAAACGGATACTTCATCGCCGATAGTTTATTCTGTGAGGCATGCGATAGCGCGTTTGCAGCCGTTAGAATCTGGTCAAAGTTACGACTCTTGTGGTAATTAAAGGCAAAGTTCATATATCCGTTCCGACCCGTGCGCATCGAGTAAACTAACCCAATTTGGTCAAAGCTGGCATTGGTCTTGTTACCATTGATGCTTGTATGGATATTGTTGAAAGAGGGCGTGGTGGTTTCACCTTGTTGAGTGACCAAGCCTCCAGATACAGTAACCTGCCCGGACCGGAACAACCCTATCCCCGCAGGGTTAGTGCTAATCGTGGATATATCCGCACCCAGTGCTTCCAAAGCACCGCCCATGCCTATATAACGAGCCGTACCGTTGAGGTCGTTGTCAATCAGTTTCGTATCTTGATAAGTCTCTTGTGCTGTCAGTGATGCCGACATGCACATCATGACCGCCATCAGGCAATATTTTGTCTTCATTTGTCTCATCTTTTATATTCGTTTTATTCTTTACCTTCTACCTCCACCAAAGTGGCCACCGCCACCGCCAGAAGAGTGTCCGCCGCCAAAACCGCCACCGGAAGAACGTGTGCCACCAAAGCCACCACCGGAAGAACGTGAGCCGCCAAAGCTACCACCGGAAGAACGTGAGCCGCCAAAGCTACCACTGTTATAACTTGGTGTAGACCTGGTGGAATTACCAAAGCTACTATTACTGCGAGTGCCGATCGAATTGGAACGAGGCGTATCGGTTCTGCCACCGAACGACCTGTTACGTCTACTGCGGGTTGTATAAGTACTCCCTGGCTGTCTGTTGCGATTTGTCGTTCCACGAGCGAATCGCCCTGTACTGTATGTATCTCCGCTGCCGCCAAATCTCCAGGTTCTGTTTCCGGTCAAGCCACGGGGGTTGCCTTCGTATACACGTGCATAGCCTCTACCATACCCGCCATACGGATAGTTATACCAGCCTCCGTAATATGAACCATACCATCCGCTATAGCCATAATACCAAGGATTGTACCATGGATCGTAGAAACCATAATAGCCACCATACCAAGAACTGTACCAGGGATCGTAGAACCCAGTATAACCATAATACCATGGGTCATACCACGGATCATAAAAACCCCAACCGGCACGCCAATAAGGATAGGCTCTCCAACGATAGCTGCTGTAGAACCACGGATTATAATAGCCGTCCCAGCGGCTCATCCGACTTGTATATTCAAAGTCATCACCATCGACCATCGTATCATAATACTTGCCGACAAAAGTGGTGTCGATGTAGGTAGAGTCGGGATAAACCCCTCTACCCTTCTGAAATTCGATGACATCGTTGCCGCGATTGTCTGTTCCTATCTTCTGATAATGACTCCAATACTTACCATGACGATTATATTCGTCTACATCACGGTTGCTGCCACTATAGGTCACTTCACGATTATTCGTTCGCACTGTTGACTTTTTAGCGGTAGGCAAGTTAGACGGAAGAATGTACATATCGTCTTGTGCCAACATCTTATAGGGCATCATTCCCAACAATAGGGTGAATAATATGAGCTTTTTCATCGTGTTACTCCTTTCTATTATATGCTTTTCCACAATGCAAATATATCAAATATGTTTATGCAAATATAAGGAAATTCCCTAACTATGGATAGGTTTTTCCCTATTTTTTATACCTTTGCGGCATCTTTTACGTTAAGAATATGAAATATAAGATAGCAGACTTTAAAATAGGCTGTACGCCGGAGCTTACGCAAATTGCCAAAGACCTGTTACCTGATTTGATGGGAGAAATTGGTTTTGAGTCGTTTGAAGACACTCCCGATGGACTCAAAGGATACATTCCCGCAGATTTAATGGAAACCAACAGCTTGAAGCAAGTGCTTGACACCTTTCCCTTAGAAGGCGTCAACATCACCTACACGCTTTCCGACACTGAAGACAAAAACTGGAACGAGGCCTGGGAAAACACAGGGTTCGCACCCATCAAAATTGACGACAAGGTGCTGGTTTATGATGCAAGAGCTGGGAGAAAACCCGCTGGTCACTCGCTCATCAACATCGGAATCGAGGCGAAACAAGCCTTTGGCACGGGAACTCACGAAACTACCCGCATGATGATTGGAGCCATGCTACAGCTGTCACTAAAGGGAAAACGGGTTCTGGACAGTGGATGCGGCACGGGCATTTTGGGCATCGCCGCCCTTAAACTGGGCGCAGAGGCGGTCGTTGGCTTTGATATCGACGAGTGGAGTGTGGAAAACACCCAACACAATGCAGCCATCAATGAGGTTGACAACATCGAGGTTTTCCATGGTGACGCACACGTTTTATCGCATGTGTCGGGGGTATTTGACGTGGTGTTGGCCAACATCAACCGCAACATACTTCTGAACGACATGCCCGCTTATCTGGAAATAATGAATGCTGGCTCGGTACTGATTATCAGTGGCTTTTATGAGGAGGATGTAAAATTGCTTGACGAAAAAGCCAACTCATTAGGATTAGTAAAGACAAGCCAAAAAACAGATAACCACTGGTGCTGTTTGACATTTATCAAGCAGTAGCCATCTCGCAACTACTTGATTACGAACAAAATACAGATACATATTCAAACTCATTGACTTTGTCCCTCAAAGTCAATGGGTTTGGCCTTCAAAAGCATTGACTTTAACGCTTAAAGTCGTAGAGATTGGCTGAGCTTCAAATAGCTGTACAGTTTTTATTTGTTTATTCTAAATTACTTGCCAATATTTTTCAATGATATTATTTTACTTATCAATCCCCTTTTTGAGGCTCAAAGGTATGAAAAATCGTTGAATAATGGCCATGAAAGAGCGACGAGTGCATCAAGATGTTTGACACATCCCCATGTTCACCAAGTTACCTTTTGGCGGCCAATGGTCATCTGCTTCAAATCGTAAAACGAGCCGTTGTAGACATTCAAGTCAACGAACCCTTTGATACCGGGCAGTTTTCCGGCATCGGTATGCTGCCAGAATTTCCACTTGCCTTTATAGGTAACCTTCTCAACATAGTAATGGGCTATCCAGTAGGGATAATCATCAAAGACAGGTGCACCCAGATATTCGTCCTTGAATTTATAATATGTATAAATCATAGGCTTCACATGGTACTTGTCTTCAACAATGTGCAACCAAGTGAGGATATCTCGTTGAAAGTCTTCCACGCTCTGATCCTTAGGTTTGTGTTCAACATCCAAGACCGGTGGCAGGTCACCATCTTCCAGATGTACCTGCTTCAAAAAATAGTATGCCTGATCTCTGGCCGACGAATGGTTGCTCCAAAAGTGATAAGCCCCCCTGATAAAGCCATGCTCGCGTGCATTATAAAAGTTATCGTTGAAATTGTCATCCAATTTGTCGGCACCCTCTGTTGCCTTGATCATGACAAACCTGAGCGGGCACCCTCCTATCATACCATTGCGCAACAGTTGCCAATTGATGTCACCTTGATAATGAGAGATGTCGATACCATGTATCTCATAACCTGCGGGATAGTCGGCATCACCATAAAGTGCGCGCCACCTGAACCCGGTAGGACTTACAAAAAACTCATAAAATGCCCACATGTAGAGTAACGCAAAGATAATGCCCCCAACCCAAACGGCCCGTCGGGGACATCTACAGAAGAATCGTGTGCGTTTCTTTCTGACTCGCTTTCTTCTTTTTCTTGTAGGCATTGAATGATGAGATTGAAAAAGAGAATCTGCCATGCAATACGTAACCGAACTACATCAGCAGACTCTCTTT
>NZ_ADEG01000075.1 GCF_000177075.1 Hoylesella buccalis ATCC 35310
TAAATAGGGGTCAGTCGTAAAACGGGTCAGTCGTAAAACCCATTTAGAGAAAGTTATGGGTCACCACAGACATAGGAGGGACATTCGTGAACATAGTACTGTCATGTGGCCCCAGCAAATCTATATAGCATATCTGTGGATAAGTATTCTGTTTCATCATGTAACGCAACAATAATCAATGGGTTCGAACAATACTTTCGTTTTTTACGACAAATATTCTATCGCTTTCTTAACCAATTCTTCAATGGTGGTTTTACAGGAAACTGTCGCACCCCATGTTAATGCCTTGAATGATTTCTTCAAGAAAGAACTGTTAGGCTGAGGTTTTGATAGTTCCGTCCGAATATCAATCAGCTCTCTAGAAATGCCGTTAAATTCTTCGTCTGCATCTTTAGCCACCCTTTCTATTTCATCAGCTAACGAATTCAGTTTTGCAATCACATCAGATGAAGGTGACTGTTCAATCTTGGCCGCAATTGTAGCATTGTTTGCTTCAATTGTGCCAGGTCCTGCCTGAACAATGCCTGCTGTGATATTATTGGTTATTACCTGATGTATTTCTTTTTTTGCAGAATTTGACTTCAAATCCAACTCTCCACTGAAGACCCGCTCATTCAAATCCATAAACATGTCTATGATACGGCCTTGTACATTATCAATGATAGTTTGGTATGTAGAAGGCGAAAGTACTTTATGGACATTTTGGATATGGGCCTCGCCTAACACTTTCTGAACAAGCACCTGCTCATAAGGACTTAGCGACATGCACAAATCTTCAGGATGCTTTGAGAACTCTATGATAGCTGAAATGGTATCGTAAAAACGGACTGTCATTATCTCCTTATACTTTTCAAGCCCCAAGTTAGCTACTGGCACGCTCTGACCACTAAACGTCCATGCTCCAAACCCTTGTGGTACTATATAGTTTGCCTTTATTTCTACGGCACTCGATATACGATACTTTGGAAGTTCATGATCGTTGTAACCTGTTATGAATTCACAGGTATACCATGATTTCAACTTCTCGTCACCTAATAACCTAACAATAATCTGTATCTTACTGGAAACATCCGTCAGGCTCTTATTATTGCCAAGGTCTAATAGTACCTCTTCAATGAGTTTTTTTGTATCCATATCTTAAATGTATTCGTGTCAAGCAATAAGATTTGTGCTTCCTAAGGCCTTTATCAACCACTTCCACACAGGAACTACGGGTATTTCCTCTTCCGTGCCCTCCTCATCGTAAGTAATCAGCAGGCACTTCCAGTCCTCGTGCGCTTTGGCATACTTGACCAGTGGTAGCACCTCCCTGTTGTAAGTAATCTCATTCTTGATGCTGTAGGACACTTGTATAGCAAGCTTCTCGTCAGGCACAACAAAGTCTATCTCCTTCTCCGCATTCAGGAAAAACACATTCTTTTTGCCATACCGCCTGCACAGTTCTACCGCCACCATGTTCTCCAGTAGCGATGTCTCTGAGTTCATCAGGAACAGGTTCAGTAAGCCGTTATCAACAAAGTAGTATTTCTTCTGCATCTCCTTCTCCGTCAGCTTCCCAATCTCATTCTCCATGGGTAATATCAGCCAACTGTCAGCGGCATAATCCACATAGTCTATCGTAGTAGGCACACTGATGGGCGACCCCGTTGCCACTATCACGTTCCTCAGCCTGTTATACGACAGAGGTTGCTTCACGCTCTCTGCCATCTTCTTAATCAGGATGTTCAACACCCTGTCGTTCTTAATGTTGTTTCGGGCACAGATGTCACCCAAGTAGATCTTCTGGTACAAGCTCGAAAGCATAGCCCGCTTGTTCTTAAACGACAGGATCTCTGGCAGACCACCGTAATAAAAGTACTCATTCAGGTGTCGCTTCACTTCGCTTCTTTGAATCGTGTCATACTCCCAATGCTCCCTCAGTTCTACCTGCTGAGCTGCCAGATACTCTTTGAATGAATATGGGTACGCATCGCAGATAAAGAACCGTCCGCCCAACGTAGTTGCCACCTCCTTGCTCAGCATCTTCGCATTACTACCTGTCACATACACCCTGTATTTCGCATCAGCCAATCTACGCACGAACTTATCCCAATACGGAATGTTCTGCACCTCGTCCAAAAACACCACCGGTTTTTTACCATACAGCTCTAGATGGGCTTCCAGCAGACTGTTAAAGTCTTCCGTCTGGAATTCAGCCAGACGCTCATCCTCAAAGTCCACAAACAGAATCTCGTCCCATCCTTTTCCTTCCGCCTGCAGCTGACGCACGCGCTGATACAGCAGATACGACTTACCCGCATGTCTCACGCCAACTATCACATAATTGCCATTCTCTTCAAACTTTATGGGACGGTTCACTATCACCACCTCATCCACTTCGCGCTGCTTACTAATCAGGCACTGTTTGATGACATCTTTACTAATACTCATATAAATTGTATTTAATAGGAATTGCGCAATCTTATAAAGGTTAGTTTACAAAGTTAGGCATTTTCTATAAAACAAAATTAATAACCTTCGATTTTTTTATAATATTTTACCCTCTTCCATTAAGGTGGCACGCTCCGCTGGACGCATTCTTTTTAACAAATCAGCTTTTTGTCTTCCTGTTTCGGCTCTTTGAGCAGGTAGGCATTGTCTGCCTATCGCTGGGATTCATAAAAAGAAAATCCCAAGATTACGAAACAATGCACGTTTTCACTTGGGATAAAAAGCTCGTTACCATTCTTATCCTTTGCCCTTGCTTATACATCTCCAGCCAAGTGTTCCAGGTACATTTTTTGCGAATAGGCAGATCAAGCCGCTCAGATTCCTTGGTCCCTCTTATCCCGAACTCAGGTTAAAAGCTCTTTCAAAGGGATTCTTGTTTGCATGAAGAGTATCTTTTACAGTTTCACTTCACCCATATCATGTTCGTAAAACATTATCTTTCGCAAAAATAATTCTGGTCAGAATTAAAATGATTGGTGATTTTGTGTGTTGATAGTGATTAAAATATTATCTTTGCCAAACATTATGTTTGGCAAAGATAATTATTGATAATATGGAATTTATTGATAGAATAGAAGAAATCACTACGTTCAAGCGCACGCTGGGCCTTAGCCGGCCT
>NZ_ADEG01000074.1 GCF_000177075.1 Hoylesella buccalis ATCC 35310
ATATTATCATCCATTTCAACTATATTTTACAATGTAGAGTTTGATCCTGGCTCAGGATGAACGCTAGCTACAGGCTTAACACATGCAAGTCGCAGGGTAACGTGAGGGAAGCTTGCTTCCCTTGACGACGACTGGCGCACGGGTGAGTAACGCGTATCCAACCTTCCCATGACCACGGGATAACCCGTTGAAAGACGGACTAATACCGTATGACGTCGTTTGCTGACATCAAATAACGATTAAAGGTTTAGCGGTGATGGATGGGGATGCGTCTGATTAGCTTGTTGGCGGGGTAACGGCCCACCAAGGCGACGATCAGTAGGGGTTCTGAGAGGAAGGTCCCCCACATTGGAACTGAGACACGGTCCAAACTCCTACGGGAGGCAGCAGTGAGGAATATTGGTCAATGGGCGAGAGCCTGAACCAGCCAAGTAGCGTGCAGGATGACGGCCCTATGGGTTGTAAACTGCTTTTATGCGGGGATAAAGTGCGCGACGTGTCGTGCATTGCAGGTACCGCATGAATAAGGACCGGCTAATTCCGTGCCAGCAGCCGCGGTAATACGGAAGGTCCGGGCGTTATCCGGATTTATTGGGTTTAAAGGGAGCGTAGGCCGCCAGGTAAGCGTGTTGTGAAATGTACCGGCTCAACCGGTGAATTGCAGCGCGAACTGTCTGGCTTGAGTGCACGGTAAGCAGGCGGAATTCATGGTGTAGCGGTGAAATGCTTAGATATCATGAAGAACTCCGATTGCGAAGGCAGCTTGCTGCAGTGCGACTGACGCTGATGCTCGAAGGTGCGGGTATCAAACAGGATTAGATACCCTGGTAGTCCGCACGGTAAACGATGGATGCCCGCTGTCCGCCCCTTTGTGGCGGGTGGCCAAGCGAAAGCGTTAAGCATCCCACCTGGGGAGTACGCCGGCAACGGTGAAACTCAAAGGAATTGACGGGGGCCCGCACAAGCGGAGGAACATGTGGTTTAATTCGATGATACGCGAGGAACCTTACCCGGGCTTGAACTGCCGG
>NZ_ADEG01000073.1 GCF_000177075.1 Hoylesella buccalis ATCC 35310
TTGTCATGATTGAATCATGAGTATAGATTCGCTTGTATCGATACGTCATCCCCTTATCAGGTGGTTATGGCGGCAGGGTTCCACCTCTTCCCATTCCGAACAGAGAAGTTAAGCCTGCTTGCGCCGATGGTACTGCAATGCAATGCGGGAGAGTAGGTAGCCGCCTTTTTTCAAATAGAAGCCTTCAGGACTGAAAAGCCTGGAGGCTTTTTTGATATTAGGCCAATTGGGCTAATATTTATAACGTATTATGCTGTTGTTATGGATTACGTCAAGGACGGTCGCATTATTGCTAAGTATACGATAACCTTCAGAATGATGATGAAGAAGAATACAGATAAGAATTTGTTATGATTGATAAAAACAATAACGTGGTACAACTATTGCAGCTAGCGTCAAAGGATGATATAGTTTCGTTTTTATTGATGTATGCCAAGACAAATAATCAATTTGGCGATGAATTGATGGCCTATTTGGGCTTTAAATTCATGTGCAACAATGACGCTGAGAATGATTATGTAATAGAGATGCGACACATATTCTCTAAGACTACAGATATGGGGAACCATTGGCACAGTTATGAGGTAACCAATTGGGAAGCTATACTGGAGGATGCTATGAAGTTATTGGATAAAGGTAGGATATTTTTGAATATAGGCAATGCTGACGCAGCCGCGAAAATTGCAGTGGAGTTTTTCAAGCAATTGGGGGAGTATTTCAACCAAGATTCTTTCTTTGCATGTGATGACGAGAATGATTGCAGCTACGAGTGTGAACAAGCTCAAAAGCAGCTCCTTGATGCCTTCACCGAATCCCATCTCAACAATTCGTTGAAACAAAATTTATTGGTTGAGCTTAAGGATTTGTCCATAGGCAGCGGGTGTGCAGAATTAGAAAATTATGGCATGTTTGATTTTGATGAGATGCTGTTCAAGGTCAATATGCTGACTGCAAGTGTTGACGAGTGTCTAAACCTTATAGGCGAGCAGATTGTTCAACACGAGGCGAGCTATGATTTACACAAGTATGTGGCACGAAAGATTCAGGTATTGAGGAAAAATGAGAGAAGTAGCGAGGCCGATAATGTTGAGCATCAATTCATTTATCTCCCAGAGATAAGACAGTCGTTAGTTGAAAGAATGATTGATAGTGGAGCATATGATAAGGCCGCAGAAGTGCTTAGAAACGGTTTATCAGAGGCGCAGATTCAAGAAAAACCTTTGCTTGTCGGAAAGTGACTGAAACGCTTATTTGACGTTTACGAGAAGCTTGGAGACAAAGACAAACAGATACAGAGTGCACGTCAGTTGTTCATCAATAGTCATGGTGACATAGAATATTACTATAAGCTACGAAAGCTCATACAGCATAACGAATGGAAAGATTTTTTGCGAAAAATGATAGATGAGACGCACTTTAACAGCTATGAGTTGTGGAGTACAAACAATAACCTGGCAGATATCTACGTTGAAGAAGGTGAACACGAAGAACTTTTTCACGATATCATGAAGCATTCAAGTAATAATACTTACGCACTTGACACTTATGCGCGCTATGTTAGTGACGAGCATGCCGATGGGATGCTAAGGGCCTACGACAAATTGCTCCGAGTGAAAGCCAGTGGTCCAGCAGACGTTAAAAAATATCCTCACTTAGCGGCATCGATGAAGTGTATGGAACATCTCAAAGGCGGTAAAGAGGCTGCCCATCGGCTTGCCGAATACTTTCGTTGTCAGTATCCACGTCGATCAAGTTTTATGGCAGAGATCAGCGAGTTCTGAGGAGGATGAAGTAAAGGAGGTATATACCATCCATGAGTGCCATTTGTTTATTTTATGATCATAGCTTGGTTCTGTGAAAGCATTGATAAATATTTGATTTACACTCTTTGCTACTCTTTCGTCATGCGCATTTCCTCGGAAAGTCTTACAAGCAAGGCCTTGTCTTCACATCCTCAATAGGGAGTTTTACTTATACTGACAAATTCAAAAGCCAAATTGCACATGCAATTTGGCTTTTCTCATTCATTATTTTCCCCACAGGCGAGATGTTTAGCGGGGCTTTTGTTCAGCAGCCCCACTCTTCTATCCTTGTTGTCTATATGGATTTTTCAGGATTAGTATTCGTCTTCATCCGAAACATCTGCTGCTTCCAAGTCTAAATCTTCCGGATTTGTCTCGAAAGTGGTGCGATAGCTTTCTTCCGTCAGTTTGTCGTCATCGTAAGAGTCGTCATCGTCTTTGTCATCATCTGCATTTTGTAGTGTTGGCAAATCGTCATCCTCCTCGTCAAAGTCTTCATCCAGTGCAGCTTTTCCTCTGGAAAGCTTGTTTTTGCTGAGTTCCGTCTTTGGCTTTTCCTTTGCAAAAATGGCCTCAACCCATGATCCTTTTGGAATTTCAAGAACTTCAAATCCATCGTTGACCTTCTTTTCATACATGCCGCTGGGGTTGTGAAGTCTGTTTTGCGGAAGCGTTGTCGTACTGATGTCAAAGCCACTTTCAATGATGTCTTTAATGCTCTGCGACAGCGAATCCCAACCACCACCAAAGTTTCTGTCAAGCACTTCAATGAGTTTTGTTGCCGATATGTGGCGGATGTTCTCGTATGTAAGGTCGGTTACGCGTGCTATGGGCTTCTTCTTAACAGCCCATTTCTGCTTTGATGCTTCGTCAGTCCGCAGTTTACCCACCTTAAAGCCTCGTTCTTCGTATTTCTTAATGACTTCAGGTTTGTCAACTTTGATTTCCTCGATCTCGAAAGCACTTTTAATAATGTCAAGATAATGACGCATGTTATCCTTGAGGTCAGCATCTTTCTGAGCCGCTTCCCATAGCCTGAAAACATCATTTTCCTGTAATTCCCAAACACTACTCTTGGTCAATGTCTTGAGGGATAAAGCGTTTTTTTGTTTCATATCTTTTTTAGTGGTCATTTATCTTTGATTGAATTGCAATGCGCTTGCGCAAATAACGTCAATAGTTTGGATGCCAGTGCTCATTGCTATGAGATGCTGTTCATCCATTTGTTGGCTGTTTGTAGCAGTCAAAGAACTGTGTTGTCTTATCCTGTTTGTTTGGCTGCAAAAATAAATACTTAATTCTTAATTGACAAACTTTTTTGCAAATATTTGAGGTAAACTAAAAAACGTGTCTATATCGCATTGATATAGCTAACTTTGCGAGTTATGGAGATGATACAAAACCAGAATATCTATGTTCTTTTTCTGTTTTACAAGAATATGCCTGTGTGGGCGATAAAAATCTTGCTCATTCATCATAGCGGCCTCACTTGTAAACAGTATATCGGCAGGCAGACCTCCAAAAAAGATGAAACATTTTTCTTGACAAACCACTCTTTATCCTTCGCATATTCTCCACCAACCTTCCAATTTTTTCAAATTTCGCAAGCAGCAGCAAAGAACGTATCTTGTTGTTGTGCAAGTCGTTCGGTGTTTCATGCAACTTCATGACGCCTATTTCCCTTAACTTTTCCTGGTAAAAGGATGCTTTTAACGCTGTTATTGCTATGCTCTTCGTGTCCAATTACATGCTTATTACGGTGCAAAAGCATGTCCTTTGACCGCTTAACTCAATGCGTTCGTGCAGACATGGCATTTTCTGTTCTCCAATGAGGTTGTGATGCTCCTCATTTACCTATTATTTTTTTCTATTTTACAAATTTACAAGTGCTCTTTTTTTGTCATTTATTCGGACATAAAGCCGGGGCGTGATAGGTGGACAGTGCGATGACTTGCCTATGCAAGCAGCCATTCGTTCCTCCCACATAGATACGCGCTTAGGGCGGATGGAATAGTTGTAAAAAAACGACATGTGCACCATTGGTTCAAGAAACTTTTATTATCTTTGCATGTACACAGAGCGCTTTGAATTCGCAGCATAAGGACGATTTTCGAGCATGTGTGTTTGTTGACAATGGATTATGAGTGAACCTTTAGCAGAAAGAATGCGTCCTCGTACGCTCGACGAATATGTGGGGCAGCAGCACTTGGTAGGAGAGGGTGCCGTGTTGCGCAAGATGATTGAGGCTGGCAGGATTTCTTCTTTCATCCTGTGGGGGCCACCGGGCGTGGGAAAAACCACCTTGGCTCAGATCATTGCCAACATGTTGCAAACGCCGTTCTATACGTTAAGTGCCGTCACCAGCGGGGTGAAAGATGTACGCGAGGTGATTGAACGGGCAAAGAACAGCAGTTTTTTCAATTCAGCATCACCTATTTTATTCATCGACGAGATTCATCGGTTCAGCAAGTCACAGCAAGACTCGCTGTTGGGAGCGGTCGAAAAAGGCGTTGTCACGCTCATCGGTGCCACCACGGAGAATCCCTCTTTCGAGGTCATCCGCCCCTTGTTGTCAAGGTGTCAGTTGTATGTGCTCAAGTCTTTGGAAAAAGAAGACCTGTTGGAACTGCTTCATCGCGCCATCCATGAGGACATAGAACTCAAACAGCGTCACATCACTTTGCAAGAAACGGGTGCTGTTTTGCGATATAGTGGGGGCGATGCCCGTAAATTACTCAATATCTTGGATTTAGTCATTGGTGCTTCTGCCACCGACGAGGTGGTCATCACCGACGAATTGGTTGAGACTCAGCTCCAACAAAACCCACTGGCTTACGACAAAGGCGGCGAGATGCACTATGACATCATTTCGGCCTTCATCAAGAGTATCCGCGGCAGCGACCCTGATGCGGCGCTCTATTGGATGGCGAGGATGATAGAAGGTGGCGAGGATCCACAATTCATTGCCCGCCGACTGGTCATCAGTGCGGCCGAAGATGTGGGACTGGCCAATCCCAATGCGCTATTGCTGGCCAATGCAGCTTTTGACGCTGTCATGAAGTTGGGATGGCCCGAAGGACGAATACCGCTGGCCGAAGCGGCTGTGTATCTGGCTACCAGTCCGAAGAGCAATTCCAGTTATTTGGGAATCGATGCCGCACTGGCGTTGGTCAAGGAAACGGGTAATTTACCGGTTCCCCTGCACTTGCGCAATGCGCCCACACAGTTGATGAAGCAACTGGGTTATCATGACGGCTATCTGTACAGTCATGATTATCCCGGGCACTTTGTCGAACAACAATATCTGCCTGATGCCGTGAAGGACAGGCGTATGTGGCATGCGCAGCATAGCGCGGCTGAAGAAAAATTATATCAATGGATGCGTCAGTGCTGGGGATCGCGTTATGACGAGACTTCCACGTCGCAAAATGAATCATAAAAAGGAGAATGTTTATGGAAACAAATGGGAAGAAACAAGCTGTCAACATCGTTGTTCTGGACGGTCATTGTGCCAATCCCGGTGATTTGTCGTGGGATGGATTCAAAGAGCTGGGAAGTCTCACCGTTTACGAACGTACGAAACCCGAAGAAGTTGTAGAACGTGCGAAGGATGCGCAGATTGTTTTGGTGAATAAAGTGTCCATGAAGGCTGATATCATCGCACAATTGCCACAGCTGAAATATATCGGTGTGTTGGCAACAGGCTTCAATCACATAGATGTGAAGGCCGCCCAAGAACATGGCGTGACGGTTTGCAACATTCCGTCGTATAGTACATATAGTGTGGCACAGATGGTATTTGCCAGCATTTTTACCATCACGAATCGGGTAGAGCATTATGCCCAGCAAACACGCGAGGGGCAGTGGTCAAAGCGTAGTGATTTCTGTTATTGGGACACGCCTTTGCTTGAATTGGCCGGAAAGACGATGGGAATTGTCGGATTGGGTAACATCGGTATGAAGGTCGCACGCATCGCTCGTGAGTTTGGCATGGAGGTATATGCCTATACCAGTAAGAATTCGGTTGATCTTCCATCGGGCATCCAGAAGACAACCCTTGACGGCTTGTTCTCGGTGAGTGACATCCTGTCTTTACATTGTCCTTTGTCAGAGCGCACGCGTGAACTCATTAAGGCTGATAACTTACGCAAAATGAAGCATGGTGCCATCTTGATCAATACCGGAAGAGGCCCCTTGGTCAACGAAGCTGATGTTGCCGCAGCCTTGGAAAGCGGTCAGTTGGCTGCCTACGGAGCTGATGTGATGTGCTCGGAACCACCCGCTGCTGACAATCCATTGCTGAAACAACCCAATGCCTTCATCACTCCTCATATTGCATGGGCTACCGTTGAAGCGCGCAGCAGACTGATGAACATTGCTTTGAACAACGTGAGGTGCTTCCTGGAAGGAGCTGCACAAAACGTAGTGAACTGTTGATGGGTGCGCAAGAGATTGCTGCAATCCTTTTTGATGAGTATAATAAAAATCGCATCTAAGTGCGTTTTAAAAGAATATGTTCTATCAAAATCCGGAAATAGTCCACTCTATACAGCAAGGTATAGAGTTTGTTGGGACGTTTGCTTTTGCGATATCTGGCATTCGACACGCAGCAGCCAAGAATTTTGATTGGTTCGGTGGTTTTGTATGTGGTATCGCCGTTGCCATCGGTGGCGGAACCATTCGTGATGTCATGATTGGGGTAACGCCATTTTGGATGACGTCGAGCATTTACATCATTTGTACAGTATTGGCTCAACTGTTCGTCATCGTTTTTTCAAAGTTTTTGAAGCGGTTGGACAACACCTGGTTTGTATTCGACACATTGGGCTTGGCCCTGTTTACCATTGCCGGCATCCAGAAGTCTTTGGCCTATGATTTCCCCTTTTGGGTAGCCATCATCATGGGGTGCATGACGGGTTCAGCAGGAGGCGTGATACGTGATGTGTTGCTCAATAACGTACCCATCATCTTCCAAAAAGAAATTTATGCTATGGCCAGTATCATCGGCGGAATTGTTTATTGGGTACTCATCAGTTTAGATGTGAATGTGAGCATTACGGTGGTTTCTTCCTTCTTGGTGGTGTGTGTCATCCGATTTTTGGCTGTAAGGTATCATCTTTCCTTGCCTCGTTTGCGTTTAGAAGAATAGGTGTGTGCGTGCAGGCAAGCAGGGACCGGGTGGCAATTGTCGTTAGAAAACCCTGAACCTGTAACCAAGCGTGAGGATGATGGAGGAGTTTCTGCTGTTTCCCATGATGGCCTTTGCTTTGTCTGTCTTGGCAAGTTTTCTGAAAGGATATTGGTAACGGGCATCCAAACATACGTTGTGCCATACGAAGCAGAGTCCCACGGGGATGGTCACGTCACTCCTGTACAATTCTTTTTTGATGCTTTTTCCGTTGCATTCCATCGTGATGGCGTATGCTGTATGAATACCGGTGTATAGTCCCAGTCTGTCTGCGATGTATTGCTTGAATATAAAATCGGTATTGATATAGTTCAATCGATAGTCGAACGTGGCCCCTGCCTCTGGTGAAGCTAAGGAGATGGCATTGTGGCTGCCATGATGAGAAAAGGTCAACTCGGTTTGGATGGCAAACGATTTGGTAAGGAAGGCTTCGGTATATATTCCTCCCATCCCGGTGATTTTGGCTTCACCATGCAAAGCTGTCAGATTAGAATAGATGGCGCCACCTTTCACTCCCACGTAGGTATCCCATGGTTGGCGTTCGAATTTGGGCTTGAAAGTGCTTTGTCCCCAGCAGGTGACAGCAGCAAAGGCTACAAGAAAAAGTGCCAAAAAACCTTTTTTCATATCGTTTTACAATTGTGCTGTAAAAATACAATTATTTTATGATATGACAAAGTGTTTTGTTATTTTAGCATAAAAATTAGCGGGAATGCACGTTCTTTATTTTTTGCGGGTGGTCAAGTTTGGTGGTATGATTGATTCGATGGTTGGTTCTAACCCGTGTTAATTGGCGGCCCTGGGCCTAACCATTATTTCCTCAGATGATATGTGTTCAGTGCGCCGACAATGGCTTTTACCTCATCATTCGTGAGTGTTTGGTTCAACGGAATGCTCACTTCATGGTGATGAATCTTTTCGGCAATGGGGTAAGAGCGGTCGTTCCATTCCTTGTATGCCTGCTGTTTGTGCGGAGGTATGGGGTAGTGAATGTTGGTTTGGATGCCCATGCGGTTTAAGTGTCCTTGCAGTTCATCGGGATATTGTGTCAGCACGGGGAACACATGCCACACGTTTCCGGTTGAATCGTGTGGGGGGAGCGTGATTTCTTCGTTGCGAATGTGCGTGAGATAGTAGTGGGCTATCTCCTGTCTTCTTGCGTTTTCCTCATCCAGATACTTGAGTTTTACGCTCAATACGGCGGCCTGCAGCTCGTCCATTCTGCTGTTTCTGCCTTTATAGTCAAAGACATATTTTCGTGATGAGCCGTAATTGCCCAGGGATCTGATGACGTTTGCCAGTTTGGCGTCAGAGGTTGTCACGGCTCCGGCATCGCCCAATGCGCCTAAGTTCTTACTGGGATAAAAGCTATGAGCCGCCGCATCACCTAACGACCCTGTGCGATGCCCCTCACGGTATAGGCAACCGTGTGCCTGTGCGTTGTCTTCCAGCAGTTTCAGGTGATGTTTTTGACAGAGCTTACCTATCTTGTCTGTGTATGCACAACGTCCATAGAGGTGCACCAGCATGATGCCTTTGGTGCGTTCGGTGATGGCCTGCTCTATCAAGTTGTCGTCAATTTCAAGGGTGTCTATGCGCGGTTCCACCAGTACAGGAACCAGGCGGTTGGCCGTAATCGATAGGATGGTGGCAATGTAGGTGTTGGATGGAACGATGATTTCATCGCCTTCATGCATCTCGCCCAGCTCCATGTAAGCTCTGAGTATGAGGGTGAGCGCATCCAGTCCGTTGGCACAACTCACGCAATGCCGGGTGCCAATGTATTCGGCATACTGTTTTTCAAACGCTTGTACCGCCTGCCCTTGCAGATACCAACCACTCTCAATTACCTTATTGACAGCCTGTTGTATCTCTGTCAGATGTTCATTGGTTACTCGTTGTAAAGATAAATAGGGTATCATACCTCCCACTGATAAGTGTCATAACATATAGCACGACCGCCAAATCCCTCTTTTTGATGAATGAGTGAGGCATTGAGTAGGTGCCCATCTTGCAGAGTAGATGTGCCAAAATCAAAATATTGTTGTTCGTCCCACGATTGATGGAGTAAGAAATGAAACAGCCCATCGATGACAAGCAGTTGCTTTCCTTCGGGCGATGCCGAGATGTATTGCGTATGCACTACGTTGGGAGTGAGATAAAGAACGGTTCCTCCTAACACCATGTTATCTTTGCATGCCACATACAACTGGATGTGATTGGGGAAACGTTGGTGCAATAGTTCTATTTCCTGTAAGCTGTGGACGGGCTTCGCACCGTATTTATTCATTAAATTGTCTTCCAACACTTGCCAGAAAGCGGCAAAATCTGTACTCTGTTTTATCTCTATGCCATTTCTCGCACATCGGTTAATGCCGTATTTTCGGTTTCTTTTCCAGTTCAAGGGATGTGTCAAATCAATGGTGGAAGAAATGTTGCGTGCCACTAATTGGGCATTGCAGACTTTGAAGAGCGCATACAAATCCTCTTCGGCAGGTATTAGGTGATAGATAGAAGGTATGGGACGGTACACCATTCGCTTGATGTGCTGTGTACGAAGATATGTGTTAAGCTCCTCGAAAAGGCACAACGTGTCGGAAGCTGTAACCCGATAGTCCATGACAAGACCACCGTATGTCAATCCTAAATGTGTATATAAGGTGTCGTTTGCAATGTGGGCAGGCAACAGCGCATACAGCCTGCCCTCTTTGTAAAAGAGCAGTGAAGCGTCCGCAAACCTGTCTTGATGATAGTCCATATAGGCTCTGTCAAGCAGAAAGGTGGCATTTTTTGCCTCCCTCACATAGCTGTTCCAGCGCTCCTTGTCGGTTGGTGCATATCGTTTTATCTCAAACATCAGGTTTGTTCTTGATATATTCCGTGAACGAGTGATAATTTCGAATGTAATCTTCTTCATCGAAAGGCTCAGATGCCAATACCAAACATACTGCTCCCGACGAGAAATCATCTAACGTCCGCCATGTATCAGTATCGACAAACAGACCTTGATAAGGGTGGTTTAGCAGTATAGAAGTCTTTTCCTTGCCGTTGTCGAGCGTTACGTGGAAGCTGCCACTCAATGCAATTAAAAACTCTTTGCACCGTTTGTGGGCATGTCCACCACGACTTTCGCCTGCTGACACGTCGTACACCCAGTACACTCGCTTTACATCAAAAGGCACATCCTTGCAACCTTCGGCAACAGTTAAGTTTCCTCTGGGGTCAACGATCTTAGCTAAGTCAATGATTTTCGCTTCCAATTGCTCGTGTTTCTTATCGGTTACCGTACATCTGTTCGTAGTATTTTTGGTAGTCTCCAGAGGTTACCTCGTTGATCCAATCCTGATGTTGTAGGTTCCATTTGATGGTTTTTACGATTCCGTCGGCAAACATAGTTTCAGGATACCACCCCAAATCGTTCTTTATCTTTGTAGGATCAATAGCGTAACGCTGGTCGTGTCCCAATCTATCAGCGACAAAAGTAATCAAGTTGTCGTTGATCCAATCAATCTTAATGTTGCCTTGTTCATCCACCTCTTGCTTCTTCAGCACCTTTCTCAGGTCTTTATCCTGCTGCATCATGTCGTGAATGGTCTTGATAGTGAGCTTCACAATGTCGATGTTCTTCATCTCGTTATGCCCACCTACATTGTACACCTCTCCTTCTTTACCCTCTCGCACCACCATGTCAATGGCTTTGCAGTGGTCTTCTACATAGAGCCAGTCGCGCACATTGTCGCCTTTGCCATATACAGGAAGTTGCTTACCCTCAAGGATATTTTTGATAATGAGCGGTATCAACTTCTCTGGAAAGTGATAAGGACCGTAGTTATTAGAGCATCGTGTGATGCTGACGGGCATGCGGTAAGTGTCGCGATAAGCCATGACAATCATGTCGGCACTGGTCTTTGACGCGCTATAGGGACTGTGCGGACACAGCGGCGTTTGTTCTGAAAAGTATCCTTCTGCGCCCAAGGAACCGTAAACCTCATCGGTAGAAACCTGATGATAGCGCTTGCCAGCTTTCCAAGTGGGATAACCTTGTGCGTCTTTGCCCGTGACCCAAGCCCTTCGGGCTGCGTCCATGAGGTTTTGAGTGCCAAGTATATTCACCGAAAGAAACAATTGTGGGTCCTCGATGCTGCGGTCTACATGGCTCTCGGCAGCAAAGTTTACGACAAAGTCTATATCGTGTTCAGCAAACAACTTGTCTGCCAAAGCCCTATCTCTGATGTCGCCTTTCACGAAGAAACAACGTTTGTTGTCAATATTATTCTTGATAGTACCCAGATTGCCTGCGTAGGTCAGCGCATCCAGTATAATCACCTTGATGTCTTCGTTCTTGTACTTTTTGTCAAGCAAATACTTGATGAAGTTGGCTCCGATGAAGCCTGCGGCTCCTGTAACTAAGTATGTTTTCATATTTCTTGTTGTTTTTTATGATCTTTGTCTTTAACCACTTTATCGTAAGTTTCCAAATATTCCTGATTCTTTTCCTTTCGCTTTTTCTGTTCTTTGTAGTCAGAATAGATGTTGAGCAACATCATGATAAATCCGAACAAGGCACTCCCAATCATCAAATTTGGCCAATGATATTCACTACCCCAATCGAACAGGAGTTGTATTCCCAAATACACGCCGGTCAGTACGATAAATTGAAATAAATAAGTATGTGCTTTTTTCATCTGTGTTTTATGGATGATGGTTCTTATCACTTAATGTAATAACTTCACAATCGGTGAATTTATTGCCTTCTATGGTCAATCTTATCAGTGTTCTTTCACGATGCCAGCCTTGTAAGCCTGCCGCACCGGGATTGATGTGTAGCAAGTTGAGTGTTTTGTCGTATTGAACTTTTAAGATATGCGAGTGTCCACAAACGAATAATTGAGGTGGCGAAGCAAAAAGCAAGCTGCGTATTTGTGGGGCGTAATTGCCAGGATAGCCGCCGATGTGGGTCAGCAGCACATCCACATCTTCGCACTTGAAACGCAGTTTGTCGCGATACATCCTTCGCAAGTCACCACCGTCACAGTTGCCACAAACTGCCCTTAACGGCTTGATGGCAGCCAATTTTTGTGCCACCTCCAATGAGCCAATGTCGCCGGCATGCCATATCTCGTCACATTCGGCAAAATACTTCTCGTACTTGTCGTCCCAATAGGCGTGCGTGTCACTGATGATACCAATTCTTTTCATGGCTTCCTTCCTTTTTCTGTGTTATCGAGTTCAAAGCGACGACGAATGAAACAGCCTATGATATCTGCTGTTTTCTCCAGTCCCATGATGCTCGAGTTCACACAAAGGTCGTAGCTACTGCTATGTCCCCACTTCTTTCCAGTGTAATAATTGTAGTACGAAGATCTGTCGCTCTCCTTGTTGATAATCAGTTTTCTGGCAGCCTCTTCGTCACATTTCTGCCGTTCACAAACCAGTCGGATGCGGTCTTTCATGTCAGCAGTGATGAAGATATTTACCACGTTTGGATAAGTTCGCAGCACATAGTCGGCGGCTCGTCCCACAAAAACACAACTACCTTCATCGGCAGCCTTCATGATGGCTTCGCTTTGGAACTGAAAAAGACTCTCTTGTGAGAACTTATTGTCGTAGAAGTTATTATCACTTAATAAGGGTGCATGCGTGTGAAAGAGGGTTTGGAAAAACCCTTTGTGCTCATCATTCTGCTCAAAAAACTTCTCGCTGAACCCACTTTCCTTAGCAGCTAAATTGAGTATCTCTTTGTCATAAAACTGACATCCAAACTCATCGGCAAGCAGTTTGGCGATAATGCGTCCACCACTGCCCACTTGTCGGCCAATGTTAATGATTATCTTCTTTTTGTGTTCCATTGGTAGATTCTTTATGTTGTATTTTGAATTTCTTCATATAAATCGTCATCATCGTCACAGCCACGATGACAGCAACAAGGTCTGAAGCAGGTAGTGAGGCCCATACGCCATCTATTCCAAACATGGGAGGTAGGATAGCCAGCAGAGGTAATAAGAAAAGTAGCTGCCGGGATAAAGACAAGAAAATGCTAATTTTTACTTTTCCGATACACTGAAAAAAGTTGGTAATAACCATCTGCGCCCCGACAACAGGAAACATCAGCAGGTCAATGCGCACACCTTTGATAGACATCTCAATGAGTGTGGGGTCGTTTGTAAAGAGACGCACGCAGTAATAGGGTATGAACATGGCGATAGCCCAGCCAACGGTCATGATAACCGTGGCAGCTATAATGGATAACTGTAAAACCCTCATCACCCGATCCAACTGCATCGCACCGTAATTGTAACCCGCAATTGGCTGCATTCCTTGATTGATGCCCATGACGAACATGATGAAAACCACGGCGATACTATTAGCGATGCCATAAGCTCCTACTGCCATGTCACCTCCATAGCGCACAAACTGATTGTTCATGAAAATAACAATGATACAAGCGCAAGCGTTCATCAAGAAAGGAGAGATGCCAATGCCGATGATATTTTTCACCAAATCGGACTTAAGGCGATAGATACCTCTTTTAAGATGCAACAACTCATTGGGGTTGCTAAACAACTTGAGCTGCCAAACCAATGCCATGGCTTGTGAAATAATCGTTGCGAAAGCGGCTCCTCGAATACCCCAGCCCCACCAAAGGATAAAGATGGCATCGAGGATAATATTCATAACCACGGTAAACATGGTGGCGTACATGGCGTGCTTGGGCTTGCTGGCCGCCCGCAGCACGTTGTTCATGCCAAAATACATGTGCGATATGATGTTACCAATTAAGATAACTTGCATATAGTCTCGTGCATAAGGCAAGGTGTTTTCACTGGCTCCGAAAAATAAAATGATGGGATCTAAAAAGATTAAGCAGATAATTCCGAAGGCAAGTCCGATAATAATATTTAATGTAACAGAGTTGCCCAATACATTCTCAGCAATATCGTAGTCCTTCTGTCCCAACTTCACAGAAATAGCAGTAGACGACCCAACACCTACAGCAGCACCAAAAGCGGCAGACAAGTTCATGAGCGGAAAGGTAATAGCTAATCCTGAAATTGCCAACGGACCCACCACCTGACCGATGAAAATGCGATCTATCATATTGTATAGCGATGATGCCGTCATGGCAATCACGGCTGGCATGGCGTATTGCATCAGTAGTGCCCCTACAGGTTTAGTACCTAATTCTAATGTCGCTGATTTATTATCCATGAACATCTCCTTATTATCTTTGCAAAAGTACGAAAATATTCTATACTTTAAACATTAATATAAAGATAAAACTAACCACCTGTTGTCCTTTCATTTCAAAACTGTAGCAGTTAGGGCGATAGATATCATGTAAAAATTGATGTGTGTTTATCCGAATAAAGAGAGTCGGTATTAAAAAATGGAAGTAAGAAACGTTCCGTCAGAAAGTTTCCTACTTCCAAGGGGTCATAAAGAGTTGTTTCATTATTATTTGAAACAGCTTTTATTATTTGGTTTCTACCAAGATAGGTCTGATACAGTTACCATTATTAGCATCGCCACCATTTTGATTAATGTAGAATCCATCGCGGTCGAACGATACTTCAAAAGCATAATTATCTGTTTTATTGAACAGTTGGCTTGTCCAATAATAACCACCATATCCAGCATTTTTTATCTTGTTTTCAAAGCGATACCCTGCTAATGGCAAAAAGAGATTTTTCTCTACTTCAGCTTTCGAGAACTCTTTAGCTATGGTATTTGTTTCACCAAAATCTCCTGCGGCTTCTGTAATCAGACAGCCATAAAGTTGCTTGCCGTTATCTAATGTAATATAACCTAACTGCCAATCGCACCCATCTTTTAAGTAATTCCAGTCGGCTTTAGACGGCATGCGCCATTTACCTTTCGTAGCCCAAAATGCCAAATCACCATATTTTGCTTCATCGAAATTCTTGGTCTCATCTTTACAATCAATATCTTTATACATTTTTCCAGAGATGTTGTAAATATCCCAAGATCCATTACCAAAGGCTTTTACAACGTCTGACCCCTGTGTTATGGCTGCATTGCCTAATACTCCCCATCTGAAATGATCTACTTGCGTATCACTGAGTTTACATTTGGTATTTCCTTCGCCAGCTCTTCCATAGACAGCATTGAAGTACTCCCATTGGTTGGCAGCAATTCGCCACTTTCCATTATCATAAACAAGGTTCCCCATTGCCCATTTTTTACCACCCATGGTAATAAAGCGTGGTTCATCTTGTGGCTCTTCCTCCTTGCCTTTTATCTCTTCAAACATGACATCTTTGATTTCGCTTGTTGCAATAGTAAGTACTTCACCGTTTACTTTGTTTATCTTCATGTTGTACTCTTGAGCATTGATGCTTATCACAATAGCTGATAAAACAAACGAGAGAATGATTTTTCTTTTCATATTTTTTGTGAATTATGGTTTATATTGTTTTCTATAAAAGTTATTTATTTACAATTTTAATTACATTTTTATTTGAATGGAAAATGTAAACGCCATGTGGCATGGTTGAGACATCAATATCCACACAACCTTGCGAATCGGCTTTGTAATGTGCTACTTCTACTCCGTTGAGGGTGAAAACTCTTACGACAGATGATGATGTAAGCCCTTGGTACATCACATGTCCATTGAGAACAAATGGTTTCTGCGCAACTGTTCGTTCTTCATCAATGTTTGTCGTGGGTTGTTGTTTTGAGAAATAATAGCGTACGATTTGATTGGTGACCATTTCTTTTGTTTCATTGAAATTGTCAGTAATCACCAATTTTCCTCCTTTAAAAGAAATGACGGGTTGTTTGTCCATACCAAAGGTAACAAAACTTTTGTCCTTAAACTCAACGATCAAATATTCTGTTGCCATTGTTCGGAAAGGCGTAATCATGAACAACACGCATGACAGTACGAGCTTGTAATTGATTTTCATTTTATACGTTGTTTATTTTATTATAATTGTTTATCTAATATGTATTTGTCATATCCTCCGGCACACAAAGATAATAATCTGCTAATCCCTTGTATGTATCATCTAAAAATGTAATATCTTCTTGTCGCACAGTACGTAGAGTAATTATTTTTTTCTTGGGGGCATATTTCCTTAGGTAGGTGATAATGCCACTGTTGCCATCAGTGTGGATATTTCCATTTATATGCAACATCTTAGGAGTGGAGGTTTGTGCGATATGCCATGCCATTGTTGCATCTTTGAGTGCCTGTGCTTCAGAAAGGTGGCTGTTATCTTTATTTGATTTTCCACCACCCAACATTCTCATCATGGCAAATCCTTGTTCGGCTTGTGGGTTTGGCTCGTAGGGAATGGGTAATGGAGGGAAAAACTCCTTGGCTTCTTTAGAAAGTGAATCAATGAATGCTAACCCGTGTTCTTTAACCATTGCCGCATATCTTCTTGGTACATTTGTTGCCACAGTTGGTATCTTGTTTTCACGAGCGAAGTTGACAATTGGCGCATAATCTGTAACGTAATTGGGCCATATACGCGCCTCTTCTTCGAATCTGTCAGAGAAAATAAGTCCTTGCAAATATTCATTAAGAATGAGTTGATTGTCGGCTTCGAACATCTCCATACCTAATGCCAAATTTTTTCCATGTACCAAATAGAGTGATTGCAGAATGCGTAACTCTAACCAGTGAGTAATGGCACAATTATGTATCTCGCCTAAAAATACGACGTCTGCCTTTGATAGTTGTCGCACCATTTGTTGATAATCGATAGCTTTGCCATTGTTGTCGTATAATCGATACGCATCATAAGTTTTCTGTTGCGCATTTGCGAACATGGATCCTGCTGCTACTATAACAAGTAGAAAGGATAGAAATTTATTTGTTTGTTTCATCTGTCTTTATTAGTACTATTCGTTTGTTTAATTTGATATGTTGCTTAAACATTTGTTGTATTTCCTGTGGTGTGATTTGTTGCAAGATAGATTCGTAATGGTTGAAGTCAGCAATGCTCTCATCATTTTTTATCAATAATGTGAGTGCATTTTTCCACTCTATGGGTGTGTCGTTGGATAGAGCTTGCTGCTTAGCTACCAAAAACGATCGCTTCATTTTTTCAAGATTAGCTGTGCTTACTGCAGTGTCTTGAAATTGTGTGACGATGTTGCAGAGAGTTTGTTCAACCTTTTCCAGATTGTTCTTATCTGCATCAATGGTAAGTTGTAAATATGCTCGTTGTTGAGGGTATCCATCGTAAAATAGGTCGACGTAAGGTGAATATACGATGTGAAGCTTTTCTCGCAGGATATCGATAACACGCTCTTGCAACAAGTCACGCATTAGTTTCATGCAGAGAGATGTTCTCAACCCAGGATGATAGTTGAAGGGAAGTACCATATAGAGTGTTCCCTTTTGATGACTATCATTGTCTATGAATACTTTTCGTACCTCATTGTGTGGTAAGCTTATAGGTCGATTGTCCAAAGGCATGGCATCTTGTTGAAGCATTTCAGAAAAGATAGTGACAGCTTGCGGTATGATTTTTGTCAAATCAAATCCCCCTGTGAGGATGATTGTGGTATTGCACAAATCACCAAATGTACGCTTGTAGTAGGTTGCCAATGTATCTAAATTAAGCTGTTGCCAATCTGCTTTGTTCATTAAAAAGGTTTTATCTCTTCCGTTTCCAACCAATGAGTCAATGCAAATATCTATGAGTCGGTTAATATCTCGTTTCATCATACGCTGTAACAAGGTCTCTTTTCCATTATTTGCTATTTCTGATTGTTTCAGATTTTCGAATAGTGGATAATCTAAGCCTGGATGCATTATTTTTTCTCTGATCAAACAAAATAAAGAAGAACTATAGCAGACTGGTCCAGATGCTAATAATTGATGCCAATATTGGTCTACTCCCAAAGCCATTGAGAGTGATTTTTGCATCATGATGTCAGACAGCGTGTCGTTTGGCAATCCTTGTATACCACCCAGATCCACATAAGCAATAGCATCGTAGTAGCGTTTTTGTTGTAGAGTTGTAAGGTCTGCCATTCCGCCACGTCCTATCCATGCGATGTAAATGGTAGAGTCGGCGGTATTGGTAGGTTTGAGCAATAAGCGTATTCCATTGGACAGTTTTATATCGGTTACGTCCAACTTTTCATGATAGTTTTGCTTTGTTATTGCTCCTTTTGCAATCTCGTACTTTTTCAGATCCCATTCGGGGCGTTGTATGGCAGCACATGGAGAACTTGGATGAGGTGGATGGAATGTGTATCTTTCCATGTTTTGCCGCTGTCCTTGTTGCCATGCTTGTATGATTGCTTGCTTGGACAATGAGTTGTCACTATGACTATTGTAAGCTATTAGGTTTGATTTTCGCATTTGTTTCAGCAGGAAGCTTAAACGCTTTACGATATCTTTGCTCGTAGTTTTACTTAATAGCACTTTCAGCTGATTGGCTTCTTGATTAGAGTAAATTCGTCTTTCCCCAAAAATAACATAATCAATTAGATCATCGCAAATCTCAGTAGCAGTTTTGTCTTCTTTTTCAACAATCATTTTTTCTTGTTGCTTTTTGATGAGATGTTGAAGTTCTATGGAGCAGATACCTTGCTTGACAATACGTCTACATTCTGCTGAGGCTGCTCTTATGGATTGTAGCAATGTGCTGTTATGCGTTGATGAAAATGAGAATGTAAAGTGATTTTTATTTGCTAAATACCACGAGTCATAGACATCGCACCTTGTTCCGCTTTCCTTTAATCTGGTGTTGAGTAAAGAACACACAATTTCCATACGTTTACGTTCAAGCATGTTGTGCAGATTGGTGGTAAAAGGCATGACATGTGGAATTATCCAATCAATTTTTTGAGTGGTTTGTAAACTATCGGTTAACACCATATAGTTGGTGCCTTTGCTGTAAGTTAAAGGATAAGAGGGAGGTGGAGTTTGCTTGTTTGTTTTTGGAAGATGTCCCAATGTTGTTGATATCAAATGTTTAGCCTCCTTAACGTCTACATCTCCAACAATAATAATAGTTGCATTATGAGGCTTGTACCATTTGTTGTAATATTGAAGTAATGCTTTAGGCGTTACAGCTTTAATTTCTTCTTCTGAACCCAAAGGCATACGCTTAGAATATCTTCCTGTTCCTATTTTTAGCGTATAAAAATCATCAGGCAGGGTATAACTGCGAAGTTCTTCTATAATGGTGCCTTTCTCATTTTCAACATGAGATGTTGATATTTCAATAGCACCAAGCCAATCGCTTGTCGAATGAAGTGCTAATTGCAGTATTTTAGAACGTTGTTGGGCGCTGGTGATCGGTAGAGATAAGGAATAAATGGTACGGTCGAATCCTGTAAACGCATTAATATCTCGCCCATATTTCATTCCTTGCGCCTCGAAAGCCTGTATCATAGTGCGATTGGGAAAATGTTTAGTTCCCTCAAACGCTAAATGTTCCAAGAAGTGTGCGCATCCTCTTTGTTCTTCATCTTCAACCAACGAACCAATTCGCATAATCATCCGCATTTCTATTTTATGCGATTGGTTTGTAGTAGGTACAAGGATGTAACGTAAGCCATTGGTGAGTTTCCCCTCAACAGCATTGGGAGAAAGGGGAGGGAACGTTGTGTCCCCCGCCCTTGATATAGAAATAGAAAAAACAAGTAGAAGTGATAATAAGCTTATTCTACAAGTTGTTAGTTTTATGTGCATATACCTTTAGGGTATGATATTGTGAATTTTTTATTGTTTACACTTGTCACCGCTTCTTAATAGAAGAGGAGATGATTCTGTTCTTTAACCAATATTAAAAGGTATATTCTACATTTATTTGTGTGTAGCCATTCGCCTCATCAAAGTCCCATGGGAATGTAAAAGACATCTTCCCTCCCTTGAAGTCAAGAACAGAGGTAGGCTTGATGTAGTCAGACGGATCGTTCTTATATGAATCCTTGTCTATGGTGCTATATCCGAGCCATTTATTTGGGGAAATACTTCCACCTGCATCAATTACATCTTGGTTAATTAATATCGTTTGCTCATGGTCTTCATAAGGCAATTTGATGGTAACGGAGACATTTCCTTGCTTTACAATGTTCTGCAAACGGTCCCATGCAGAGAACTTGTATGAAAAAGGCACCACAGTTATTTCGTCTCCATATACATCCTTTCCCGTTCCTAAGAAATTGATTTTTCCATCTTTAATATTGAGTTCAATATTGTCAAGAGCTGTCGTGAATGTATCTTCCTTAGGATCAAACTTTACTGCTTTCACAACAGCCAAGCCATTAGGTTGTTGTTGGAAGAATTCTGTATCCTCAACTGTCTTCTTTTTAAGTACCATGTAGAAAAAGTCGTTAAGTCCCATTGCATTGGATATCATCTTTAAAACGGGTTTGTCGGCAGTGGCTTTTTCGCTGAGTGTAATAATGGTGTAACCGTTGAATGTTTCTTTCTCTTTACCTCCAAAGTATTGTTCTTTGTCACTGGCATTATAACTAACAGTTGCTTTTACCTTTATTTTACCAAGGATGCCTGTGAGGTCAACTCCAAACTTTTCTTTATAACCCTTGATTAATGATTGTTGTGCTTCTGTTAAGACTGGAATATCACTATCTTGTCGAACATTAATAGTCACAGGCTTTAATAATTTTACGTTATCATTGTTTATGTGACCCACATTGATGGTAATAGAACGAACTCCTTTAACTAAATGTTTGTTGTTGGATTTGATAGTAAAGGTTTGAACCTTTTCACCTTTCTTGAAAACAAGATTTTGCGTAGAAAGTTCTACAATCTTGTCATCGTTTCCTGTGACCATCAAATTGGCAGTAATGTCTTCCTCTGGTGTAAAGGACAGACTTGCCTTAATCGTGATCGTGGTATTATCATCTTCTGCAATCTCATGAACTCCTTGCAGTTCAAGATTTAGATGATTTGTCATTTGCTCATCCTTTTCCTCTGTACAAGAGGGTATAAGCAAAAGTGCCAAAAGGGCTGCTAATGTAAATTTAATGGTTTTCATTGTGTAATTGTTATAAAAAATTGAGTTATTTTTATGAGATATTTGCCAGTTCCGTGTGATGTCTTTTAGTGTGATGTCATGTTAGACACCTTTACCTGTTTTTCATTTGTATAATACCAGCCTTTGTTTTGGTTAATTTCAGCAAGATTAAAGCGGTATTCTGCTTTTGGTATAGGGAAAGTCCACCGATAGTCGTCTTCAGATATATAAGCGGAATGTCCCTCGCCCCATAGAGTTAAGCGAGCAAGCGGTTTGTTATGTGTACGTTTTAAGTCAAAGTAATTAGTGCCTTCTCCAACAAACTCTTCGTATTTGTCGTGAAGGATAGAATCGACTAAATCTTTGCCATTCAAATTTTCTGTGAGCATGTTCTTTCCAGTTAATTTTCGATAACTGTTTATCGTTGCAATAGCCTTGTGATTATTTCCTATTTGTGCATAAGCTTCAGCCACCATGAAGATAAGACCTGCCCGCCGCATTTTGTTAAGGTAGGAGACGACCATGTTTTCTTTTTGTAACTTGTTATATTTACCCAAGAGCATGACCTGTTTGTTGTACATCTTTTTGGGTATAATCGCCATGTCATAACGTTTGTCTGATTTGTCAATTGCAAAGTTTGGGTTGACGGCAAATAAATCTCCTTTGTTTCTGTCGTATTCCAAATTAGTGAAAACAGGACTATCCATATAAAAAGCAAAAATACGTTCTGTTGAGTTTTTGTCAGTCCATAAAGAATGGTATTCTTTTTCATAGGAGTCCGACTCTGCCTTTGGCATAGTAGAAAGCAGTGGGACAGCATACTTGAGAACTTTATCCCATTGTCCCATATAAAGGTAGAGATCGGCTAATAAGTAGTGAGCTGCATCGTTCGACATCCACATCTGATTTTTGTTGTTGAAGGGATGTTGTGCTGTTTGTAGTAATAAATTCTCGATATAACTCGTACAATCTTTGATAGAACTACGCTGTTTGTTTTCTATTCCGAGTGTCGACTTTAGTATGATTCCCATGTCGTCTGGGTTTCTGTCGTAGGCTGGAGCATATATCTTGAGTAATTGCAAATAGCACCGAGCTTTTAGTAGTTTGCTTTCCGAGGAAATATTAATAATTTCCTGCTTGTCACCTTCTTTTTCTATCTGCACTTGTGGCAGTCGTTCATCTAAAGCATCACAGATAGCAATAACGTTATAATATCCAAGCCAAAGATTCGTGGAAAGTTGCGTGATTTCTTTAGGACGCCACGCATACAGATTTGTTAATTCAACATTGCTGTGAGAGAGTGACGTAGGGCAAAAGTCATTGCCTAAGATTGAAAACTCCAATTCGTAATGAGGGTATGCCCTATATGCTGAAGTTAAGAGTGAACGTGCATTTTGAACATTGGTAATCGCATCGGGGTCTGAAAACATATCCATTGGCGGAATGTTGAGCGAACACGATGTAAATATCATCGCAGAAATGATATAATGATACAATAATATATTTTTGCGTGTTATCTTAAACATAATTTCAAAATGTTAGGTTCATATTAAATGTGAACACAGGTTGAAGTGTTCCAGAAAGTTTTCCACTTTCTGGATCCGACTCCTTAAAGGATGTCCATGTATAGAGATTTGAACCTTGAAATCCCACTGAGGCGAATTGTAAAAAAGGTAAATGCTTTTCTAACCATTTTCCTGCAATGCGGTATCTCAATGACACCATGGATAATTTTAACATGTTGCTTGAACCAACTGTGCGAGAGGTTGCATACAAAGCCATGTTTTCTTCAGCCACACTGTTTGCGTAATAGGGTGTGGGATAAATTTTGTGCTCATCTCCTTGCTTAAACCACATGTGCTCAGTGAGTCCAGCAATAGAATTCTTGTTTGCATTGTCTTTATTACGTACGTACTTGTAATCAAATTGACGAATACCCGAAAGCGTGTAGTAAAAGCCAACATTCATTTCAAATTCTTTGTATTGAAAATCAACATTCAATCCTCCGTTGTATGGTGGCGTGAGATGACCTAAGGATTGGAAATCAGACTTCGTAAGAAATTCGCTTGCTTGTTTTTCCTTGCCGTCAGGAGTCTTGAATACTGGATAACCAGTAAGAGGATTAATGCCTAATGAATGAAGCCCATACAGCATATCGTATGATTTACCTACCTCGTAAGTTGGCAGTATATCATCTTCGTTCGTATATAATCGATTGCCGTCATATAGATCAATAACTTTGTTGCGATTATAGCAAAAGTTGGCACGCAAATTTAACCTGCTGTCATAATTATCAATAATCCTAACGTTAAAGCCTAACTCTATACCGTTGTTTTGTAATATTCCAACGTTGCGTTTCATCAATTGAAATCCTGTGCTTGTTGCAATAGGTACATCCAACAGGGCTTCTTCTGTAATGCGATTATACCAATTCGCATCAAATGTAATGCGGTGAAATAGTTCAAGGGTTAGACCAGCGTCCATTGATTTGTTTTGCTCTGCTTTCAAGTCTTTATTATAAAGCATAAGTAGTTCCAATGGCCTTACCTCATCATAGCCTTTATTGGAAAATGAGAATGTGCCAATCGTTTGTGATACCGAAACACCATTAAGATTAGCTGTTACGCCATAAGATGCTTTTAGGTTCAGTGCAGATATTATCTTATTCCCCTTCAAAAATGAATAATTGGTTGGCGTCCACCCTATTCCCGTTGCCCAAGCAGAGTTCCAACGCTTCTCTTTAGGAAGAACGGATGACGCATCCGCTTTGTAGGTGGCGTAAAAGTCGTAGATGTTTTTAAGGGAATAGCCACCTACCACTCCTATACCCAATTGTGCGTTTCTGTCATGTGGGTTTCGTATCTCAGGTTGCCTAAGCCCTTGCAGCGAATGGTTTATGGCAGAAGGTGAGTCTATATTACCCACACCATATCCCGTGATGCCTACTCCTTCATTGTCGTAAAAGTAATAATCTATATTCGCACCAAGAGTAAGGTCGTGTATGTCATTGATTACTTGATTATATGTTGCTCTAAAGTTGCTCGATATATTTGTTGTCGCATTTTGAGATTTGCTGTATATCCCGCGCCTTAGGATAGGGATACCTTGATGCTGTTCACTGTAAGAGGTAGCAGGAGTAAATCGATGATTGTTGCCAAAGCTCAAGTCAGCACCTGCAATGTATGCCAATGTTAGTCCTGCAAAGGGAGTAAGAGTGAGGTTGGCGGAAAACCCCACGTCTTTCTCTGTATGGTCTTGTTGGAATTGGTAAAGCAAGTCTTTGAACCTTTGTCCTGGGTATGAATAAAGTTGCGATGAAGTTGTTTCGTAAGGATTAAGGTTATACACCAATGAAGTTGGGTCGAAGGTTGTGCCAGTTGGCGTATTCGTTTTTGCGTATCCACCATTTACTCCCAACATCATATAGCCAATCTTTCCTAACCGTTGGTCTAAGCTAAGACGTACGCTATAACGTTGTTTGTCATTTCCTTTCATTCTTCCACCTTGATTGGCATAGTTCGCAGAAACATAATATGTCGTTGAATTATTCCCGCCTTTCAAGCTGAAGCTGTGGCGTTGGTAGATATTATTATGTATCAGTTCGTTAAACCAGTCTGTGTCAATTTTCCGTAATTCATTGAGATATACTTCTCCTTCTTTGATAAGTCGAGCCTTATCAGGATTATCAGCCTCATACTTGTTATAATAGTCGGCACTAAAGCGATAACCTGGTGTGGCAGGATTTTGTAAAAGTCGTTCGAATTCCAATTTTTCACTGGAATTCATTAGCCGAACTCCTCGTTTTCCTCGTCCCGTAATTCCGATATTGTTGCTGTAGGATATGGTAAGTTTGCCACTATACCCACGTTGTGACGTTATTTCCAAAACCCCATTAGCAGCTTTAACGCCGTATAAGGCACATGCTGATGCGTTCTTTAGTACCTTAATACTTGCAATATCTTGTGGGGGAAGGTTATAAAAGGTTTCGGCAGCTATTATTTTTCCGTCTAAAACATACAATGGTTCATTGGTCATATTCCCCTTTCTAAATGAAGAGTTTCCACGTATGCGTATTTCAGGGGCTTTACCCAATTCCCCTGTATTAGAAACCATTAATCCTGGTACCATTCCTTGCAGAGCCAATCCCATGTCAATCATTGGCTTATCTTTAAGTGCTCTCATGTCTACATTAACCACTGCACCCGATTTAGCTCGCAAGTCAATCGCGTTGATATTGCTTTTTGCACGTATTACTACTTCATTTATTTGATTTACATCTTCTGACAACTTCACGTTTAGGCATGGTGCGTTATCTTTACATTTCACTTTTTTTGTGGCATATCCCACATATGAGAAAGTTACAGTAAATGAGTTTTGTCGTGGAATACTTAATAAAAATCGTCCTTCGTTATTTGTAACAGTCATCGTATTAGTGCCATCCACTTTCACCGACACGCCTATTAGAGGCTCGTTATTTGTGTCAGTAACATAACCGAAAACCTTACTTGTTTGAGCATGAGTATTGAGAATGCCCCCTATCATACACAGCAAGACAAAAATACTTTTCTTGCATGATGTGTTCCCAAATAGCAGCAAAGTCATCTGTAAGTTTTTGGTTGTTGTTGCTGTGTGTTTTGGCTTAATACTTAACATGTATGCACTATTTTACTAACGGATGAGATTGAAGAGCTATTTCTTGCTCTTCAACCATTGTGTCGTTTCTTCTATTACCCAATTGGCAATTAAATCGGATGATGCTGGCAAAATTCCCTCATTGCTGTAAACTATTTCTACACCATCTTTGGTTAACTCCGCTTGTTTTTCTTGCATGTTGTGCCTATCTGCCATACGCTTCACGTCTGAAGTAAGATAAATGCCCTGAACCAATATTCGCTTTTTGTGTTGTGAGGCACGTTTTAACATGGGTAGTAGTTCATTTGCGAAGTCATGTCCCATCTCTATTTGCTGTGCATCAGTATAAGTTATCTTGCTGTTGTCTTTGATGTATTTTTGTACATGTTCTAACATCATGTTCCAAAATCCAATACGTTCTGGGTCGCCATGTGCAAGAAATATTACGGCTTCGTTTTCCTCATCTTTCGACATCGCTTTTATTCGTTGTAACATCGTCTTTTCTAACACGTAGCTATAATAGAATGTTGGTCCCATGACGATAGGAACATTGGTATGAACCATCTCGGTATTTTCCTCTGCCAACTCTTCGCGTACATATCTATTATACTTCATGCCAAGAATGTTAGGTAAATCTTCTTCCGTGTGACTTGATGGGGCTATGAACAAAGGTAAAGCAAAGATGGTATCGGCTCCTTGTTCCAAACAATTTTTTACTACATTGGCAACCGAAGGTTCTGTATATTCCATGAGTGCCACACGCATATAGTCAATGCCTTTTACGGGATGCGTTGCTAATTTTTGCCGTACGATTTGTTCTAAATCCAAGACTGGTTTACGCCAACTGGGCATAGGTGAGCCATGCGCTATTACAATTAACGCATTTTTGGCTTGCATGCTACCGACTATTGTCAATATAAATGTTAATGCTAAAAGTTTTTTTCTTAAATTTTTCATTTTCAAAGATGATATATAAATTAGTTATTTCATTATCCGTTCAATGGCATGCTTATGCATGTAGTTTTGAATTTGCAAAGATAACAGCTCCTAATTGTCAAGGCAATACCTAAATATGATGATTTTTTCTCAAAATCATTGCAGGTTGTTTCTTTTGTATCTCCAACTGTAAGTTCATTTAAGAAACGTAACTGTCGGAGTTATCTGCCAGTGCATTTTTATTACCATGCATCGCCTTTCAAAATAAAATTGTATTTTTGTATCGAAAAGGTAAAACATATTTTCACATGAAGCAAGCACTAACCTTGTTTGAACTCAACGAACTGGTGCGCGAAACCCTCCAAACCACCATGCCCAACGAATATTGGGTGGAGGCCGAATTGTCTGAGGTACGCGAGGTAAGGGGGCACTGTTACATGGAACTGGTGCAGAAAGATGAGCGAACCAACACGCCCGTGGCCAAGGCATCGGCCAAATGTTGGAAGAACAAGTGGATGCTCATGCGCCCTTACTTCGAACGCACCACCGGACAAGTGCTGCGCGCCGGCATGAAGGTGTTGCTGAAGGTGTACGCCAATTTCCACGAGGCTTACGGCTTTTCTTGGATTGTTACCGACATCGACCCCGTGTACACGATGGGTGATATGGCAAGGAGAAGACAAGAAATCATTGCCCAATTAAAGGCAGAGGGCGTCTTTGATTTACAAAAAGACTTACACTTATCTATGTTTGCGCGCCGCGTTGCCGTCATTTCCAGTGAGCAGGCGGCCGGCTATGGCGACTTTTTACGTCAGTTAAAAGATTGCGAGCAGGGGTTCAACTTTGAGGTTCAGCTCTTTCCTGCCGTCATGCAAGGCGAACGAGTGGAACCCAGCGTGATCGAAGCCTTGAACCATATCAATGCGCAAGTCGATGACTTTGACGTGGTGGTCATCATCCGTGGCGGCGGTGCGACAAGCGATTTGAGTGGTTTCGATACCCTTTCGCTGGCCGAGAACGTAGCCAATTTCCCCTTGCCCATCATCACTGGAATTGGACATGAGCGTGATGAGAGCGTGTTGGACATGGTTTCGTTCCGTCGAGTCAAAACTCCTACGGCTGCAGCGGCATATCTTATTGATAACCTGGCTGACACTTTGGCTCGGATAAACGATGCGCAAAGTGAGATGGTGCAAATCGTGAGGCACTGCATGGAACACCAGAAGAATCGATTTGTGCGCGTATCGAGCAAAATTCCGGTACTTTTCTCGCATGTCAGAGTGCGGCAGGAAGAGCGTTTGCAACAATATTTTTTGCAGCTCACCGCCAGGGCTTCCCGCAAAATCTCTGATTCCCAGCATCACGTCCAGGTACTTTCAAACAGTTTGAAACCGATGACTGAGCGCAAAATCGTGACGGAAGGGCATCGCCTGGACATGCTTCAGCAGCGATGCAAGTCGCTGGATCCCCAACTGCTGCTAAGCCGTGGCTACAGCATCACGCTGCACCAAGGACGCGCGGTGCGCCATGCCAGTGAGCTAAAGACGGGCGACGAGATAGAAACGCGCGTGGAGAATGGAACATTCAAATCAATCATCAAATAATATGACCAAAGAAATAAACTATGAAGAAGCTGTTCGGCAGCTTGAAAACATTGTGCAGCGGATGGAAAACGAGGAACTCGATATCGACGAATTGACCACCGAACTGAAGAACGCTCAAAAGCTCATCAAACTTTGTAAGGCGCGCCTGACAAAGGTAGATGCTGACATTAAGAAGATTTTGGAAGAGGATTAACCGATGTTAGGGCTGCAAAAAATATGTTACAATCGTTGTGCAAGCGCGATATTTTGCCTATTTTTGCGAAACACATGATGTGATTATAAACCTTTTAAACAGATAAGATGATGAAAAATATTGATTGGGCTAACCTGTCCTTCGGTTACGTGAAGACCGACTATAACGTGCGTTGCTACTATCGTGACGGTCAATGGGGCGAGATTGAAGTCTGCTCCGACGAGTACCTTAATATGCACATGGCTGCCGCTTGCCTGCACTATGGACAAGAGGCCTTCGAGGGTTTGAAGGCCTATCGCTGTCCGGATGGGAAGATACGCGTGTTCAGAATGAACGAGAACGCGACTCGCTTGCAGAGTTCTTGTCGCGGTATCGTGATGCCTGAACTGCCTACCGAGCGTTTTGAAGAGATGGTTAAGATGGTGGTGAGGCTCAACCAAGCGTACATACCACCCTACGAGAGTGGAGCTACGCTATACATTCGTCCGCTGCTCATCGGCACTTCGGCGCAGGTGGGTGTGAATGCGGCGCGCGAATACGCATTCATCATCTTTGTCACCCCTGTGGGACCTTATTTCAAAGGTGGATTTTCCAGCAACCCATACGTCATCATGCGCGGCTACGACCGCTCGGCTCCTCTGGGAACGGGTAAGTACAAGGTGGGCGGCAACTATGCCGCATCGCTCTACGCACACAGCATCGCTCATGAAAAAGGGTATGCCAGTGAGTTTTATCTCGATGCCAAGGAGAAGAAATACATTGACGAATGTGGGGCTGCAAACTTCTTCGGCATTAAGAACAACACGTATATCACGCCGAAGTCGACCAGCATCCTGCCTTCCATCACCAACAAGAGTCTCATGCAGTTGGCCGAAGACATTGGGCTGAAGGTGGAACATCGTCCAATTCCCGAAGAGGAGTTGGAAACATTTGAGGAGGCTGGAGCCTGCGGAACAGCTGCCGTCATCAGTCCCATCAGCTACATCGACGACCTCGATACGGGCAAACGTTATGACTTTGGTGATAAGCCTGGCCCCATCTCCACAAAGCTGTACAACAAGTTGCGTGGCGTACAGTATGGCACGGAGCCAGATGTTCATGGCTGGACTACCGTGGTGATAGAGTAATAGTGAATAATATAGAAGAGCGACATTCTTGTCGCTTTTTTCTGTTTCGGGGCGGCATGAAAGTCGCCCTTTTATGTTCATAACTTTTGGTTTTTCATCACACAAATATGATGTGTTATGGAAGTCAGGTTCAATCCCATTGACTTTGCCTGCCAATCCCATTGACTTTGCTTGTTAATAGCATTGACTTTGCCCGCCAAACTCATTGACTTTGGAAGCTCAAATGATAGTTTCTGAAAATCAATTAGTTACAAAGATACCATTGTGCCTTTTGCGTATGTTTCAAAGATGAGAATCGAAGATGACGAAACGTGTGCGAGAAGGGATGATATTTCGGCCGATTAAAGCCTGTGTGGGTTTGGCTGAAAATAAATAATTGATTATCTTTGCAAACACAAAAAACACTTTATGGGCAAAGGAAAATTAGAGAAATTTGCTGAAATGGAGACATTCAAAAATGTCTTTCAATATCCCTTTTCTATACTTGAGAACGTTCCTTTCGATATGAAAGGTCACTGGTGCGACGATTATTTCAAGAACAACCATCCCATTGTGCTGGAGCTGGGATGTGGTAAGGGTGAGTATACTGTGGGGCTTGCCAGACTTTTCCCCGACGTGAACTTCATCGGTGTGGACATCAAGGGTGCGCGCATGTGGACCGGTGCCAAACAGGCTTTAACCGAAGGGTTGGACAATGTGGCTTTTCTGCGCACGAACATTGAGATGATTGACCGTTTTTTTGCTCCGGATGAGGTGCGGGAAATATGGCTCACTTTCTCTGATCCGCAGATGAAGAATGCCCGAAAACGGCTCTCCAGCACCTTTTTCATGAACCGCTATCGCCGTTTTTTGGTGGACGGTGGGGTGGTGCATCTCAAAACCGACTCTAACTTTTTGTTCACTTACACATCGCTCATGGTGGAGAAAAACCAGCTGCCATTGCTCCAAAAAACAGCTGACCTGTATCACACCGCTGACGTTGACGAGGCCACCCGGCGCATCTTGTCCATCCAGACGTATTATGAAAGTATGTGGATGGAGCGAGGATTGAACATCAAGTACATCAAATTCCGGCTGCCGCATGAAGGCCAGTTGGAAGATCCCGATGTGGAAATACCGCTCGACGACTATCGCAGTTACCACCGTAGCAAGCGCAGTGGCAAGGCTACTGGTAAGTAAACCCATCAAAAACTAAATCAGATGAAAAAAACAGTGTTGCCGTTGATGGCACTTCTCATGCTTGGCAGCTTGCTCATGCAGGCGCAGAACAAGCGTTCGCTGACATCGTATGTCAACCCCATGATTGGCACAGCCGGCATGGGACACACCTTTCCAGGTGCCTGTGCGCCCTTTGGTGTGGTTCAATTGAGTCCCGAAACTGATACCATTCCGCATAATGTTGATGGCAAATATCAAGGTAAGGTGTATGCTTACTGCGCTGGTTATCAATATGATGACCCTACCATTGTGGGATTCAGTCATACGCATTTGAGCGGTACGGGACATAGTGATTTAGGCGACGTGATGATTATGCCGCAGACGGGGGCGCTGAAGTTGAATCCCGGCACGGCCACTCATCCGGAGAATGGCTATCGGTCGCGCTATTCACACGCCAACGAAAAGGCCACAGCCGGATATTACGAAGTGATGTTGGATGACTATGGTGTGAAGGCACAGCTTACCGCTACTCCACGAGTGGGCGTTCATCGTTACACGTTTCCAAAGGGAGCAGACAGCCGCATCATACTCGATTTGTTGCATGGTATCTACAACTACGACGGCAAGGTGTTGTGGAGCAGCATGCGAGTGGAGAACGATACGCTGATAACGGGTTACAGACTCACCAACGGATGGGCGCGGTGCAACTATACTTATTTTGCCATTTCGCTGAGCAAGCCCATCAAGAGCTATGGCTATCGTGACATGAAACGTCCCAAATATGTGGGATTCTGGCGAAAGTTTGACCTGTACCATAACTTTCCGGAGATAGCGGGAAGGGATGTGGTGGCCTATTTCAACTTCGACAACCAGGCTTCCCAGGTTCTTGAAATCAAGGTTGCCCTGTCTGCAGTGAGTACCGAGGGCGCACTAAAGAACCTTCGTGCCGAGGCTGCGGGTAAGACTTTCGAGCAAATCAGCAAGGAAACGCACGACCAATGGGAACGCGAACTGGATGTCATCGAATGTGAGGGGCCCGAAGACCATAAGGCCATGCTTTACACGTCGCTTTACCATACCATGATTAACCCGTCGGTTTACATGGATGTGGATAGGCAATACCGTGGTTTGGACGGCAACATTCACATGGCTCACGACTTTGACAACTATACCATTTTCTCGCTTTGGGATACTTATCGCGCCCTGCATCCGCTGCTCAACCTGCTGAAGCCAGAACGAAACACCAACATGGTGAAGTCTATGTTGGCTCATCAGCAGCAGAGTGTGCACAAGATGCTGCCCATTTGGAGCCTCATGGGCAACGAAGGATGGTGCATGACGGGTTATCACGCAGTATCCGTTCTTGCTGATGCCATGGTGAAAGGAGCCGACATCGACTATGATGCCGCTCTCAAGGCCATGATCTCTACGGCTACATGTCACTATTTTGCGGGCATTGGCGAATACATGAAGATGGGCTATGTACCCTACGAGCGTGACGCAACGGCGGCCTCGAACACGCTGGAATATGCGTATGACGACTGGACCATCTATGCGGCAGCCAAGAAAGCAGGGCGAGAAGACATCGCTGCCGAGTATGCCAAACGTGCTTTGTACTATCGCAACACGTTCGACACGACGATTGGTTTTGCCAGTCCTCGTTATGCGGATGGCTCTTTTAAGAAGGATTTGGATCCGTATCAGACCTCAAACGAAGGCTTCATCGAAGGCAATTCGTGGAATTTCTCATTCCATGCGCCACAGGATGTGTATGGATTGATGAACAAGTTGGGCGGAGAAAAACAATTCTTGGCAAAGCTCAACCGTTTGTTTGCAATGGATTTGCCGGCCAAGTACTACGAACACAACGAGGATGTGACGGCAGAATGTCTGGTTGGGGGATACGTTCATGGCAACGAGCCCAGTCATCACATTCCTTATCTGTATGCCTGGACCTCGGCACCTTGGAAGACACAGGAATGGCTTCGCACCATTATGAACAAGATGTATCGCAACGAAGTACGCGGATTGGGTGGCAACGACGACTGTGGACAGATGTCGGCTTGGTACATCTTCTCATCCATGGGCTTTTATCCTGTATGCCCTGGGACTGATGAATATGTGCTGGGGGCTCCTTACCTGCCCTATATGAAGGTGACGATGCCTACGGGTAAGACCTTGATTGTTAAGGCTCCTAAGGTGAACGACCGCAATCGGTATGTTCAACGGGTAAGACTGAATGGCAAACCGTACACCAAATTGTACATCACTCATGCCGACTTGCTGAAGGGAGGCGTGTTGGAATTTGACATGGGGAGCAGACCTAATAAGAAAAGAGGTTTGGCAAAGACGGACAAGCCGTATTCAATGACCAATGGAAATTAAAGTTCAACATCAATCAGCATTAAGAAACTAAACGATTATGAAGAAGAACGTATGGGTAATGGCGGCTGCTATGATGAGCGGAATGCTGCTCATCTCGTGTGGAATATCAAAGAAAATGGCAGGCGTGTCCCGTTATACAGACGACCAATGGAACACGCATTTGGGCAGAATAGATTTTGAAGATCAGGACAAAGGTAGCGAGGGATCGCGCATTTATCATGCCATCATCCCCAATCCCGATGCGTACATCCGTCAGGTGACGGCTACGGTGATGCGCACGTTGTATTTCAAACCATCTGACAGCATCCCCGCTTGTAAGCGTCTGCACTATATCATTCGCGACGATAAGGGAATTTCTGCCAAAGGTGGTGGGAATGGATTCGTGGATATCTTCTATAGCACACGACACATCAAGCGTTCGTTTGCCAACAATGACACGGCGAAGGTTCTCTTTGAAACGCGCGGTGTATTGCTGCACGAGTTGACACATGCTTTTCAATTAGAGCCGCAAGGCATTGGCGGTTACGGTGATAATAAGGTGGTATGGTCGTTCATTGAGGGAATGGCCGATGCCGTTCGTGTGGCCAATGGCGGATTCCATGGTGAACAAGATCGACCGAAAGGTGGAAATTATATGGATGGCTATCGCACCACGGGCTACTTCCTGAACTGGGTGAAGGATCATAAGGATAAGGATTTTATTCGTAAGATGAATCGTTCAACCCTGGAGGTTGTGCCATGGTCTTGGGACGGTGCCGTGAAATATGCACTGGGCAAGAAGTATGGTATTGACGCCCTTTGGCACGAATATCAGGTTGCCATCGGTGACATCAAATCCAATTAAATCGATATCAACACCATCTCCTGCCCGTTGAAGGGTGGTAGGAAATAAATATGTAGGCAGAAATGAAAATCAAATATATCATTCTTTCCCTGTTCGTGGCCATGCAGAGTGTGGCTGTGTGTGCATCCCAAAAACGACCGAAGCAAATGGATAAGCCAGCCATCGCTTATGTCAATCCTTTTGTGGGCACCGATGGTTATGGCAATGTTTACCCTGGTGCGCAGATTCCTTTCGGCGGTATTCAAATCAGTCCCGATACGGATGAACATTTTTACGATTGCGCTTCGGGGTATAAATGGAACCGAAACTCCATCCAAGGATTCTCATTGACGCACCTCAGTGGTACGGGAATCCCCGACATGGGTGACTTTCTCTTCATGCCAGGCACGGGAAAAATACGGCTTGAGCCAGGTACTGATGAAGCGCCGGACAGTGGTTATCGCAGTCGTTTCTCACATAATGACGAGCAGGCGACACCGGGTTATTACTATGTGAACTTGAAAGATTATGGTGTCAAGGCTGAGATGACGGCAGGTGAACGTAGTGGTATTTTCCGATTTACTTATCCGAAGACCGATTCAGCCTTTGTGCTAATCGATCTGAACCATACGCTTTGGCAGAAATGTGTGTGGTCGAACATCCGCGTTGAAGACGATCATACCATTACAGGATACAAACTTGTCAAGGGATGGGGACCCGAGAGGCACATCTATTTTAGAGCCGAATTCTCGCATCCGTTCCGTCATTTCATGATTTATCAAGATAAAAAGCCGGTTATTTACAACACGAGTCGTTTTAGAAGTAATCGTGAAGCGTGGGGACCCAACATCCTGTTCACGGCAACATACAATACACAAGATGATGCTGTGGTAACGGTGAAGACCAGTATTTCATCCACTTCGACCGATGGTGCCAAGCTGAATATGCAGGAATTGCAAGGCCATACTTTCGATAGCCTTAAGCAGTTGGCCGAACAAAAGTGGCAGAAAGAACTGTCAAAGTACGAGATTACCGGCAGTGAACAACAGAAACGCACCTTCTATACCTCGGCTTATCATGCTGCATTATGCCCATTTACGTATGATGATGCTGATGGTAGGTACAGCGGTCTGGACAAGAACATCGAGCAGGCGCATGGGTTTACCAACCGAACCGAGTTCTCTCTTTGGGATACTTATCGTGCCTGGCACCCTTTGATGAACCTGATTCATCACGACATTCAGGCCGATATCGCCAATTCGATGCTGGCTCATTATGACAAGAGCGTGGAGAAAATGTTGCCATTTTGGTCATTTGGCAGTAACGAAACTTGGTGTATGATTGGCTATCACGCAGCTGCGGTGCTGGCAGACATGATTTGCAAGGAGGTGAAAGGGTTCGACTACGAGCGAGCTTTCGAGGCGATGGTGCGAACAGCCATGAACCCTAACTACGATGGATTGCCCGACTATCGATCCAAAGGCTATGTGCCATTCGACAAAGAGAATGAATCTGTTTCCAAAACACTGGAGTATGCATTCGATGATTATGCCATTGCACAGGCCGCAAAGAAGCTGGGAAAGACCAGAGAATATACCTATTTCCTGAACAGGGCATTGAGTTATCAGAATCTTTTCGACCACCAAACCAAGTATATGCGTGGCAAAGACGCCAGTGGAGCATGGCGATCGCCTTTCTCACCCATTGCTTATCAGGGACCAGGGTCGGTCAATGGATGGGGTGATATCACCGAAGGTTTCACCGTGCAGTATCATTGGACGGTTCCACAGGATGTTCAAGGACTGATGAACCTCATGGGAAAAGACAAGTTCCGTGAGCGTTTGGATTCGTTGTTTACCTACGATTTGCCAGATGATATACCCGGTGCGCATGACATTCAGGGACGAATTGGTGCTTATTGGCATGGCAATGAGCCTTGTCATCATGTGGCTTATCTGTACAATTACTTGGGCGAAGGTTGGAAAGGACAGAAGATTGTCAGGGAAGTTGTTGACCGATTCTATGGTGATGAGCCAGGTTCTCTCTCGGGAAATGACGACTGTGGGCAGATGTCTGCATGGTGCATTTTCAACAGTATGGGCTTCTATCCGGTGGCACCCTCAAGCGGATATTACAATATAGGTTCGCCTGCCTTGCCAGGTGTCACGCTAACGATGAGCAATGGAAAGAAGATTGTGGTCACAACCAAGGGTTGGAGCAAGAAAGCAGTGTATGTTAATAAGGTGTTTTTGAATGGGAAACCCTACACTAAATCCTACTTGAAATGGACCGACTTGAAAGAAGGAGCCCACATACAGTTCGTCATGTCGACCAAACCGAATAAGAAATGGGCCACACAGCCGCAAGACATTGCACCATCGTTGTCGGCTCCTGGCAAAACAATGACTTATCGAAAGGGCATGAACCTGTAATCAATCAATTGAAAAAATCGCTTCAAAAAGAAGGGATGACAACGCTAAATACAAAACATGAGAAGATGACTTTATATCCAAAACTAATTACTGAGGCATTGGCAACGGTGATGTATCCCGGAACCAAGAAGAACCTCATTGAGAGCGACATGCTGGCAGATGACGTCCGAATCGATGGGATGAAGGTTGAGTTTACCTTGATATTTCCCCGCGAAACCGATCCTTTTCTGCGGTCAACGCTCAAGGCTGCCGAGGCTGCCATCCATTTCCATGTGGGAAAAGAGGTTGAGGTGAACATTAAAACCGAGTTCAAGACCGCACCAAGACCAGAGGTCGACAAGCTGCTTCCGCAAGTGAAGAACATCATTGCGGTGAGCTCTGGCAAGGGTGGAGTGGGCAAGTCGACCATCTCTTCCAATCTGGCTATCGCCTTGGCGCAACTGGGTTACAAGGTGGGATTATTGGATGCTGACATCTTCGGTCCATCCATGCCCAAGATGTTCGGCGTGGAAAACGAGCGAGTTTATGCCATTGAGAAAGAGGGCAGACAACTCATTGTGCCGATAGAGAAATACGGTGTGAAGTTGTTGAGTGTGGGTTTCTTTGTCAATCCTCAGACCGCAACGCTCTGGCGAGGCAGCATGGCGTCGAATGCGCTGAAGCAATTGATTGCTGATGCTGATTGGGGTGAGCTGGATTACTTCATCCTTGACACGCCACCAGGTACAAGTGACATTCATTTAACATTGCTCCAGACGCTCGCCATCACGGGATCGGTCATCGTGAGCACGCCACAGAAGGTGGCTTTGGCTGATGCCAGGAAGGGTATTGATATGTACCAGAACGACAAGGTGAACGTGCCGATTCTCGGATTGGTGGAAAACATGGCTTGGTTCACACCCGCTGAACTGCCTGAGAACAAATATTTCATTTTTGGAAAGGATGGCTGTAAGCAGCTGGCAGACGAGATGAAGCTGCCATTGTTGGCGCAGATTCCCATCGTGCAGAGCATCTGTGAGAACGGTGATGGTGGCGAACCGTCGGCTGTTCACACTGATACGATGACGGGACAGGCCTTTCTTAACCTGGCACAAGCGGTGGTCACGGTGACCAACAGACGAAACAAAGAGCAGCAACCCACAAAGATTGTCAAGGTAAACAAATAGGGTTACCCTAACAAGCAACCTTCATTTTCAGCGTCGCTGGCATGGATAACCAGCGCTACGCTGCTGTAAAAATGTGGCAAACATGAGGCACGGAGAAACCTCCTGCTTTCGTGTTTGCCATTTATTTTCAATCACTCTGCCGAGAAGTCGGCCACCGTCTTGCGGTACATGGAATACAGTCGGGTGCGTTCTATAAAGCCAGTAAGCTCTCCGTCCACGTCAACCACCGGCAAATAGTTGGCGTTGGTCTTGTCAAACTTCTCCATTACCTCTTCCATGGAGTCTTTAATGCCCAGTGTAGCTTTCGGGGGTATTAAAATTTGTTGCACGGTGAAGCGGTGATACAGTTCGGTTCTGAACATCACATGCCTAATCTTGTTAATGTCAATGATGCCCAGTAAGATGCCTGCCGTGTTCACGACAGGGATGAAACTGGTGTGACTTCTGCTGATTACACTCACCAACTTCCCTAACGGCATGTCTAGGTCTACGGTCGTATAGTCGTGGTCTATCACGCTATCCAGGCTCATGAGCGTTAGGATTGATCGATCTGTATGATGGGTGAGCAGTCTGCCTTGGCGCGCCAGACGCGTGGCATAGATGCTGTGTGGCTCGAAGATGCTGATGACCATCACCGACACAATGCTCACCATGATGAGCGGTAAGAACAGCGAATAGCCGCCCGTAAGTTCGGCAATGAGGAACACTCCGGTCAAAGGGGCATGCATCACCCCAGCCATCACCCCGGCCATTCCCAGCAGTGTGAAGTTCTTTTCGGGGATGTAGGTTCCCACCTGATTCATGTTCCACACACGCGCAAAGAGAAAACCGCCGAACCCTCCGACGAACAGGGATGGCGCAAAGGTTCCTCCTACGCCACCCGCTCCGTTGGTAGCCGATGTGGCAAAAATTTTGGTGAGCAGCACTAAAGCGATGTAGATGACCAGCAAGCCCGAACTGCCTGCGAACAACGAGTTGTTCATTACAGCGTTCCAATCGGCTTCCGTGTTTCCGTTAAGCAAGATATTCAGCGAATTGTAGCCCTCACCATATAGTGAAGGAAAGAAAAATATCAATGAACTCAGCAGGATGGCTCCTAAGAAAAGTTTGGCGAATGGGTAGTCTTTGAGCTGTTCGAACACCCCTTCGCATTTGCTCATCATGCGGATGAAGTACAGACTTACCATGCCGCAGAACAGTCCCAGCAGGATACTTGCCGGTATGCGGTCGATGTTCCAAGCACTGTCGAGTGTGAAATCGAACAGCGAGCGGTTACCCACGAAGATGTATGTGAAGACGGTTGCCGTGACGGTAGAGGTGAGGATAGGTAGCAGCGATGCCATGCTGAGGTCTACCATGAGCACCTCCAGCGTGAACACCAGGCCGGCTATCGGGGCTTTAAAGATGCCTGCGATGGCGGCGGATGCGCCACAACCCACGAGCAACATCAGCGTTTTGTTGTCCATTTTGAACAACTGTCCGAGGTTACTGCCTATCGCCGATCCCGTCAGCACGATGGGAGCCTCGGCACCTACCGACCCGCCAAAGCCGATGGTGATGGCCGATGAGATGACCGATGTCCAACAGTTGTGCGCCTTCAGCCTTGACTGCTTGGTGGATATGGCATACAGCACCTGCGTGATGCCGTGCGAAATGTTGTCTTTCACCACATATCTCACGAAGAGCGACGTGATGTATATGCCGATAACGGGAAACAGCAGGTACAGCCAGTTGTAGGTGGTGGCATCGAAACCGGCAGTGAGTAAATGTTGAATCTGTCTGATGATGAAGTGCAACACATAAGCGGCTACCGAGGCGAAGATACCTATAAAAAAGGCCAGGATGGTCGCCATCTGACGATTGGTCAGATGTGTCAGTCTCCACTTGTGAAGCTTGTTGATATAGGTTGTTAGTTGCATCGTTTATCCTGTTGTCGCCTGTTTTGTGAAAAGCGTGTGGTGTGGCCGTGGCGACAGCTGTCAAGGGCGTGTGTTTTATTTTCTGATGATGGTTACTTCTCCATCTTCTGCCAGCTTAATGATGCTGCTGGGCGTGTGGGGTTTGTGCTCCTGTCTGCGCGAATGGCACACATAGTCAACCGCATCGAGTATCTCCTGACTGATGTCGCAGTAGTTGGCTGCTGCCGGTTCACCGCTGACATTGGCGCTGGTACTTACCAAAGCCTTCTGAAAACGGTAGCACAGTTCGTGCGAAAAGGGTTCTTTGGTAATGCGCAGGGCGATGCTTCCGTCTTCTGCTATCAGGTTGGGAGCCAGGTTGATGGCACCATCCAGGATGATGGTCGTTGGCTTCACGGCCACGTCCAGCAAGTCCCAAGCCACATTGGGTACCTGCCTCACATAGCGTTGCAGCCGCGCATCGGAGTCGACCAGACAGATGAGTGCCTTCGAGTCGTCCCGCTTCTTGATTTTGTACACTTTGGCCACGGCTTCAGCATTGGTTGCGTCGCAACCTATTCCCCACACGGTATCGGTGGGATAAAGTATCACGCCTCCCTGTTTCATCACCTCTATGGCGTTCTTGATGTCTTCTTGTATGGTCATTTTGAGTTTGTGAGTTTTTGAGATTTTTAAGTTTTTAAGATTCTCTGGTTACTGGTTATTAGGCTAATTAGGCTAATTAGGCTAATAAGGCCAATTGGGCCAATTAGGTTTATTGGCCTAATAGCTTTTATTCCCTCCACCCATTCAGGAAGTCTTTCGCCTTCATGCGTTTCTTGCCCGCCATCTGCAGCTCAGTGATTTCCAGCCAGTTGTCTTCGGTTGCGAAATACAGTTTCTTGTTTTCCACCCACATCGTACCCGGTGTCTCATCAGCCGCAAGGTTGGTTTTGCTTGATTTGTAAATCTTCAGCGTCTGCTGTTTGCCGTTGCCATCAGTGGCGATGGTCCATGCTGCCGGATACGGACTTAGTCCGCGGATGAAATCGTATACGCGTTTGGCCGGCTGATGCCAATTGATTTGGCACGTCTCCTTAAAGATTTTCGGTGCCTGATGCAGTTCGGCTTCGTCCGCCGCATAGTGTTCTTGCGGTGTCGATGGAATTTCTCCGCCGTTCTCAATCAATTGGTCAATGGTTTCAAGGCATAGCTGTGCCCCCAGTACCATGAGATGATTGTAGACATACTCTACGTCAGCATCGTCGGGAATCGGCATCGTTTTTTGCAGGATGATACGCCCAGTGTCGATTTGATGGTCCAGGAAGAACGTGGTGACACCTGTGGTTGTCTCGCCGTTGATGACAGCCCAGTTGATGGGTGCGGCTCCCCGATACTGAGGTAAGAGTGCTGCGTGCACGTTAAAGGTACCCAGTGGGGGCATGGCCCACACCACCTCGGGCAGCATGCGAAAGGCCACAACCACCTGAAGGTCGGCTTTATAGCCAGCCAACTGCTCCACAAAGGCGGGGTCTTTCATCTTCTGAGGCTGCAAAACGGGCAACCCTTGCGCCAAGGCGTACTTCTTTACCTCGGACGCTTGCAGCGTGTCGTGATGACGACCTACGGGCTTGTCGGGTTGTGTGATCACAGCCACAACGTTGTAATCTCCCTCCACGAGTGCGCGGAGCGAGCCTACGGCAAACTCCGGGGTGCCCATGAAGACGATTCGTAGATTCTCTTTCGTAAGTTGTTTTTGATGCATCTGTTTGAGATGGATTTGTAGTTCGAGATACAAAGATAGGACAATTCGTTAGGATAGCAAATATTTTGAACTTTTTTTCTTTTTGTTTTGCTGTATTTTCCTTGTTTTTCTACCGTTCCAAAGTCATTGACTTTGGCGTGTAAAGTCAATGGGTTTGGAGGTTAAAGTCAATGGGTTTAGGGGTTAAAGTCAATGAGTTTGGAAAAGGAGGTCTATGGAGCTGTGAAAATGATGCAAACGGGCTGGGTTTTTGATGTTGAATCTTGGCACCGACGTTTTCTGTATTCTGACTTTTGCGCCTATAATAATAGATGTAAAAATTGCAGTATTGAAGAAAAATATTTAACTTTGCCCACAGAACTAGATACGCTATGTTTTGAGTGCTCTGCGGGTGATTCAGTTGCCCTACGGTGGAGTTGAGAAACGGAGAAGAGTAAGCGCGCTTGCCTGTCAGCTGGATGGGTGAGGAGAAGATGGTTTATCCTTTTTCGTTCTATGCTTTACAGAGCATTCAATTCCTTTTTCAGCAGTGTGTACCTATTCATCCATGATATAGAGAACTTAGGATGAATTCCTGCGGTCGAGCGTGTGTATCATGCGCAGAATCGATGATACATCCTATCTCACTCCTTCCCCCCTTTTACGAATATTGTGGCTTTGAGTACCCAAAAATATGATTTTCTCATTGTTGGCGCAGGTCTCTTTGGTTGTATGTTTGCTCATCTGGCAACCCTGCGAGGCAAAAAGTGTCTGGTGATTGACAAACGGCCTCACCTGGGCGGCAATCTTTATTGCGAACACCTGGAGGGCATTCACGTGCATCGGTATGGCGCTCACATCTTCCATACGAACAGCAAGCGGGTGTGGGATTTTGTTAATTCCATCGTGGAGTTCAATCGCTACACCAATTCGCCGGTGGTCAATTACAAGGGACAGCTGTACAATCTGCCGTTCAACATGAACACGTTTTATCAGATGTGGGGAGTCACCACGCCGGCAGAGGCGCAGGCTAAGCTTGACGAGCAGCGTGCCGAAGCTGTGGCTAAGATGAAAGCCGAAGGCATTGACGAGCCTCGCAACTTGGAAGAGCAGGCCTTGGTGCTCATCGGTCGCGACATCTACGAACGGCTCATCAAAGGCTATACGGAGAAACAGTGGGGGAGAAAGTGTACCGAACTACCCGCATTCATCATCAAGCGGTTGCCTGTGAGGTTGGTTTTTGACAATAACTATTTTAACGACCGCTATCAAGGCATTCCCATAGGAGGATATAACAAGCTGATAGACGGACTGTTGGATGGGGTTGAGACCCAGGTGAACACTGACTTCTTTGTCGATCGGGACAAGTGGAAGGGTGTGGCCGACAAGATTGTATATACCGGGAAAATCGATGAATATTTCGACTATGCTCTGGGCAACCTTGAGTATCGCACCGTGCGTTTCGAAACCGAGGTGCTCAACACGGCCAACTACCAGGGTAATGCGGTGGTGAACTACACGGAGGCTGAGGAGCCCTACACGCGTATTATCGAGCACAAGCACTTCGAGATGTTCGGTCCGGATGTGGATAAAAATCCCAAGACTGTCATCTCGCGTGAATATTCTACGGAGTGGGCACCCGGCATGGAATCCTACTATCCCGTGAACGACAGTCGCAACAGCGAACTGTATGCCCGCTACAAGGCGTTGGCTGACAAGGAGGAAAACGTGATCTTCGGTGGGCGTTTGGCAGAATATAAATATTACGACATGGCACCGATAGTAGACAAGGTGCTGAGCATGTTTGATTAAGATAAGAATAATGACAAGTTCAAAAATAGCTTTAATCACCGGTATCACCGGGCAGGACGGCAGTTATTTAGCCGAATTCCTCATAGATAAAGGATATGAAGTGCACGGATTGCTGCGCCGCAGTTCGTCGTTCAATACGGGGCGCATCGAACACTTGTATTTGGACGAGTGGGTGCGCGATATGAAGAAAGACCGGTTGGTGAACCTGCATTGGGCCGATATGACCGACTCTTCGTCATTGATTAGAATCATTGGCGAGATTCATCCTACAGAAATATACAATCTGGCGGCACAGAGCCATGTGAAAGTGAGTTTCGACGTGCCCGAATACACAGCCGACACCGATGCTATTGGTGTGCTTCGATTGTTGGAAGCAGTGCGTATTTGCGGATTAGAAAAGAGTTGTCGCATCTATCAGGCCAGCACGTCAGAGTTGTTTGGCAAGGTACAAGAAGTTCCACAGAAGGAAACAACACCATTTTATCCACGGTCGCCCTACGCCGTGGCCAAGTTGTATGGCTTTTGGATTATGAAGAATTATCGCGAAAGTTATGGCATGTATTGCTGCAACGGCATTTTGTTCAATCATGAAAGTGAGCGGAGGGGCGAGAATTTTGTGACCCGAAAGATTACGTTGGCCGCAGCACGTATCGCACATGGATTACAAGATAAACTGTATCTTGGCAACCTGGATGCCCGTCGCGACTGGGGGTATGCACCCGATTATGTGCAGTGCATGTGGTTGATGTTGCAGCAAGAGCAGCCTGATGACTTCGTAATTGCTACAGGAGAGTATTATAGTGTGCGCGATTTTGCTACCTTGGCATTCCATTATGCAGGCATCGAGCTTGAGTGGAAAGACAAAGGGATGAACGAGAAGGGCATTGACAAGGCTACCGGCAAGGTGCTTGTGGAGGTAGATCCCAAATACTTCCGTCCTGCGGAGGTTGAGCAGTTGCTTGGTGATCCCACAAAGGCAAAAGAGAAATTGGGCTGGAATCCCCGCCAAACCAGCTTTGAAGAACTGGTCAAGCGAATGACAGAGTATGATTTGAAGAATGTGAAAAAATAGGGAAAATAGCTTTTTTTCTTTCTAGATTACCTAGATTTCCTAGGATTCCTAGTGTTCCTAGGAAATCAACAAACCCCATCCATTCATCATGGCATTATCAAAAACATCTAAAATATATATCGCTGGGCACCATGGCTTAGTGGGTTCTGCCATCTGGAAGAATCTTGAAGCAAGAGGGTACAGCCAACTGATAGGGCGCAGCCATAGTGAGTTAGATTTAACCAATCAGCAAGCCGTTGATGACTTTTTCAAGAAAGAACGTCCTGATGCGGCGGTGTTGGCCGCTGCCTTTGTGGGAGGCATCATGGCGAACAGTCTGTACCGAGCCGACTTCATCATGCAGAACATGATGATGCAATGCAACGTGATTTCGTCGGCTTATAAATATGGTGTGAAAAAACTACTCTTCTTGGGTTCCACCTGCATCTATCCAAAGAATGCACCACAGCCCATGAAGGAGGATGTGTTGTTGACCTCGCCTTTAGAGTACACTAACGAAGAATATGCTATTGCCAAGATTGCGGGACTGAAGATGTGCGAGAGCTATAACCTGCAATATGGGACGAACTATATTGCGGTGATGCCCACCAATCTATATGGGCCCAATGACAACTTCCACCTGGAGAACAGTCATGTGATGCCTGCCATGATGCGTAAGATATATTTGGCTAAACTGATTCATGAGGATAACTGGGAAGCCATTCGGGTGGATATGAATAAGCGTCCTATCAATCCTGTAAAAGCTCTGGCAGAGCAGATAGGAAAAGACAATGTTGACGGCGAGTGTAGTAAAGAACGAATCTTGCAAGCATTGAAGTTTTATGGCATAGAAGACAACAAGGTAACACTTTGGGGGACAGGTTCGCCACTGCGAGAGTTCCTTTGGAGTGAGGATATGGCAGATGCTTCGGTACACATCCTCCTCAATGTAGACTTTAAGGATATCATCGGCATTGAGAAATATTCGAGCGTGTTTTACGGTACTGCGACCGACGGTGAGGTAAATCGCAACAATAGCGAGGGGCGTGGCGGTGCTATTCCATCACTTGGTGAGATACGCAACTGTCATATCAATATAGGTACGGGAAAGGAACTGACCATCAACCAACTCTCCGAACTCATTGTGCGAACCGTTGGCTTCACGGGAACCGTTGTGTGGGATGAAAGCAAACCCGACGGAACTCCACGCAAACTCATAGATGTGTCAAAGCTGCACTCTTTGGGCTGGACGCACAAAGTGGAAATTGAAGACGGTGTGCAGAAGTTATACGATTGGTATAAGCAGTCGCTGCAAGGATAGAATGCTATCTGATTCTTACTCCATTCCATTATAAAATTAGCATCATGGAATCTATCGAAATTAAAGGCTATAAATCAATTAGAGATTTGAAGCTGAAATTGTCACCCGTTAATATATTAATAGGTGCAAATGGCAGTGGAAAGTCTAATTTGTTGTCTTTTTTTGAACTGTTGAAAAATATGTATCTTCAACGGTTGAAAGAATATGTGGCTTTGCATGGAGGAATGGATAAATTCTTGTTTGAGGGAAGTAAAATAACAGATACGATTTATTCTCATCTTGATTTTGGTAAAAATGGTTATTCCTTTGAATTGAAAGCTGGTACAGAGGGGTTTGTATTTACCAAGGAGGGATTATGGTATGCCAACAATCCGTATATGAACAATCCCATTGACATATCTTCTTTTCAGACCGAATCAAAGCTTAATGATTCATCTGTTCCGCGAGCAAATTTCATCAAGAATTACTTGGCTGGTTTAGAGAAGTACCATTTCCACGATACCAGCGAGCATTCGCCATTTACACAGTGGTCAAATATACATAATGATATTTACCGCTTATATGATAAAGGTCAAAATTTAGCAGCTTTCTTGTATCATATTAAAAATGATAATCTGCAAAAGTATAATTTTATCGTTAAAACGGTACAGAGCATAGCGCCATACTTTCGTGATTTCTCTTTTCATCCTAATGCGAAAGGGGATTTGAGATTGCAATGGGAAGATCGGTATAGCTCTATGGTGTATGGTGTTAATGATTTGTCAGACGGTACGATGCGTTTTATTGCTCTGTCTACTTTATTCCTTCAACCAGCCTTACCTCAAGTAATCATCATTGACGAGCCTGAGTTAGGATTGCATCCTGCCGCTATTAGTAAGTTGGCTGGGCTCATTAAGTCGGCAGCCGCAAAAGGATGTCAGGTGATAATAGCCACACAATCGACAGAATTGCTTTCCAATTTTGAACCACAAGATGTAGTTACCGTAGACCTGATAAACGGTGAAAGTCATTTTGAGCGATTGGATGCCGACCAACTTTCTCAATGGGTTGATGAATATACACTGGACGAATTGTGGAAGCTTAGCATTATCAGCAAAGCCCAACCAAATACTTGATACGGATGTCAGTAAAACGACTGATTATAATATGTGAGGGAGAGACAGAGCAAGAGTTTTGCAAAGCCCTGTTGATGCCTGAGTTGTCTAAGCAGAACATCAGTGTATACTGCCCACGCATAAAAAAGTCAATGGGGGGAATTGTTAAGTGGGACGATTTGAGAAAGCAGATATTAAATCATCTCAGAGAAAACGCTTTTGTTACTCTGTTCATTGATTATTACGGTATAACAGATAAGCATCACTTTCCTGCTTGGGAGGAGGTGCTGTGTAAGCAAGACAAGCAGGAGATAATAAATCGCTTATGCGAGGGAATGGAATGTGATATCAATGATAGGCGCTTCATACCTTACATTCAGTTGCACGAATTTGAGTCCTTGCTATTTCATGACATAGATAGTTTTGATCATGTCTTTTCTGAAAAAGATTACATTGATAGAGGCGAGCTAACTCGCATTCTTGAACAATATCCAAATCCAGAAGAAATCAATAATGGGCGTGACACATCACCTTCGCACAGACTATCCAAAATAATCAATGGTTATCAAAAGGTGATATATGGCAATATCATTGCCATGGAGATAGGACTTGATGGGATAAGGAAGAAATGTCCCTTATTTAACAAGTGGGTAGAGAGATTGTTGGCTTTGAGCTAAGACTACTTTTGTAAATGGTAGACCAAACGAAATATAATTTTATCCTGTGAACAAAAAATATACCATTGCCGTAGCGGGTACGGGTTATGTAGGATTAAGCATCGCCACGTTGCTCAGTCAGCATCATCATGTCTTGGCTGTTGACGTGGTGCAAGAGAAGGTAGACAAGATTAACCGACGAGAATCTCCTATCAGTGATGAATATATAGAAAAGTTCTTTGCCGAGAAACAACTTGACCTGCAAGCAACCCTTGATGGAGAAACGGCTTACAAGCAAGCTGACTTTGTGGTGATTGCCACGCCAACTAACTACGACCCTGTAAAAAACTTCTTCGACACTTCGCATGTGGAAGAGGTCATCGAGTTGGTGATGAAGGTAAATCCTCATGCCATCATGGTTATCAAGAGTACGGTGCCTGTAGGATATACGAAGAGCGTCAGTGAAAAATACAATTGTGGAAACATCCTCTTTGCCCCAGAGTTCTTGCGTGAGAGTAAGGCTCTCTATGACAATCTCTATCCCAGCAGAATCATCATGGGTCGGCCAGCGGGGAATGAAAAGTTAGAGCAGGCAGCCCACGTTTTCGCCTCGTTGCTTCAGCAAGGCGCAATGAAAGAGAATGTTGACACACTGTTCATGGGTACCACCGAGGCTGAGGCGGTGAAACTGTTTGCCAACACCTATTTAGCTCTTCGTGTCAGCTTCTTCAATGAATTGGATACATATGCCGAGATGAAAAACCTCTCCACCAAAGATATTATCCAAGGGGTAGGACTTGACCCACGCATAGGCTCGTTCTACAATAATCCCTCGTTTGGTTACGGTGGCTACTGTCTGCCCAAAGACACCAAACAACTTTTGGCCAACTACGAGGATGTTCCCGAAAATCTGATTGAGGCTATTGTACAGAGCAACCGCACGCGTAAAGACTTCATTGCCGATCGTGTTTTACGCAAAGCTGGTTATTACGATTATTTCAATCGGGGAGCTTTTGATACCTCCAAAGAGAAAAAATGCGTCATCGGTATCTACCGCCTCACGATGAAGAGCAACAGTGACAACTTTAGGCAGAGCAGCATTCAAGGCGTGATGAAACGCATTAAAGCCAAAGGTGCCGAGGTTATCGTTTACGAGCCTACGCTCGAGGACGGTACCACTTTCTTTGGCAGCAGGGTGGTTAATGATTTGGATGCGTTCAAACAACAGTCGCAAGCCATTGTTGCCAATCGCTATGACAATTGTTTGGATGATGTGGAAGAGAAGGTATATACTCGAGATATCTTTAAGCGGGATTGATGGATTTAACAACTTAAAAAATCAATTATATTCACTTAAATCCTACTTATGAAAACTTATATTAACTCTTGGTTGCTCTGTTTGATGCTGTTATTTCTTGGGACAGTAGAAACACATGCACAAAGGTTCTATTTCAAGCAGTTATTCAATAGTGCTAAATATAAATATGGCAAAAAACAAACTCAGAAAACATTTACGCCTACCGTTAAACTTTATAACCATCAATGGGAATTAACGGTTGACGGAGTACTTGTTAAATCGTCTCGGAATACGGATTGCCTGCATGTGGGGAAAGATAAAGAAAAGTCTCAGCTCATTCGTTTAGAAACCAAAACCCTGTTTACGGATGTGGATTTAGTAAGAGTGTGCACAGATATAGCAATAAAACGAAGAGATTATAAAGTAAGTATGACCCTCGGTTCGGATAATGATAATTATAGTGATACACGTAATTTAACGAAAGATAAAGATAATCTAAATAATAACCTAAGTATTTTTTATATCACAGAGGGTAACATAAATAGTGGAACTCTAAAAGTTGAAATGAAAGGAGAAAAATATGAAGAAGGAGCTCTATATTTGTTTTTTATAGAAGTCGCTTCCGTTTTATCCGATCAGCAAAAACTACAAACACAACACATCAAATCTGGAAAGACTTATTCATACCAAGTGCAGCGCACGTTCGCATCTGACCATTGGAACACCATCTGTCTGCCGTTTAATGTAGACGCTGAAACTCTGAAACAGGCATTTGGTGAAAATTGTAAGGTAAGACAATTCACAAAGGTGGTTGAAAACAACGTGTTGAAGTTTGATAAAACAAATGCGATAAAAGCAGGTGTTCCTTACCTCATCAAGCCTAAGGACAAGGTCAAAAATCCTATCTTCTCAAACGTAGTTTATAAAGATGTGGAACCGCAGACAGTTCAAGATGAAACAGGGCGATATGCCTTCGTTGGCACATTCGCCCCAGTCAACTTAAAAGTTGATGGCTCCGAATTGTTTTTGTTGGCTAATGGCAACCTTGCCAAACCTAAATCCGAAGAGGTGAGTGAAATGTATGGCATGCGGGCCTACTTTAAAATAAACCAACAAACCAGTTCTTCGGCCAAGCAGAATACTTATGCTATTGATTGTGGTAGTGAAACGGTGAATGGAATACAATCACTGCGGGTACATCCTTCAACAAACAACCAGCATATTTACAATTTGCAAGGCGTAGATGTAGGCACGGACATGCATCACTTGCCAGCAGGTGTGTATGTGGTGGGTGGGAAGAAAATAATGAAAAGGTGAGGAGTAAGACAAACCCTATTCACCAACTCATTCACGAACAATCATGAGACATCAACACTACACGGCTCCTGAACTGTCCACCTTTCATTTGGACGAGGCTTCATACACTCTTTTAAACACGTCCCCTAAGAAACATATCACTGAAAATAATGATATCAATGTCATCGGCAGCCCCGAAGAAGATGATGCTCATGATGCCTGTGCCAAAGAGTTTATGTTTCTGGACGAAGATGACTTTGACGATAGTGAGTGATTTTTTCAACCTTGATACTGATAAGATTCACTGATTTCAATGACGAATAAAAAGGCAAAAATCATAAAGCAGACACAGCCAGAGCCAATATTCGATTTGCAACCGCATGATATCGATGCGTTGGCGGATGCTTTGGCATCATTCGCTGGAGGTAACAAGTTCATAGCACGTATGGCGACGACAAGTCCAAGAGGAAAGAAGGGACTGAAACTCACCTATCAATTCAAAATTAAGTTGCGAGGTATCACCAAGCCACCCGTATGGCGGCGTGTGTTGGTGCCTGCCAACTTCACCTTCGCAGGATTCCATGCCGTGATTCAAGAGGCGTTCGGCTGGTGGAACGAACATCTGTATAGCTTTGGAGACAAACCTTACAGTCGTGTGCTGACGATAGCCGAGGTACATGACGAAGATTGGAGCGACACTCCCGACTATAATGCCCGAGCGTTCACGGTGGGAGAGTTTTATGGGGAAAAGCTCGATCCTAAACATAAACTCTGTTACGTTTACGATTTTGGAGATGACTGGATTCACGACATCACGCTTGAGGACATTATAGAAGAATTGCATCCCCATGCCTCGTGTACGGCTGGCAAAGGAGCCTGTCCCGAAGAAGACTGTGGCGGTCCGTGGGGATATGAAGATATGAAAGAAAACGGAGAGGTTGACGACCCTAAGGACTTTGACTTGGAAGCGGCAAAAGCATCAGTAGAAGCGGTCGAACCCGAAGGGTATGAACCATGGTGATACAATAGTATGTTAATCAAAAAAATGTGGGATAAGTATATAGGACATGGAAGCCAAATACCCCCTACACACAAACTAACGGCTTGTGTTTTTTCCATAAACAGCTGAGATAGCTTTATAAATCCCGACGTTTGTGTAGTAGATTCGTCAAACAATCATATCGACACCAATGGAAACTCATCGAAAATGATGCAGGCGGTTCCTCTCCACACCTTTTAGTCTTGATATAGAAGATGTGTGGGGAGACGGGTGGGAGTAGAATATTCTATTTCAAACAGTAGCTAATTCTACATATGTTAATAATAAAATAAATGAATATAATTAAGCGAATTTATCATTTTATTGGTTTGCTTTATCGTTGGAGCAGCAGTGAACGTTATATTGATTACTTAAGAAAGAAAGGAGTAACAGTTGGTAACAATGTTATCTTTTGTGAGCCTCGGTCAACAGCTATTGACGTAAGTAGACCTTGTTTAATAGAGATAGGTAACGATGTTAATATTAACACGCATTTTACTATTATGACGCATGATTTTGCTAATTTTGTTTTCAGAAATTATATGTTTGATTATGTTAATAATTGTGGAAAGGTTATCATTGGAAATAATATTTACATCGGAACAAAAGTAACGATATTACGCGGAGTAACTATTGGTGATAATTGTGTTATTGGGGCAGGGTCTATAGTAACAAAAGACATTCCTGCTAACTCTGTAGCAGTGGGTGTGCCATGTAGAGTGGTATCTACCATCGAAAAGTATTACGAAAAACGTAAATCAGCGGGGTTAGAAGAAGCTAAAGAATATATTAGATATTTCAGAAAACATAATCATAGAAATCCGAAAATTTCCGAAATGAGAGAGGAATGGATGTATTTTGTAGATGCTACCAATATGGATCAATATCCCGAGATACCAATAAAACAACGTGTAGGGAGAGGCTACGATAAATGGCTTAAAGAATATCGTGCTCCTTATAAATCATATGAGGAGTTTATGAACTCTGTTAATTAAAAAAATAGGTTGTGAAAGACACTTCTAAAAGAATTGCTTTTAACACAGTGTATCTTTATGCGAGTAGCATAGTTCAATTGTTTTTGGGGCTCTATATGTCTCGTGTCATTTTACAGGCATTGGGTGTAACTGATTTTGGTATTTATGGAGTTGTTGGCAGTATTGTTGTTGTGTTAAATTTCTTGAGCACGGCCATGGGCGGTGCTTCGATGCGCTATTTATCTTTTGAGTTGGCAGAAGGAACGATTGATAGAAAGAAGGAAGTTTTCTCTGCTGTTTTCACAGCTCACATTGGTTTAGCAACGGCATTGTTCATATTAGCTGAAACGCTGGGACTGTGGTATTTATGCACTGTGATGGTGATACCAGAAGATAGATTTATTGCAGCTCACTGGGTTTATCAGTCTTCTGTAATTATTGCTGTCATAAATATTATTCGAGTACCTTTCACGGCGCGTATCAATGCCAATGAGCAAATGGGCTTTTCGAGTTTTTGGTCCACAATAGAAAGCTTATTAAGATTTTTAGGAGTAGTTATTCTGTTATGGTTAACCATGGATAAATTGAAAGCGTATGCAGTGATCATGGTTGTCCTGACAATTTTCATATTTGTGGGATATTTTCTATTTTGCACGAAGAATTTTTCGGACACTAATTGTCGAATATCTCATAACAAAAAGATGTTAAAAGGAATTTTAAGCTTTGCGGGGTATTCCGCATTTAGTTCTTCATCCAACATGATGCGAATTCAGGGAAACAATTTGCTAATAAACAAGTTTTTTGGAGTAGTAATGAATGCATCAGTGAGTATAGCGTCTATGGTTTCAGGATATATAGCTGGATTTACGATGAACATTATTACAGCGTTTCGTCCTCAAATCATCAAGAAATATGCTTCTAACGATTTGGTTATGATGAGTATTGATATGACAAATTGTTTGAAATTTTGCATGGCAATATTTTCTCTATTTGCTGTACCGATTTTTTTGGAAATAAATTATGTTCTATATTTATGGTTGGGAAACATTCCTGATTTTTCTGGTCTCTTTTGCCGGATATCTCTTATAGGAAGTCTTTTTAATTTAATGGGATTAGTTGTTATTATAGGTATTCAAGCAACTGATCGTGTTAGAGTTAATTCATTTATGATAACAGCCATCACTTTCGTATCACTTGCTGTAACTTTATTATTATTGCAGTTGGGTTTGCCGGCTTATATTGTATATGTTGTTTCTGTTTTTGCAGACATCATTATTTTATGGCAAAGTATACGTAATTTAAAATTTTTGATACCTCAATTTGAAAGTGGTACTTATATAAGTATTATTTTAAAAATTATCGTATTTATGCTTATAGGTGCTGCGCTGGCTTTGCTACCCCATTTAGTTTTGCAGAGTTCCTTTGTCCGGTTGGTATTGGTTACAATTACATATACGATTGTTTTTGGAGGCTTATTTTGGGTTAATATGCTGGACAAGGAAGTTAAGCACTATGTTATAGGTAAAATATTTGAAATTAAGAATAGGCGGTTATGAGAATGTTACAAAAATACGTTAAGCTATTTCTTATACAATTGTATTATACAATAATTTATTATATTCCTAATATAGTGCGTGATATTATAATACTGTCAAAAGGAAAACACACAATTGCACTGAAAGCTTTTTTGGATACTCGATGGGGAATATACCGGAAACAAAATTGGGGGGATGATATGAATATGGTTATATGTAATAGCTGGTTTCACTGCAATATAATATCGTACGCGACATCTGTTTTTTCTTGGCTTCTTTCGCGCGAGAATTATGCTTTAGTTGGATCTATTTTACAGAGTGCTAATAAAAATACTATTGTCTGGGGGAGCGGCCTTATTTCAGATAAAGAATTTCCAAAGGAGAATCCCAAGCAAATCTGTGCAGTTCGTGGTCCTTTGTCTCGCCAAGTATTGCTTAGTCATGGAATTAATTGTCCTGAAGTGTATGGCGATCCTATTTTATTATTATCTAAATATTATCAACCACAAGTAAAAAAAATAAATAAACTTGGTATCATACCCCATATATATGATGAGAATAACGAGGTGATTGACAAGTATATAGAGAATCATTCTTCTGTAATAAAAATCAGTATGAGAAAATACTCAAATTGGAAAGATGTTATAGATAAAATAGCGTCATGCGAGCAAATTTTGTCAAGCTCATTACATGGTATTATCCTGGCTGATACTTACGGTGTGCCTAATACATGGGTAGAGTTTTCTGACAAAGTGTTAGGTAATGGCTTCAAGTTTAGAGATTATTTTTCATCTGTAAAACGACCAATAAGTTCAGCTATTGTTATACGACAGGAGAAGGATATTATTAAAATTGAAAAGCAGGAATCAAATTATACGGGTATAGACATTGATTTAGATCTTCTGGTTCAAGCATGTCCTTTTACATTACATTTTTAAAAATAATTTTTCTGAATAATGAACCCCAGGATTTCAATTATCATTCCTATCTACAATGCGGCAGATTTAATTGATCGCTGTATTAAGAGTATCTTAAGCCAAACGTTTCAAGATTATGAAATTATCATTGTGGACGATGGCAGTACAGATGATAGTTTATCTGTTTGCAAAGAGATAGCTAAGAAAGACGATCGTATATCTATTTTTCATCAACAGAATGGAGGACAAGTAGCGGCACGAGGTCGTGGATTCAAAGAGTCATCGGGAGATTTTGTTTATTTTGTTGATGCTGATGATTTTTTACCTAAAGATGCTTTAAACAGTCTTTACAGTCGAGCTATGAAACATAATTTGGATATTGTAGATGGTGCGTCAATATCCTATTTTGAAGATTTTACGATTAAAGAGAAGGTGATTTTTCCACAAGAAGGAGTTTTTGACAAGCTTGATTATCTTCGCTTAATGTTTAAGAATCAAGCAAATAATGGTACGCATGCTTGCTTAGTTAAGAGAACTCTTTTCACTTCTGAGGTTTTTGATATACCACGAAATGTGCGGTTGGGAGAGGATGCTTTCATACATTTATGTTTTACTCAGCAGGCTAATCGTATAGGCATCTTTAATGATATTGTTTACTATTATGTACAGAATAGGAATTCTATCACTAATAATTATGTATATACATCGATAAGGCCTGTTGAGTATCAGATAGAATCTATTAGAAAAATCCTGGAGAAATATGATCAGTTTGAGATGTTTAAACATCCTTTTTATAATCGTGCCATAGGGCATTTGATAACGGCATGCATTCGTAATCCGAAGTTAGTAAGTGATCCTTATGTATATCGTATTGCGAGCGAATCTTACCCTCTAATCAATAGTTTTAGTGGAAAAGTGTACTGTTTGGTTATGAAATATCCATTTTTTTTACCTTTTTTACGAAAGATTAACAACTTGCGAAAACTTTTAAAAAAAATATATTAAAGAATTACTTATGCAACGCATTCAATATGTAGATAGGTTGAAAGGCTTCGCTATGTTGGCTGTAATTTTTGGTCATGTGTTATCTTATTCCATGTCTGATGAATATAATTTTATGGTAAAATTTGTATCTACGTTTGATATACCTATATTTATGTTTTTATCAGGTTGGGTTATATCATCCTTGCCAGATATTAAGAAAGTGTTTATCAAATGTACATCATTTTTGTCACCTTTCTTTTTCGTGGGCTTATCTTTTGCCCTCTTTTATTATAAAAACGCATCTGTGTTCTTTGGAAGTAATGTAAAGAATGGTTATTGGTACCTTTTCGTATTGTCTTTTTTTTATGTTTTCTTATGGTCATTCCGCATAGTTACCCAGGTTGTTAAATCCAAATGGGGGGATATTATTTGGGCCGTGCTGATTTATGCTTTGCTAATTGTACTTAATTTGACATTATCAGAACGATGGTGCAATATACTGAGCGTTTATCAGGCAAGATCTTTGTGGCCTTTATTTATTGCAGGTTATTTGTTCAGGAAATACAATGTAACAGAAACATTTTTATCTAAAAATGTTGTATTCAGTTGTAGCATGATAGGTTATGCAGTTACGGTTTATTTCTTTTCTAAGGGTTATTTCCGCGTTTTCTTATTATCAGCTTTTCTTTCTGTCCCTACTTTTGTCTATCTCTTTAAAAAATTCGAATCAAACCATGATATCGTGTCCAATGCTTTAGCAAGAATAGGTCGTCATTCGTTAGATATTTATATTTATCATTTCTTTTTTGTATTTGCATTAAGATTATCAGGATGGCATGAATATTTCATAGCTACAGACAACCTACTACTTGAAAGTGTAATCGTAGCGATTCTTTCTGTCGCTATCGCATACAGCTGTATAGGTATAGGCTACTTGATTAGACAAAGTGAATTTTTAGAGAAGTTGATTTACGGCAAATATATTGCAAATGCAATAATGTCATTCAATAAAAAATCTGTATAGAATCGTATATGTTATAATATATGAGAAAGAAGGTCTTATTTATAATTGGCACATTACAATCTGGTGGGGTATCTAAATCCATGGTGTCATTACTGACGGCTTGGGATAGACAAAGATATGATACCTCCTTGTTGCTTTGCTGTAAAGAGGGTGACATATATTCAGACAGATTACCAAAAGATGTTCATCTGATATATAACCCTGTTATAGAGCATGTGATGGGAGGAGTATCTTCGGCATGGTGGCTTCTGCGACATGGAAAGGTCATGTTGGCGTTGGGTGTGTTGATTAGACTCCTACTGTCTCGACTGTCCAAACCTATGGCAGGACGCTTGATTGCAAAGATGATGCCGGCAATTGATAGGGAAGAATATGATTTAATCGTTGATTTTGGTGGGCAGCAAATATTATATTATATGGTGGATAAGTTACGTGGAAAAAAGAAAATTTCTTTCTTTCATAGTGACTACGCTAAATGGGATTATTACTATAAAGTCGATAAGAACTATTATCCACAGGTTGATCAGCTATTCACTATTTCAGAAACTTGTGCTACTTCTTTGAAAAAATACTTTCCATTATGTGAGGATAAAATTGCTGTTATGGAGAACATCTCCTCACCGGTTTTAATTAATAGTTTGGCCAGGGAAAATGTAAAGCTTCCTCAACATGAGTTAATCATAACAACAATCGGTCATGTGTGGTATAATAAGGGCATAGATTTAGCTATAGAGGCTGCTCAGATTATCCATGAAGAAACTAATATAGATTTTCTATGGATTTTTATAGGAGCAATAAGAGAGTCAAAATGGCTTCACGAGATAGAACGAAAAGATTTATCCGTTTTTTTTATGTTTACAGGTATAAAATCTAATCCGTATCCCTATCTGTTTCAATCAGATCTTTATGTTCATCCTTCTCGCTTTGAGGGAAAGTCTATTGCGCTTGATGAGGCAAAGATTTTATGCAAACCTATCGTAGTTACAAATTTCTCCACGGCACATGATCAATTTGAAAATGGAGTGAATGGAAGTATATGTGAAATGAGTGGTCGTTCTATAGCAGACGCAATTATAAATTTGTATTTGCATCCGCAATTAAGAAATAAATATTCAAAATGTCTACAACAACACATTGTAGATAATTCATGCGAAGTAAAAAAGCTTTATAAGTTTTTATGATATAAGGTAAAACTATTAATATACTTTATTTATGTGGTTGTATCTTCTAATATTTTTCATACCTTTAGTTGTTTACTATTCTGATTCTAAGAAAATCAGAGAAGATTCAACTTTCTTATTTGTTTATTTGTGTTTTCTTGCTGCTTTTGTTGGGTTGTCTGATATGTTTGGAGGATACGATCGCTATATCTATGGAGAAGTTTTTGATACTGTTGCTGATATCACAACAGCGCATGAGAGTTATTTGCAGCATGGAGCTTTTTTATTATTCAAGGGTGAGCCAGGTTATATAATATTGAATATTTTGATATCTTTCATAACAGAGAATCGATATATTTTTATCTTTATTTGTACATGTTTAGTTTATATTCTTTTATATCAAACCCTTAAGGACTATGCCAAAAATCATCCCTTGGCACTAATATTATTTATGGGATTATGGTTTTTCTTTACTTTTACTTATCTCCGACAAGTTTTAGGTGCAACGATAGTATGGTTAGGAATAAAATATGTCATAAACCGAAATTTTTGGAAATTTCTTTTTGTATTTTTAATAGCATGGTCAATGCATAAATCTGCAATTATTTTTTTTCCAGTATATTTTATACCAATTAAAAAATACTCAGTAGGTACTATTATCACAGTTATGATAATAGCACTTTTGATTGGAATATCGCCTTTGCCTAATAAAATAATCAATTTGTATGGCGATAATTCTATTATTGAACAAAGGGCGGACTATAGCTCGTCAGGAGGTGCACGATTGGCATATTTTTTAGAAGCTGTCTTTTTTTTGTTTGTTATTATTTATAATTATTTTTCAATTGAGAAAAATAAAATAGATATTCTAATGCTTAATATTGCTTTGTTATTTTGTATGACATTACTATTATTTATACGTTCAGAAAATGGTGGCCGTTTGTCTTGGTACTTTATGATAGGTATTATTATTACGTTGAGCAATATTTGCAAAAATATTAAAAGAAAAACAACTTTATCAGTTGGACTTGTTGTTTTAAGTTTGATACTATACATAAGAGTGTATAACAGTTGGCAAGCATATTATTTCTTATACCCATATAAAACTTTTTTAACTAATGGCTATCGGTCTGAAGATATAATTCATGATAATTATGAGTATGATAAAACGTATGATACTGACAAGTTTCATCGTAAACCTTTTAGAATGTTGATCAATGTAAAATTGTAATTCTGACAAAATGCTTATAACAGTCTTTACACCTTCATATAATCGAGCAAATTTTTTAAGAGAAATTTTTGAGAGTCTCTGTCAACAAACTTTTAAGGATTTGGAATGGATCGTTGTGGATGATGGAAGTACCGATAACACCAAAGATGTGATGGAAAAGATCATTGCGGGATGCGATACTTTCCCAATCAGATATATCTATAAAGAAAATGGTGGGAAGCACACGGCTATCAATTTGGGAACAAAGCTGGCGAAGGGGGAACTGTTCTTTATTGTAGATAGCGATGATACGTTGATGGATACGGCTTTACAAACTGTTGCAGACGAATGGGATAAGGTGAAAGATAATCCACAGATTGGTGGTGTTGTAGGTTTGGATGTTAATAGTAAGACTGGGGAAATTATAGGTGGCGGACTACCTCAAGATGTGATAGACTGTGATGCGATGGAAATAAGGTACAGGTATCATGTTCGTGGAGATCTAAAAGAGGTGTTCAAAACAGATGTGTTAAGAGAATTCCCTTTCCCGGAAATCAAAGGTGAAAGGTTTTGTCCCGAGCAGTTGGTGTGGTTTAGAATCGCTCAGAAGTATAAACTACGTTATATCAATAAACCTATATATGAGGCTGAATATCAGCCAGATGGCATCACGTCTGGAATTGTAAAAGCCAGGATGGAAAGTCCTGTCGCAACTTGTATGACCTATGCAGAGATGTTAGACTATGATATTCCTTGGTTGCATAAAGTCAAGGCTGCCATTAACTACTGGCGGTTTCGGTGTTGCGTGCATGCCCACATATCACAGGTTCCTCGCATAAAATGGTGTTGGTGGATATTTCGTCCAATGGGATATATGATGCACATCAAAGACAGGAAGGTTATCCGGTAGATCTTTTTATCCACAGAATAAGCATACAATCATCATGCGAATATTACAGGTTATCACATCTTTACAGATTGGTGGGGCGGAGCACGTGGTGGTGCACCTCACCAAGTTGTTGCGGCAGAAGGGGTATACGGTCGATGTGATTGTCTTCAATGGCGAGCATACTGCTTTTATGCGAGAGTTGGAGGAGACGGGATGCAGGATATACAAATTTGGGAGAGGTTTCTACAATTTGAGTTATATTCCCAAGTTAAGAAGAATTATGCAGGAGTATGACATTATCCATACCCATAACTCCTCGCCGCAGCTGTTTGCCGCCATAGCCAATATCGGGTTGGGAAAGGTGCTGATAACGACAGAACATTCCACGAACAATCGCAAACGGGAGCATCCTATGTTCTCGTTTGTAGACAAATGGATGTATGGTAAATATGCTAAGGTAGTGACGATTAGCAAGATTGCTGAAGAGAAGTTGTGTCTCTATTTAGGCCTTGAGAGTAATCAACCTAGCAGTCCGTTGCAGCGTAGAATCGTGACCATCAACAATGGGGTAGATGTCAATGCATTTTATCATGCGGAGAGTTTACCGGATTTGGCTCACCAGGGTAAATTCGTCACGGTGATGGTGGCCGGGTTTCGGGAAGCCAAGGATCAGGAAACGGTGATTCGGGCTATTGCATTGTTGCCGGACGAATATGCGTTGTGGTTGGTAGGCGATGGTGTTCGTCGCCCAGAGATAGAGGCTGAAATTATTAAGCAAAATGTGACGGAGCGTGTAAAGTTATTGGGCATTCGGTCGGATGTGCCGCAGATATTGAAGTCGGCAGATGTCATAGTAATGTCGTCACACTGGGAGGGATTATCTCTGTCGAATATTGAGGGCATGTCATCAGGCAAGCCCTTTGTAGCCAGTGAAGTGAATGGATTAAAAGAAGTAACTGCTGGTTATGGTATCCTTTTTCCACATGGCGATGCTGAGACTCTGGCTGATGTTATAAAAAAGCTGCATGACGACCCTGCGTATTACCGTCAAGTGGCGGAGCGGTGCTATCAACGAGCCTTGCAATATGATATTCGGAAAATGGTGGATGCGTATGAACAATTGTATGATATGGTGCAGCAATAATAGGCTTGCATTGACAAGTATGATTCTCCATGGGTAGTCTATCAATCATAGACTTATGAAAAAGAAGAAACTAATTCGAGTCACCACGGCTGACATCAGTCTGAACTCGCTGCTAAGGGGGCAACTCAACTATCTCAATCAATATTATGAGGTGGTGGGGGTAGCCAAAGATACTGGCGTGCTCGACGAGGTGGCCGCGCGAGAGGGCATACGGGTGATTGATGCTCCTTTGGAACGACCCATCAGCATAGGCAAGGATATCAAGGCCTTGTGGTTTATGTGGCGACTCTTTAGGCGCGAAAAGCCGTGGTGCGTGCATGCCAACACACCCAAAGGGTCGTTGTTGGCTATGGTGGCTGCATGGGCCGCACGCGTGCCTAATCGTATATACACCGTGACGGGTCTGCGCTATCAAGCCACGACCGGCATGCTGCGCACTATATTGAAGACGATGGAACGCGTGACATGCTGCTGCGCCAACCAGGTCATACCTGAAGGCGAGGGTGTGAAACGGGCGTTGAGGGAGGACAGAATCACAGGGAAGCAACTGCAAGTGGTATACCATGGCAACATCAATGGGAAGGATACATCGTATCTGTCACGCAAGGCCACGAGCGAGTTGTTGCGAGCGGAGAACGAGGAGACGCGATTGATGGAGGATGCCACGCCCTTTGACGGGCGCCGGTATATGCACCAAAAGTTGGGATATACAGCCAATGATTTCGTTTTTATCCTTATTGCGCGCATGGTAAGAGACAAGGGTATTAACGAGTTGGCGGAGGTGATGAGGCGATTGGTGGGTCATGCTGCTGACCTGCCGCGCCAACCTAAACTCCTGATTGTGGGAGAAAAAGAGGTGCAAAGCGGTGGTCATATCACTCTGGAGGCGCAACGATTTTTGAGTGAATCCGCTGCCGTTTTCTATGCAGGACTTCAAAAAGACGTGCGGCCGTACTTGATGGCGGCCGACGCATTGGTGTTTCCGAGTTACAGAGAGGGATTCCCCAATGTACCCATGGAGGCAGGAGCGATGGAGTTGCCTTGCATCGTCACCAACATCAATGGCTGCAACGAAATCATCATCAATGGTGAGAATGGGGTCATCATCCCGGCGCCGGTCGATCGTTATGGCCATCTCATACAGTTTGCTTCGGACGACCCACAAGCTGACGGTTTCTCCTCGCCCATGGCCAAAGCGCTCTACCAGTCGATGTGCGATTTGATCAACAACACCGACAACACCAACAGGATGGCCGCCAACAGCAGGAGGTTAATCCAAGAACGCTATGAGCAGCGTGATGTGTGGGAGGCGCTAAGGCAAATGTATGCTGGGTTATGATTCGCAATAATCCCTGTTTGAGGGACGAAACTATGTGAAATCGTCCCTCATACAGGGATTATTAGATACCTGGAAAACCCTCGCTCTTTTAAGAAGATTGGTAGGTACGGACAAGTGGTGGCGTCGCATGAAAAAACGTAACGAGTATGATCTTCACCATTTTGGAGATTTCGTGACAGAAGCTTTTGCCTATAGCATGCTCATGCCATCAAAATCATAAAATAAAAACATATAATAATTAGTAAGCAATCGATACGTTTAAATGAAAATAATTATGAAGACAGTAGTTGTTTTTGGTGCCACAGGCAATTTGGGAGCATACGTAAGCTTGAAATTAAAAGACGACGGATATAATGTCGTTGCAGTCGGAGGAAGAAAAAACGATAATGGCTTTTTTGCTGAGCATGGGATGAGCTATTATTCTGTTAATATTAAAGAAAAATCTTCTTTCGACGTGCTTAAGGAGATTGGAGACGTGCATGCTGTATGTCATTTTGCAGGTAGCCTGCCATCTCGCTATGAGTATGATCCAAGAGATTTATTGGATTCAATAACAATCGGTACGCTCAACGTTCTCACGTTTATGAGGGAACATAATTGTAAGAAGATTATATTTCCTCAAACACCTTACGATCTCGCAGACCATTTTGACAAAATGAAAAATAATGGAAAACTATCAGCTGATTTGCAACGCGGTTTTCCAAAGACAGGAGACCATGCAGTGTATGTAATAGCAAAAAATGCTGCTGTAGACTTGATAGAATATTTTCATCACACTTATGGTTTTTCACGCTTTGTACTTCGATTCTTTACCATCTACGAATATCATCCCAACGCTTATCACTACGCAAATTATAAACGAAGAATGATGCCATACAGGATGCTAATGGACAGAGCCGCTCGCAGTATGCCTATAGAGATATGGGGAGATGCTTCAAAGAAAAAGGAGATGGTTTATATCAAAGATTTTGTAGAACTCGTTTCTAATTGTGTAAAATCTGACATTGAGGGTGGAATCTACAATGTAGGCAATGGATGGCAAGTGTCGTTGGAGGAACAAATTAGAGGAATCGTAGAGGTTTTTTCTCCAAAAGATCATCCATCAAAGATAACTTATGTACCAGAAAAGCCAGATCCGCTTGAAAATGCGTTTGATGCGAGCAAGACTTTTAACGAGTTGAACTGGAAGCCTAAATATTCTTACATTGACCAACTTCGTGATTTTAAGCATGAAATGGAGACGGAGCCTTTTGCAAAATTGTGGGGAACGAAAGACGATTATCACGAATAATGTACAGGAACTTTTTTAAAAGAGTATTTGATTTTATACTCGCTTTACTGGCCATCATTTGCCTCAGTCCGATACTCTTGTTAGTATATGTTCTGCTACTCATTGCTAATGAGGGAGCGGGTGCTATCTTTTTGCAAGAGCGCCCGGGTAGATATGGCAAAATATTTAAGGTCATCAAATTTAAAACGATGAATGATAAGCGAGGCCCTGATGGAAAATTATTATTAGATACACTACGCATAACTAAAGTGGGGTGGTTTGTGCGCAACACGTCATTGGACGAGTTGCCACAGTTGTTCAATGTTTTAAGGGGAGACATGTCTTTTATAGGCCCCCGCCCATTGTTGGTGAAATATCTTCCACTTTATTCTGAAGAACAAATGCGCAGACATGAGGTCAGACCTGGAATTACGGGTTGGGCACAATGCCATGGACGGAATAACTTGTCGTGGACGGAAAAGTTCAAATATGATGTGTGGTACGTAGATCATCTGTCGATATGGACTGATATACGAGTTATACTAATTTCAATCAAGTCGGTATTGACAAGACAGGGGATAACAACCAATAATACTAATGTAAAAGCTACAATGGAGGAGTTTAATGGTAATAACTAAAAATGATGCTCAGCATCTCAAGACTCCATGTTTTGTCTTGGATAAGGACGAGCTGACAAAATGTATTAATGACTTCCAAACGGCTTTAGACACTCAGTTTGATAATAGTGTAATAGGATATTCCGTCAAAACGAACGCCTTGCCATATTGTTTAAAAGTGGCTAAAGACAGTGGCTGTTTTGCTGAGGTGGTGTCTTTTCAAGAGTACGAACTGGCATTAAAGATAGGTTATGATAAAAGACGTATTATTTATAATGGTCCATTAAAATCAAAACAAACATTCCTTGATGCCATACAGCACGACGCTATCGTAAACATTGAGACGTGGCGGGAGATAGATTGGTTGGACGACCTGCCTAAGAATCGGAAGCATGATATAGGTATCAGGTTAAACATCAACACCACATCCATTTCTGCGGAGGATGCTTTTGGTGAGAATGACGATAGTCGCTTTGGCTTTTCCTATGAGTCGGGCGATTTTCAAAAAGCCGTGGAGCTGATAAGTGCGAAGCGGCATGTGCGGTTGGTGGGTATACACACGCACAAGGAGCCCAAGACACGTAGCGTGCGGTTTTATCAACGGGTGATAGCGTACGTATTGCCTATACTGACCGACCTTCGTTTGCAACTTGAATATTGGGACGTTGGCGGAGGTTTCTTTGGTCCGATGCCTGGCAAACCCACGTTTGATGATTACGCGCGAAGTTTTCGCACTGCCCTCGATGGCTCACCATACGCGAATGTACGCCTTGTAGTGGAACCTGGCAACGCATTGCTTTCATCGCCTTTTAGCTATGTATGCAGTGTCATTGACGTGAAGCAGCATGATGGCAAACGTTTCGTGACGACAGATGGCACGCGAAACGACGTGGACCCATTTTTTCACAAGGAAGATTATTTCAAGCGGTTTGTTTATACAGACACGCCGCAGCTTTGCCATCAGCCGCAAGTGGTTGGTGGTTTGACGTGTTTGGAGTATGATCGTCTTTTCACTTTGCCTGAGGGAACAGAGGCGTTGAACGTGGGCGACCGCGTTATTTTTGACAGAGTGGGAGCGTACACCATGGCTTTGACGCCACTCTTCATACATTATCTGCCCACAGTCTATTTAAAACGATGCGATGGAGATTATACTATCATCAGGACAGAGTGGGGAGTAGACGAATTTATTAGAAAATCAATTTATTAAGAAACATGAATACGATTCTTTTTTGCAGTTGCGGCCGCAGGGTTCAATTGCTCAAATTCTTGAAACAATCATTGGGCGACGATTGCAGGATTATTTGTGCGGACAACTCACCCATAGCCCCCGCGCTGTACGTGGCTGACAAACACTATGTGGTGCCCCGTATCACAGATGAACATTATATAGATACAATCTTGCAGATATGCAAGGAAAATAATGTCCAGGCCATTACAACATTGATAGATCCAGAGATAGAATTGCTGTCCAAAAACCGAGATCTGTTTTTGCAACATGGCATCTTGCCTCTTTGTCCTGAGCGCAAAACAGCAGCACGTTGTTTTGACAAATTTGAATTTTATAAATATCTTACCAGTAAAGGTATACGCACGGTTCTAACCTATGATAGCGTAACCTCTTTTGAGGAAGGACTGAAGAAAGGAGACATTAGCTTCCCTGTATTTATCAAACCTATATCGGGGAGTGGTAGTGTCGGAATCCACAAGGTGCAATCATTGGAGGAGCTTCGGGAATATTTTGACGAAGGAGAGTTTACCTATATCATTCAAGAATTTATGGATTGCGACGACTGTGACGCCGATGTGTATATCGATACCATCTCGCATGAGCCTGTGGCCGTTTTTTCCAAACGTAAACTTGAGACAAAGATTGGTGGGGCCAGCAAGACGATATCCTTTAAGGATGAGCGACTGTTTGACTTTGTTCGGGAGATTTGCAAAGTGTTAGAGTTTAATGGTCCAGTCGATATGGACTTTTGGTACAAGGATGGCGAGTACTATCTCTCGGAGGTTAACCCTCGGTTTGGAGGGGCGTATCTGCATGCGTATGGCGCAGGGGTAGACTTCTTCAAACTTATCGTGAACAACATGAAAGGTGTCAGAAATCAGAGCATCGTTGGACAATACAATGAAGACGTGTTGATGATGATGTATGACGGGGTGGTGATTGTGGACAAAAAAGACTTGGTGAAAGAAAAGATTTAGCTAATGGTGAATAGCGAAATGCTATCGTTCATACCATTATATATGTTAATATCATCGAACAAGAAAGTACAGTTCAAATTCTAAAAAAATGAAAGTTTCTTTTTACACAGATTATTTCAAGAAGTGCTGGAAAATGCTCTGGCAATTGCACAAAGAAGAGCATATTTCGATGCTTGTGCTTCTTGTAGATTATCCTTGGTGTCTATTAAGACATGGATGCCTGATAAGGCATTACGTCCTAGGCAATTTTTACAAGCGTAGAGAGTTTGAGAGAAAGCGAATCATGACCTATCGACGTTATCTTAAAGCGCAAAATTATTTTAATGATATAAAGGATATACATGTGCTAGAGAACAAACATGAGTTTAATAGTTTCTTTTCGGAATATGTGCATCGTAGTTGGCTCTATTCGCCAGAAATGTCATTGACGGATTTCGGTAATTTGTTGAAAGATAAAAAAGTACTTATCGTAAAACCTTATAATACATGTGAGGGTGAGGGCGTGCATAAGATCTATTTCGACAAAGTTGGCGATGCGGGAATATTGCCTCTTTACCGCAAGCTCAATGAGGGTAAGTACATGATAGAGGAATGCATCGTTCAAGATCCGTCACTTTGTCTCGGCAGCACGAGTGTGAATACGCTGCGGGTGGAAACTCTTTTGGATAAGAAAACCAACAAGTCGCATATCGTGAAGGCTTTGTTCAGGGCTGGGGTTGGACATACAGACATAGACAACTATGCGCAGGGAGGCTGTGTCTACGAAGTGGATTTAGCAACAGGTCGCATTATTTCATCGGCGCTTTCAAAGGTTAACCCAAATGTACTCTTCCATCCTGGCACAAATACTTTCATGCTTGGCTTTCAGATACCATGTTGGGACAAGGTTGTAAAGGTATGTAACTCGGCACAGGAAAAGCTGCGCATGTGCGGTTTTGTTGGTTGGGACGTAGCTATCTCAGTGAACGGGGAGTGTGAACTGATAGAAGGGAACCATAATCCTGATTATGAGCTTCTAGAATTCAAGGGCACATATCGCTACTGGGAAAAAGTGAGGCCATATATGTACTAATATAAAATTGATAAAGAATCCGTTGTATAAAAGTTTTGAGTGTTTTATATTTTGAGATAATATATAAATTGCTTTTAATCTTGCCAATAACCATAAATTGTACATTTTTATTTTCGTGTGGCTTTTGATTGTTTCGCTAATTCTAATTAGAAGTGCAAATTATAGAATAATATTTATGGCCCTATGACATTTCGTGTGGGTAAGATGAGAAAATTTAAATCCATTATTTATGGCATTGGTAATGGTATTACGAAGAGACAAAATTCTATGATCTTCACAGACAAAACAGCGATAAGGATATTAACGGCTGCAGAACCCCTTTTGCCTATGAGATACTTATGGCGAGAGATATAAAACTGGATACCCACACGAAACGATATAGAACCAAATTTATTGATGTATGGTCAGCTAAAACTAATGCTTACAATTTCGTTAATATAGTGAGGTGGACATTTATTATCTATAAATAGTAAAATAAGTAATATTATGATTGCTAAATTAAAGTCAAAAATAAAAGAGCTATTCCATGAACAAGCTAATTTTTATTCAAGGTATAAAGATGGTTATAATGATTTAAAAAAAGGTGTATTAAATGGTAAACCAATTTTAAAAACAGAAAAAGATGACATATTAAATTTTTGGAAACCGTATTTAATAGATTACCGAACAAAGAAGTCTTTTGATATTCGGTGGTTTAATATTTATAAAAAAACAAATATTTATAATTACCCTTTAAAATATTATATACCTGATTGTTATTATTATTGTATTGTAGATAATTTCTTTTCTAACGGGGAAAAGGCTAAAATTTTAGATGATAAAAATTTATATGATTTATATTTCTATGATGTGCTTCAGCCGACTACAATTTGTAGGAAAGAGAATGGGGTTTACTTAGATAAAAATTATAATGTTATTTCAGAAAATCATGCAATAAGTTTATGTAAAGCAAATGGGCAAATTATCATTAAGCCTTCTGTTGACGCATGCGCAGGAAGTGGTATCGTAAAATGGGATTCGAGCTCTTCAAATGAAACATTACGTCAGATACTTAATAAAGGAGAGTTTCTGATAATACAAGACGTTGTAAAACAGCATGAAGTTTTGAACAAGTTTAATAGTACTTGTGTAAATACATTAAGAATGGTTACTTTGTTGCTTGATGGAAAATTTTATTTGTGCACGTCTGTAATAATCATGGGAGGTAAAGATGCAATTACTAATCACTTACATAGTGGAGGTTTGGTTTGTGGTATTAAATCCAGTGGCCAACTTATGGATACAGCTTTTGACAGCAAACTTAATGAATACAGAAAACATCCTAATGGTGTTGTTTTTTCAGAATGTTTTATTCCCAATTATAATAAATGCGTAGACTTGGTTAAAAAATTAGCTCCAAGATTTATACATGTGTCTAAACTAATAAGTTGGGATTTGACGATCAATGATAAAGGAGACCCTCTTTTAATAGAAACCAATTTATATTGGGGAGGTTCGGTACAAATTGCTGGCGGACCAGTGTTTGGAAACATGACCCCCGAGGTGTTAGATTATATAATGAAACATTATAAATAATTTTATGGAATATACATTATTAAATAATGGAGTTAAAATGCCAATGGTAGGATTGGGTACATTTCCATTAAAAGGGAAACCACTTCAGGAATTAATAAAGCAAACTTTTGATTTGGGTTATACTCTGTACGATACTGCTTGGTTATATAAAAATGAGAGGGATATATCTATAGGTATCAATCAAAATAATATTAATAGAGATGAATTGTTTTTAACTTCTAAGTTACATATTAATGATCTTTATTACTCATTTCATCCTCGGTTTCATATTAGACTTCGCTCAAAATCTGTAAAAAAAGCATTTGAAAAGACCTGCCAACGTCTTGGAACTGATTATCTTGACCTTTACTTGATCCATTTTCCATTTGATGGTTTTGAATGGATGTGGGAAGAATTAATACAATTGTACAATGAAAGACAAGTTCGAGCAATTGGTGTGTCATCTTTTAAGCCTGAACATTTAAAAAAGTTATCGGAAGTTTCAGATATACTACCAGCGGTAAATCAAATAGAAATAAGTCCATATAATACAAGAAAAGATATTATAGAGTATTGCAATCAACGTAACATAACAGTTGAGGCTTATTCTCCATTTGGAAGGGGTATGTTAACTAAGCAAATTCTTTCAGATCCAGTTCTTGTTGATATTGCAAAGGAGGTTGATCGAAGTGTGGCTCAAGTTATTTTGAGATGGCTGTATCAAATGCATGTTATTTCAATCCCGAGATCTAATAAATTATTTAAGTTAAAACAAAATATTAATATATTTGATTTTGAACTTAATAAAAAACAGGTGAATTGTATAGATGGTCTAAATAGAAACCTTCACACCGGAGGAGGCTTTTTAAGAATTGAATAATATGAGATTAGCGTTTACAGGTGACATATTAAGTTACAAGAGACAAAATAAGATTATACGAAAGAAAAAAATAGGTTATGATATAGTTTTTAAAGGCATCAAATCATTATTTGCTCATTCTGATTATGTATGCGGAAGCTTAGAAACTCCAATAGCGGGTAAAGAATTAAAGTATACAAAAAGCCACGTTGAATTTAATACTCCAGAATGTTTTTTAAAAGCACTAAGAGAGTCAGGTTTCTCTCTTCTTACAACTGCTAACAATCATTGTTTAGACAGAGGACTTGAGGGTTTAAGGCAGACAATAATAAATTTAAGAAAAAATAATTTAGATTTTACTGGCACCCAAATGACATATAAGGAAAATAATTTTCTTGTTAAAGAAATAAAAAATAAGAAAATTGCCTTTATTTCATATACATATGGAACAAATTCATCCACAAATGAAGTTATATTAGACAAAGATGAAACTTATATGGTTAATCTTACAAGGCAACAAGACCATATTCCAAATAGATCTTTTTTAAAAAGTAGTCTTTTAAAAATATTTAAGACATTAATGCCGCGGAATATTCAAGATCGCTTTTACCAACGATTTTACTTATCTTCTTTAGTTGATTGTGTAGATGAGAGAGAAATATCTTTAGAACATAATCGGTTTTATATTGATAAAATGAAGCAAACAATTAAGGATGCAAAAAATAATTCTGATGTTGTAATATTTTGTCTTCATTCAGGTGGACAATTTAATAATGAAGTTGGAAAATATACCAAATATTTAGTAGACGTTATTACTAAGGAAGGTGCTGATATAGTAGTTTGTAATCATACTCATGATGTTCTACCCATAGAACTTGTTAATGGAAAATTAGTTGCATGGTCATTGGGAAATTTTTCTTTTACGCCTAAAGAGGGCTATTATATCGATGGAGTGTATGCTGACTATTCCATTATTTTATATATAGATATAATTGACGATTGTTTCAAGAGTTCTTTTTCTGTCATTAAAAATATTATTGGAGTAGATGGTATATCTAGAGTAGTTCCAGTATATGATGAATATATAAAAAGTGAAAAACAAGAACAGGATGTTCTTTTGGAAGATGTTATAGAAGTTATAAATAGAGTTTTCAAATATAAACGGTATACAACGGTGGAAGAGAAATATGAAGTATTATCATGGAGGAAATCATGAAATGTCTTAAAAAATGCCAATAAAACAGGGTGTCGACAAGAGGTGAAATAGGAAAATTTAATAGGTAAGGAGTAGGTATTACTGGGTTTGTTTGGCACGAAAAATCATTTTATCAGGTAAAACTTGGGAAATAATGCCGCTGTTTGGTGTGTTTTGTGATGCAATAAACATGGGGTAAGGGTATTAATGCATGTAGATTGCGTGATTAAAGCAATGGGTTAATGGCAAAAATGGTGGTAAAACAGCGTCCTTCGTTGGTGCTTTCTCTATAATGCTTTGTGTAACAATGCCTTATAAAACATGCTCATAATTCGCGTATTTGCAAGCAAGGATTGGTTTGTTTGTAAATACGCGAATTATAAAGCACTTGTTGTAAAAGATTTTAACTAAAGTGTGTTGTTGGCGAAAACAACCATTTGATTTTGTTTCGACAACGAATGAAAACGTAATGAAACAAATGAACTGAACAAGACAATGAACGTCAGCGTACTGCGAATGACACGAATTCGGTTGGTGCGGTTGTTGAACAATATCGCCCTTCGATGATAGAGCCTCGTATGCTGGCCTGTTGTTGAAAAATCAAATGATTATTTTCAGACCTATTCAATTTATTATTGTATTTTTGCAATGATAAGATAGAAAACGCTACTAGATGAAACTACGGGATATTGTAATAATTAGACTTGTAACGGCTAATGACTTGCATGACTGTTATTGTTGTGTCACATTATAGAAATTGAAAGAGATATATGAATAAAAGAATTTATTTGTGTCTTGCCCACATGAGTGGCAATGAAATGAAATATATCCAAGAGGCTTTTGATACCAATTGGGTGGTGCCGTTGGGACCGAACGTGAATGCGTTTGAAGAGGAGTTGAAGCGATTCATTGCCTCAACTGATTGCTCAAGTGGGAGAGGAGAGTGCGACCGAGACAAACAACGGAGGGAGGATTATCCGCAAAGTATCGCACCACACGAGAACGATCCAGAAAAGCTGTGGTTGAAGGGTGACGAACGATTGAAGGACAAGCAGGTGGTAGCCTTGGCTTCGGGTACGTCGGCCATTCATCTGGCACTCGTTGTTTTAGGCGTTAAAGCCGGAGATGAAGTGATATGTCAGAGCTTTACTTTCTGTGCCAGTTCGCATCCGGTTACTTATCAGGGAGCGACACCCGTGTTTGTGGATTCGGAAAACGATTCATGGAACATGGATCCAGAACTTTTGGAAGAAGCGATTAAAGACAGGATAGAAAAGACGGGACGAAAGCCGAAAGCCATCATCGTGGTTTACCTATATGGTATGCCTGCCAAGATACAAGAGATTCAGGCTGTTGCTCAAAAATATGACATTCCTTTGATAGAGGATGCAGCAGAAGGATTGGGTTCGCGTTATAAGGGACAGGTTGTTGGTACTTTTGGACGGTTTGGCGTGTTGAGTTTCAATGGCAACAAGATGATTACTACTTCGGGGGGGGGGGCGTTGATATGTCCCGATGAGGAAACCAAAAACAGAGTGATGTTTTTTGCCACACAGGCTCGTGAAGCGTTTCCATACTACGAACATGAGGAAATTGGATACAACTATCGCCTTAGCAATGTTTGTGCGGGTATTGGGCGTGGACAACTTACCGTGCTTGACGAACATATTGCGCACCACAGACATCTTGCCGACTTGTACGAAGAGGCATTCAAGGATGTAGAAGGCATTACGTTCCATACAAATCCATCTACCGATTTTGACTCGAATTATTGGCTCAACACCATTACTCTGGATTCCGAATTACAAGTGAAAGGGCAGGAGCATGCGTATGAACAGGCTGTTAAAGGCGCTGTAGGCGGTGCTGCTGGTGTGGTACATGCTACAGGGAAGGTGCATACATCTTGTGAACCCAATGCGAATGTAGAAGCCATGCGCGTAGCGTTGGACAAAATGGGCATAGAAAGCCGACCGTTATGGAAGCCCATGCACTTGCAGCCTGTCTATAAAAACTGCCCCGCTTATACCAATGGTGTGAGTGAACAATTATTTAAGATAGGAATGTGCTTACCGTCAGGACCGTATGTGTCAGAGAATGACGCACGTTACATTGTTCAATCTATTATAGACCAAATAAAATAGTGGTTTCTAATTTTTAGTGATTCACAAATCTTGAAGCGCTTTGTAGAATCATTATCCAAAAACAACAACATCGTATGAATTGGTTTAATAAGCTTGTAAATTGGTACTTTAAAAGAGATTCTTTACCGTATTGGTGTGTAATTTTAATAGATTGTATAATTTGCTATCTATCAGGTTTATTTGTATTTTGGCTATTCTTTAGAGGAGCAGCCACTTTAGGCAACATCGTACCTATTACGTACACTCTTATATTATACCTCTTTTTTAATATCATTTCATTCCGAATATTCCATACCTATGCGGGCATTATACGTTATTCGTCTTTTGTAGACTTGCAACGTGTGGCACTTGCCATGGGTTTGGCTTTCTTTTTTGTTTTTCTTATTCATTATCCTATCTTATTTTGGGAGGATAATCGTTGGCTGGTTCCACTTCACACAAGACATATTATATCTATCTATTTGGTTTCCACAATTTTGATGTGGACATTTAGAATCGTTGTAAAAATGGTTTATGACACGATGTTTGAGAACGAGAAGGCACAGCGAACCCTAATCTATGGAGTGAAAGAAGGGGGAATAGGATTGGCAAAGCATATCAACAACCAAAAGCCACAGCACTTCAGATTAATGGGATTTATTGCAAACGAGGGCGATCCTACTCCTGGCTATTTGATGGGAAAAAAAGTTTATCGTGTTAATCAAAAATTATCTGAAGATATCCGATTAAAGAAAATAAAAAATGTTTTGGTTTCACCTCTGCGTAACAAGGAGTTTAGAGATGATGTCCAGTTACAAGACCTTTTGATTAATGCTGGTGTGACAATCTACATGACCAAAGGGTTACAAGAGTGGGATAATCAAAACGCCACGAGTGTGGTGAACTCTCTAAAAGAAATTAGTGTCGAAGATCTGTTACCCAGAGACCAGATTCAGATAGATATGACGAGCATTGAACACCTGTTAAGAGGAAAGAAAATACTAATTACGGGGTCTGCAGGCAGTATTGGTTCGGAAATGGTTAAACAAATCGGTAAGTTTAACCCTGCACAGATGATATTGATAGACCAAGCAGAAACGCCACAGCATGATGTTCGTTTATTGATGGAAAAAGAATTTCCTACCGTTAGCACCGAAACGATAGTAGCATCTATAGAAAACTACGAACGAATGGAAAAGCTTTTTGCTACTTATCAGCCCGACTATGTTTTCCATGCTGCTGCTTACAAGCATGTGCCAATGATGGAGGATAATCCCAGTGAGAGCATTCAGAATAATATTTGGGGCACAAAGATTATTGCTGACTTGAGCGTCAAATATGGTGTGAAGAAGTTTGTCATGATTTCTACTGATAAAGCTGTTAATCCTACCAATGTTATGGGATGCTCCAAACGTATCTGTGAAATCTATGTACAAAGTTTGGATAAGGCTGAAAAGGAAGGAAAGGTGAAAGGAAACACTCAATTTGTCACAACTCGTTTCGGTAATGTCCTGGGATCAAATGGTTCTGTCATTCCCTTGTTCCAAAAGCAAATCAAAGCTGGGGGACCAGTCACTGTTACTGATCCTAATATTATTAGATACTTTATGTTAATACCAGAGGCGTGTAAATTGGTGCTCGAAGCTGGTACTCAAGGAAATGGTGGCGAAATATTTGTGTTTGACATGGGTAGCCCAGTGAAGATAGCCGATCTTGCTAAACGCATGATTAAATTATCAGGAGCTGAAAATGTTGAAATTAAATACACGGGACTTCGAGCTGGTGAGAAACTCTATGAAGAAGTATTGAACGATGAAGAAAGTACATTACCATCGTTTAATCCTAAAATACGAATTGCGAAGGTACGCGAATATGATTATGCCCAGATTGAACAAAATATTGAGCAGCTCTTGGAAATATCTAAAACGTACGATGATTTAGAGATAGTACGCAAAATGAAACAAATTGTACCAGAGTTTAAGAGTAGAAATTCTGTCTATGAACAGCTAGATTGCAGGTGATATGAAGGTTAGTAGTAATATTTCAAATTATCTCAGCTTTTTAAGATATTCTTTAGAGAAAAACTCAGAGAAGCCGAACAATCTTCAGTCTATGGATTGGTATGGTTTATTTGAATTTTCTAAAAGACATTGTATAACAGGCGTTATTTTTGACGGTGTATCACGCTTAGATGCAAATACACCACATCCAGAAACAACTTTACTATACAAATGGCTTCAACAAGCAGAACAGTTAAAACGTGCAAACTTAAAAATTAATGATGATGTTGTCAAACTATATAATAGAGTATTAAAAGCAGGGTTTCCAGGTTGCATTCTTAAAGGGCAGGGAAATAACACTATGTATCCAAACCCTTGGGTTCGAACTCCAGGTGATATTGATATCTGGCTGCAAGGTAATGAGGGTGATATCTTAAATTATGCACGAAAGTTTGATTCGACAGCTATTGCTAATTATCACCATGTGCAATTAAGAATGCCTGATATAAGTACCCCAGTTGAAATACATTTTACCCCTTCATTTTGCGGTAATCTATTCTATAATAAACGTATGCGTGGGTATTTTGATCAACATGCTGACGAACAATTTAAAAATAAAATTTCTTTGCCAAACGAGATTGGAGAAATATCAATACCTACAGACCCATTTAACCGAATTTTTCAACTATCTCATACTATGCATCATTTCTTCTTTGAGGGTATAGGTTTAAGGCAAATAATAGACTATTATTATCTACTTAAACGTGATATAGATGACGTGGATAAAGAGGAAGAGGTAAAAACACTGAAATATCTTGGGATGTATAAATTTGCGAGAGCCATGATGTATGTACAACATACAATCTTTGGACTAGATCGCAGTTATATGTCAGTTGAGCCAAGTGAACGTTTGGGAAAAATCCTTTTAAAAGAAATTCTATTTGCTGGTAATTTTGGATTTTATGACCATCGTTATAAGTTTAAAGGAAAAAGCAGGATGGGACAGTTTCTTTTAGAAGTTTACCGTAATCTCCACTTTGCTTTTTATTTTCCTGCTGAGGCTTTATTTGGAAGACCAGTATTTAGATTTTGGCATCAATTTGAAAAAATGAGAATAGAAAATAACGCTAAATCAAGAAAACATTAAAGAAGAATTTGTAACAGTTTTTATGCCAGAAAAGTTTATAACAGCATTTTAAATATAACAGAAAAGTTATGAAAGCATTTGTATTTCCCGGTCAGGGATCCCAGTTCGTTGGAATGGGAAAAGAACTTTATGATAATAACGAGACAGCAAAGGAGTTGTTCGATAAAGCCAACGAGGTGTTGGGTTATCGTATCACCGACATTATGTTCGATGGTACCGATGAGCAACTCAAGGAAACCAAGGTGACACAACCTGCTGTATTCTTGCACAGTGTCATTTCTGCACTCTGTATGGGTGATGCGTTCAAGCCTGATATGGTGGCAGGACACTCTTTGGGCGAGTTCTCTGCATTGGTGGCAGCTGGTGCTTTGAGTTTTGAAGATGGTCTCAAATTAGTTTATGCTCGTGCCATGGCGATGCAGAAGGCTTGTGAAGTGGCACCGGGTACCATGGCAGCAATCATTGGTTTGCCAGATGAAAAGGTAGAAGAGATATGTCAAGAGGTGAGCAAAGAAGGCAAAGTAGTCATTCCTGCTAATTATAACTGTCCAGGGCAATTGGTGATTTCTGGAGATAAGGAAGGTATTGAGGAGGCTTGCGAAAAACTAAAGGCTGCGGGAGCCAAGCGCGCATTGCCTTTGAAGGTGGGAGGTGCTTTCCACTCGCCATTGATGCAGCCTGCTAAGGACGAGTTGCAAAAGGCGATAGAGGCTACCACGGTGAATACACCTCAATGTCCTGTGTACCAGAATGTAGACGGGAAACCTTATACCGATGCAGCCAAGATTAAGGCAAACCTTATCGCCCAACTGACCAGTAGCGTTCGTTGGACAACAACGGTGCAGAACATGATTGCCGATGGCGCTACCGACTTTACCGAATGTGGACCTGGCAAGGCTTTGCAGGGCATGATAGGACGCATCAGCAAGGAAGTGACAGTGCACGGCATCTAAATACCTGTTGAGAGTAAATAGTAGTCAATAGGAGTAATGTGGGAGTTAATAGACAAATGTCATTTAATCGCAAGTATTAAATTAGGTGTTGTTTGTTAACTCCCATTTTATATCTTATGAATTTCCTTTTAACTTCCATAGAAAGAACTGCTATCGTCCGTTAACTCCCTATTAACTCCTATCTAACTCCCTATTAACTCCTATCTAACTCCCTATTAACTCCTTATAAAAATGACCATCTATCAAATCTTTACTCGTCTTTTTGGCAATCAAAACATGACCTTCACGCCCCATGGAACGATGGAAGAGAATGGAGTGGGGAAGATGAACGACATCACCACGACCGTGCTCAATCGTATTCACGACATGGGGTTCACGCATGTGTGGTTCACGGGCATTGTTCGCCATGCAACGACAACCGATTATTCTACCTACGGCATCCCTCGTCAACATCCAGCCATTGTGAAGGGAAGGGCTGGGTCGCCATACGCCATTACCGATTATTATGATGTCGACCCCGACCTTGCCGTGCAGGTACCGAAGCGTATGGATGAGTTCGAGGCTTTGGTGAAGCGTACGCACGAGGCAGGCATGAAAGTGATTGTTGATTTCGTCCCCAATCATGTGGCACGGCAATACCACTCCATTTGCAAACCTAAGGGAGTGAGAGACTTGGGAGAGAAGGATGATGTAAACAAGCACTTTGACATTCACAACAATTTTTATTATTGTCCAAGTTATCCCTTTGAACCTGCCATTGATTTGTGCAAGGATGCCAGCGAACCTTATCGTGAATATCCTGCCAAATGCACGGGCAACGATTGTTTCAATGCTTCGCCTTCAGCTAATGATTGGTACGAAACCGTCAAGCTGAACTATAGCATTGATTACACCGATGCTGGTGGACGCAGTGAACATTTCGACCCCATGCCCGACACATGGCGACAGATGACAGACATTCTGCTGTTTTGGGCTTCTAAGGGAGTGGACGGCTTTCGCTGTGACATGGCAGAGATGGTGCCAACGGCATTTTGGCAGTACGCTATTGGTAAGCTCAAGGCAACCTATCCTAACGTCATCATCATTGGCGAGGTGTACAATCCTTCGCTTTATCGGGCGTATATCGCTTCGGGATTTGACTACTTATACGATAAGGTGGGCATGTACGACTGTTTGCGCGACATCGTGTGTGGCATGCGTCCAGCCCATCACATTACCCGCCAATGGCAATCCGTGGATGATATTTTGCCAAAGATGCTCTATTTTTTGGAAAACCATGACGAGCAACGTATCGCCAGCGACTTCTTTTGTGGCAGTGCCGAACGTGCCTTGCCGGCTTTCATGGTATGCGCATGGCTGCACACCAATCCTGTCATGGTGTATGCTGGACAGGAGTTTGGCGAGCGAGGCATGGATGCAGAAGGATTCAGTGGTCTTGATGGTAGGACAACCATATTCGACTACTGGGCGGTAAAGTCCGTCATCGAAGGATATTATCAAAGAAGAAAAATGGATAACCACAGTAAAACGTTATCCGAAACTTATCGACAAATACTCAATTTGCGTAACCTGCCTGCCATTGCGCACGGTCAGTTCTTCGATTTGATGTATGCCAACAGTCAGCACTCGGCATTGTTCAATCCCGATGAGCAGTATGTCTTCTTGCGTAAATCGGCTGAGCAAATCTTGTTGATTGTCGTGAATTTCTCGCCCAATCAGCAAACAGTACACGTCAACATTCCGGAACATGCCTTCAACTATTTACAAATGTCGCAAGGTAATTGCAAAGCCATTGACTTGATAACCAACAAAGAACAAACCGTGGCATGGCAAGCTGATCGGCCTTTTGTAACACAGGTGATGGGCTATGGCGGTAAAATTTATGAAATAAAACGTCATGAAGTCTGATTTTTTAGCTCTAACCTACTCGAAAACTCCCCATTCTCGTCAAATGACAGAGGATGGGGAGTTTTCGTTTAAGTATCTTTTGTTCGTTTCTACATTTATGGCTATCTTTGTTTGTTCATAAAATAACAAAATCGTGTTGGAAATTCAAGAGCGGGAAGTGTCATTCCCACCGGCCCATACTGCAGAGCATTTACTCAATCAATTGATGCATAGAATGTTTGGATGTGAGCGTTCACACAATGCGCACATTGAGCGAAAGAAAAGTAAGATGACGTTTGTTCTCGATCGTAAACCGGACAAACGTGACGAGAAAGAGATTGAAACTCGCATGAACGAGTTGATACAACAAGATATGCCCGTGACGTTTGAAGTGGTTGACAGGCAGCATCTTCCCGAAGGAATCAGCTTAGACCGCCTGCCTGCCGATGCTTCGGATGCGATTCGTATTTGCCGCATTGGCGATTACGACGTTTGTCCATGTATCGGAAAACATGTGCGTTCAACCTCACAAATAGGAAGGTTCGAACTATTGGGAACCAACTGGGACGAACATAAAAAAACTTTTAGAGTTCGGTTCAAAATCATTCCATAGGGCTACTTTCTCATAGCTACCCACTTCTTTTAAAACTCATTTTCATTGTGATGGAACAAAATATGGATTCTATAGATCACGAACATATTCCTACCAAGCATTTTAATCGTGCCCCTTTGCTGGCTCACCTGAGCATGTTCTCAGCCTGTGCCATTTGGGGACTCATGGCTCCTATTGGCAAAGATGCCATGCTGCATGGGGTGAATGGTGTGAGTATGGTTTCGTTCCGCGTGCTGGGCGGAGCCATCTTGTTTTGGGTGAGTTCGCTCTTTGTCAAGCACGAGCATGTACCCCTACGGGATGTGTTGTGGTTTATTGGTGCTGCAGTTTTCGGATTGGTCTGCAATCAATGTTGTTTTACCATCGGATTGAGCTACACTTCTCCCATCAATGCCAGCATTGTCACAACCTCCATGCCTATATTTGCCATGGTGTTGGCAGCACTCATTTTGAAAGAACCCATCACGGGTAAAAAGGCAATGGGCGTGTTGATAGGATGTTGCGGTGCGCTGATTTTGATATTAACCAGCATGACCGCAGGCGATGCCAAGGTTGGCGACATTCGCGGCGACCTGATGGTCATGGGGGCGCAGCTGTCTTATGCGTTTTATTTATCCACATTCAACAAGTTGGTGAAGCGATATTCGGTCTTTACCGTCAACAAATGGATGTTTCTATGGGCCACCTGTCTCATCTGGCCGTTTTCTTTCCGTGAAGTCATGGATATTCCTTGGGCGGCTGTTTCTACTAAAACCTGGTTGGAAACCGCCTATGTTGTTTTCTTTGGTACGTTTGTCGGATACATCCTCGTCATCTCAGCCCAACGCGTGTTGCGCCCCACGGTGGTCAGTTCCTACAACTATGTGCAGCCCGTTGTGGCCGTGGTCGTGACGGTACTCACGGGAATGGGCATTTTCAAATGGACGCATGGCCTTGCTGTTCTCATGGTGTTTGTGGGCGTTTGGATGGTCACCAAGTCAAGGTCGCGTCACGACATGGTAGACAATAAGGGCGAGTTGACACGTGATTCGGCATAGCAGTCTGCAAAAAATGCCAGTAAGGTCTGTGAAGAAAAACAACTTTTTCCGATAAACAAATCGAACAAAAAAGATGTTTTTTTTTGTAAAATTTGGATTTTTGTTATCTTTGTATATCAATTTAAAGCTAACCAATATGAAGCGAACACTTTTATGGGCATTCTGCAGTCTCTTTGCAATCTTCGTGAGTGCCCAGCAGCCTATTGATACTGCCGTGAAACCAGACCGCACAGAGGCGCTACCAAACATGATTCGACTGAATTACGGGCTCGGCATCATGACATCCAAGTTCGAGGATGTGAGAGAAACTTACAATTCAAGCTCAGTCGTAACGCTGAGCCTTGACTATGAGCATTTGTGGGACAATGGGCTGGGCTTTGGCATTCATGCCAGTCAAAACCACTTTAGCAAGCCCAACTGCAATGTACTCTTCGTGGGAGGCAGCTTCGTCGCCACATGGACAACCGACAAAGGCTGGCGATGGGAAGGTGCGGTAGGCATGGGCTTTGCCCGCAATGACCTGAATCAGCGTGACCAGGAAAACGGACTTGGACTTCTAACCATTCTTGGTTGCACTTATAAGCTATCACGCCATTGGGGCATCGGAGCCGACCTCAGGAAGCTCACTTCCATCTATCGCAAGCCCGCCGGATGGGAGGGTCGGTTTGGGTTCAACCACTATCAGTTAGGCATCGGCCTGGCTTATTTGTTTTAACCGCTTGCACTGTTGTCACATTCTGACGGAAACAAGGACAAACACTATTAATCTCAGTTAGATATGAAAAAGATTCAAACAAGCACTGCCGCCGTAGCTATGAGCCTGCTGCTGGCCACGGCTTCTTTCGTTCCAGCTCATGCTCAAAGTGAGGCGGAACAGGTTGAAAAAGAGCATACGCACAAGTGTGTGAGTATTAAATACTGCAACAATAACGAGGAATTGGCCGCAGGCGAATGGAAAACTGCCGACAGCGTGACCGTGATTACCAAGACGCGCAACCAACAGATGTGGTGGGGCGGAAACGATTTCAGGTTCGACTCGCACGACAAGCAGGTCAAGAAGCTGCTCAAGAAGGATGTTTTCGCCATCATGTATGGCGACACGCTCTTGCTGAACACCCGTCCGTACAAAGATCGTGGATGTGCTTTCGGCAATGGATATGCCCGAGCGTTCAAGATGAGCGACGGACATCTACTGCTCACCTACCTCGATGTGCAGGAAATGAGCAGTCGCGCCACCATGGGTGGAATGTTCGGCCTCATTGGTGCGTTGGCCATGGCTGCCTCCTCCAAGAAAGTAGCCAGCCAGAATGTGTGCTACATCATCACGCCTGGCAACAAGAAAGCTTTGATTGTTGACGAGAAGCTCATGGCGGTTTTGCTCAACGATCATCAGCCCTTGCTCGACGAATACCGTTCTGTAGAAAAGAAGAAGCGGCTCCATGCCGAGACCGTCATGCCGCTGTTAAAGAAGGCCGGCCTGCTGTAAGTGAAAAAAGGTCGTGAGCTTTTGGGGTAGACAAGTCAGCAGGTATGCTGTTTGCCCGTTTCCTCATCATAGAGATTGTCGAATTGTTGTCTTAGTTTGTCCGGGTTCTCAATGATGCTGCGGATGGTTTTCAGGTGCTTTTCATTAGGCGAGTTGGGTATCCATAGCTTGATGTAGCCTGTGTTGGAATATTTTTCTTGCAGGTGAGCCAGAAAGCGACGCCACTGTTCCTCGCGATTCTTTCCCGGCTCGTTTTCCAAACCAAACTGTACTGCGCGTCGAAAAACATGCTCTGGTTCGAGGTCTCTGTCAGCCTCTGCCACAATCTTTCCATAAATGCTGCGTGGCGAATGGGATGCGCTGGCACGGTGATCTTCAACGGCTTCGCGCATGATGCGTATCTGTTCAGGTGAGAACCATCGCTTCAATCGTGCGTCAGCGGCAAGAATTTTTCCTCCAGTGAGGTGATGAATGGCTCTCGGTCCAGACATGCCAATGTCGTGATAGGCCGCTACGGTGTATGCCATGTTTACGTCTGCCCCCATCCTTTTAGCCAGCTCGAGGCTTCCTTTGATGACATGCTGCACATGCCCCAATCCATGCGAAAGGCCAAATTCGTTGTATTTCGGGAGGATGTTTTGCTCGATGAAAGCCATTAAATCAAGGTTTACATTGTTTTCTATCATGCCCATGGGAGTTTGTTGCAAATGTAAGAATAATTGTTTATTTTTGCAAAACAATCTCAAGAAGATTCAACGAAAAACTATTTGTATGCATGCACCTCGTGTTCAACGCAACTCTCTTCAAGCTTGGCTCTTGGCCATGCGTCCCAAAACTTTGTCGGGTTCGGCTGTTCCCGTGATGATTGCCACGGCGTTGGCACTGGCGATGACCAATTGGAACGTTCGTATAGTGCCGGTACTGCTGTGTTTCCTCTTTGCTTTCATCATGCAGATAGATGCTAATTTCATCAACGACTATCTTGATTTCAAGCGTGGAAATGATGATGAAACCCGACTGGGACCACGCCGTGCTTGTGCGCAAGGGTGGATTTCTCCGCAAGCCATGCGCGTGGGTATTGTCGTGACAACCTTGCTGGCTTGCGTGGTTGGACTGCCTTTGGTTTGCTATGGCGGTATTGAAATGATTGGGGTGGGACTCCTATGTGTGTTGTTTTGCTTCCTCTACACCACGCATCTGTCTTATCTCGGACTGGGTGATCTCCTGGTTCTTCTCTTCTTTGGCCTTATTCCTGTTTGTGTAACCTACTATTTGGCGATGCCGTCAACGATGAATCACGTCACTTGGGAAGTGGTGTTGAGCTCGCTGGCCTGTGGAATTATCATTGATACCTTGTTGATTGTCAACAACTATCGTGATTTGGAGAACGATCGACGGGCGCACAAGATGACCTTGGTAGTAAGGATGGGTGAATCCTTATCACGCAAAGTTTATCTCATGCTGGGATGGTTGGGGTGCCTGTTGGGTATTGTGTTTTTGTTCAATGGGCATCCTTGGGCTTTTGTATTCCCAATAATTTATTTGGTTTTACATACGCGTACTTACCATCGCATGCGAATCAAACAAGGTAAGGCATTGAATCAAATCCTTGGTGAGACAGGGCGGAACATCTTTATTTATGGTGTTCTGGTTTCTCTCGGGCTACTTGTTTAATTGAAGAAGTTCCAGCTCAACCCAAAGCGGATGATGCTGCCGTTGAGCGGATAGTGAGGAACAAGGAAACTTGCCTTTGTGCCGCTGCCCGCATTGGCATGACTGTACATCACGAAGAAGCGTGTTTGTTGCAAGTGGAAGTTGGCGTACGCGTTCACGATAGGGTAGTTGCCAATCTCAACGCGGTCGGTATTTTCCTGCACAACAAACTGCCCCAAGGCCGGACTATAGTCAGGTGCATAGTACTTGGTGAAGTAGCGTACGTCGGCGCCCACGTCACATTTCAGTACTTTGGCTATCTTCAATCGGAAAAAAAGATTCGAGTAAATGTTGAGTTTTGGTAATGGCAAAGCCGTTTGACTGGATGAGTTTTGAAAGGTAATGACCGATTCCCAGTGCAAAGGTCCCCATGCTACATCCTGCGATAGTGAGGCTGTCAGCACGTTGATGGCTTCACTGCTTTGCCGAACGCCAACCTCAGTACCGATACGCTGATACTGATTGTTGATGGTATAGGCTTGCGCCAGGTAGGTATAATTGGTCAATTCGTCCACGGCAATGCGCAGTGAAGTCTTGGTTTTGGCATAACTCAACAAGCCTTGAATACGCGTGTGTGTGGTGCTACTCAAGTCATCATTATCCCAGAGGAAATGACGTCCGTGATAATGACGGTAGTAAAAGGTGGGTTGATAGCGATGGAAGAAGCCGCTCGCTGCCAACTGTACGGTGTCACCAAACAGCTTGAAGTTGAGGTCGGCGGTGGCGTTGATGTCTATCTTGCCTGCATCTCGCCCTGCAACACCCACCTCACCGGTCACTTCGTAGTGGAAAGTTTTGCCTTGTGTCTTGCTCAATTGCCCGCCGACGTATACGGAGTTTTCATTGTATGTTGCCATTCCAACGGTGTCGGGGAGCGTGAAATGCCGCAGTTCGTGGCTGACAAAAGCTTTCAAACCTGATTTGGCCCATTTGTTAAACCCTTCCAAGAGCGATAGTGCAAACGTGTTGTGCACACGGTAGTGCTTGGTCTTGTCATAAATAGAGTCACCTCGCAGCCATTCATCCATCTTGTATGTGTTGGCATAGTAGTTGTCTGGCGTCTGATATGCTTGATAAATGCGGGTGTAATTGTCGAATTTCAACGTGTGTATGAAGCTGGTTACGGGAACATATTCGTTCTTTACCCAAGCCGTATCCTTATTTTCTTTCTTTTGTTTGGCCAACAAACTGTCTGCTGCCTGTTGACCGTTCACGACAATACGTCCACTGTCTTGCGCTGCCGGAGTTGTAGACTCAATGCCCGCGATGACCGCGTCATCAGGCCTGCCGGCCAACGGTTCTGTTTCTTTCAGGTCGTCATCGTTCAGTGTTCTGCCCTCTTTCTTGGCCTGTTTCCTGGCCTTTTGCTTGGCTTTCTTCGCCTCATTTTCTTTCTTGGCCTCCATGGCAAACTTCTTTGCCTTAATCTCTTCAGCCGTCATGGGTACTTTTCGATTGAAGCCAACGTTGTATCTATGACTGAAAAAGACGTGCTGATTATCGTTACGGTTCCAATTCTGCTGTAACACCGTCGGTATTTCTGATGTTTGGTAGTTATCGTCAAAGCTTTCTGGATTGGTGATGAATTTGTCATCAGTAATACCTCCATTCTCTGTATTCTTCTGATGATTGGTCGATAAGAGCAGGTGTGCTTGATACCGTTCGCCGAGATAGGAACCGTACAGGGTGTAGTTGAAATGTGAAGACGCTTGGTTAGAATAATATCCACGGCCGTATAGATAATCAAATTTAAATCCAAGTCCTATCTTATTGCCCGCATTTACGGCAAACTTAGCCGTGAAATGATCCTCCCCGTTGGTGCGGTTTCCAGCCGTATTGTATGTCAAGTTGGTGATGGGCGACAGTGTGTTGGTGAAATGAAAATCGCCCGGAGCAACAATGAAGTAGTCATAAGGTTGCGTAAAGATAAACTGTTGATCAGCACGTTGGCGATCAACGAACAGCCTGTTGATGCGTGGTGCCCCCAGATTGCCCGTAGAATTGTATTCACCGCGCATACCCGTTGTAAAGATGCTGTTGGGATACATGTGTGACAAGGTATCGGGAATGGCAGGAATGATGTCACCAAAACGTTCGTTGACCGTCCAAACCTTCAACCCTTTCGGTATCTCTTTGTTCTCATGGGTCGAGTCGTTGGCCATGCCATCTCGGCGCGTGATGTTACCACTAGGATCTATTTGATTATAGTCGTCTATCTGAGCAACCATAGTCAAGGACGATAGTAAAAGGAATATGGATAATAAAAATCGAGTCATTTGTGGAATATGCGAATGCTGCATTCGGCCATTTTGAAGAACATGGCGGTTAGGATGATGATGATTCCAAGCGTTTCTTTTTGTGTAAAGAAATAGAAGATGACGCCTACCACGGCACCAATCATGAAGATGATGTTGAGTATGTTTCGAATCCAAAAGATTCTATCGCGTGGCGTTTCGCCAGTTCCTCTTTGTCGTCTTGGGTATTTTGCACTCATATAGATGTCGTGTTATCGCTTGAAAAAAAAGATTTATCAGTGTTACTGCCCGCCTGATGATGCTCGGCCAGGCATGGTTTGTCAGCGTAGCCGATAGGAAATCTGACTAAATATCTCATCTTTGCGGTCGATGGTATTGCGGCGAAACTTTGATGACAGGGGACGCAAACGGTTCTTTTTCTTGTTGATGGCCACCTCGTCGGTAATCCATTCGTCTGCACTCACCGACATGTGCGTTGGCCGTCCCTTCTCATAGTCGTAGTGTATGCGGCTCATCGTGAGTTCTAAGTGGTTGTCTGTGCACTTGGCAATCAGCGTGTAGTCGAATTCTGTCCGGTCTAATGACAGGAATGACTTACTGAATTCCAACCACTCTGTGTATCGGGCGGCAATGATATTCTGTTCTTCGTTGACCAAAGCGATGTGGCTATTGAGTTGATTTTCGCCTTTTGTCAATTCATCAAGATATTGATAGGTGATGTCGTAAATCTGCTTAGCCGTTTTCCCTGGGGCTTTTAAATCGAGGGTGAATACCACTTTGCCATCGGCATCTTGCGGTACACCTCCCTCCAAATACTTGGAATCATATTTGTCTGTCTTCGGCATAGTGACCTTTGAACTGACCGATTTCTGCTGCGAGCCACTTCTTTGATTGCTCTCGTTCGCGCTGTTGTCTGGGATGGACCAGCCTGATGACGAACCTGCAACAGCTTTCTGCGCATCTTCAACAGTCTGTCTTGCCTTCTTCTTAATCATCTCTGCTTCCATCTTGTACCGAGCTGCCTCCTTGTTGGCACGCTCTATTTCAGCTTCGATTCGTGCTTTTTCGGCCTGTTTAGCTTTGTCTTTGGCAGCTTTCTTAGCCTCTGCAGCAGCTCGTTTTGCTGCTTTCTTGGCCTCTTTGACGGCTTCCTTGGCAGCCTGCGCTTCTTGTTTGGCCTTTTCCAATTGTTGCTCCGGCGTCAAAACGGTCTGTGCTTGCATTATCAAAGGCATGGCTAAGAGGATGGCGATGACAAACTTTCTCATAATTCAATCGGTTGATTCAGTCTACAAATGTATATATTTTCTTCGTAAATGGCGCACAATTTGAGAAGATTAACGAAAAAGGAAGATTATTGATGTCAACCGATAACCTTTACAAATTATCCTTTCAGTCTGTAAGCGGAAGTAATATGATAATGGTATGCGCGTATGATTTTTCTTGACAAGCAACCTCTTTATATTTTGCGTATTTACCATCAGCCACTCTTCTGGTTGTAAATACGCCAAAAATCAGTTGTTTTTATATATTGTTGAT
>NZ_ADEG01000072.1 GCF_000177075.1 Hoylesella buccalis ATCC 35310
GCCGGCCTGTGCTGATTGTAATTTATGGCAGGCGGCGTATTGGAAAGTCAGAACTCATCAAGCATGTTTTGACCAATCAGGATGTATACCATCTAAGCGAAGAAGCACAAACGCAGCAGCAGATAGATTCCTTTGCCAAGACTGTTTCTTTTACGTTTGATGGCTTTGACCGAGTATCTTATCATGATTGGGAAACGATACTCACCTCTATCAATCTATATGTTGGGGAGAACACATCGGTTTGCTTAGATGAGTTTTCTTATCTCGTCAAGAGCGATCCTTCGCTTCCTTCCATCATTCAACGGCTAGTGGATAACAAAAAACTGAAATACAACTTGATACTTTGTGGTTCCTCCCAACTGATGATGCATTCATTGGTACTCAATGAAAAATCGCCCTTGTATCAACGCTGTGCTTGGCAGCCAAAGCTGAAGCAACTGCGTTTACCTTATATCAAAGAAGCCCTGCATTGTTCCGACCAGCAGGCTGTTGAGGAATATGCCGTTTGGGGTGGTGTGCCTCGTTATTGGGAACTTCGTGCCGACTTTGATAGTTTGGAGGAGGCGGTGCGCAATCTGTTGGTCAATAACTATGGCACGCTGTACGATGAGCCAACACGGTTGCTTCGTGATGAACGTCGTGATACGGCTACGTCTTTCTCATTACTTACTACGGTGGGCAACGGGGTAAATCGCATTTCGGAAATAGCCGGTCGTATGCAGCAGCCTGCAACTAATCTTTCTCAGCCCATCAGCATACTGACCGATTTGGGCTATGTGGAGAAAGATATACCATTTGGCGACAATCCGAAAAGCAGCAAGAAAGGACTGTATCGTCTTGGTGACAACTTTCTTTCCTTCTATTACAGGTTTATCAATCCTAACAAATATCTCATTGAGCTCGATCGACAGGATCTCGTCATGGATATTATTCGTAAGGACTTCAGCACATACGTTGGTCAGGTTTGGGAAAGGATTTGTCGCAACTTCGTAACGGGCAATGAAATCGATGGTGTAGTCTATGGCAATGCCTCACGGTGGTGGGGCAGCATACCAAAAGAAGATGGCAGCAACGACTACGAACAGATAGAGCTCGATCTTGTAGCTGAATCGCTCGACAAAAAACACATCCTCGTGGCAGAATGTAAATGGCGTGAATGCGACGATGCACAGAGCGTATATGAACAATTAACAAACCGTGCCAGCCGCTTACCATTCGTAAAGAAGGGGCAAAAGGTACACACGATATTGTTCCTCAAAACAGAAACCAAGGCTGATGTTCCATGCTATTATCCCAAAGACATCATTGCGTCTATGCTTCAAGAGGATGCCTCCAAAGACAAAGCTTCATATTAACATTCTTGAGTCGATAACTTTTTGCAGGTTATGGAAAAACTAACCGCCACAAATTAGATGACTGCGCTTTCATTATCTGTCTTCAAGGCAAAACAACTCGCAAATGCAAAAAATAAAATAAGAAAAAGCGTGGTTTAAAGACGAGTGATATACACCCACAAAAAAAATAAGCCCCTCCGAAGAGAGGCTGTAGGACTTGCATCCTTCGGCATATAGCCTTATTGTGATAAGATGTAGAATATCTTATGTGGCAAATGTAAACAAAATAGTTGTTCCTAACAAATGTTTTTTCTAATTTTACAGAAATAAATTTATTTATCATGAACAAACGCATATTGGGATTGGATACTGGCACCAATAGTTTGGGGTGGGCAGTAGTTGATTGGGATGAGCACGCCCAGAGTTACGAGCTTATTAAATATGGTGATGTTATCTTTCAAGAAGGTGTAAAAATTGAAAAGGGGATAGAATCTTCTAAGGCTGCCGAGCGTTCGGGGTATAAGGCTATACGGAAACAATATTTTCGACGCCGCTTACGCAAAATACAAGTATTAAAGGTGCTGGTGAAATATCATCTTTGTCCTTATTTGAGTGATGATGATTTACGACAGTGGCATTTACAGAAGCAATATCCTAAGAGCGATGAGTTGATGTTATGGCAGCGCACAAGCGATGAAGAGGGGAAAAATCCTTATTATGATAGACATAGATGTCTGCACGAAAAATTAGATTTAACGGTTGAGGCTGATAGATATACCTTAGGTCGTGCTTTATATCATTTAACACAACGGCGTGGCTTTTTGAGTAATCGACTGGACACCAGTGCAGATAATAAAGAAGACGGAGTGGTGAAATCGGGAATTTCGCAGTTGTCGACAGAAATGGAAGAGGCGGGATGCGAATATCTTGGAGATTATTTTTATAAACTCTATCATGAACAAGGTAACAAGGTACGCATCAGACAAAGGTACACAGACCGTAAAAAACATTACCAACATGAGTTTGATGCAATTTGTGAAAAGCAAGAACTAAGCAGCGAGTTAATAGAAGATTTGCAACGAGCCATCTTCTTTCAACTACCGCTTAAATCGCAAAGGCACGGTGTAGGCAGGTGTACCTTTGAAAGAGGGAAACCGCGTTGTGCCGATTCGCATCCTGATTATGAGGAATTTAGAATGCTTTGTTTTGTCAACAACATTCAGGTAAAAGGACCTCACGATTTAGAACTACGTCCCTTAACTTACGAAGAGCGAGAGAAAATTGAACATTTGTTTTTCCGTAAATCAAAGCCTAATTTCGACTTTGAAGACATAGCCAAGGAATTGGCAGGCAAGAAAAACTACGCTTGGATACATGACAAAGAAGAAAGAGCTTACAAGTTTAATTATAGAATGACACAGGGCGTGCCAGGATGTCCTACTACAGCACAGTTGAAAAGCATATTTGGCGACGATTGGAAAACGGGTATCGCCGAGACATACACACTTATTCAAAAGAAGAATGGGAGTAAGAGTTTGCAAGAAATGGTGGACGATGTTTGGAATGTGTTGTATTCTTTTTCATCGGTTGAAAAGCTAAAAGAGTTTGCTCATCACAAGTTGCAGTTGGATGAGGAGAATGCAGAGAAGTTTGCAAAGATAAAACTAAGTCACAGTTTTGCAGCACTAAGCCTGAAAGCGATACGCAAATTCTTACCGTTCTTGCGCAAGGGAATGTATTATACGCATGCTTCGTTCTTTGCGAACATTCCTACCATTGTAGGTAAAGAAATATGGAACAATGAGCAGAGCAGAAAGTACATCATGGAGAATGTTGGTGAACTGGTTTTCAATTATCAACCTAAACATCGCGATGTACAAGGAACCATTGAAATGCTAATTAAAGATTTTCTTGCAAACAACTTCGAGTTACCAGCCGGGGCAACAGACAAACTATATCATCCTTCCATGATAGAAACCTACCCTCATGCGCTACGCAACGAATTTGGCATACTGCAATTGGGCTCGCCACGAACCAATGCCATCCGAAATCCTATGGCTATGCGCTCTCTACATGTCTTGAGACGGGTGGTAAATCAGTTGTTGAAAGAAAGTATTATTGACGAAAATACGGAAGTACATGTTGAGTACGCCCGAGAATTGAATGATGCCAATAAGCGAAGAGCAATTGCAGATAGGCAAAAAGAGCAAGACAAACAACACAAAAAATATGGCGATGAAATAAGGAAGTTATACAAAGAAGAAACAGGAAAAGACATTGAACCAACTCAAACAGATGTGTTAAAGTTTCAACTTTGGGAGGAACAAAACCACTATTGCTTATATACAGGTGAACAAATAGGTATCACCGACTTTATTGGGAGTAATCCAAAGTTTGATATAGAGCACACTATTCCACAGAGTGTTGGTGGAGACAGCACACAGATGAACCTTACATTGTGTGACAATCGGTTTAACAGAGAGGTAAAGAAAGCCAAACTACCAACAGAACTGGCAAATCATGAGGAGATATTGACAAGAATTGAACCGTGGAAAAACAAATATGAACAGCTGGTAAAAGAACGTGACAAGCAACGCACATTTGCTGGAATGGATAAAGCGGTGAAAGATATAAGGATACAAAAACGCCATAAGCTACAAATGGAGATAGATTATTGGCGAGGAAAGTATGAACGATTTACCATGACCGAAGTGCCCGAAGGGTTCAGTAGGAGACAGGGAACTGGCATCGGACTTATTTCTCGTTATGCGGGGTTGTATCTCAAGTCGTTATTCCATCAAGCAGACAGTCGCAATAAATCGAATGTTTATGTGGTAAAAGGCGTGGCAACAGCCGAGTTTCGTAAAATGTGGGGGCTGCAAAGTGAGTATGAAAAGAAATGTAGAGATAATCATTCGCACCATTGTATGGATGCTATCACCATTGCATGCATCGGAAAGAGAGAGTACGATCTCATGGCTGAATATTACCACATGGAAGAAACATTTAGGCAAGGCAGAGGTTCTAAACCTAAATTCTCAAAACCTTGGGCTACATTTACAGAGGATGTTCTCAACATATATAAAAACTTATTGGTAGTACACGATACTCCGAACAACATGCCGAAGCATACAAAAAAGTATGTGCAGACATCTAAAGGAAAGGTGTTGGCTCAAGGGGACACAGCAAGAGGTAGTTTACATCTTGATACATATTATGGCGCAATAGAGCGAGATGGAGAAATAAGATATGTTGTTCGGCGACCACTCAGTTCGTTTACAAACCCAAAAGAACTTGAAAATATTGTCGACGAAACGGTGAAGCGAACCATTAAAGAAGCAATAGCGGACAAAAATTTCAAGCAGGCTATAGCAGAACCAATCTATATGAATGAGGATAAAGGCATACTTATAAAAAAGGTAAGATGTTTTGCTAATTCGGTGAAGCAGCCTATCAATATCAGGCAACATCGCGATTTGTCCAAGAAAGAATATAAACAGCAATATCATGTAATGAATGAAAATAATTACTTGTTGGCTATTTATGAGGGTTTGGTGAAAAATAAAGTGGTTAGAGAATTTGAAATAGTAAGCTATATCGAAGCAGCTAAATATTATAAACGAAGTCAAGACCGAAATATATTCTCGTCAATAGTGCCTACTCATAGCACCAAATATGGATTGCCACTTAAAACAAAACTTTTAATGGGGCAGCAGGTGTTAATGTTTGAAGAAAATCCTGACGAAATACAAGTGGATAATACCAAAGACTTAGTTAAAAGACTCTACAAGGTGGTTGGCATTGAAAAAGATGGACGTATAAAATTTAAACATCATCAAGAGGCTCGTAAAGAAGGGTTGACTATCTACAGCACTCCTTATAAAAACAATGATGATTATGTTCCTATTTTCAGACAGAGCATAAAAAATATCAACATATTAGTAGATGGTATAGATTTTAATATCGACATTCTTGGTAAAGTAACGCTTAAAGAGTAAGTCGATATGTTAAAGCGAAGCGTTGTGTACCTATTCAGTTAGAATTTTTTTAGTATATTTGCAATAACGCTGATATATTCGAGCCACTTCTTGTATGAAAATATTTGTATAATGTACTTATATTCAATGTTTTAAATAGTACAAGTTGTGGTTTGATGTAGAATAAAGATATAAAGCAACTCGCAAGTTTCTCTATCAAATGACGCATAGGTTGTGGTTTGATGTAGAATCAAGATATGAAGCAACAATAAACGCTGTCCCACCGCTGCACCGTGTGTTGTGGTTTGATGTAGAATCAAGATATGAAGCAACGGAGACGGATCAAAATCTTAACGCCCACGAGTTGTGGTTTGATGTAGAATCAAGATATAAAGCAACATATCTTCTTTGCACAGCAACAAGTAGAATGTTGTGGTTTGATGTAGAATCAAGATATAAAGCAACATGACT
>NZ_ADEG01000071.1 GCF_000177075.1 Hoylesella buccalis ATCC 35310
ACAAATTATATAAAATAATCATAGGGCTTGAAACCAAACAAAAGATGATGAAAGCTAACTTAAAAGGAATATATTATGGGAATATTTTTCAATAGGAAGAAAAAGCTTGAACTACAATACGGGTCTTCTAAGCCAATAGAAGATACAAGCCTTGAAGATTTTTTGCGATATCCAATTTGGTTATGGGACTATGCAAATGAAGGTGTGGGTGAACAGGACGAGACATGGATTCATCCTGTTGTTAACAGTTATGATGTGACCGATGATATGTGGGATGCTCATATCTTGTTGAGGGATACAAAAAACCGAGAATGGTACGTGGCATTATTAGATGTAAAAAAGAACCAAATAACAGATTTATTCTTAATGACAAAGAATGTTGATATTTACATTAATGAGACAATGATGAAAGGTTTGCCTAAGAAAAAGATTACCTTGAAGGCTATCCCTACTATAAATGGCGAAAGTGGTGTCATATTTGAAGTCCAGGTTCCTGCCAATATCTATGAGTCTACTAACCTGTGTTCGGTATAAGAAAGATGCTTTAAAAGTTGGTAATCTAGCTAATTTATAGTACCTTTAATACTGTAAATGCAGATTCAAAATCGAAGTGCAAAACTTGCTGGTTTGTCTCTACCGTGTTGTTTGCTAACTTAAAAAGGTTGAATAAATTTTGTGGTGTCTGTAATTTGGTGTACTTTTGTACACTTGGTAAATTTAAGTATGCAGATGAATTTTAAGAAGAAGAAAAGATGGCATGCCTTGTCAGGGCAGCCCTTAACTGATCTTGACAAACAGGTGATGTACTGGGAAAATAAGGGTAAACTGGTTCCCACTCGCGAATTAATCAAAACTCCGGAGCAAATAGAAGGTATCAGAAAGTCAGGCGTCGTGAACACGGGTGTGCTGGACGAAGTGGCCAAACAGATTCACGAGGGGATGAATACGCAGGAAATCGATGATATCTGCATGAAATATTGCGAAGAGCACCATGCCATTCCTGCTTGTCTCAATTATGAAGGCTTCCCTAAAAGTGTTTGTACCAGTATCAATGAAGTGGTGTGTCATGGCATTCCCAAGAAAGAAGATGTACTGAAAAACGGTGATATTATCAATGTGGACATGACGACCATCGTGGACGGCTATTACGCAGATGCCTCGCGCATGTTCATCATCGGAAAGACAACTCCGGAGAAAGAGCAGCTGGTACGCGTTGCGAAAGAATGCCTGGAGATTGGTGCGGAAGCAGCCAAGCCCTATAGCTTTGTGGGCGATATTGGCCACGCTATTCAGAAACATGCCGAAAAATACCATTATGGAGTTGTAAGAGACTTATGCGGACACGGCGTTGGAATAAAATTTCACGAAGAACCTGATGTCATGCACTTTGGTCACAAAGGCACCGGCATGTTGCTGGTGCCGGGTATGGTGTTTACCATAGAACCGATGATTAACATGGGTACCTGGAAAGTTTTCATCGATGCAGAAGATCCATACGGCTGGGAAATCGTTACTGGCGACGAGCTGCCCAGTGCGCAGTGGGAGCATACTTTTGTGATGACCGAACACGGCGTTGAGATTTTGACACACTAAATAGCTTTGATGGTGCAGTTAAATAGCTTTGATGGTGCTGTAAAGATGCGAAGAAGCCGCTGACTGCGCCCCGCTGAAGGAAAGAAAGAAATCATGAAGGAAGACATATATATATTAGGTATAGAGAGCAGTTGCGATGACACGTCAGCAGCCGTTCTCCGCAATGATGTGTTGTTGAGCAATGTAACGGCTTCGCAAGCCGTACATGAAGCCTATGGTGGGGTAGTGCCGGAACTGGCGTCACGCGCTCATCAACAAAACGTAGTGCCTGTTGTGGATCAGGCGTTGAAACGCGCGGGCATCACCAAAGAACAATTAAGTGCAATAGCCTTTACGCGCGGGCCAGGCCTGATGGGGTCGCTGCTCGTAGGGGTGAGCTTTGCCAAAGGTTTCGCTCGCTCCCTGGGCATCCCTTTGATAGATGTCAATCATCTGCAAGGTCATGTCATGGCACACTTCATCAAAGAGGTCGATGACGACCATCAATTGCCTCCGTTGCCATTTCTTTGCTTGTTGGTGTCGGGTGGTAACTCGCAAATTGTGAAGGTCAACGCCTACAACGACATGCAGGTGCTGGGACAGACTATTGACGATGCCGCCGGTGAGGCGATAGACAAATGCTCGAAGGTGATGGGACTTGGATATCCCGGAGGACCCATCATCGATAAATTGGCACGGCAGGGGAATCCGCATGCTTACAAATTTGCAGAGCCACACGTCGCTGGTATGGATTATAGTTTTTCGGGATTGAAGACCTCATTTTTGTATAACTTACGCAAATGGGTGGCTGAAGAACCTGATTTCATAGAGAACCATAAAAATGACATCGCAGCAAGTCTTGAGTTTACCATTGTGGATATCCTCATGAACAAACTGAGAATGGCCGTGAAAGAAACAGGCATCAACCATGTTGCCGTTGCCGGTGGGGTGTCGGCCAACAACGGTTTGCGTAACGCTTTCCGTGAACACGCTGAGAAATATGGATGGACTATCTATATTCCTAAATTCAGTTATACTACAGACAACGCAGCTATGATTGGCATCACAGGTTATTATAAATATCTAGACAAAGATTTTTGCAGCATCGATAAACCAGCATTCAGTAAAGTAACGTTTAAATAAGTAGGCTGACACATCATGCGAAGATCTGACTAATAGGATAAAACAGAAGGCAACAGTTATAGAAATGGACTTTGGAAGTAAAGTTATCAGTCGTGAGATACAACAGATGTTGTACGATACAAAGAAAACGCTTGGGACGGCAGAAAGCTGTACGGGCGGTCGCATTGCGGAAGTCATCATTGCCGTTCCGGGTGCTTCCAATTACTTTAAAGGCGGTATCATCGCTTATAGCAATGATGTGAAAGAGAAGTTGCTGGGTGTTGATCACGAGGTGATTGAAGCGCAAACGGCCGTCTGTGAAGAGGTGGCAAGACAAATGGCCGTAGGGCTTTGTGAAACATTGGATTGCGACTATGTGATTTCCATCACTGGTGTCGCCGGTCCAGGCGGAGGAACACCAGAGGTACCCGTTGGTACCATTTGGATAGGATATGGAGCGAAAGACGACATCAGGACCTTTCAGCTGACGGAAGATCAAGGTAGAGATCTTAATTTGAATATCGCAACTAACAAAGCACTGCGTCTTTTCTTAGAATATCTACAGGAAAACGCACCCGAACGCCAACCTGCCAATCAAGTGGAAAAGTAATGCAAAATAGTATTGCTACATGGTAAAACATCAAAAAAACTTAATAAAAAGGATTCTTTCAAGATTTCTTTTGGGTTTTCGATAAATATTTGTAATTTTGCACCCTGTTTGGAATAAGTATCAAAACGAAAACAATAATTTAAGATAGCAATGTCTAAGATTTGTCAAATCACAGGAAAGAAGGCACAGATTGGTAACAATGTGTCTCACTCAAAGCATCGTACAAAGCGCAGCTTTGACGTAAACCTATTCAGCAAAAAATTCTATTATGTAGAAGAAGGTTGCTGGATTAGCCTTAAGATCAGTGCGGCTGGTCTTCGTCTCATTAATAAAGTCGGTCTTGACGCAGCGTTGAAGAAAGCCGTTTCTAATGGCTATTGCGATTGGAAAGACATTAAAGTAGTAGGAGAATAGTCATTATGCCAAAGAAAGCAAAAGGTAATAGAGTACAGGTAATCTTGGAATGCACCGAGATGAAGGATAGTGGACAGCCAGGAACAAGTCGTTATATAACGACGAAGAATCGTAAGAATTCTCCTGAGCGTCTTGAGTTAAAGAAGTACAATCCTATTTTGAAGAAGATGACTCTTCATAAGGAAATTAAGTAATAAGGAGATTATAGAATGGCAAAGAAAGCGGTCGCTACCCTCCATGAAGGTAAGATGGATGGTCGAGCATATACAAAGGTAATCAAAATGGTGAAGAGCCCAAAGACGGGTGCTTACGTTTTTGATGAGCAAATGGTTCCAAACGAAGCAGTGAAAGACTTCTTTAAGAACTAATATTTATCGAAATTTGGATAAGATGAATGCAGGTCATTTATCTTTTCACTTGATAAAAGCCACAGGCTCTATGGATAGATTTCCATAAGGCCTGTGGTTTTTTGTTTGAGTGGTTATTCGATAAAGATGTTACATAGTGTAGAAAACAGAAACAGGAGGAAGCGTATAGGCTTCCTCCTGCATTATGGATTATCATTGTAAAATAGAAGGTTAGTCCAACTTTTCTGCAATAAATTGGCGCAGGTCATCACCTCTGAGTCCCTGAACGAGAATGGTACCTTGCTCGTCAACCACAACCGTATGCGGTATGGAGTTGACATTAAATAGTTGGGCGGCAGCATTATCCCATCCCTGGAGGTCTGAAAGGTGTGTCCATTTCATGTCCAGTTTGTCTACAGCTTGTTTCCACGAAGCCTCGTCCTTATCGAGAGAGATGCCAATGATGCCCAATCCTTTAGCATGATAGTCGTTGTAGAGTGCCACCACACTTGGTGCTTCTTGGACGCAGGGGCCACACCAACTGGCCCAAAAGTCAAGAATGGTAATCTTATTTTTGGCCACTTCGACTTTGACGGAAGTTTCGTTTCCATTGATGTCGTTCATCTTGATGTCAGGAATCGTATTGTCTTGAACAGCTACTTGCTGCGCTTCCGGCTGTTTGTCTTTCTTTTTTGATTGGCACCCTGTGAGTACAAAGGTACTCATCAAGGTGATTGCAATAAGCGTGGATGGCTTCATCATAGTTGCTTGGGATTAAATTAAATATTGTGATGAGATACTCTCATTGTTGATTACACGGCGGATGGTCTCTGCAAACATGTCTGCAACAGACAGTTGTTTAATCTTGGAGCATCTTTGAGTGTATGGAATGGAGTCTGTAAAGACAATTTCTTCAATGGATGAGGCTTGCACTCTTTCTGTAGCTGGACCGCTCATCACAGCGTGTGATGCCAGTGCTCTCACGCTGATGGCACCGGCGTTCTTCATGACATCGGCTGCCACAGTGATGGTGCCTGCCGTGTCTATCATGTCATCAATCAAGACAACATTCTTTCCTTTGACATCACCAATAATCTGCATGCTTTCCACTTCATTGGCGCGAGCGCGGGTCTTATTGCACAAAACGAGTGGGCAACCAAGGTATTTTGCATAAGTATTGGCACGTTTGGATCCACCAACGTCTGGAGAAGCGATGACTAGTTGATCTAACTTCAGACTCTGCAGATAGGGGAGCATAACGCCAGAGGCGTATAGATGATCCACGGGAACGTTGAAAAATCCTTGAATTTGATCGGCATGGAGATCCATTGTAATGAGGCGGTCTATGCCGGCGCAACTTAACAAGTCGGCAACGAGTTTGGCACCAATGCTCACTCTTGGCTTGTCTTTGCGGTCTTGTCTAGCCCATCCGAAATAAGGAATTACAGCAATGATGTGTCTTGCCGACGCACGTTTTGCAGCGTCGATCATCAGTAACAGCTCCATCAGGTTGTCAGAGTTGGGGAATGTACTTTGAACGAGGAAAACATTCTGTCCACGAATGGATTGTTCGTAGGACACTGCAAATTCACCATCAGAAAATTTCGTCATGACCAACTTTCCCAATGGGCAATTCAAACTTGCGCAGATCTTCTCTGCAAGGTATCTCGATTTTGTACCTGAGAAGATTAAAAAAGAGTCTTTGTCACTCATTACTAATTAGCATTTATGATTTATAGTGTTATAGAATATTCTTCAATTGTAAGGATTCATGTTCCTATCCGACAACCTTTCGTAGTTTTTCAAAGTGTGCCATCAAATCTTTGAAATCCGTCTCGTTGTGGATATCAAACCTGCTCCACAAGTCACCTCTTATTACCACTCCGCCGAAGCCATAATCCTTGGCCAGCTTTACATTGTCTATATTCATGCCTCCCGCGGCAAAAACGTGTCGGTCAATGAGTCCCCTTTTGGCAGCTTCTTCAATTTGCTGCATGTTAAAGTTGGCTTTATGATTTTCTTCCTCAATGCTGTCGAAGATGTAGGTCAAAAAGATGTCATCAGCTTTTTTCTTCGTTTCCTTCAGCAAACTCAGATCTGAGCAGTTGCGAGTAATCCGTCCCCGATAGCCTGCGGGCGGCTGATCAGTTAATTGGTCCAGATGAATTCCTGATAAGTTGTATTCGTTCTTCAGATAATAGTGTTCGTGAACCGTAATTCTCTTGTGGTACTTTTCGGGTAGCAGTGACAGTAAACGCTCTGAATAAAGGGGTGACGAACCAGGCTTGTGTAAATGCAAGTTGTCCATTCCTTCATCGAAAAGGGCTGTCAGTATTTTATCTTCTTCCACAAAAAATGTGGATTTAGTCATGATTACGAGCTTCATCACTATTTTGATTTGATGTTGCAAATGTATGAAAATAATATCAAATTAGCAATTTTATAAGAAATAAAAAGTTACCTTTGCCCAGAAATATGTATCTAGGAAACATGAAAGTTGACGCGAGAACATTTGAGAACATAAGGAAACCCATCTATATTCTTGAAGAAACAAAACTGAGACGAAATCTTCAGTTAATCAGCAGCGTAGCCGAGAGAGCCGACGTGGAGATTATATTGGCGTTTAAGGCCTATGCCTTGTGGAAAACTTTTCCGGTCTTTCGCGAGTATATTCACAGTACTACAGCCAGCTCACTGAATGAAGCCTTATTGGGTTTTCACATATTTAGCGCTCCTACTCATACTTATTCTCCTGCCTATGAGGAAGATGAGATTGAAGAGATAGCCCGCCTGTCAAGCCATCTCACGTTTAATTCCCTATCACAATTGGAACGTTTCGGGCAAACTGTCAAATGCGTGAATCCATCCGTTAACGTGGGCTTGCGTATCAACCCTGAATATTCTGAGGTGGGTACAGATTTGTATAACCCATGTGCGCCGGGAACAAGATTTGGCGTAACGGCTAATAAACTACCTTGCGAGTTGCCTTCAGTGGTCACTGGATTTCATTGTCATTGTCATTGTGAGAGCGGTGCTGATGTGTTTCAGCGAACGCTTGCGCATATTGAAGAGAAGTTTTCTCCCTGGTTTTCACAGATCAAGTGGATTAATTTCGGCGGTGGACACTTGATGACGCGCAAGGATTATGATATCAATTTGTTGGTACAAACCCTTCTTGATTTTAAGAAAAAATACCCTCATTTGAAAGTCATCTTAGAGCCTGGCAGCGCCTTTGCATGGCAAACGGGGCCACTGGTGGCTCAGGTTGTCGATGTGGTAGAAGATCATAGCATCCGAACGGCTATCCTCAACGTGAGCTTTACGTGTCACATGCCCGACTGCTTGGAAATGCCATACGTGCCAACGGTGCGGTTTGCCGATATCGTTGAGGAGGAAAACCACCTGCCAACCAAAGAACATATATATAGATTAGGTGGAAACTCGTGCCTCAGTGGCGACTTCATGGGTTCTTGGCACTTCAACCATGAACTGCAGATAGGTGAAAACATCATTTTTGAGGATATGATGCACTACACTACGGTCAAGACCAACATGTTCAATGGAGTGGGGCATCCAGCAATAGGTTTCTTGCGTCAGGATGGCGAATTAGAAATGCTACGCAAATATACTTTTGACGACTATGCAGCTAGGATGGATTGAAGAAATAGCAATCTGTTCAGAAAAAAATGATGATTTTATTTGTACAGTCAGAAAAAAGCATTACCTTTGCACAGCATTTGGAGAAATGTCCCTTGTAAAAGGG
>NZ_ADEG01000070.1 GCF_000177075.1 Hoylesella buccalis ATCC 35310
AATCCAAATTTTAATTATGGCGAATTCGCCACAATTAAAGAAAAGGCAGGGTTGAGCTGGAAAAAATTGTCGGGAAGTTAAAACAGGAGGAGAAATAAGGCCGTGCTGTGGGCAACGTAAAATAAGTTTATTTTATTTGCAGAATTAAATCATAATATTTATATTTGCAGATATTTATTAAACTTTCACATCAATGAAGCACAAACTTAAAGAAATCATTTCGTCATTAGGTATCACGCAAAAGGAATTGGCACACAAAATCGGCATGACCGAAGTGGGCATGAGCAACCTTATCAACAAGGGAACGACCTCTGAAAACACATTAAAATCCATCGCTGACGCACTGAATATGGATATTAGAGAAATCACTGTGAAAGAAACATTGCTAAAAGCAAAGTTCGGCTCCGACAAAACACCATTGAGAATTGGAGATTTAGAACTTCCTTGCTATGTGCTTGATAACGGCTTACGCGTATTCTCTGGACGTGGAATCCAGAAAGCCCTCGGTTCTAAATCCAATAGCGGAACTTGGTTGTCATCATTTGTCAAAACTGACTACATGAAATCCATGCTACAAGAAATTAAAGCCGGAGAAGCCACTGCTTTCGACAGACTTACAAATCCGATAAAATTTGAGAGAATAGGAGCAGGCGGCTCACAATCAGCTACTTACGGATATGAAGCGACACTACTCATCGACCTGTGCGATGCAATAATTAAAGCCGGCGAGGAGAATCTTGGAATAAACCCAATATTCATAAAGCACGCCAATATAATTATCAGGGCTGTTGCAAAGACTGGCATCATTGCGCTTGTTGATGAAGCCACTGGTTATGACAAGGAACGCATCAAAGGTACAGAACTACTGCAAGATTACTTAAGACAATTTTTACAAGAAGAAGCAGCCAAATGGATAAAGACGTTCCCAGACCAATTCTTTGAAGACTTGTACAAAATGCGTCATTGGAACTGGGAACGCACTACTAAGCGACCAGGTATCGTTGGAAAATGGATAAACGACATCGTGTACAGCCGCCTCGCACCTGTCCTTCCACAGGCTCTTGACAGGCTTAATCCAAAGAACATTAACGGCAATCGTGGACACAAACATCATCAAAATCTCACACGGGATGTAGGACTTCCAAGACTGAAACAACATTTAGAGGCCGTCCATGCCATTGCTGTCGTGTCAAATTATGATTGGTACAGATTCATAGTAAACCTTAACAAAGCATATCCGACAAAAGACATGGATTTATTTCTTGATTTCGGAGACTAACAATTTGAATACAAGCAAAAAAAACAGCATAAAAGTTGTTATATATAGAAACTTTTATTACTTTTGCAGTATGAGACGAATAAGAACATACGGTGGCTATTTTCAGGCATTCATGCAGACGCTGGATGAGAAAGTGCAGCGAAAGATAGACTACGCCTTACAGCTACTGAAAACACAGGAAAGACTTTCGTCAAAGTTTGTCAAAGCAATCCGAGATGGATTGTTTGAATTGCGAATTGAATACGAGAGCAATATCTACCGTGTGTTCTTCATTTTTGACAACGGACAAATCGTGGTGCTGTTCAATGGCTTTCACAAAAAGACACAGAAAACACCCAGACAAGAAATAGAAAAGGCACTAAAAATAAAGGAGGCTTATTATGAAGACAAACAGCCACAAGATTGAAGACTACGACCTCGTGCTGGATGCAAAATACGGCAAGGAGGGTACACCGCAACGTGTACAGTTTGAAAATGAGGCAAAGGCTTTTTATGCCTCGCAAATCCTTTTACAAGCGCGAAAGGAAGCAAAAATGACGCAAACCGAATTGGCGGAAAAAGCAGGAACGACCAAGTCATACATATCTAAAATAGAAAACGGATTGATTGAGCCTGGAGTAGGATTGTTCTTTCGCCTTGTCAACTCTCTCGGATTGCGCATAGACATATCAAAACCAATAGGATAGTTACATTAATAGGCTTCACAATATGATGACCAGCTATGATATCAGCAAACTGGCAAGGATAGTTAGCAATGTTAACTCCTAATAAATTTTAGAATTTATTTTACACGGTATCATTAAAATCTTGTTTCACTTCTTGTTTCGGATTTTGTTTCGGATGTGTTAAAAGTTTTCTTTCAATATGTTGATATACATTATTTTATATCACATGACTTTTGTTTCACTTTTTGTTTCGTTTTCTGTTTCGCTTACAATTTTAAAGTATGTGAAAAGATATGACAAAAATCATTAAATGATAGAGTAAACCTTATTCAAAAGCCTATCAACTTCTTGTTGAAAATCGTCATAAGTTGTATATAGGATTAGCAATTCAGCGCAAGTTGAAGAAATGAAGCTTGCACAAGTTATCCCAGCGACGTTTGCAATAGCCCTGCGCATTCCATGTGGCATTTTACCTCCAAATAGTTTTTGTGGCGCATATAAATAGATCACCACAAAGATGAACACCTTGCGGTCATTTACTGTAATATACTCTCCCTTATCTTCCAGAAAGGCATTATAAATTTTTTCAATAAAAGATAAATCCGTCACCTGTGGAGAAGTTGCCAATTTGTCGTTACGAATAGCCTTTTGCAGTTCTATACGAGCCGTTTTGATGTTTCTAATGGTATCTATAACCTTTTCCATTGATATTTGTGATTTGAAAGAATACACAAATATAAGGAAAAGTATAGGATGTTCGTGTAAGCTATTTATCTAAAAAGGTGCTTGTTACACGTTTTTGCCAAACGCATACTCCAACAATTTCCTGTTTGCTTCATTGATAGCCTTAAAATCCTTTTTTATATAAAGCTCTGTAACTCTCAATGCTTGGTCAGTATGGTTCAGCATGTCGTTAACAACGTACTTACTTATTCCCACATCATTAACTGCAATGGTCGCCATAGAATGTCGTGCTGCATAGAATTGGAGATTGTCTATCCCAACTTCCTTTCCTACTTCTTTCAAGCCAATATTGATATTGCGATTAAGACTTGCCATGCTTGAAAATCTTTCATGGAAATTGAAAACTCTTTCCTTATCACGGTATTTTTCAACTAATGGTGCTATTATTGGATGCACATCAACCTGCATAATCGCATTGTCGTTTCTTCTGTCCTTTGTCTTTGTGCGATTATAAGTAATTGTTTTCCCATCGAAATCTTTTGCGTTAAACAAATCAGCAGAGTTCATTCCCAAAAGACAGAACGATAATTTGAAGCAATCGAGCGCAAGGTCATGTCTGCTCGAATACCCACGTACCTTTACGTTATCATAAGGTAGTGAAAAGATAGATCGCATCTCGTCAACGGTTAATGCACGTTTCCTCGCTATATTTTGTGGTACTGTTTTATACCTTTCCAACGAATGCTTAACAATAATAATACCATTATCCTCATCGTTGTAGTATTCTTTTGCAGCTGCAAACAACGTTTTCAGGCTATTGATATATAATGATTGCGCACGTGGGCGATCTTTTAAAGACGTTTCAAAGGACTTTAGCGTCTTTACGTTCAATTCCTTGCACGATATGTTTTCATGTCCTATAAACCGCTTAAACGAATTAACAGAAGTCTTGTAGTTTCTCAATCCTTTTTTATCTGCGTTCTTCTTAAGCCATAGATTCACAAAATCTGTAAACGACACATCTTCTCCGCTTTCTTTTCTTTTGAGCTGTTTTACAATAGCATCAATGGGAAAATCATTCAACTCTAAATCAAGTTCATTTAGTCGTTTCCTATATTCCGCTATCAACATGTCGCACTTTTCAAGTATCTGTGCATTTTTTATCTTAAAGGAAGATGTGATGTCTTTCTTAGAAACATACATAGACGTAGGAATAAAACGCTTAGTAGAGTTATGCGTCAAGCGGATAACTATATTCCACGTACCATCTTTCCTCCTGTTTCCATTTTTTATTACTGCTTTTAATGTTGCCATAATTAGTTCCTTTTTAGTCCCTTTTTATTAACTACTTTCTGAATTCAGAACTTACTTTCAATTATTTTCAAGACTTTTCTCTATAAAAGCAATAAGCGGAAAGCCTTTACTTATCGGGCTTTCCGCTTGTTT
>NZ_ADEG01000069.1 GCF_000177075.1 Hoylesella buccalis ATCC 35310
GCTCAATATGAACAATAAAAGATATATATATTATATGCTTATAATATGCACATTATTGCTTTTTAGTTGCAATTACCGCCATAAGCAGGAAATTACTATTTTTTATTTTTGTGGTAATATAGAACCATATAGACAGTTTGATTGTACTGACCTCGATAGCATATGTAAGACCAATGAATACGATGATACAATATTTATAACCTCTACTATGTTCAAACAAATTAAAGACGATATAATAAATGCTAAACCAACTAATAATTATTCAAACTCATACACACCAATAATATATGTAAATGTTGGAAATCAGAATTTGTGTCTTAATGGAATAAATAATCAGTGTTGGATAAAACAGAGTGATAGAAAATATCACCCTTCTATTCTTAGTAATAAGACAGTGTATCTTCTAAAATGGAAATCTTTCTATTACAATTATTTGCCATATGATATTTTACAATTAGATAAGGGGATACGGCAATTTGGTATTCCTTCTGATTATAAAAAAGATCAGATAAATAAAATAATTAAAAAGAAAGAAATGTCTAAAGTCTTAGTAAGGGTAAAATAATAAAGGCTGTGATCGCAAATCATCCTCTTTTATTCTATAAAAATCAATAGAAATGTAGCCTATCATACAGTTTTCCCACATTTTTATACTTCTCAAACGCATTTTTTCCGTTGATTATTCCGTGTTTCGAGATAAAAACGCTAT
>NZ_ADEG01000068.1 GCF_000177075.1 Hoylesella buccalis ATCC 35310
TGTATTGAGAAGCGTGGATATGTCATACGCGGTCTAATCATTGACGGGAAAAAGAGCCTCTTCAAGTCTTTCTCCGAGTACCATGTACAGATGTGTCAGTTCCACATGAAGCAGATTGTCAGAAGGTATCTTACGCAGAATCCAAGAATGCTGGCCAGCCGGGATTTAAAAGCTCTTGTGGACAGGCTGCATCGAATCCACGAGGCTGATTTTAGGAGCGAATATCAAGCATGGAAGGAAAAGTGGAAGGGTACGATAGAACACCGCAGCCTGCACAAGGACGGCAGGCTGCATTATACGCACCGACGGTTGAGGTCAACCATGAACAGCCTTGATTTCTACTTGCCTTATCTCTTTACCTGGCAGCGGGAGGACTGCCGAGGAATGCCCAATACTAACAACAAGATAGAGGGAACATTCACTGACCTGAAGAAAAACTTGAACAATCATAGCGGACTTACACAAGAGAATCGCAAAAGGTTCATCAATGGGTTTTTCTTGGCATTGATAGAAACTCAAAGTATGAAAAAGCAGGAACCACACCCATAGTGGATCCTGCTCATACTTGTCGTTTTATACAATCCTATTCCTCATGGAGTTGCTCCCCAGCAGAGCCCCATTATGCTTCAGACTGCATGGCAAAGGTATATAAACTCTTTGAATATTCTGAATAAAGCCAGCCTGCAATTTGAGCTATTGAACACCTAATACAAAAAACAGCCTGCAAAATGAGCTATACGCCTGTTTTTTCTAGATTGAAAGTTTTTATGAGCCGTTTTTGGGGGTGAAAATTCAGAAAAAACCGAACAATTCATGCCAGACGTATTACATTGATGGGGTGGGAATGTGGGGGTGATTTTCGTTCAACCACCTTGGGTAAAGGAGGATGTTTATTGTTGGCGGACGTGTGTAATATTGACAATAATGCTTTTGTCGTTCGAAAAAACTCTGTATCTTTGGAAATGAATAATAGAAACAACCTGATGGCAAAGAAAAAACATAAAACGCAAGGCGGACAACAGTTCTTGTCAGATACCGACTATCTGAAACAGCGTATGCGGTCGGTTGAAATAGGGACATGCTATATTTCACCATCCATTCATGAACTTGGATTGGGGCATGTCGTGGTTACCCGTAGGCATACTGGAGGTAATGTCAGTGTGGGGTGTTATTTTGTGGATACCTTTTGCCTGGGTGTGAAAGACTCGTTCTACCGCCTGCGGATGACTCCGTACGAATTTTCCTTCTTCATGAAGCCGCTGGAACGGGAGGGTGTTGAGGAATGCAGCTACGAGGAGGCTCACAATTGGATATATGGTGCCATTGACTTTGCAGAGGAAGGCGGCATAAAGCCCGACAAGAGCTTTGCTCTGACGAAGTATATATTGGAGGAAGACACCGACGACGTGCCGCTGATAGAATATGAGTTCGGCAAAGACGGCCAGCATTTTCTGGCTGTGGACAGTGAACTGGAGGCAAGCAAGTACCTCCCCACGCTGCGGAAGACGCTGGGCGACGATTTTGACTTCATGATTAATGACGACTTGGATGACTTCGATGAGGACTACGAAGATGAGTTTGACGACATGGAGGACGATGACTGGGACATGCCACGCAGCGGGACAGATGCGCTCGTGGACATGCCTTATACCTACAAGCATCCGCCTTATCCATCGACCTGTACCATCAAGCACGAGTGGCTGTTGCAGGAACTGGGTAAAAAGGAGAATGCCTTTGGACTGAAAGACGAGCTGACAGACCGTATTCTGACACTGCCCAAGGAGGAATCGCGGCAAGACTTAGAGCAAATTTTAGCGTTCAACCTGGGGTTAACCTGCGATGAAGATTTGACTGATGGCGATGATGAAGAGTTTATTGGCATTGTCGGCTCGTGCATTCTGTTACTGGGCGAGGTGGGGAACAGTGACAGTAGTTTGGATTTGGTATTGGAGATGATGAGGCAGTCGCCCGCGTTCTACGAGTATCATTTCGGTGATTTTGGTCCCGATATCTTGGTTCCGACGCTGAATAAACTTGGGCAACATCGAATCGACAAACTGCTGGATTATTGTAAGGAAGCGGGACTGTATACCTATGCCAAGTGTCAGGCAATAACAGCTTTGGCAAGCATTGGTGTTCTACAGCCTGACAGGCGGGACGAAATAGTAGGCTTGTTTAGAGAGCTTCTTGTGTTTGCCACAGAGCACTTGGCCGAAAATACCACCTTCACTCCTACGCTGACCGGACTGATGACTTGTGATGTGATGGACTTACAAGCCCGAGAGTTGTTGCCAGAACTGAAGAACCTGTATGATACCAGGCTGGTGGATGAGGGCATTGCCGGACATTTCAGTGAAATAGAAAAGCAGCTGACAGGGCAGCTTCCCATGCTCATTGGTATACAACAAGAAATGGACATTCGAAAAATATTTGCCAGGATGCGTACAATTTCATCAGATTAACAGTAGGTAGGTTTGATGGATGGAATTTCAGTTGTATGTCAAGAGAATGATAAATAAGAAAAACCATATCATTCCGCCTCATGACGGGTTGATATGGTTGAATGATATGAAATACCTTAGCCTGCTAAGGCTGTTCGTATTTTGACACGGTCATGCAGCTCGGTCTTATCAGAATTTGTAGGCAAGACCAGCAGAGATGACGCCTTGGTTGGTGTTTTTAATAATCTGGAATTTAACCTCTGCATTCAGGGCAAGCTTGTCTGTGAGGTCGTATTGGAAACCACCACCAAGGTTAAGACCAAGATTGCCGTCACTGTATGAATATTTGCTTCCTTCCACGACTTTACCTGTATGTTCGTCGAATGATTGAATGGCGCCATCAGCAGAAGCGTGGAGATAGGTAAGTCCCGCCAGAGGGTATACCTTGATATTGTTTCCAAGTGGGAAGAGATAATGTACATCCAGATTGAGATCCCACCAAGAAACGTTGTTCTTTTTTAGGAAGTAGTCGAATGTTGCCTGTGCGCGGATAGCGTCAGTGATTCCATAGCCACCCTTTACACCAATACCCAACGATTCGATTTCTGTTGGATACGCCAATTGCCCACCTAAATAGGCTTGACCCTTTTGCGCATAAGCGCCAATACTGAGCAATGCAATGACTGCTGTTAAAAATAATTTCCTCATAATTACGATGATTAAATGAATAATGTATCCTATTCCTTAGTCATTGATGCTTAGTGAGAACCAATTTTGACTGATACCACCAGCCTTGACTTATGGGTTAAGAAAATGTTGTTACAAAGATAGAAAATGTTTATTATTTAAGGATGAATATATCATCTTTTTTTATTATGTTTTTTTATTCCATCTTATCAGCGATCGCCTGCTTAATCTTTACTTCCAACTCTTCGCACAATTCTGGATTGTCTTTGAGTAAGTTTTTGGTCGCATCGCGTCCCTGTGCCAATTTAGAATCTTGATACGAATACCACGAACCGCTTTTCTTGATGATGTCATATTCAACACCAAGGTCAACAATCTCGCCAATTTTTGAGATACCTTCGCCGAAGGTTATTTCAAATTCAGCCTTGCGGAAGGGAGGTGCCACCTTGTTTTTAACCACTTTTACGCGAACCTGGTTTCCAAGAACCTCGTCGCCATCCTTCACACTCGATTTCTTGCGGATGTCAAGACGCACCGAAGCGTAAAACTTCAGCGCGTTACCACCTGTCGTTGTTTCAGGACTTCCAAACAGCACGCCTATCTTTTCGCGCAGTTGGTTGATGAAGATGCATGTGGTATTGGTTTTGCTGATGGTAGAAGTTAGTTTTCGCAAGGCCTGACTCATCAATCGGGCTTGCAGGCCAACATTGCTATCGCCCATGTCACCTTCTATTTCTTTCTTGGGAGTCAGTGCAGCCACTGAGTCGACAACCAGGATGTCTATAGCCGACGAGCGGATGAGTTGGTCGGCTATTTCCAACGCTTGTTCACCATTGTCGGGTTGTGAAATCCACAGATTGTCGACATCCACGCCCAACTTAGCCGCATAAAAACGGTCGAAAGCGTGTTCGGCATCGATGAAAGCAGCAATGCCGCCAGCTTTTTGTGCTTCGGCAATGGCATGGATTGCCAATGTTGTTTTACCCGACGACTCTGGCCCGAATATCTCTATGATTCTTCCTCGTGGATATCCACCAACGCCCAAAGCCACGTCTAAGGCGATGCTGCCAGTGGGAATTACTTCCACATCGGCTATTTGTTCGTCGCCCATGCGCATGATGGCGCCTTTACCAAAGTCTTTTTCTATTTTAGCCATCGCAGCTTGTAGGGCTTTCAATTTTCCCTCGCCGGATGTAGGATTGTTTGTTTGTTCTTTTGCCATAAATAAATGGAAGCCTCACCCCCGTCCCCTCCCCAAAGGGGATGGGCGTAGATAGCTTCTTTTTTTATTGTTATTGTTTAATAATGTTATTTCTCACTGTTGATTAAATGAACGGTCATTTATTGTTTATCTTTATTGGTAAGCAATGATGCTTTCAGCAGAAAGTCTAATCACTCCCCTCCCTTTCGGGGAGGGGCAGGGGGAGAGGCCTCTTTTCATTCCTCTCCAAACACTTCGTGCCAAGGCAAGCCTTGCTTGTTGAGTTGTTCCATGAAGGGGTCGGGGTCGAAGTCTTCTACATTCCAAACGCCGGGTTTCTTCCAAAGACCTTTCAGGAACATCATGGCACCAATCATGGCAGGCACACCAGTGGTATAGCTCACTCCTTGCATCCCCGTTTCTTTGTAGGCATCCTGGTGTTTGCAGTTGTTGTAAACGTAATAGGATAGTTCTTTGCCGTCTTTTATACCACGAATGCGACAGCCGATGCTCGTCTCACCGTCGTAGTTCTCGCCAAGGTCTTGTGGATTGGGCAAAACGGCTTTCAAGAATTGTAGAGGAACAATGTTCACCTTCACCTTCTTGCCCGAACCGTCTGCCAATTCAGCTTCGTATTCAATCTCGTCAATGCGCGACATTCCCAAGTTTTGAATGACATCCAGATAGTTAAGGTATTGCTCTCCGAAAGTCATCCAAAAGCGAGCCTGCTTGATGGTAGGATAGTTTTTCACCAAACTTTCCAGCTCTTCGTGGTGCATCAGATAGCTCTCACGCGGCCCAATGTTTGGGTAAGTAATGGGTTTATGAATTTCTAACGGTTCGGTTTCTATCCATTTGCCGTCTTTATAATAAAGACCCTTCTGCGTAATCTCTCGAATATTGATTTCTGGATTGAAGTTTGTGGCAAATGCCTTGTGGTGATTGCCCGCATTACAATCCACGATATCCAAATAATGTATCTCGTCGAAATAATGCTTGGCTGCGTAGGCGGTGAAGATACCACTCACGCCTGGGTCGAAACCACAACCCAGGATGGCCGTAAGTCCAGCCTGCTCAAACTTTTCTTTGTATGCCCATTGCCATGAATATTCAAAGTGCGCCTCGTCTCTGGGCTCATAGTTGGCCGTGTCCAGGTAGTTGCAACCACAGGCCAGACAAGCCTCCATGATGGTGAGGTCTTGGTAGGGCAAAGCCAAGTTGATGACCAATTCGGGTTGATAATCGTTCATCAGCGATTTGAGTTGTTCCACATCGTCAGCATCTACCTGAGCTGTTTTGATGCTTGGCTTACCAATTGCTTTCACAATTTCATCACATTTTTCCTTTCGTCGGCTTGCTATCATGAAGTCAGTGAAAACCTCTGGGTTTTGTGCAATCTTAAATGCGGCAACTGTTGCCACGCCACCGGCGCCAATCATTAAAACTTTTGACATGATAAAGATTCCCCGTCACCCCCAGCATGTGGAGGAGAGTGCCTCGCAGGGTACGCTTTTAGCGGCACTTTCTGTTGGTTGTTATACGTTATTTTATTTCTTCACTCTTGATTCCCAAGGCGTTCATCAGCGAGTAGCCCAATATCTCTTGCCTGAAGTTGCCTCCTGGTAAGGGTTGCATGGCAAACACCGTGATGCGCTTGTCGTCGTCTACCTGTTGCAACACATGGCGCATACGGTCGTACAGACCATCTTTCTCGAAGTTTGGAACGATCATCACGCGTTTCACATTAGGCTGTTCGCATGCTGCTTGCACAATCTCCATCAGGAAGTCTGTCTCATCAACAATCTCCTCGATGGGCAGCGAACTGAGCATGAATTCACCCAAGTGGTCTTTGAAAGCCTTTCCGTTCAGGTCACTTTCATAATCAGATGGCATGAAATTCTCCATGCCCTTCCTGTCTTTTCGATGAATCAGCACCACCTGAGTTTGGTGTTCACCCTCCCTGATGCCGCCGTCAAGCGCCACGCAGTCTAACCACCTGGGCAGGTCAGCAGCGGGAATACGTCGCCCAATCATCCGCTCGAAGTTGACGATGAGGTCAAAAGTCACGCTGTCAACATAATCAGCATCTGCGATGATGATGTTTTCGCTCCATTGCGCTTCGCTGTTGATTTGTGTATCCATACCTTGCAAAGTTAGTGAAAAAAGTAAGAATAAGCGGCTGAATGCCATTCTTTTTATTTTCTAATTTTGGAATTATCAATTATTCTGGCCCATGTGACTGAAATGTGTCATGTAAAAACAAACAACACATCCCTTATTTCCTTCAAAACCAATCTCAATGAGTTTGGAGGCTAATATCAATGACTTTGGAGGTCAAACTCAATGACTTTAGAGGCCAATCTCATTGCTTTTGGAAATCTGTATTTTTGGCCTGTTTTTCAGGCCGACGACGGGTTCGTAGTTCTATGTTGAGGTTGGGATATGCCATTAGAAGGGTGTTGCAAAATAAAGAGGGTGTTAATAATAATAAAGATGTGTTTTTTTTTGGTTGTTCAGTAGGCAACAACTATCTTTGCAAAGATTTTTCAGCCAAGGCTATCAAAGACACTTTTCAGCACTCTGTAGCATGATTTCAGCTGAACTTAACGAAAAATAATTAGATATAAATTTTATGACATCTTTAACGTTAGCGATTGTTGTCGTTTTCATCATTGGTTATCTATGTATAGCCATTGAGAGTGTTACTAAGGTGAATAAGGCCGCTGTTGCCTTATTGATGTTCGTGTTCTGCTGGACACTGTTCATGCTCGACCCAAATGCGTATATGCCTGGGGTTACGGGGCAAGACTTGATTAACCAGGTGAGCCATGTCATTGAAAAGCATTTGGGTAGTACGTCTACCACTTTGTTCTTCTTGATGGGTGCCATGACCATTGTCGAGGTGGTTGACCAGAATGGTGGATTCAACTTCGTGCGCGATGTCATGAAGACTAAGAGCAAGCGAACCCTGTTGTGGCGTATCGCTTTCATGACTTTCATCCTCTCTGCCATCTTGGATAACCTGACTACCAGTATCGTGATGATCATGATTTTACGCAAGTTGGTACATAGTCACGAAGACCGTTTGATATATGCTTCTTTGGTCATCATCTCGGCTAACGCCGGTGGAGCGTTCTCGCCTATCGGCGATGTGACGACCATTATGCTGTGGAACAAGGGTGTTATCACGGCTTTGGGCGTGATGGAAGAAATCTTCCTGCCATCGGTTATGGCCATGGTTGTGCCAGCATTCATCATGCAATATTCATTGAAAGGCGAGTTGGAGATGGCGGAAGTCAACATGAAGTCCGACTATCATGTGCTTGACTTTACTGAGCGGCAGCGCAAAGTGATATTCATAGTCGGCGTTGGCGGCTTGATGTTTGTACCGATTTTCAAGAGCTTGACCCACCTGCCGCCGTTTGTAGGCATCTTGTTGGTGCTGGGTGTGCTTTGGACTGTCACCGAGGTGTTCTACCGTGGGTTGGATCATAAGAAAGATGGAATGGGCAAGCGCGTGAGCAAACTGCTGTCTAACATCGACATGTCTACCATCCTGTTCTTCCTTGGTATCCTCATGGCAGTGGCTTGTTTGGAAGAAATTGGCGTGCTGGGAGGCCTGGGCGTATGGCTCAACGACGTGTCTAACGGCAACCACTATGTGGTGACAGGTGTGATTGGTGTGATTTCGAGCATCGTAGACAATGTTCCCTTGGTGGCTGGATGCATGGGCATGTACCCCTTGGAGGCTGTTGGCGACATGGCTATTGATGGAATTTTTTGGCAGTTGCTGGCTTACTGTGCCGGTGTTGGTGGGTCTATCCTCATCGTGGGCAGTGCGGCTGGCGTGGTTGTGATGGGTCTGGAGAAGATTACCTTCGGTTGGTATATGAAGCATGTCAGCTGGTTAGCCTTCGTTGGTTACCTTGCAGGTATCTTGAGTTACTGGGTTATCCGTTCGTTCATCATACCTATGCCCTAATAATTTCACTGAACAACGCTTTACAAAATGGTACGGCTGACCTGATTGAAACATGAAATAATGGGGAACAAACGTACGACATTCCTGTCTGTGTTATTACTGATAACGGTATCGGTGATGGCACAGACAGGTTCTGTTTTTGAGCAATACCTCGCCAATGCCACCGCGTTTGTTAACCTCTGCTGTATCCTAAGAGTGGATTTGACGATACGATGAAAGATAACCGCCGCAGGCGTTGTATTGGAATCCACGATTAAAAACTGACGAAAATGGTTGTGCCACCATTGAGAATTACAACGGTCGTAATGTCACTTACATGAATGTGGATGTCGAAACCTTGGTGGCTGGCAAGCCTGCTGCGGTGAATACGCTATCCTATCCTACGAGAAAAAGGTAGCATGATATTGCAAGTGTTTCATGGGATGGCCACCCCATGTGGTGTCACCAACATACCTGAATCCTTGGGCTACATACAGTTTTTCGGCCAAAGGGTTATCTTTGTCTACCAATAAGCCAATCTTGTGAATGCCCATTGATTGAGCCTTTGTAATCGATTCCAATATGAGTCGTTTCGCAATACCTTGTCTTCGATAGTCGGGATTGACGGCCAAGCTGTCGATGTATAGTTCATCATTATCGGCTTCATCAATCTGGTTCTGGTAGTCTATATCGAATTTTTTGAGTGCAGCGTCAATGAATGGCTGCCGAAGGTCATGCAGCTGGGCGCCGTCATAGCTTACGCAAACGCCGATAACCTCATCTTCATCGTTCAATGCAACCAGGGTATTGGTATAACTGTATTGTGATTTTTCCAGCGCAACGAGCTCTGTCAGCAGGTCTTCAAACTCGGTTAACGTATGATGAGGCCCCGCCAAGTTTTGACAACATTCATAGTTCATGGCCAGCATGATGTACTTTGCAATCTCTCTGGCCTGGTGTTTGCTTGCTTGTATTATCTTCATTTCTTCTTTTTTAAATTAAACTCGAAACAGAGTCCGCCTGTTTCTACATTGTGAACTTGTATGCTTCCTCCGTGCAACATGATGGCATTCTTGACAATAGCCAATCCAAGTCCGGTGCCACCGAGCTTCCTACTCCTGCCTTTGTCTACGCGATAGAATCGTTCGAACAGTCTGGAAAGATGCTGATTTGATACGCCTATGCCGTTATCTCGGAAGGTAAATCTCCATTCTTGCTCATCTTCTTTTCCGTCAAGGGTGATGGTTGTCCCGTCACCAGCGTATGTAATGGCATTGTCAGTCAAGTTTCTAAATACGCTGTACAACAGACTTTGGTTGCCTTGGATGATGACGTTTTCTGGTAAGTTGTTGACAAAAGCCATGTGATGATTATGCATTTGCAGTTCCGTTTCCTTGCAGATGTTCTCAATCATCTGCGAGATGTTCACGGGTGAGTATTCCATCAAGTCGGGAGCATCATCAATTCTGTTCAGCGTAGAGATGTCTTGCAGCAAGGAAGTGAGCCGTTGACTCTGCGCATAGCTGTGTTGCAAGAATTGTTGTCGCGTCGCTTCATTGATGTGAGGGTTGTCCAAGATGGTTTCCAAATAGCCTTGAATGCTGGCCACTGGCGTTTTTAATTCGTGCGCAATGTTTTGAGTAAGCTGTCTTTTCAGAATGTCCTGTTCCTGTCTGGTGCTCTGAAGACGCTTGTATATCTTGATGATTCGTTCGGCTATTTCGCCCAACTCGTCGTCTGGAAAGGCAATTAAGTCTTCGGTATCGAGGCTCTCATTGTGGTCGGCACGACTGGCAAACAACTTCAATTTGGTGATGTTGGCCGACAATCTTCTTAAAAATCGCCACAACACCAGCGTCAAGATGACAATCGCTGTGAGTGCAAACCAAATGAAATGTTGGTCGGCTTGCAGCGACTTAGCTAAGCCGTTGTTGTACGGCAAGGCACTCCTAATCGTCATCTTGTCATCCTTGAAGTAGGTTGCCGAATAGAAAAACTCTTGTTTCAGGGTCTTACTGTTTCGTTCTACGCTTGACCCTGTCCCCGTTTTCCGTGCCTCAATTATCTCCGGACGGTTGGCATGATTCTTAAAGTTGCTGTAGTCTTTTTGGAAATTGTCAAACACAACCTGTCCTTGATCATCGATTATTGTTACCCGCAGGTTAGGTATGCTGTGCGTCTTTACATAGGTACTCAGCGTTTGTTCGTCTCTCTTGCCCAGGTATTGAATGGCATCTGCCATCCTGGTGTTATAGCCTTGCAGCCTCATGTTCAGCAGTTCCCGCTTGTATTGCTTTTCTCTTGTCTGTTGAAAGACTATGAACGAGATGGCAAAAAGCAAGAATACCGCCAAGATACTGATGTATAGTTTGCTGCCTACCGATACCTTTCTCATAGAACATCAAAGTAGTATCCAAAGCCAAGTCGGGTGACAATGCACTTGGAGAACCGTCCAATCTTCTTTCTTAGTCGTGTGATGTTCACGTCTACCGTGCGGTCGAGCACCAAAACGTCCTTTGGCCATATCCTGTCTATGAGCTCCTGACGTGAGAAGACGTGTCCCTTTTCAGAAAGAAATAGGTGCAGTAACTCGAACTCTGTCTTGGTGAAAGGAACATTTTCACCGTCGATGGTCACTGTCTTTTTGTCCAAATCCATCTCCAACCCTTGGTATTTCAGCGTCTTCGGCTCTGTGTGATCGTCAGTTTCGTTGGTCCTTCGGATGACAGCACGAATGCGAACCAATACTTCGCGAATGGAGAAAGGCTTACTGATATAGTCGTCAGCGCCAAGATTGAAGCCGGTTACCGTATCGTTCTCGGTATCGCGAGCGGTCAGAAAGATGATGGGAATGCTGGCTGTCTTGGGATTCTCTTTCAGCTTTTTAGCCATGGAAAATCCCGACATCTCACCCATCATCACGTCTAACAGCAGGAGGTTGAACGATGAAATGTCCATCATCATGGCCTCTTCGGCAGAGTTTGCCGTTTCTACCACATAGCCTTCTGTTTCCAAATTAAACTTCAGAATTTCACATAAGTCTTGTTCGTCGTCTACAACGAGAATACGATATTTGTTCTCTTTCATATAGTTTGTTATCTATTTTCACTTGACAAAGTTAGCACGTTGGCTCTTCATAAGCATGTCAAACGTGTTACAATCGTATTACTTTTAGACATAATTCCAGCTGGGCATGCTTGAAGTATGCATCTGGTGGCAGGCCGATATCCACTTGCCTAATGCTACAAAGTTACGCAATAAAAAGCATTTTGTCAAGTCTTGGCGGTAATTATTTAAAATGGTAGATTGATATACAATAGCGGGAAACCTCTTTGTGGTGGCCTCCCGCTATGCTTTTTCGATGTGTAGTTGTGCTGTTACAGCTTTTTATAATGGATATTCGTCAAAAGCATAGAGCACCGTTGAGAGGTAACGCTCGCCGGTATCGGGCAGCAACGCCACAATCTTCTTGTCCTTATTCTCCGGTCGTAGGGCCAATTCTGCTGCGGCAAAGACTGCTGCCCCTGACGAGATTCCCACCAACAGTCCCTCCTGTTGAGCCAACTGCCGGCCTGTTCGGATGGCGTCATCGTTGTCTACGGGCAGTATCTCGTCTACCACCTCGGCATGATAGGTTTGTGGAATAAAGCCGGCTCCGATGCCCTGAATCTTATGAGATCCCGATTTTCCGCCGCTCAATACTGGGGATGCCGATGGCTCCACAGCTACAATTCTAACGTTGGGCTTCTTCTCTTTGAGGTATTTGCCGATGCCAGAGAGCGTGCCACCAGTCCCCACACCAGCCACGAAGATGTCAATGTCACCGTCGGTGTCGTTCCATAATTCAACAGCCGTGGTGTCATAATGTTTCTGGGGATTAGCAGGATTGGTGAATTGTCCCAGTATCACTGCACCTTCTATGCTGTCTCTCAGCTTCTCGGCCGCCTTGATGGCACCATTCATCCCATCCTTACCAAGGGTCAACTCAACCTTGGCACCGTAGGCTTTGACGAGGTTTCGGCGTTCAACGCTCATGGTTTCGGGCATGGTGAGAATCAGTTTGTAGCCTTTTACGGCCGCAACGAGCGCCAAACCCACGCCCGTGTTGCCACTGGTAGGCTCGATGATGGTGGCTCCAGGCTTCAAGGTTCCGTCTTTCTCTGCGGCTTCCACCATTCCTAAGGCGATGCGGTCTTTCACGCTGCCGCCTGGATTGAAGAACTCAACCTTGGCCACAAGGGGCGTTTTAAGCCCGCGAAAGGCTGAATATTTGTTCAACGCTACCAAAGGAGTCTTACCAATCAAGTCTGTCATTTGTTTTGCAATCTTGCTCATATTGTATCTCGTTTTTAATGAATAAATAGTATCTGGGTGCTCGCCTCATCATGCTCTTCCGTCCTATAGCATGTTGCTTGTTCTCGTTCAGCGTGTCGTTTTCTCGACGGTGGATGCGGAAATATTGTCATGCGGCGTTGCTCCCCATGAATGATATTGCAAATATACACAAAAAAACGCTGACATGCAATCGCACGATAACGGTATTTGGCCTACCACGATTGTGGTATTTTGCATCTTTGTGAATCCTCCTTTCTTTGACGAATAGAACGTGCTGACTTCTAAAATTGATGTCATTAAAAGGCCATTGTGCTTGCTGCATTGGTGATAATTGCTTATATTTGCCCTACTAACAGTACCTGATGCGTCATGATTGGCTCGCATTGTTTCATGCCAACCTCAGGTACATAACGCACAAAGCTCATGAAATACGCTGATTACATCGAAAGGGTAGAGATAGACTCGTTGTGGAGTGGTCGCAAGCATGTGGCCTGGAATCTTGACAGACAGGTTAACGTGCTGAGCGGTGTCAATGGTGTTGGCAAGAGCACCATCTTGAACCGGGTGATCAAAAGCTTGTCAGAAGGTGGCGACTTCAACTCGCATTTGCCCAAAGGGGTGCACATCACGGTGTCACCGGCCGATGCTACGGCCATCCGTTATGATATCATCCGGTCGTTCGACCGACCGTTGATGAGCTCGGAGATGGTTGCCAAGGTAGACATTAGTTTGGCCACAGAACTAGACTGGCAGCTCTTTCAGTTGCAGCGCAAGTATCTGGATTATCAGGTAAACATCGGCAACCGCATCATCGAGGTGTTGCAGAAGGGGGGCGCAGATGCAGCCGTTGAGGCGCAACGCGTATCGGCCAACAAGTTGAAATTTCAAGACATGGTGGACAAACTGTTTGCCGAAACGGGCAAAACCATCGTCAGAACCGAGAACGAGATACGTTTCATGCAGATGGGAGAGAAGCTCTTGCCCTACCAATTGTCAAGTGGCGAGAAACAAATCTTGGCCATCTTGCTCACCGTGCTGGTGGAAGATCGCCTGCCCTACGTGCTGCTCATGGACGAACCAGAGGTGAGTTTGCACGTTGATTGGCAGGAACAACTCATCGACCTGATACTGCAACTCAATCCCAATGTTCAAATTATCCTCACTACGCATTCGCCTGCCGTCATCATGAATGGGTGGATGGGACATGTTACCGAGGTTAGTGACATAACGGATGTTCACAGATAGGAAAGGTCTGGATGTGAAAAAGATACATGAACCATGGGCAAAAAACTAAAAGACAACCTCTCCTCACGCTATTTCGAGGCGGCTAACAAGATGAAGTCGCAAAACGCCAGACGCCGCATCGCAGCCTATGTGGAGAGTTACGACGACATATTTTTCTGGCGTTCTGTCTTGAGTGACTTCGAAGACGACACCCGGTATTTCCAGGTGATGTTGCCCTCTCGCATGCAACGTCTTGATAGAGGCAAAAAAGCGGTGCTGATGAACCTGCTCATGGACAAAGTAGGACGTGACATGATTGCCTGCGTGGACGCCGATTACGACTATCTTATGCAGGGTGCCACCGAGATGTCAAAGCAGGTAACAACCAATCCTTACGTCTTTCACACCTACGCTTACGCCATTGAAAACCTGCAATGCTATGCGCCATCGTTGTACGAAACCAGTGTCATGGTTACCCTCAACGACCACCACATCTTTGACATGGAGGCTTACCTGCGCGACTATTCGCGAGCCATCTTCCCGCTTTTCATATGGAGCATCTGGTTTTATCGAACGCCCAATTACGGCGAGTTCACCATCATGGACTTTCTGCGCGTCATCGAACCGGGACACTTTACCATGGCGAAGGCTGAGGACATGGTGGCCAGAGTGCGCAGAAAGGTGGGCAAGCGCATCAACCAACTGCAACAAAAATATCCAAACAACAAGGAAAATTATCTGCAAGTAAAGGAGGATATCAAGCGACTGGGTGTGACCCCCGATACCACCTATTTATATATACAAGGTCATCATCTCTTCGATAAGGTAGTGGTGCCCATGCTTAACAAGGTTTGTATGCAGCTTATTCGTGAGCGAGAAGTAGAGATTTCTCAACAAAGTGTTCACGGCACACAGCAGCGTAACGAACTGTCTTGTTACCGCAACAGCATCGAAGCCATTCCGTCGATGCTCAAAAAGAACACCCGTTACAAGCAGTCAGAGCCGGTGGCGCGCATACAGGCTGATCTTCAACGATATTTAGAGCTGACCAAACAAAATCGTACAACCAGCGACACAGACCGAGAGTAACCTGTGCCCAGATAAATATTTAAAACCATTTGATGATGTTAGATTTGATTTTTGCCGTATTGGGAATTTGCTTGCTGCTGGTCATCGTGGTGCCTGGCGTATACAATTATGTGAAGTCGATGAGGGAGAATGTACGGGAGAAGGATGTTAAGAACGCCTTTTTCAACACGCTGTACTTTGGCGTCGTGCTGGTGCTGAGCATCCTTTTATTAAAATCTATTGGCGTTTTCAAGGGCTTTGACACCATTGCGGCATACCTGCATTGATGCAATGTCACGAATGGGGCATTGAGCATGGGTTTCAATGTCATTGAGTTTGCGTTCCAATGTCATTGAGTTTGGGCATTAATAGCATTGACTTTGGAGGCCAAACTCAATGCTATTGGAAGGATATCTATATCTTCTTGTCAACCAAACGATTAACCATTACAAGAAAGGTCTGCACCATGACGTGTGTCCATGATGCAGACCTTTCCTGATTGTGGGTTTCTTTGCTACTCTTTTTTAAACGTAGGTTTCGAGGAACTTCACGGTTCCTTCCACCTTTAACTCCCGGGTTGTGGCGGGAATCAAGATGGTTTCGCCGGCGCAGAGTGAGGTTTCGTTCCCCTCGTTGTCTGTGATTTTGCCCTCACCCTTCACGCCAATGAGGATGACAAAGCTGTCCAACTCGCTGTAATCGAGCGTCATTGGCTCGTCAAGGTCGTATACGGCCGTGTTGAAGTAGGGACAGTGAACGAGGCTCACACCTTGGTTCTTGGTCGACGTATAATCGGTGCGATAATCTTTTTCCACGTTATAGTTGATGCATTCGGCGGCCTGCGCGGTGTGCAGTTCGCGATAGTTGCCATTCTTGTCCTTGCGCTTGAAGTCGTAGATGCGGTAGGTCACGTCGGATGTTTGCTGAATCTCGGCCAGGAAGCATCCCGTGCCAATGCTGTGAATGCGGCCGGCTGGCAGGAAGAAGCAGTCGCCTTCTTTAACCGAGTAGTCGGCAATGGCGTCGAGAATGGTATCGTTCTCCACCATCTGTTTGTACTCTTCGGGCGTGATTTCTTTCTTCAGTCCGCTTCGCAGGTGTGCGTTTTTGTCGCTGTCCATGATGTACCACATCTCCGTTTTGCCACGGCTCTTCCCTTGTTTCTTGGCAATCTCGTCCGTGGGATGTACCTGGATGGAAAGATCTTGTCGGGCATCAATGAACTTGATGAGCAGGGGAAACTCGTCACCAAAGCGCTCATAGTTGGCTTCTCCAATGAGTTTGCCTTTCAATTCGCGCACAACGTCGTTCAAGGCGCGGCCTTCATACTCGCCTTCACTGACGAGGGTCTCGTTGTCTTTCACGCCGGATATTTCCCAACTCTCGCCAACGTTTTCCAGTTGTTCGTCGAGTTTCTTGAATGGAATGATTTTGTCGCCCCCCCAAATGGTTTGTTTGAGCAGGGGTTTAAACTTGAGTGGTTTCATATTTTTTTATTTTATGTTGACAGATTTGTTGTCTTCTTGTTTAATTATCTTTCCAGAACGCTGGTGACAGGATGACCAACACGCTGAATATTTCCAAACGCCCGATGAGCATGAGCAGTGCACATACCCATTTTACAAAGCCGGGCAGCATGCTCCAACTCATCGTCGGTCCGATTTCAAGTCCCAGCGTTGGCCCCACATTGCCGATGCAGCTGAGGATGATGGTGATGGAGTTGGTGCTGTCGATGTGGGCCATCATCAGTACGAACGAGGCCAGCAGGCACAAGATGAGGTACATGGTGAGGAAGGCCAGAAGGGTTCCTCGCTTCTGGTAAGGTATGTTGGTGTCGTTGACCTTCAAAGGCAGTACGGCGTTGGGGTGCAGTATTTGTTTAAATTCATTGCGGATAGTTTTGAGCAACATCACCACTCGGATGCACTTGAAGCCACCACTCGTCGAGCCAGAACAGGCTCCGATGAACATGCAGGTGGCCAGGATGACCCAGGTGACGTGTGGCCATTGGCCGGCGTCATCGTTGAACAGACCAGTGGTGGTGATGAACGAAACAACTTGGAAGACGCCCGAACGGAATGCTGGTTCTAAGTCGTAACCCCGATTAATCATCAGTTCGAGCATGATGAACAAACTGAATAGGATGACAACACTTAGGTAGAACTTGAACTCAGAGCTTTTGAATAATGCTTTGAAGCGCCGCTTCACCACCGCTGTGTACAGCAAAGTGAAGTTCACTCCCGAGAGAAAACAAAAAATAGTGCAGATGTATTCCAGCGCTGGAGAGTGGAAATATTCGGTGCTGCTGTTGTGTGTGGAAAAGCCTCCCGTAGCCGTTGTGGTCATTGAATAGTTGACAGCATCGAACCAGTTCATGCCATAAAGGATGAAACAGCCTATGCAAGCGATGGTCAGAACGAGGTACACGGTGAGAATCCACTTGGCACTGGTGGAGAGCCGTGGGTGTAATTTCGACTTAATGGGGCCGGTTGCTTCGGCTGCAAACACCTGAACAGAGCCTCCTACCATGGAGGGAAGCAGGGCAACGGTGAAGAATACGATGCCCAAGCCGCCAATCCATTGGGTCAGTGAGCGCCAAAAGAGTAGGGCGTGGGGAAACACTTCTACGTCATCTATGATGGTAGCGCCGGTGGTGGTGAATCCCGACATCGTTTCAAAGTAGGCATCCGTGAAGCCGTGAATGTAGCCACTGAGGGTGAAGGGGAACGTGCCGAAGAAGCTAAAGACTATCCATGAGAGCGTTACCACCAGGTAAGCGTCGCGCCTGGACAAGGTGTTGTTGGAGTTACGGCCTAGGTATCTCAGGATAAAGGCTGTGAAGAGACTGATGAATACCGACAGAAGAAAAGCCATGGCGTCATCTTCACCGTAGAAAAGAGCCATACCGAAACAGGCGAAAAGGATGAAGGCTTCGATGAAAAGTAGCGAGCCTATCACTTTATATATAGTCCTGAGGTTAATCATTGTTTGCTGTTTTGACTTTGCTAAATGAAGAGTCTTTCTATCGTCTTGAGGTTAATGTTATGGCAGAACACCATCACAATGTCGCCAGCCTGTATCTGTGTGTGCCCCGAAACGAGCATCCCTTCATCTCCTCTGACCAGTCCTCCGATGGTTGCCTCCTTGGGTAAACCTAAATCTTTCACAGGCTTTTTGGTGACGCGAGAACCTTCTTGGGCCACGAACTCAACCACATCGGCATTGGCAGACATGATGAAGCGCATGTTTATGACTTTGGCATCGAGCATGATTTGGTAGATGTGGCTGGCCGCAATGGCCTTTTTGTTGATGATAGTGCCGATGTCCAGGCTTTCAGCCATGCTCACATAGTCAACGTTTTCCACCATGGCAACGGTCTTTCGCACGCCCAATCGTTTGGCCGTAAGGCAGGCCAGGATGTTGGTTTCGGCATTGTTGGTCAGGGCAACGAAGGCTTGTGTGTTCTTAATGCCTTCCTCCATCAGCAGCTGGGTGTCACGACCGTCGCCGTTGATGATAAGCGCTTTGTCGTCGTCCAACAGGTTGTTGAGCTCTTCACATCGCTCCTCGCTGATTTCAATGAGTTTGGTATCCAGGTAGTCGGGCATGGTATTAATGGCTCTGACGGCCGTTGCACCGCCGCCCATAATCATCACATTCTTCACGTCTACATACAGTTCTTTGCCCACTATCTTGCGGATGTAGGGGATATATTGTGTAGTTGTCATGAAATAAGCCAAGTCGTAGAGCTTCAATTCGTCGTTACCACCGGGGATGATGGTTTCGTTCAAACGCTTGATGGCCACCACATGATACGGATCATCGGGTCCGCAGAGGTTCTTCAACGGGTTGTTGAGTATCTCACAGGTTTCCCTTAGCTTGATGGCCAACATCACCAATGCGCCATTGTGGACATCCCATCGCTGACGAACCCACGACATTTTGAGTCCGTTGATGATGTCTACGGCGGCCAACTTCTCTGGGTAAATCAGCGAACTGACACCCAATCCGGTAAAGAAATCCTGTAGTTCGGGGGCTGTGTATTCGCTGTTGCTGATTTTAGCCACGGTCTTCTTGGCTCCTAAAGCTTTGGCCAGAACGCACGAAGTGATGTTCAGACTCTCTTCGGGCGTTACGGCAATGAACAAATCCGCATGTTCAGCGCCCGCTTCATGCAGTGCCTTGATGCTGCTGGGCGAGGCTTGTGCGGTCAGTAGGTCAAAGTCGCTTCCTATCTGAGCCAGCCGTTCGTCGTCTTCATCAATCAGCGTAATGTCTTCATGGTTGCGTGAAAGCATCTTGGCCAGATGTGTGCCGATGCCGTAAGCGCCACAGATAATAATCTTCATGTCTATGTGATTTTTCGAAAATCCTTTGATGTTTCAAGTATTTCAGACTTGGTCTGATGCCAGCATTTCTTCGATGTTTTGCTTGATGTGAGGTGCGTCCAGTCCCACGATTCTCCTCAGTTCGTCCACTGAACCATGCGCCACAAACTCGTCGGGCAATCCCATTCGCTGCACGCTTGGGGCATATCCATGGTCATTGAACCACTCCAAGACGGCCGAACCGAAGCCGCCGTTGCGCACGCCGTCTTCAATTGTGATGACCTTCTTGAACTTTTTCCCAATCTCATCCAACAGATCTCCGTCCAAAGGTTTGATGAACCGCATGTCGTAATGAGCCACCTTGTCCTGCTGAGGCAATGCTTCAATGGCCTTCTGTGCATCATTTCCAATGGGGCCTACTGTGAGAATGGCCACCTGGTCGCCGTCTTTCAACTTGCGACCCGTGCCCACTTTGATTTCTTCCAGGGGGCATTTCCAATCTTTGTTCACCCCCCTGCCGCGCGGATAACGGATGACAAACATGCCCTTGTCGGGCAGTTGAGCCGTGTACATCAACCGTCTCAGTTCCTTTTCGTCCATCGGTGCAGCGATGGTCAGGTTGGGGATGGGGCGCAAGGCGGCCAAGTCGAACACGCCATGGTGCGTGGGTCCGTCCTCACCAACAAGTCCCGCACGGTCCAAACACAGTACGACGGGTAGGTTGAGGATGGCCAAGTCGTGGATGATATTGTCGTAAGCGCGTTGCGCAAACGAGCTGTAAATGTTGCAAAATGGCTGCAAACCTTCTTTTGCCATGCCGCCGGAAAAGGTCACCGCGTGTCCTTCGGCAATGCCAACGTCAAACGCTCGGTCGGGCATGGCTTTCATCAGTTTATTCATCGAGCAACCGGTTGGCATGGCAGGGGTGACCCCTACAATCTTTGGATTCTGCAAAGCGAGCTCTACCAGCGTGTCACCAAAAACGTCTTGGTAACGTGGTGGTTCTTCAGAACAGTCTTTAACGATGCGTTCACCCGTCTCGGCGTTGAATCTACCTGGTGCATGCCATTCGGTTTGTGACTGCTCTGCAGGCTTGTATCCCTTGCCTTTGGTGGTGTGCAGATGCAGCAGTTTGGGGCCTTTCATGTCCTTCAGCTGTCGCAAGATGCGCACGATTTCAGTCACGTCGTGTCCATCAAAAGGTCCGAAATACCGAATATTCATGCCCTCGAAGATGTTCTGTTGGCGGCTGATGGCCGACTTGATGGCGTTGTTGAGCCGCAAGATGCCTTTCTTTCTGTTCTCACTAAGGTAGCCACGTTGATGGAGCCATTGCGAAGCCTTGAACCTCAGCTTGTTGTAAGTGGCATTCGTATCGAGGGTTAGGAGGTATTTTTCCATGCCCCCCACTGCGTGATCGATGCTCATGTCGTTGTCGTTGAGGATGATGAGAAGGTCGTTCGGAGTCGACGAAACATTGTTCAGTCCCTCGAATGCCAATCCACCACTCATGGCACCATCGCCGATGATGGCTACAATCTTCTTGTCATTCTCGCCACTTTTCTTGGCTGCGACGGCCATACCCAATGCCGCCGAGATGGAATTGGAGGCATGTCCACAGGTGAAGGTGTCGTACTGGCTCTCCAAAGGCGTGGGAAATGGGCGCAGTCCATGCAGCTTCCGGTTGGTGGAAAACAACTCCCGGCGCCCGGTGAGTATCTTGTGTCCATAGGCTTGATGCCCCACATCCCATACAAGTTTGTCGCTCGGCGTGTCAAACACATAGTGCAAGGCCACGGTAATCTCAATGGCTCCCAGTGAAGACGCAAAGTGTCCGGGGTTTACGGAGACCTCTTGGATGATGTCTTCGCGAAGTTCACGACACACCTCTGGCAACTCTTCAACGCTGAGTTTTCGTAAGTCTTCGGGGTAATTTATTTGGGGTAAAAGCCTTAAATTAGTCTTGTCCATCAATAAGCTCTCTTCTATAACCATGCAAAGATAATAAATTTATATGAACAATGCGTCCTTTGTGCTGAATTTTGCTGGTAGACATGCGGTGCTTTCATGTAGGAATGACGCATTGTGTTTATTACGTCAAGCAGAATATTTATTGGTGAAAAGCCCGCGGTCGCTACGTCTTTTTAACACAAATGCTGGGCGTTTTTGAAGCCAACCTGTTGATGTGCTGAAAATAAGCCAAGGATTCAACGGTTTTATTATCCGCTTGATGGTGAGTGAGTTAGATGGTTTTCTAACTTTGAAGGCCATCAATAAGAGATGTGTTTGTGACAAAAACTCCATCTATTTGTGCCAAAACGGCCTTTTATAGCATGTTAATAGGTGAGCAATAGCATGCATATTGCGGGGCAAAAGCATAGCTATTGGGAGATAAAAGCATGGCAATTGGCAATTTGTTCCATGCGAATGGGCCAAAAGATGATGCGTTTATGACTTGTTTTCTCTATTTCGCGATTTTGTTTTGTCAAAGAAAATGAATCGATTTAACAAACGAAAGGTTTGTTAACACGAACAGATTTCGTTGTGATTCGTAAGCAGACAAAAAGGGTTCCGTTGACAAAGAAAATCCCTTCTCCATGCCGCATATCTGTGTGCTGCAATGGTGATTAGGGCGGTTAAAAATGAGTTTTATCTTGAAATGCTGAATTTTTTCATGAAAAATGCTTATTTTTGTCAACAAATCAATTATACAAACAAAACTATCATGAAACAAAAATCTTTCTTCTTAGCTGCCGTCCTGCTGTTCTCGAGCATGGCCGTAGGAGCGCAAAAGCCTGGTGGACTATCTGCTGATCTATTGAAAAAGATACAGCAGGCACAACCATCTTCACCTGCCGACAAGGCTATCATCAATGCTGTGGCATCTAACAACATTGACGATTTGGTTAAAAACCGTGCCAATCAGGGTGCGGTAGACACCTATTTCAGCATCGAAACACCCAAGCAGAGCATACACGACCAGCAGAAAAGTGGCCGCTGTTGGATGTTCTCGGGCTTCAACGTGCTGCGCGCCAACTTTGCTAAACGGCATCAAGACACGCTCGCCGTGGAGTTTTCACATGCCTATTTGTTCTTTTATGACCAATTAGAGAAGGCCAATCTCATGCTGCAAGGTGTCATTGACAATGCGTCGAAGCCATTGGATGACAAGCGTATGCAGTTCTTCTTCAAGAATCCTGTCAATGATGGCGGTACCTTTTGCGGGGTTGCCGACTTGGCCGAAAAGTATGGTTTGGTGCCTATGAGCGTGATGCCCGAGACCTATTCGTCTGACAACACCAGGGTGATGGCTCGCCTGTTGTCATCTAAATTGCGCGAATATGGGCTGGAATTGCGACGCATGGTGAACGCTAAAAAGAAAAAAGCGGAGGTGGAAAAGCGGAAAACCGAGATGCTTGCCACCGTTTATCGTATCTTGTCGCTAACCATTGGCGAGCCTGTTCAGAACTTTACATACGCATTCAAAAACAAAGATGGCAAGACTGTCACACCACAAAAGCACTATACGCCACGCGAATTTTATAACGAGACGGTGGGACATGGGCTCAACGGAACGTTCATCATGGTGATGAATGACCCTCGACGGGCTTATCATGAAACTTACGAAGTGGAGTATGATCGGCACAGTTACGATGGACACAACTGGAAGTATCTTAATCTTCCGATGGAAGAGATTGCGCAGTTGGCCATCGCCAGCTTGAAAGATGGACACAAGATGTACAGCTCTTACGATGTTGGCAAGCAGCTGGATCGCAAGCGCGGCTATATGGATGTGGACAATTACGATTACGGTAGCCTGCTGGGAACAACGTTCAACATGGGAAAGGCCGACCGCATTGCCACGTTTGACAGCGGCTCTACACACGCCATGACATTGACAGCTGTCGACTTGGACGCACAGGGTAAGCCCTTGAAGTGGAAGGTGGAGAACAGCTGGGGAGCCGCTAATGGGCAGAAAGGTTGCCTCATCATGACCAATCAGTGGTTCAATGAGTATATGTTCCGCCTGGTTGTCAATAAGAAATACGTACCTGCGAAGTTGCTCAAGGAATACGATAAGACCCCAACCATGGTCATGCCCGAGGATCCTCTCTTTGGGTGTGATGAGTAAGGATAGAGGTCATGGTGGGCTATCCCTCCATTTTACCATTTCTAACCATTGAAAATAATGAATAAGTTTTATATCCTTTTATCAGCTGTCTTGTTGACAGCTGATTTTGTTTACAGCTCCGTCATTCCCGTGAAGACGGTTCGTTATGCCGGTCCTTTTGTGGTGCAGCATCCCCTGATGATTGACAGTGTCGATGTAAAAGGCCACACGTTCAACGCCAAGTCGCTGCTGGACACGCCTTTGTCGCTGGAACAAGTGCGTCAGGGACGGGAAGTTTCCGGCGAAGTGTTGCCCACTTCCGATGCACCATACGCCCTCCATTTGCTGGGTTTTCGCATTCAAGCCGACGGATATGGTCAGGCAACGGTCAAAGTGGGCAAGCTCTCCGATTTCAATTTGTATGTAGACGGTCAACAAAGTCGTGATGGTAAGCTGACATTAGAGCCGGGTTCCCACGATGTGGTGGTGAAATACCTTTCCAAACGCGGCCGGTCAGACACGTTGGACATACAGGTCGAGCCTCAGAAAGGAGCCTTGTTATCGGTTGGTGAGGGCGAAAAAACGTTCACATTGCGCAGCCTGACCGACCGTAGGTTCGTGACTGGAGTGGAGCTTTCGCCTGATGGTAAATACCTCATCACGGCTTTTCGGGACGTAGCACATGGTGGTAAAACGTCATATCGTTGGCAAGTGAAGGAACTCAAGACAGGTCATATCGTGGCAACTCGTAACGAAGCCGTTCACTGGATGCCGCATTCTCACGAGCTATATTGGGCTCGTCAGGGCAAATACAGTAGGGAGTTGATCACGTCAGACGTTGAGACGGGAATCGAAAAAGTCATCGCCACGAATCTACCGGAGGGTTCTTTCGTGCTGTCACCCACTGCCGATTACCTGGTGGTGATGCAGAAAAACGAGGGAAAGAAGAAAGATCGTGATGTCTATGAGATTACCGAACCCGAGGATCGGCAACCGGGTTGGCGCAACAGAACAAGTCTGTTGAAGTTTGATTTGCGCACCGGACTGGCCCAACCGCTCACCTTCGGCTATCACGACGTGTCGCTCTTGGACATCAATAACGATGGTTCCAAGGTGCTCTTCATGACCACTCGCACCCGACTTACTCATCGTCCCACCACCTTGTTCTCTGTTTTCAGCCTGGATGTGCGTACTCTGAAAGCCGATACGCTGGTCTTTGACGATGGATTCATCGCCAGTGCAGCCTTCTCACCCAATGGAAAAGAGATTGTGGTGATGGGCTCTCCCGAGGCTTTCAACGGCATCGGAGCCAATGTTCCCAATGGAAGAGTGCCGAGTATGTACGACTATCAGTTGTTTACGCTGCGCCTCTCAGACCGACAGGTCACGCCGCTGACCAAGACATTCAACCCCGGCATCAGTCAATACGCATGGAACCACGCCGACGGCAAGCTGTATTTTTCGGCCATGAACCGTGATAGCGTAAGCCTTTACTGCTGTGACACGAAGTCGAAGAAGATAGTGAAAATTCATCAACCCGAAGAGGTTGTCAAACACATGTCGTTCGCCCATTCGGCTCCTGTCATGGCATGGACGGGCGAAAGTGCGTCCAATGCCGACCGTGTGTACACCATGAACCTGTCTGCGAAGCGTCCAAAGGTGGTGGAAGACACCAATCTTCAAACCCTTGCCGGTATTCGCTTGGGGGAATGCAAGGCTTGGAATTTCGTCAATTCGCATGGAGATACCATCTGCACGCGCTATTATCTGCCGCCCCATTTCGACTCATCAAAGCATTATCCGCTCATCGTTAATTATTATGGAGGATGCTCGCCAACGAGCCGTAACTTTGAAACACGCTATCCGCACCATGCCTATGCCGCACTGGGTTACGTCGTGTTGGTCATCCAACCCAGTGGTGCCGTGGGATTTGGACAAGAGTTTTCTTCCCGTCATGTTAACACAGCGGGGCAAGGAGTGGCTGAAGACATCATCGAAGGAACGAAGAAATTCGTGGCCGACCATACGTTCATCAATAGCAAGAAGATTGGATGCATCGGCGCATCGTATGGCGGATTCATGACACAATACCTGCAAACGCAGACCAATCTCTTTGCGGCTGCCATATCGCATGCGGGCATCAGCGACCATACCAGTTACTGGGGCGAAGGTTATTGGGGCTATAGTTACAGCGAAGTGAGCATGGCCAACCGTTATCCTTGGACGGACAAGAAACTATATGTGGACCAAAGTCCGCTGTTCAATGCCGACAAAATTCACACGCCGCTGTTGTTCTTGCATGGCAGTGCCGATACCAATGTGCCGATAGGCGAAAGCATCCAGATGTTCACGGCACTGAAACTCTTGGGGCGCCCCACGGCCTTTGTGGTGGTAGATGGTGAGAATCACCACATCACCGATTACAACAAGCGTCTGAAATGGCAGAATACCATCTTTGCATGGTTCGCCAAATGGCTCAAAGACGATTCCACTTGGTGGGACCATCTGTACGGAGAGCCGAAGCTGTAGACCTGCTTTTCATTAGCTTTCCTTCCCTCTCAAAGAGGGAAGGTTAAAGCTGTTAAACCAGATGTTTGATGAGGTCTTCCCGCTCACCGGGCAGCATGTCGATGACAGGAAGCTCCACCATGGTGTAACATCCTGGCTGTTGGCGCATGCTGGCGCGTGCCACGTTGACCAATACTTGTGCGGTGAGCGCTGGATTGTTGATGCTCATGCTGAACTCCATGCGCTGGTTTTGCGTGTTGCCGCTCACTCCCTTGCGCACCAAGTGTACGCCATGTCCCATGTCACGCACCGCGTCAACCGACTCAACGGCCATGACATGCGTTTCGTCGTGTGCGAAATAGGGGTCGGCCTTGATTTCCTTGGTCACCTCATCGAGCGTGGCACCGTCTTCCAACTCCACGTATACCATGCGTCGGTGGATGCCCTCGCCCAGTGGAATGGTCATCGATAGCGCATTCTTCACGCCCTTCTTGCCTCTGGCGCACACGCTGTGTCCCATCGACATGCCTGGCCCGAAGTTGGTATAGCTAAGACCTTTCGGTGCCAAGCTCTGCATCAGCGTGCGCACAATGGAGTCGGATCCCGGATCCCATCCCGCACTAATGACGCTCACCGCATGGTGCTGCTTGCACAAGGGCATTAAGGCAGCGCGGTAATCAACGATGTCTGTGTGGATGTCAAAGCTGTCCACGGTGTTGATGCCAAGGGGTAAAATCTGTTGGGTGTGCTCCTTACAGCTGCGTGTGGGTGTCGCCAGGATGGCCACGTCCACGTCTGTCAGTTCTTTTATATCCTTCACAACCTCGTAAGCGGCCAACTCAGCTGGCTTGTTCTCAGCACCTTGGCGGCGTACGATGCCAGCTATCTCAAAATCTTCTGCGGCCTCCAATGCCTGAACGGCATAGTGACCTATGTTGCCGTAGCCTACTACGGCGGCTCTGATTTTCTTCATAATTGATTTTCTTTTCATGTATTACGCCCGGTCGGGGGTGATTATCCATGCCCCTGCCGAACCCGTTCAACAATCTTTTTTATGTCTGTAAATACGATAATCGTTCGCAAAATTATAAATTTCTCCAGACAAACAAAGATGATTTAAAAGGATAATCGCAATTTTTACATTTCTTTGAATGTAGCAAACCCTTTTTGGTTACAAAAACAAGTCATTGACTTTGGTGGGCAAACCCATTGACTTTGGCCTTCAAACCCAATGCTTTTGCCGCCCAAACTCAATGCTCTAAAAACCCTAATGATATGAGTTTTAAATGTCACCCGTATGCGTGAGCGGTTGGATGGCGGCTGCATGGTGTGTTCATTCTTTCCATGCGCCACGCAATAAGCGGGCCTTTGCTGCGTTATCTCTAGCGTATATATACATATTATAACACATGATAGAATACATCAGGGGTGAATTGACCGAATTAACTCCCGCACTGGCTGTACTCGAAGCCGCAGGTGTGGGCTATGGATTGAATATCTCGCTGAACACCTACAGTGCCATTCAGGGCAAGAAAGAGGTGAAGTTGTATGTGCACGAGTCGTTGGTGACGGGCGGACGTGATGACAATTTCACGTTCTACGGCTTCTTCTCGAAGCAGGAACGCGAGTTGTATCGCCTACTAATCACCGTGTCTGGCGTGGGTGCCAACACGGCCCGAATGATTTTATCCACTCTCTCGCCCGCCGAGTTGTGCAACGTTATCGCCAATGGTGATGAGCGGATGTTGAAGGCCGTCAAAGGCATTGGACTGAAAACGGCACAGCGCATCATCGTAGATCTGCGCGACAAAATCGTGAGCAGCGGTATTGCCACCGAGCTGCATGTAAGCAGTGAGCCTGCAACGGCGGTGGATGCCAGCATCCGTGACGAGGCGGTGAGTGCGCTCACCATGCTGGGTTTCTCGCCCGCTCCCAGTGCCAAAGTGGTGGAGGGCATCTTGAAATCCGACCCATCGCTGCCGGTAGAGCAGGTGGTGAAGTTGGCTTTGAAGCAAATCAAGTAAGCGTGCCGTGGTGAGGTACGTGTCAATCGCGGTAGTTCAGCATGCGGAATAAAAGGCGCATATATGGTTTTGTTGTGACATTGCTCGTCATGAGTATGGCGAGTTATGCCATGCGTATGCCCTTTTGGCAAGACAACCGCACGCGGACAACCAACAGGCAACAGCCTCAGAAGCAGACAGAACCGCAGCGGAAAGACACCATCGACATCAAGGCGCAGCCCCAGTTGGATGATGACCTCAATATCCCCGACTCGCTGTTGAATCCACGTTGGAAGATTCAGCGCACGCTCCCGGTGACGATTGACGACCTGAACCAGAGTCCATTAGACTTGAAACGTCCTCAAAATCTACAGCAGAATGTGATTTACAACGATACGCTTGACCGGTATATCATCGGCTCGAAAATCGGTGCGGCGTGGCTCAATGCACCCATCATGATGACGCCGGAGGAGTATCGGGCATGGAGTGAGAAACGACTTTTCGACCAGTATTTCCGCTCGAAGAACGCAGAAATCTTTGAAAACAAAGGGAAAGAGAAGTTCGACTTCACCAACATGCACTTTGAACTGGGACCGGCCGAGAAGATATTCGGCCCGGGTGGCGTGCGCATCAAGACGCAGGGAACGGCCGAACTGAAGTTTGGCGGCACGGTGAAGAAGATAGACAACCCCTCGTTGCCTATCCGCAACCGAAAAATGACCACGATGAACTTTGACGAGAAGATTAATCTTAACGTCAATGGTAGGGTAGGTGATAAGGTGAACATGAATCTCAACTACAACACCGACGCCACGTTTGACTTTGATGCGCAGAACCTTAAACTGAAATACGACGGCAAGGAGGATGAAATTATCAAGCTGGTTGAGGGGGGTAACGTGTCGTTTCCGTCCAACTCTTCATTGATCAAGGGAGCCAGTTCGCTGTTCGGTTTGCGTACGGACATGCAGTTTGGTAAGCTCAAGTTGCAGATGGTGGCCTCGCAGAAGAAGTCGGCCGACAAGAGTGTGTCATCGCGCGGTGGCGCACAGTTCACGCCGTTCGAGATTAATGTGGCCAACTATGAGGAGAATCGCCACTTCTTTTTGTCACAATACTTCCGTCAGACGTACGATGACAACATGAAGTCGCTGCCCAATCTGACATCGGGTGTGAAGATCAATCGGGTGGAAATCTGGGTCACCAACAATTCAGGTGTCACCACAAACACCCGTAACATCATCGCATTGACCGACTTGGGCGAGAACAAATACATCTCCAATGGACTGTGGAATGCCACGGGACAGATGGTTCCTTCTAACAATGCGAATACCGAATATGGCACGTTGGTGGGCCAACTTGCGTCGGCACGCAACATCGATCAGTCGACAACGGTGCTCGATGGGGGCGGACTTGTGGGCGGTGTTGACTATGAGAAGCTGGAACGCGCGCGGCTTTTAAATCCCTCTGAATACACAGTTAACACGGCATTGGGTTACGTTTCGCTGCGCATGGGATTGCAAACCGACCAGGTGTTGGCCGTAGCATACGAATATACTTACGGTGGTGCCACCTATCAAGTGGGCGAGTTTGCCAGTGACGTGACCGATGTGAATGCGGCGTTGTTCGTCAAGTCGCTCAAAAACACCAGCAACAACCCACGACAAGGCAACTGGAGGCTGATGATGAAGAACGTGTACGAGTTGGCCAGTAGAGTGGAGCGCGAGAAGTTTCGCTTGGATGTGAAGTTCCAAAGTGACACCGCCGGCGTTTATCTCACCTATATTCCTGAGCCACAAGTGAAAGACCAACCCATCATTCGGCTGCTGGGTGCCGACCGATTGGATAACAACAACAAGCCGCATAGCAACGGCTATTTTGACTTTGTAGAGGGTTATACGGTGAGCGATGGTCGCGTGTTCTTCCCCGTGGCCGAGCCTTTTGGGTCGTATATCCATCGCTATTTGGTGAGCAAAGGTGTGAATGAAGAGAAAGCCAAGCGGTATGCTTTCACCGAGTTGTACGATTCTACTAAGACCGTAGCCAAGCAAATCGCCGAGAAAAACAAGTATGTGCTGATGGGACAGTTCAGGGGTTCGGCGGCCAACGTCATATCCTTGGGAGCCTACAACGTGCCGCAAGGGTCGGTTGTGGTGACGGCTGGTGGCGTTAGGTTGACCGAGAATGCCGATTATTCGGTTGACTATGCGGCAGGGGAGGTGACTATTTTGAATCAAAGCATTATCAATGCGGGGACAAACGTTAACGTTTCGCTGGAGAGTAACACCGACTTTGCGCAGGAACGAAAGACGATGTTCGGCGTGAACTGGGAGTACGATTTCAGCAAAGACCTGCAACTGAGCGGTACGTTGCAGCATCTTTCTGAACAAGCCTTAACCAACAAAGTGAACATGGGGTCTGAGCCGTTGAACAATACCCTGTGGGGAGTCAACCTAAACTGGAAGAAAGAGAGTCAGTGGCTCACCAATGTGTTGGACAAAATCCCATTCTTACACCTGACACAACCATCGAACATCTCGCTCAATGCCGAGTTTGCACAGCTCATCGCAGGGCAAAGTCATGGCACGCAAGACAACGCTTCGTATCTCGATGACTTTGAAAATACGACCAACAAGATAGATGTTTCAACGCCAACATCATGGATCATGTCGAGTGTGCCGTCGATGTTTCCCGAGTATAGTGACAAGACTACCCTGCGCAGTGGCTACAATCGGGCGCTCTTGGCTTGGTATACCATCGACCCATTGTTTACCCGTCGCAGCAGTTCTTTGACGCCAAAGCATATCAAGAGCGACTTGGAACAGCTGTCCAATCATTACGTTCGCGAGGTGTATGTCAGGGAGTTGTACCCCAAGCGCGACCAAAGTAGTTACAGTGGAGCCACCGCTACTCTTCCAATCTTGAACCTTGCGTACTATCCAAGCGAGCGTGGACCGTACAACTTCAACCCTGATTTGACGGCAAAGGGGTTGCTCAACAATCCCAAACAGAAGTGGGGTGGCATGATGCGGAAGCTGGATTACAGCGATTTTGAATCGTCCAACATCGAATATATCGAGTTCTGGATGCTCGATCCGTTCATCTATACCCGTCAAGAGGGTACCGCCAGCGAGTACGGAGGCGACTTCTATATCAACTTGGGTGAGGTTAGCGAGGACATTCTTCATGACGGAAAGAAGTTTTATGAGAGTGGACTTCCCGTCGATGGAACGCAAACTTATATCACAACCCAATGGGGAAAGATTCCCACTCCGGCCACTGTGACGTATGCTTTTGCCACAAACAAGGGGGCAAGAGCTTTGCAGGATTTGGGCTTCAATGGCCTGACTGACGAGGAAGAGAAAAACTTTGAAGCTTATCAAGACTTCTTGAAGCAGATTCAAGGCAAGGTAAGTCCGGACGTGTTCAATGCCATTTTGAACGACGTGGCCAACGACAACTATCATTATTTCCGTGGTCGTGACTACGATGAGATGCAGGCTTCCATCCTAAGGCGGTACAAATACATCAACAATCCGCAAGGAAACTCGCCCGATACCGATACGCGCGGCGAACGTTATGATACGTCGTACAAGGGCACACCCGACGTGGAAGACATCAATCAAGACTACACTTTGAACGAATATGAGAAGTATTTTCAGTATCATGTGTCCATCCGTCCGGAAGACTTGGTTGTTGGAAAGAACTACATTGTAGACAAACGTGATGCCATAGCGCCCCTAAGAAACAAGAAAAAGGAGCCAGTTACCTGGTATCAGTTCCGCATTCCGATACGCGAATTCGAACGCCGTTTCGGTTCAATCTCCGACTTCACCAGCATTCGTTTCATGCGAATGTTCCTCACAGGGTTTGAAAAACCCATCGTATTGCGATTCGGTAGCTTCGATCTGGTGCGTGGAGATTGGCGCATATACGAGCAACAACTCGATCCTGCGGGTTCCAATTCGGGCACCATGTCGGTGAGTTCAGTCAACATTGAGGAGAACAATGACAAGACACCTGTTAACTATGTGTTGCCTCCTGGCATTAGGAGAGCGCAAGATCCCACGCAACGTCAGCTGGTTGAAGCCAACGAACAGGCGTTGGATATCGTGGTTTCAAATCTCGCTACGGGTGATGCTAAGGCGGTTTATAAGAACGCTTCAGTCGATCTTCGTCAGTATATACGCCTGCAAATGTTCGTGCATGCCAACGCCATGGAGCAGAATACGACCAATTTGCAGGATGGTCAGTTGGCTGTTTTCGTACGCTTGGGCAATGATTATAAGAGCAACTATTACGAGTATGAGATTCCCCTGAAGCTGACGGCACCCAAGGAATACAACCGCTACTCGTTGTCGGATGTGCGCGAAGTGTGGCCCGAAGAGAACATGTTAGACATTCCTTTGAAGCTATTTACCGACCTGAAGCGACAGAGAAACAAAGACAAAGCGCAAGGACAAGCATCGTATAATCGGGTTTATACAAGCTACGATCCCGACAAACCCAACAACAAAGTCAGCGTGATGGGTAACCCTACGCTGGGCGAGGTGAAGACTATGATGATTGGTGTGCGCAACAAAGCGGGCGAAATGAAGTCGGGTGAGGTGTGGGTTAACGAACTTCGTTTGCTGGAATACAACAACGAAGGCGGTTGGGCGGCACAAGGTAACCTGAATGTACAGATGTCTGATTTCGGAACGGTCAATCTCCAAGGACGCTATATGAGTGAAGGTTTTGGCGGATTGGAAGAGGGTGTGGCCCAAAGGTCTACCGATGATTACCAGAATTACAGCGTGACAGCCAACTTGGAGCTGGGCAAATTCTTCCCGGAAAAAGCCCATGTAAGCGCACCTTTGTATTACAGTGTGCAGCAAGAACAGCTCAGTCCGAAGTACAATCCGCTGGACACGGACATGCGATTGAAAGATGCTTTGGATGCTGCCTCTAACCGTCAGGAGCGCGACTCGATAGAGAGCATCGCCGTGACCAAGACCACCAACACCAATTTCTCGTTGTCCAACGTGCGCGTGGGCATCCAAACCAAGCGCCACCCCATGCCCTACGACCCAGCCAACTTCTCGTTCTCGTACAGTCATTCACATCGAAACACCAGCGGAGAAACCACCGTTTACGAGAAAGAAGACAGTTGGAACGGTAGCCTTTCATACAGTTGGACACCCGTGTTCAAGCCTTTGGAGCCATTCAAGAAGATCAAGAACAAGAGTAAATGGTTTGACATTCTGAAACGATTCGGTCTGAATTGGCTGCCGCAGAACATCGCCTTCAACACCGACATGATGCGCAACTACTACGAATTGCAAGAGCGTGACATGCAAGACCTGGGCGGTTCACAACTTCCATTGACCTTTAATCAGCAGTTTATGTGGAACAGAGACTTCACGCTGCGTTGGGATCTCACCAAAAACATCCACATGAACTTCCAAAGCACCACCCAAGCCGAGATTGAAGAGCCTTACACTCCCGTTAACAAAGACCTGTATCCCGACCGCTATTCGGCCTGGAAAGACTCGGTGCGAACCAGCATTCGCAACTTTGGCACGCCGCTGGATTACCGTCAACAGTTCTCCTTGTCGTACCAACTGCCGCTTAACCTCCTTCCCATTTTCGACTGGGTGAACGCCGATGCCAACTACTCGTCCAATTATTCGTGGGTTCGCGGAACCCGTTTGGAGGACGGTACGTCGCTCGGCAACATCGTCACTACCAACCGAAGGGTGAATGTCAATGGCCGTTTTGACCTGCAACGCTTGTACAATCACATCCCCTTCCTGAAAGCTACGAACGACCGATTCAACCGCAATCCGCAGCGTAACGCCACTAACCGCTCACGGTCATCGAGAATCGTTGGCAACGATGGCAACCGAAACACCCGAAACAAGAACGCGCGGAACGCAGCCAGACGTTCGGCACAAGATGCTAAGGCCGAGGCACAAAAGAAACAATTGCCCAAGAACAAGAAAGGATTTGAGCAGCAAATCACGCTCCTGCCCGACACCACCATCACCGTGAGCCACGGCAAGAAGAGCAAGCGGCTCATCGTTTCGGCCCGCACAGAGGATGGAAAAACCTATCACTTGAAGTACAAGAAGATTAATCCAAACACCATCCGCATCAAGAATAAGGTTGATTCGGCCTTGAAACTCAAGATTACCGTCTTACCGAAAGAGCCGTTGGAGAATAAAGGTTGGTACCGAACGGCACAGTCGGTGGCGCGCCTGTTGATGATGGTGCGCAACGTCAGCGTGAGCTATCGTGACGACTATGCCATGGCGTTGCCGGGATTCTTGCCTACGGTGGGTGATGCTTTCGGGCAGACCAAAGCACCAAGCGCACTCTCGCCGGGCCTCGACTTCGCCTTTGGTATGGTGGATGATTCGTACATCGAGCGAGCCAGGGCAAACAATTGGCTGTTGATTTCCGACTCCATAGCCACGCCGGCCACGTCTAATCACACGCAAGACCTGCAGCTGCGCATGACTTTGGAGCCTGTTCGTAACTTCAAAATCGATTTGAATGCCAGTCGCACGCAAACCACTTCAAGGAGCGTGCAATACATGTATCAGGGCAACCCGATGACCCAAACCGGCAATTTCACCATGACCACCCTCTCGCTTCGCAGCGCCTTTGAGGGGATAGGTGACGCTGGCAACGGCTTCCGCAGCAAGTCGTTTGATGATTTCTGCCAGTCGCTCGACGGCTTCCGTCAGCGGGTTGAGGCGCAATATGCGGGCTTTGTCTACCCCAAGGGCACACCGCTGGCCGGCCAACCTTTCGAGCCTGCCAATGGTGGCGTAGACCGCTACAGCTCGGATGTCATGATACCCGCCTTCCTCTCCACCTACACCAGTATGGGTGGTCATTCGCTCAACATCTTCCCTTCGTTGGCAAGACTGCTGCCTAACTGGACCATTCGGTACAGCGGACTGGGCAAACTGCCTTGGTTCAGGGATGTGTTCAAAAGTGTCACCCTCAACCATTCCTACAAAAGCATCTTCGCCATTGGGTCGTACAGCAGCTACAGCACCTTCCAAGAGTTTATGAACGGCTTGGGATTTGTCACCAACGCCACCACCGGAATGCCCGTTCCCAGCAGCATGTACAACGTTTCTGCGGTGAGCATCAACGAGGCCTTCTCGCCTTTGTTGGGGCTGGATGTCACGTTTAACAACAACTTGACCACCCGTTTGGAATATCGATCAACACGCGTGTTGAACCTCAGTACCACGAGTGTGCAAATCAATGAGGCCATCAGTCGCGACTGGGTGCTGGGCATGGCGTATAAGGTTAACAACCTGGAGCTATTTGGCGGCAACAAACGACGTGTGGTTCGGCGTACGAAGGGCAATGGCCAGCAGCAGCAACAACAGCAAAACAGCAGCACCAGCAACCGCAACAGTACCAGATCGAACCGTGACCTGAACATGCGCCTTGACCTGAGTTACCGCCGACAGGCAGCCATCAGTAGGGACATCGCCACCATGACCAGTGCCGCAAGCAGTGGCAATACAGCCTTCAAGTTCCAGTTCTCGGCCGACTATACGCTGTCGCGTCTGCTCACCATGACGCTTTATTACGACCAACAAACCAACACGCCGCTACTCTCCAGCAGCAGTTTCCCGACCACTACTCATGATTTTGGCGTCAGTCTCAAGTTCAGTCTCACCCGATAACGCTTCGCCTCGCCGCCGCTGTTGTTCATCGGAAGGAGCCTGTTTGTATGGGATATTTTCTTGACAATCACTTCGCCAATACTTCCATATTTTCGTTCTTCGCCCTGTCGGCGGCAAATATCGCCAAAATAGCGCATTTGCTCTTCTTGCTGATGTTCAATCACTTAGCTTGTTTTGAGACTCCTTTTTGATTTCACCACTTATGCTTTAGCCCTGCAAAAGCATGCTTATTGCCGTCTTAGTAGCATGCTTTTGCGCGTCAATCTGTACGTTCTAAGGCAGTAAAGTCATTGACTTTGGAGCCATAAGGGCATGATTTGCGCCCGAAAAGGCTTTCAGAAGCGTCTTTTCATGGGCTGTTCTTGTCTAGAATGTGTGTTGCAGAAGTGTTAAAATTTGACCATTTTTCTTGACAAAATCTTTGCATCATGACGGCCATATCGATGGTTCGTGGCGGCCTTTTGGCATGCCGAAAAACCGTTGAGGGATAAATCTTACGGAGTATTACACTTTCGTAAAAGAATGTAAATATCCGCCTGTGAGCGGTGAAAACGTGAATAATTTCGTATTTTTGCAGTTACAAACGACGGTCGTTTGTCCAATCTGGTCAATATTTATACATGGCACAACGTGTTTTTCATCAACGACTCACCTTGGGATTCAAGTGTGGCTTAGCACTCTTTACGATGCTTGTCATCTATCTTTTTTGGATCAAGCAAGCCATATTTGGGCTGTTGGTCGTTATCATCATCGTGGGCATGATTGAACGTGTGCTGCACACCACCTATACCTTTGCGTGTGTCAAACCCATTGACCGTGATGAGGAGATGGAATTTTTGTTGATAGACAAAGGGCGTTTCTCGCGAAGTCAAAGCGTCCCCCTTCGTGATGTGGTACAATGTAAGGTGATGCACACCAACTTTGGGCTATCTCACTACTTGCTCATCGAGTATGGTGCCCATCATTTGGTGGCGGTTCAACCCAAGGACGAACAGGCGTTTGTAGAAGAATTAACAAAGCGTCAGCAGGCGGAGGTTGCATCTTCCGCATCACAAAACACATGAATAGATTAAAAATTCTTTCCTGTTTGCTTGTTCTGGGCATGTACATGCCCCTTCAGGCGCAGGTGGTTTACGAAGACATAGCGGATAACGACAGTTCGGAAGTGACCGACGAGGCCTTGATGGACACGCTCTCGGACGACAGCGTGGCACTGCCTTGGCCACAAAATGCGCAAGCACGAATTGACAAATTGCTTACGCACGACATGTTTGAAACCTCGCAGTTGGGACTGATGGTGTACGATCTCACAGCCGACAGTGTCATCTATGCCCACAACGAGCGTCAACTGATGCGCCCCGCCAGCACCATGAAGGTGGTTACAGCCATTACAGCACTCGACAAGTTGGGCGGCAGCTATCAGTTTAAAACCGCACTCTATTACACCGGAACGATACAAAACCGCACCCTCATGGGTGATCTCTACTGCGTTGGGGGCTTCGATCCGCAGTTCGGTAGAGATGACATGCGTGCTTTTACCGATTGTATGAAAACTCTTGGCGTAGACACCATACGCGGCAATCTGTATGCCGACAAGAGTATGAAAGACCTTGACGTGTTGGGTGAAGGATGGTGTTGGGACGACGACAATCCCGTATTGTCGCCCTTGGTGTACCGGCGTAAAGACCATTTCATGACCGAGTTTGAGAAAGAACTGCGTGATGCCGGCATCCAAGTGGAAGCGTTCAGTTCGGTAGCGAAGTGCCCTGCCGAGGCCATTCGCATCTGTGAACGAACGCACAGCATTGATCAAATCTTGCTGCCGATGATGAAAAAGAGCGATAATCTGTACGCCGAGGCGCTGTTCTATCAGCTGGTGCCGCGCGAAAACGGTCGAACGGTGACGGCCAAAGCGGCGCGGTCGGTGGTACGCCGACTAATAAATAAGGTGGGTCTGGATGCCTCTCGCTATAAAATCGCCGATGGTAGCGGACTGTCATTGTACAATTATGTCAGTGTAGAACTGCTGGTGAAGTTGCTCAAATATGGCTATCAACACCAAAATATTTACAGCCATCTGCTGCCATCGATGCCAACTGCGGGTGTGGATGGTACGTTGAAAAAACGCCTGAGAGACACCCATACGCGCGGAAAGGTGTGGGCCAAGACGGGCACCGTGACGGGTGTGACCAGCTTGGCGGGCTATTGTGAGGCTTCAAACGGGCACCTGCTGTGCTTCGCCATCATCAACCAAGGGGTGATGTACGGTAAGAACGGGCGCGCTTTTCAAGACAGAGTTTGCCGTGCGTTGTGCTTGCCATGACGCATGGGTCAAGATAAATTATTCATGAATAAACAATAAAAGATTATGTGGGATATTACAGAAACGATGAATCAGATACGAAGTGTTGTGGAAGATCTGATTCAGATGTGTGGAATTACAGGCGTGGCAGTGCCCGTTGTGCGCTATGTGTCGATGTCGTTGGCAGCCATTTTCTTTTCTTGGCTTAGCTATATTATCGCCAAGAAACTGCTGATTCCGGTCATTGATAAGATCACTGCGCGGACTAAGGCCACGTGGGACGAGGTGTTGCTCAACCACGATGTGTTGCTCAAGGTTTGCGCCATCGTTCCAGCGGTAGTCATTTACAAACTGTTGCCGTTGGTATTTTTTGAAGCACCGTTTGTGCAAGAGATGCTCAACCGGCTCACCAGCATCTACATCACGGTGACCTCGGTGCAGCTGGGCATTGCCGTGATCAACTCGTTCCGCCATCTCGAGACCACAAATAGCTCGAGTAAGCAGCAGTATTTGCAATCGTTCTGCGGCGTATTGAAGATTGTTGCCATCTTCATCGGTGTCATCGTGGTGGTTGCCTTGGTGATAGACAAGAGTCCGATGAAGCTGTTTGCAGGTCTGGGTGCTACCTCTGCCGTACTGATGTTGGTGTTTAAGGATACCATTGAGGGGTTGGTGGCAGGCATCCGTCTTACCAGCAACGACATGATTAGGCGTGGCGACTGGATTACGGTGCCGTCGACAACCGTGGATGGTGAGGTGATGGAGATGACGCTCACCACGGTAAAAGTGCAGAATTTTGACAACACTATTGTGACGGTGTCGCCCAAGACGCTGGTAGATGGGTCGTTCCAAAACTGGAAAGGCATGCAGGAAAGTGGCGGAAGACGTGTGAAACGACTGGTTTATTTCGACTTTCTGTCCATTAAACCGGCGACGCAGGAGCTGAAGGATATGTGTCAGGAGAAGGGATTCCTGACGACGCAAGAGCTGAAAGGCGACCTCACAAACCTGGGTTTGTATCGCAAATACATGGAAAACTGGCTCAGAAAGTCGCCCGAGGTCAATACCAGTCTTACTTGTATGGTACGCCAATTAGAGGCAACGAATACGGGCTTGCCCATCGAGTTTTACTTCTTCCTGAGCAATAAAGAGTGGATTGTCTACGAACATAACTTGGCTGAGATCATGGAATGGGCGTACACCATGGCGCCAGTGTTTGGATTACACATCTACGAACGCTATTCGGTGATGCCAAAAGCGCAGCAGCTGTTGGGATAAAAAAATAAAAATAAATTGTAAATCGGTGCAAGATTTCATTGTTTTCGTCATTCTATGAGTAGATAACTAAAACAGAATAGATATGATGAAACATTTTTTTCCTTTAATCGGTGTATGTTGTTTATCGGTTGGCATGCTGACATCGTGTAGTGAAGACGAACCTGTTTCGCCTGACGTGAAGTACAATCCAGGAACCATCAAGCTGACAACAGCGCAGCAAGCGCAAGTAGAAAACAGCAATGAGTTTGCGTGGAAGTTCTTTAAAGAGGTGTCGAAAGGCGAGCAGCAAGACGTGTTTGTTTCGCCGCTGAGCGTGACCTATGCGCTTGGCATGCTGGCCAATGGGGCGGTAGGAGATACACAGAAAGAAATCTTGGAGGGGCTTGAGTTCCGTTCAGGCAAGGTGGATGATATCAATTCTCTTTGCCATCAACTCATGATAGAATCCCCAAAATTGGACAAGTCGACCAAGGTTTCGATAGCGAATGCAGTGGTTGCGAATAAAAACAAGCCGCTGCAGCCAGACTTTAAGAATGTGGTTGAAAAACAATATCAAGCGCTTGTAACCAATCAAGATTTCAGTTCACCGGCCACTTTGTCATTTATCAACCTGTGGGCGAGTGAACTCACGCACGGTATGGTGCCGCAATTGTTGGATCGTGTCCATCCAGATGCGGTTACTTATCTACTCAATGCGTTGTATTTCAAAGGCATTTGGTATCGGCAGTTCGATAAAAAACGCACACAGCAAGAATCGTTTACGCAGGCGGACGGCAAGAAGTTGACGGTGAAGATGATGCATCAGAAGGAGCGATTCTTTGCTGCTGAGAACGACAACTATCAGACCGTGGTGCTTCCTTACGGCAATGGATCGTACGAAATGGTGGTGCTTTTGCCTCGTGAGGGAAAGGATTTGTCGAGCTTGTTGCAGACCATGGACGCCAAAAAGTGGAAAGACAACCTGAAGAGCACGCATAGCAGTGAGGTTGATTTGAAACTTCCACGCTTTACATCTGCGTACACCCGTGAGTTGAACGATGTGTTGAAGCTGTTAGGGATGAACACAATGTTTGAGCGTGGCAAGGCCGATTTGACAAAAATGTCAAAGGCAAAAGCTTTCGTTTCCATGGTTTTACAGAAGGCAAAGATTGAGGTTGATGAGGAAGGCTCAAAGGCCGCAGCCGTCACGGTGGTTGAGACACTTGATGCAGCTGCACCTCCTTCTCGTCCTATAATGTTCCATGCCAACCGTCCTTTCATGTATGCCATTGTTGAACATAGTACGGGTACCATCTTTTTCATGGGTACTTATCAAGGCAAGTAAACGGTTTTTAAACCGTTGGTAGATTGCTTTTTCAGCGGAAGAAATAAAAAGGGGCGACGTTACATCGGTAGCGTCGCCCTTATAATTGGTTGTTGTAATGCGTTTATCCGTAGATAATTTTTCCGTGTTCGTCTTTATATTCATCTAATCCTTTCTCGTAAGTGGCCATGGCGCGCAGGCTCATTCCCACGTTAGAGAAGCCACCATCGTGATAAAGGTTCTGCATGGTGACCTTCTTGGTGAGGTCAGAGAACATCACGATGCAATAGTCTGCACACTCTTCTGCCGACGCGTTGCCCAGTGGAGACATGCGGTTGGCAAAGTCAAAGAGCTTATCCATGCCCTTCACTCCTTGACCAGCTGTGGTGAGGGTGGGTGATTGTGAGATGGTGTTGATGCGCACATGCTTCTCTCGGCCATAGATATAACCAAAGCTACGAGCAATGCTTTCCAACAAAGCCTTGGCATCTGCCATGTCATTATAGCCGAAGAAAGTGCGTTGTGCGGCTACATAACTGAGCGCAACGATAGACCCATATTCGTTAATGGCATCCAATTTCTTGGCGCTTTGTATCATCTTATGGAAAGAAACAGCCGAAATATCGAGCGTCGTGTCCAGCATTTTGTAGTCCAAATCATCGTAAGTACGATGTTTACGAACGTTGGGTGACATGCCGATGGCATGCAACACAAAGTCGATTTTGCCACCAAGAATCTCCATAGACTGCTTGAACACATTCTCCAAGTCTTCTACATTGGTGGCATCTGCGGGTATTACTTCGCAGTGAAGCTTTTCGGATAAGGCACTTACTGTGCCCATTCTCACTGCTACGGGCGTGTTTGATAATGTGATTTTAGCACCTTCTTCAACAGCTCTTTCAGCTACTTTCCAAGCGATAGATCGCTCATTAAGGGCACCAAAGATGATGCCTCTTTTTCCTGATAATAAGTTGTTACTCATATTTACGTATTAAGAGTTTGGTGACAAAGGTACGTAAAAATAATGAAATTGCTGTTTCGCCCTTATCTTTATTGATTCTGCCATCGTTCAAGGAAGACAAAAGTGGTTCACTACTTTTCTCTTAAAAAAGTGGGAAAATTATTATTTTTCGGACTGTGTTTACTCCTTGCTACTAATTTCTTCATAGGAAGTTTAATATCATTATTACCATAAAAAATGAAAATATACATAGGAAAGCGAGGTCTCTTTTAGTTCTTTTTTGTAAGAATGTGATAATGCTTTCTATGTAACAAATAAGGAGGATTATATAAAGAGGAGTCGGGCTGATAGTCAAGTTCTTTCCCTTAATACAAGATTGTATTCCAGCTATTATGGCAAAACTGGCACCAATAAGAAGCATGAGGGTCTTCTTGCTGTTTCTTTCTTTCTCTTTACAAGTATCATAAATTTCAAAAGGTAGTAAAACTATAATGTAGAACCAAATAATCCAATTATTTGATAAAGATGATAAGAAAGCAGACATGATGTTATAGTTGGAGAATTTATATGTCAAAACTACTATAAAAAAATAAAAACGACATATAAGTGATTGATTATTTTTTCTTCTTATCTCTTTTTTACCTGTTTCTCTTTCGGTTTTAAGGTTTTCTTTTTGTTTTCTAAAGCATTGTCCTTCTTGAATTTAGTGAGCTGTTCTTTTGTTTGATGGGCATTTTGTTTCTGTTGTTCCGCCCATGCATCAATGAAACTACTCGCTTCGGTAGAAACGCCAAAGTCAAGCTCTGGCAGTTCTCTTCTTTCCTTTGAACGGTATGGAACCTTGATGATATCCGCCGAATCGATGCGTTCTACCGTCACCATGGCAACGCCGTCGGCGAGAATTCCCAACTCTTTGGCTGCTCCCCACGACAGGTCAATAATCCTTCCTCGTGTGAAAGGTCCCCTGTCAGTTACCTTGACGATGACCTCTTGCTTGTTGGAAGGATTGGTTACCTTTAATAATGTTCCAAATGGATAGGTGCGATGGGCGCACGTCATACTATCGTGATGCAGCCTTTCACCGCTGGCTGTGCGTGTTCCTGTCGATTTTTTAGAATAATAAGTGGCTTTACCCTTCTGCTTCTGAGCCAGCAGAAAGGTAAAGCCTGTCAGTAGAATTAAAAATAAAATACTTATTTTTTTAAAATTCACCCTACGTTGTTTTGGGTTTATACCACACCCTGAGCCATCATGGCATGGGCTACTTTCATGAATCCGGCCACGTTAGCACCCTTCACATAGTTGATGTATCCGTCGGGTTGTGTGCCGTATTTCACGCATTGTTCGTGGATAGAGTGCATGATGTAGTGCAACTTCTCGTCCACTTCAGCTTCGCTCCAGCTCAAACGGATGGCGTTCTGTGTCATCTCAAGACCTGATGTTGCCACACCACCAGCGTTCACTGCCTTGCCAGGAGCAAAGAGCTGTCCGGCTGCAACGAACTTGTCAACAGCCTCAGCTGTACATCCCATGTTACTTACTTCTGCTACACAGAGAGGCTTGTTGGCCAAAATGCGGTCGGCATCTTCACCGTTCAACTCATTTTGAGTAGCACATGTCAAGTAAATATCGGCTTTCTGTTCCCAAGGTTTCTTGCCTTCATGGAATTCAGAGCCTGCGAATTTGTCGGCGTATGGTTTGCAAACGTCATTACCGCTGGCACGTAATTCGAGCATATAGGCAATCTTTTCGCCGCTAATGCCGTTGGGATCGTAAATGTAACCGTCAGGACCACTAATGGTAATCACCTTTCCTCCCAGTTCTGTGGCTTTGAGAGCAGCGCCCCATGCAACATTTCCGAAACCGCTGATAGCTACTGTCTTGCCCTTGATGTCGATATTGCGTGTCTGCAACATTTGGTTCACAAAGTACAAAGCACCAAATCCTGTTGCTTCTGGACGAATGCGAGAGCCGCCATATTCCAAACCCTTACCGGTGAGAACGCCTTCCCAGCGACCTACCAACTTCTTGTATTGACCGAACAAATAGCCAATTTCACGACCACCAACACCAATATCTCCTGCAGGAACGTCAGTGCTTGGACCAATATGCTTGTAGAGTTCGCACATGAACGATTGGCAGAATCTCATCACTTCTGCATCGCTTCTTCCACGAATAGAGAAGTCAGAACCACCTTTGGCACCACCCATAGGTAAGGTTGTCAATGCGTTTTTGAAGGTTTGTTCAAAGCCCAAGAACTTCATAATAGATAAGTTCACAGATGGGTGGAAACGCAATCCGCCTTTGTACGGACCAATGGCGCCGTTGAATTGTACGCGATAGCCGATGTTGACATGAACCTCTCCCTGGTCGTCTACCCAAGGTACGCGGAACATGATGATGCGCTCTGGCTCAACAATGCGCTCTATGATTTTAGCTTTCTCAAACTCTGGATGCTCGTTGTACACGTCCTTTACGGATATAAGCACCTCTTTGACAGCTTGTAAATACTCAGATTCGCCTGGATGCTTCTTCTCCAGGTCTTGCATGATTTTTTCAATTTCCATAGTAGAATTTATTTAATTAGTTGGTTATACATGTCATGGATATTATCCAAGACGTGGCAAATATAGTTTTTTTATAAATACCCACCAAATATAAAAGGATAAATTCCGATGTCAATGTTTATAAATGTGAAAACTGATGGAATTACACCTTATATAATAGTTGGCACGAGAGCAGATGAAAGTTCGTTAGAAATTTGTACATATACATTGTATTTCCTACATTTGTCGTGTCTATATGATCCAATGAAAGGAAGTTCTTTATTTTGGAAACCTTATTCGTTTGGTTAGTTCTTACTTCTTGAATAAATCATTTATGAACGATTCTGTGCCTTCTCAATGGCGTAATTTCTTATTGAAGGATGTGACTTTTGTCAATCTCATGATGAGACGTATTTATAATGTCTTAATCGTTGCCAATCCCTATGACGCATTCATGTTGGAAGATGACGGCAGGGTAGAGGAGAAAATTTTCAACGAGTATATGGAGTTGGGTTTACGCTATCCGCCTACCTTTACACAGGTGAGCACCACGGAAGAGGCGACCCGCATACTTCAGTCCACACCGATAGATTTGGTGATATGTATGCCAGGAACCGCTGACAATGACGCTTTTACCGTGGCGCACAACATTAAAGACGCCTTTCCTGATATTCATTGCATCGTTCTCACGCCTTTTTCGCATGGCATTACGCGTAGGATGGAGAACGAAGATCTGAGCATTTTCGATTATGTATTTTGTTGGTTGGGCAACACGAATCTCATTATGTCCATCATCAAGCTGATGGAAGACAAGATGAACTTGGAGCACGATATCATCGAAGGTGGCGTACAAATGATATTGTTGGTAGAGGACAGCATTCGTTTTTATAGTTCCATACTGCCCAATCTGTACAGTTACATATTGGAACAGAACAAGCATTTGTCCTTTGAGGCATTGAACAGACATGCTGCTACGTTGCGTATGCGTGGTCGTCCAAAGGTGGTTTTGGCTCGAACTTATGAGGAAGCGATGGATTATTACAATCGTTTTGCGGACAACATATTAGGCGTTATCAGCGATGCCCGTTATCCTAAGGGCGGAGTGAAAGACGCCGAAGCGGGTTTGAAACTGTTGCGTGAGATTCGCAAGCGTGACCCTTATCTGCCTTTAATCGTGGAAAGTTCGGAGTCAAGCAATCGGGAAAAGACCGAAAGGGAGGGCTTCCGCTTTGTCGATAAGAACTCGAAGGTGATGGGAATAGACCTCCGTCATATCTTTGAAGAGCACATGGGCTTTGGCGATTTCATCTTCAGAGACCCGCTTACCCGTCAGGAAATCATGCGCGTGCATTCGCTCAAGGAACTGCAAGACAATATTTTCAAGATACCAGATGATTCGTTTCGCTTTCATGTCTCACGCAATCACATGAGTCGTTGGCTCAGTGCACGCTCAATATTCCCCATCTCCGAGTTTCTTAAAAACATCACTTGGGACAAATTGCAAGACTTGCAAGCGCATCGGCAAATCATCTTCGATGCCATTGTGCAATATCGCAAGATGAAAAACATAGGCGTGGTAGCGGTGTTCGACCGATTGAAATTCGACCAATATGCCCACTTCGCTCGTATCGGTGAAGGCTCGTTGGGCGGAAAAGGGCGTGGCCTTGCTTTCTTAGACCATATCATCAAGATGCACCCCGACTTTAATCAGTACGAAGGAGTGAAGGTGCAAATCCCAAAAACGCTGGTTCTTTGTACGGATTTGTTCGACCAATTCATGGACGAGAACAATCTTTATGACGTTGCCTTGAGCGATGCGACAGACGAAGAGATACTGCACAGCTTCTTGAAAGCCAAGTTGCCAGAGCGTCTGCGCGATGACTTTATCACGTTTTTCGATGCTACCAAGAGTCCGATAGCCATTCGTTCCAGTTCGTTGTTAGAAGATTCGCATTATCAACCTTTTGCCGGAATCTATTCTACTTACATGATTCCCTCGCTCGATGACAAGCAAGTGATGCTCCAAATGTTGGCCTGTGCCATCAAGGGCGTGTATGCATCGGTGTTCTATCATGATTCCAAGGCTTACATGACGGCTACTCGCAACCTGATTGACCAAGAAAAAATGGCGGTTATCTTGCAAGAAGTGGTGGGCAAGCAGTATGATACGCACTATTATCCCAAGATAAGTGGGGTGCTGCGCTCGCTGAATTATTATCCCATTGGCAACGAAAAGGCCGAAGAGGGCATTGCCTCATTGGCTTTGGGATTGGGTAAATACATTGTAGATGGCGGTCAAACTTTGCGTGTGTCTCCTTATCATCCTCGTCATGTCTTGCAAACCAGCGAACTGGAAAAGGCCTTGCGCGAGACCCAAACGCAATTCTATGCCCTCGACACGGCTCACGTGGGACAGGATTTTCAGGTAGACGATGGTTTCAACATCCTCAAATTGGATGTAAAATCTGCCGAGAAAGATGGCTCCCTGCAATACATTGCGTCTACTTACGACCCTAACAATCAGATGATTAGAGATGGACTGTACGACGGAGGGCGCAAGATTATATCTTTCTGTAGTGTGCTGCAACACGATGTGTTCCCATTGGCACCCATCATGCAGATGGCAATGAACTATGGTGCGGAGAGCATGCGGTGCCCCGTAGAAATAGAGTTTGCCTGTGATATCAATGCCGATAGGACAGGGGAATTCTACTTATTACAAATCCGTCCCATTGTCGATTCCAAGCAAATGCTCGACGAGGACGTTGTCGCCATTGCCGATGAACGGTGTTTGTTGCGTTCGCACAACTCGTTAGGACATGGCATTATGGACGATGTTTGTGACGTTGTTTATGTAAAAACCAACGCTTCATTCACTGCGAAGAATAATCCTGCGATTGTAGGGGAGATAGAAAAGCTCAACGAGCAGTTCTTGTCTCGAGGTCAAGGTTATGTATTGATAGGGCCGGGACGCTGGGGTTCGAGCGACCCTTGGTTGGGCATTCCTGTAAAGTGGCCACAAATCAGTGGTGCAAAGGTTATTGTCGAAACCACATTAAACAACTACCGTATCGACCCAAGTCAAGGGACGCACTTCTTTCAAAACCTCACCAGTTTTGGTGTGGGCTATTTTACGATTGATGAGGTGGGTGGCAATGGCGTGTTCAGACAAGATGTTTTGGATGCCATGCCAGCTGTCGAAGAAACCACTTATGTTCGCCATGTTCGGTTCGATGCCCCATTGCGTATTTTGATGGACGGTCAGAAACAAGAGGGAGTGGTTCTGCTTTCTGAAACATAGAAAACGGCTTGGCGGCTTGTGGGGAATAAAGCCCTATGTTCATCACAGTTCTTTCATTGACGAAAGGTGTTTTGTTGGGAAAACAATCTTTGATTACATGTTTCATTGATTGTACAACAATTCTCCTTCAATGAAAGAGCTGCGTCTTTTAAGCCATGTTGTTTTTGTCCTATCGTTTTACCAAAAAACGACCATTAGAAATCTTCAAAATAGAAAAAATCAATAGGCAAGCGGTAGACAAAAGTACGCTCATTTGGGCAAAATAAACGTCGTTTTTAGGTTAGAGCATTGACTTTACGTCCTTAGAAGCATCATCTTGGAGTGTTATCAACATGACATTGCAGCATAAAAGCATGCATATTCGATGCTAATCTCCATGCTATTGCCAGCAAGAAGCGATAAAAATAGGAATGAAAAGAGGTGGTTTTTGTGTAATGTATTCAATAACAATAAATTACGAATGTCGCTCATATTTTGCGTATTTGCGACCAATTGTACCGTTGGTGGTCTACACGCGAATTATGAGAGGCACTTTGTAAAGAATAATCGGTGCGAAATTTGAAGAATTGGTCATACGGATGACTGAGAACGGCAAATGGTTGGCAGCTCTTGGAACCTACGCCATGACTGCCTAATATGTCAATCCAAGACTTGAGTTGGGTTAATAAAATGTCAGTCGGAAGGTGGTCAGTCCATCGGTCTTGTCGGTGATGAGGTCGATGGAACCATTGCAAGCCTGCATGATCTGTCGGGAAATGGATAGGCCAATGCCGCTCCCCTGCGGCTTGGTGGTGAAGAAGGGCACGAAGATGTGGCTTGCCACATCATCGGGAATCATCGCTCCGTTGTCGGTGATGTCGATGATGACGGATTCCTGCGCGTTGGTGTATGCGCACAGTGTGATTTGCCCTTCTTCTCCGATGGCCTCGGAAGCGTTTTTCAGTAGGTTGTTAACCACCCTGCTGACGAGGCTCTCGTCGGCATACACCAGCAAGTCGCCAGGTTCTACCTCGCAGCTCACGTTCACGTCGGACTTTAACATCGGGCGAATGAGGTTCACCATGCGCTCGAGGAACGGTCTTACATAGAACAGGGTGGGTGTGGGCGTGGGCACATGCGTGAACTTGCGGTAATTCTCCACAAAGCGCATCAGTTCCTTGCCAGTCCTGCTGATGACCTCTAATCCCTGGCGTTGCTCGCCCTGTGAGTTTTGGAGTAGGGTGTCGCTCAGCGATATGATGGGTGTGACGGTGTTCATGATTTCATGGGTGAGTACGCGGATGAGCTTCACCCAGCTATCTATCTCTTGGTTGGCCAGCTCGCCCTTGATGTCGCTGAAGCCGATGATGCGCACCCGACGACTCTTGAGAGTTGTGTGGGTCTCGCGCAGAGAGAATCCCGCCATCTTCTCCTTGATTTGATTGATGTGGGTGATGGTCTCCACCTGCAACAGGTTGAGCGCGGCTCGGTTGCTGCGGAGTACGATGCCCCGCTCCACGTCGACCACCAAGATGCCCGTATCCACCGAATCGAGTATGAGTTCGAAGTATTTTTCCCGTTCTATCTGTTCATCCCGGGCGTGTTGTAAAATTTCCTTCACGCGGTTGAGCGACTCGTTGAGCAAAAGCTCGCTGCCGTATTTCTTGTTGATGGGAAACTGGAAAGTATAGTCGCCGATGTCTATGGCGTTGAACATGAATGTCACCTTGCCAAGGTCGCGTCGATACCTCCGCCACAGTTGCAGATAGGCAACGAGGGCGGCAAGCAATGCCAGGCAGAGTATGATGACAATCACGTTCATGCGCTATAGTCCGTAACGTTTAATCTTGTTGTATAAAGTCTGTCGGGAGATACCTAACCTGAACGCCACCTGCGAGAGGTTGCCGTCGCATTCACGGATGGTTTTCTCGATGAGCCTGCGTTCCATCTCGTCGAGCGTACGCACGTCCTCAATTGGTTTCTCCTGTCGGGCGGGACCACTCTCTATGTCGTCCTCGGCAATAGTAGTGCCGCTGCACAGGATAACCGCTTTCTCCATGGCATGTTGCAGTTCGCGAATGTTACCGTACCAAGGTTGCTCTTCGAGCTTGGTCATGGCGTCGGCCGAGAATTTTGTCTCCGGTTTGTTGTACATCGTCGCGTAGCGTTTGAGGAAGATGCTGGCCAAGGCTGTGATGTCTTCTTTGCGCTCGCGCAAGGGCGGCAGATGCAGGTGAATGGTGTTGACGCGGTAGAGCAAGTCTTCGCGAAATTCGCCGTTGGTCACCATTTCTTGCAGGTCTCGGTTGGTGGCGCAAATCAGCCGCACGTCGATGGGAATTTGCTCGCTGTCTCCCACACGCACGATGCTCCTGCGCTGCAAGGCCGTGAGCAGCTTTGCCTGCAACGCATAGCTCAGGTTACCTATCTCATCGAGAAACAACGTGCCTCCCTCCGCCAGTTCAAACTTTCCCGGCTTGTCTGTCTTGGCATCCGTGAAAGCACCTTTCGTGTGTCCAAAGAGTTCGCTTTCAAAAAGTGTCTCCGTGATAGCTCCCATGTCGATGGGCATCATCTGGTGTCCATGCCGTTTCGACAGGCGGTGTATCTCTTTGGCCAGCACTTCCTTGCCGGTTCCGTTCTCGCCCGTGATGAGGATGTTGGCATCGGTGGCTGCTACTTTCTCCACCATCAAGCGCAGATCTTGCATGGCCGGCGACACGCCCCAGTACATTTCTCCCTCATGGGTGGTGGCGTTCTGGATGTTTTTCTTGGTTTTTCGGTAGGCATTGGTGAGCGTATCGATGAGTTTGGCATTGTCGAAAGGCTTTACCACGAAGTCGGTTGCGCCCTCCTTGATGCCCGTCACCGCTAATTCAATATCGGCATAAGCCGTGAAGAGCACCACCTGCGTGCGGGGACTCAGTTTCTTGATCTCGCGTAGCCAGAAGAGTCCCTCGTTGCCATTGTTGATGCCGCTGCGGAAATTCATATCGAGCAGCACCACGTCGGGTTTGTCCTCGCGTAGGCGGGTGGGGATATTCTCAGGCTTGGCTATCGCCGCGATATGCTCGAATACATTTTCTATCAGCATCTTCACCGTGGTGAGGATGTTTCGGTTGTCGTCAACTATCAGTATGCTACCTTGTTTCATCTATTGTCTAATGTCTGTCTACCAGTTGCACAGCCTTTCACGGAGGTGGTGAAAAGGTTGTTGTTTTTGCAAAGATATTCTTTTTTCTCTTTAGTATCAAGCCGTTGTCTAAAAATCATATCATAAAAACCTGTGCGCCGCATGAGAGGACATCGTGGAGATGGTGGGGTTCACTGTCAAATAATTGGGCAGCAGTGTCTAATTGTTGGACAGGCTTGTAATCACGCTTTTTGCGCAACGTGCAGATAGATAGGGTGTTATGTTTCTGGCACGGCATTGGCAACTGTTTATGCGTATGAGAACAGCAATTACGATAATATTATTAGATTTGGCCGCTCTTCCGCTATTGGCGCAAGAGACTTGGACCATGAACCGCTGCATTCAGTATGCGGTGGAGCACAACAACGGAGTGCGCAAACAGCGATTGGAGGTGCGACAGAGCAAGGTTGACGAGCGCACGGCGAGGCTCGACCTTCTGCCCACGGTGTCGGCACAGACCACGGCGCAGTATGCCTGGGGACGTAACATCAACCCAGAGACGAACACCTACAACACCATCACCACTTTCAACAACTATTACAGCATTGGGGCGGAGGTGCCTTTGTTTGACGGTGGCCGTACCTGGAATGCCTTTCAGCAAGCTCGACTGGCGCGTGCCAAGAGTATGACGGTTCTGCAAAAGACAGCCGACGACAAGGCCATAGCCGTGATGGCGAAATTCGTGGAGGCGGTGTACAGCCAGCAGAGCATTGGTTTGGCACGGCGCAAATTGGCCGATAGTCAGGCTCTGCTTCGCAAGACCCGCGCGATGTTCGACCTTGGAGAGAAGTCGCGACCCGATGTGGCGCAGATGGAAAGCCAGGTGGCGGAGGACGATTACAACTTGCTGCACCAACAGAACGCAGCCAGTTTGGCATTGATGGCCTTGAAAGCGGAGATGAATTTTCCCGTAGGCGATACGCTTGCCCTCGACACTCTGTTGACCGCGAACCTGTCTGTTGCCGACGATGTCGGAAGCCTTTATGCCGCTTTCCAAGCTGAATCGCCGGAAGTAAAGACGGCAGCGTTCAATGTCAAGAACGCCCGCTACCATTATCTTATACAACGCGGACAGCTGCTGCCCGTCCTGGCATTGGGCGGAGGAATCAACACCAACTATTACCGCAATCTCTCGCAGGGCAGCAGTAAGACCGACAACTTCGGCAAACAGTTCAACAACAACATGGGCGAATATGTCTACCTTTCATTTTCCATCCCCCTTTTCATGCCTTCGCGCTGGCGTGCCGCACGCAGAGCGAAAGCCGATTGGGAGGCAAGCAAACTCGACTTGGAAGATGCGCGTCGCAAACTGCACGATGATATTGCGCAGGCGGTGCTCGACCGTGACGGCTATTCGCGTGAGCTCATGAAGATGGAACGAAAGACAACGGCCGACTCCATAGCCTGGCACCTGGCGTCGCGCAAGTATGAGGAGGGCATGCTCTCGACTTTCGACCTGCATACAGCGGCGCAAACCTTGCTCGACAGTCGCATCAAACTGCTGCAAATGCGGTTGATGCTTGAGATGAAACAACGATTGGTCAACTATTATAAAGGAATACGAACATGGACATTGAAATAAAACAAAAGAAGTTTTGGATACCCCGAAAGTATTGGACTTGGATAGGGGGAGGCGTTATTGTGGTGGCTGCGCTGCTGTGGTTGGCTCTGGGAAATTTCTCGTCAACACTGAAAGTCGACAGTCGGGGGCTCAGCATTGGTGATGTGAAGCAAGCGCAGTTTGACGACTATGTGAGCGTAGATGGCAATGTGGTGCCCATCCAGGTAGTACAGATCTCGCCGGAAGAAGGCGGTGTAGTCATGGAGAGAGTGGCGGAGGAAGGCTCCCATGTCAGGAAGGGCGATGTCATCGTGAGGCTGAACAACAGCAATCTCGACCTTGAAATCCTCAATGCTGAGAGCGAACTGGCGGAGAAGCAGAACATGCTCCGCAACACGCAGATTACGATGGAACAGGACCGACTCAACAATCAGAACGAGGCGGCGCAGCTGTCAATGGACGTACAGGCCAAGAAGCGAACCTACAACCATCAGACCGCATTGCAGCAGGAACAGCTCAACAGCCGCGAGGAATACCTCAAAGCAAAGGAAGACTACGAGCTGGCCGTGAAAAAGAATGAGCTGATTGCGCAACGACTCAAGAAAGATGCGCAGCTCCGTCGCGCGCAGATGAATCAGATGAACGACAACCTCTCGTCAATGAGGCGCAACGTGGAGCTGGTGCGCCAGCGCAAGGAGCATCTCAACGTGCGCTCGCAAATCGACGGCGAGGTGGGACAGCTCAACATCGAGCTGGGACAGAGTATCTCTCCAGGACAGAAGATTGGTGTCATCAACGACCTCAGCGACTATAAAGTGGAGGCGCAGGTTGACGAGCATTACATCGATCGGGTGCACCAAGGGCTCACAGCGACTTTCGAACAGAACGGTAAGCATTATTCTCTCACCGTGCGCAAGGTGTACCCCGAGGTGAAAGACGGCAGGTTCAAGATAGATTTCGTGTTCAGCGGCAAACGTCCGACCAACATCCGAACGGGCCAGACCTATTATGTCGACTTGCAGTTGGGCGAGTCGAAACGGGCGGTGCTCATCCCCAAGGGCACGTTCTACAGCGTGACGGGTGGGCAATGGATCTTTGTACTCGACAAGGATGGCAAGAAAGCCTACCGTCGCAACATCCGCATCGGACGGCAGAATCCGCAGTATTACGAGGTGCTGGAAGGTCTTCAGCCCGGCGAGCGAGTCATCGTGAGCGGCTACGAAAGCTACAAAGACAACGAAATTTTGGTTTTGGAATAACAAGTAAAATGAATTGGCGCAGGAGCAATAAGCAAATCATATTGGCACCGAAATAACAAACAAATAAGTCATGAAGCAACTATTCAATCTCAAATCCTATTTCACCTTCCTGTCGAGGAACAAGGTGTACACCGCCATCAACGTGTTCGGACTGTCAATAAGCCTGATGTTCGTCATCATCATCGGCTTGTACACCCAACAGGAATACGCCGTCGATACCATGCACAGCAAGGCCGACCGTATCTATGCGCAAGGCTATGATATGGAGCACAACGGGCAGAAAGAAGCCACCACCGGCTCACACTGGTATATACAGAAGCACCTGAAACAGCGGTACCCAGAGATAGAAAGCAGTTGCGCGTTGGTTAGTTCCAATTTTAAATTGAACTTGCCCACCACCGAGAAAGTGATGAAACGGATTCTTTTCACGGATTCTACTTTCTATCGTATCTTCGATTTTGAGCTGGTTCGAGGCGATCGCAACCATGTGTTGGATGCAGTGAATAGCGCAGTGGTGACCGAGGAAACTGCCCGGCAGCTCTACGGCAATGTTGATCCGATAGGCAAGCCCTTGGTTTATTCTGATACCGTTCGCCTGGTCATTACGGGCGTGGCACGCAAGATGGAAGGCTCAAGCATTGACGGCGCCGACGTTATCGCGCGTTTCGAGAACGTAAAGGGAATCAATCCGGGGATGACCAGCGAGTACATGAACAACGCCACGGGTGCGGAATTGATGTTTCTGATGAAGCCCCATCATGATATCAGGACGAAAGGCAAGGATATCGACAAGTTCATGAAAGATGTAAACTGGCTGTACCAGATGCCCGGTGTCAAAACCAAGATGGTCTTTGTTCCGCTCAAGCAACTCTATTTTTCAGAGATAGGAAGCTCGTCGGGTGCAACATCGCGAGGCGACCGGAAACTTGTCAACATGCTGTTTGCGGTAGAAATCATGATTCTTCTGTTCTCCGTTTTCAACTATATCAACCTCACGGTGGCACAATCCGGCAGGCGAGCAAGAGAGATGGCTACCCGACGTCTCTTTGGCAGTCAGCGAAAACACATCATGGAAAGGCTGATATTGGAAAGTATTGTCATGTGTTTGTGTTCCCTGCTCATCGCCATTGGCTTGGCATTCGCGTTTGTAAAGTATGCCGACAAGTTGCTGGTAACCGAAATCAACATGGCTCACCTGTTCAGCCCAACCAATCTGCTCGTCATCTTTGCGTTCGTCTTAATGGTAGGCATACTGGCAGGTATGCTCCCCGCTGTATTCATTTCACGCTCGAAACCCATCGATGTGGTTCGTGGAACGTTTCGCACCCATGTGAAAATGGGATTCAGCAAACTGTTCATCATCTTGCAAAGTGCGGCAACCATCTTGTTGTTGGCTTGCTCATTGACCATCGGTTTGCAGACCCACCATCTCTTATCGGCTCCGTTGGGCTACGATACCGACAACCTGATCAAAATCGAAAACCCCTCAGCGGACAGTGTGCCCATCGAACAATTCAAGTCACGTGTAGCTCATTTACCTTTTGTTAAGGGCATCACCGCTTGTCAAGGCATCCCGTTGGACTGGGGAAACAACCAGACGATGGAGATTAACGGGCGTACGCTCAGTTTCCAAATGTTCGGGGGCGATGAGAATTACTTCAAGGTGTTGGGGCTTCAACTTGTAAAAGATTATCACTTGGCATCCCAAGAAGGCATTTACGTCACCCAGCATACCCTTCAGGAAGTTGGCTTGAAACCCGACGCAAGATACATTGATTTGGGTCCTTCCAGGAAAAAGACTCCTATCAGAGGCGTGCTTAGAGATTTCCGGATTGGAAACATCACCAGCGAGATACACCCCATAGGCGTGTGGATCTACCATAAAGAAGTCTTACGTCCGTGGCATTTCGTGATGAAAATCACCGGCGATCCTATGGCGGGATACGAGCAGATAAGAAAAATCTATAAAGAGGTGTTCAAAGAGGAAGTGGAAGCTGAAAAGCCTTTCGTGGACCAACAACTGCAAATGTTCTTTGACAAAGAGATTCGTCTTTCAAAGATTGTCATGCTGTTTGCCTTTATTGCCATCGTCATCTCTCTGTTGGGGTTGATTGCCATGAGTCTGTATTTCATTCAGCAACGCTATAAGGAAATCGCCGTGCGCAAGGTGTTCGGAAGCAACAACCGACAAATCCTCATGAAGCTACTGCGCACATTCGCCGTCTATGTGTTGGTGGCATTTGCCATAGCCGTGCCTGTCATTCATTTCATCATGACGCATTGGCTCTCCAACTATAATTATCGCATCTCGCTTTCACCATGGATCTATCTTGCTGCAGGTGCGGTATGTATGCTCCTCTCTCTGACGGCGGTATATTTCCAAAGCCGAATTGCCGCGAATGAGAATCCTGTAAACCATATCAAAGACAATCAATAAAAATGAGACAACTGTTTAATCTCAAATCTTATTTCACCTTCCTGTCGAGAAACAAGGTGTACACCGCCATCAACGTGTTCGGACTGGGCATTAGCTTTGCGTTCGTTATCCTCATTGGTCTGTACTATCAGCACGAAACGGGCATCGACAAGAGCATCGCCAATGTGGACCGGCTCTATTTGTTGGGCTGTGATTTTAGTTCCGACAAGATGAGCGGAACATCGCGCGAAATCATCAGAGTGCTGCAAAAGCAACTGCCACAAATAGAAAAAGGCTGTGCTTTCCACATCAACCGTGAACAACATGTGACAACGGCCGACGAGGACAATGTGAAAGTGACCATGATGTACACCGACTCCACGTTCTACTCCATGTTCAATCAACCGCTTGCAGAAGGTGATGCCGCCACGGCCCTGAACGGACTGACCGACGTGGTGATTTCCCGTAAGTTGGCGCAGATGCTGTTCCGCAACGGCAATGCAATGAGCAAGGTGTTGACGGTAGAGAACCGGAAAGTGTATGTAAGGGGCATCTATGAGAACATGAGCGGAACCTCTTTCCCCGACTGTGACATCATCGGGCGGTACGAACTGCTGCGCGAACGCATACCTTGGCTCTTTAAGATCGACGGCAATTTCGGCAGTCCGGATGTGGTGTTGAGTTTGAGACCAGGCACAGATATCGGCGCACTGGAAAATAATGTTAACCGTATTTTACCAAAGATATACAAAGAAAATTTCAAGATTGAATGCAAGTTCCGCCTGATACCATTCAGTGAGAGCTATTTTTCAGAATACTTTTCCAACGTATGCCAGCGCGGAAAGGGCGGCTTGGTTTATCTCATTTTCATTATCGGTATCATCATCTTGGTGTTCTCGGTGATGAACTACATCAACCTGACGGTCGCCCTGTCGGGCAATCGCTCTAAGGAAATGGCGACAAGAAGGCTGTTGGGCAGTCGGAAGAGCGACATCCTCTGGCGGTTGGTCATCGAAAGCGTGTGCCTTTGCTGCTGCTCAGTTGTTCTTTCTGTGTTGTTGGCATGGGCTTCCATTCCTTATACCTGTCAGTTGTTGGACACCCACATCACCATCGCCGAGCTGTTCAGCCCCATCAACCTGTTGTTGTTGGTAGGCATTGTGCTGGCAGTAGGTATGTTGGCGGGAGTTCTGCCGGCGGTCATCCAATCGCGCGTGAAACCCATCGACGTGGTGCGCGGCACCTTCCGCCGCCAGACAAAGATGCTATTCAGTAAGGTGTTCATCGTGGTGCAAAACGCCATCACCATCATTTTCATTGCCGTAGCACTCATTGGCAGTCGACAGATACGGCACCTCATCAATGCCCCGTTGGGCTATGACACCCGGGGCGTGATGGAAATCGGTGTTCCGCAGGATGCCCGCAAGGCCAATCTGTTTAAGAAAAACTTGCAACAACTGACACCAGTCAAGAAGGTTTCCGTCTGCTTGTGCTCGCCCCTCTTGGGCGGATTCAACCAGATGGCTTACATTGGCAAGAAGGCAGTGCGCTGCCAACGCTTCTATGCGGACAAGGATTACCTGCCTTTGCTGGGCATCGAGGTGAAGAAGCAATTTGCGCAGAGCGATTCCGCCAAGCTCTTTGTGTCGCCCAACTTCCACTCGGTAATGCAGTTGAAACCTGATGAAAGGGCATTCCGCTATAATGAGACTTACGAGCGTGAGCAAATCAACGGCATTCTGAATGATTTCCATCTTTACACCATTGATATGGACAACGCTGACGATCAGGTGACAGTGGTTTACCTGTTCGACCAAATCACGCACGACGACTTTGCGAACAATGTACTCATCAAGGTGGAAGGCGACGAGCAAGAAGCCTACCGACTGGTGCAGGAGACTTACAAGAAAGTTTATCATGAGGATTTGGCGCAGGAGTCGCCTTACCTCAATCAGAAGATAGCCGAGGTGTATAAGGAACAGACCCGCATCGTGCGCATCCTCACCATCTTCTCGTTCCTTGCCGTTCTTATCTCGCTGTTGGGACTTGTCGCCATGTCCACCTACTTCATTCAGCAGCGCAGCAAGGAGATTGCCATCCGCAAAGTGTTTGGCTCCACGAGCAACCGAATCCGCCGTGACCTCATCCGCACCTTCCTTCAATATGTGGGCGTTGCTTTCATTATCAGCGTACCCGTCATCTGGTATTTTGCAGGCGAATGGATCAGCCAGTACAGTTACCGTATCGTGTGGTGGCCGTGGATCATCGTAGCTGGCATCCTCGTGCTGCTCATCTCGTTCTGCGCTGTGGCCGTTCAGAGCTATATGGCAAGTAATGAGAACCCGGTAAAGAATATCAAGCAAGAGTAGAGTAACGCCGAAAGAGGTAAGTTTCTCAGGTCTATTATCGAAAAAAGACGCAATTATGAAACAGCTATTCAATCTCAAATCTTATTTCACCTTCCTGTCGCGGAACAAGGTGTATACCGCCATCAACGTGTTCGGACTGAGCATCTCGCTCATGTTCGTGCTGCTCATCGGCGTCTATACCTGGCAGGAGAAGAGTGTCGACCGCCAGCACAGCAAGGGCGACCGCATCTATGCGATGGGGCTCGACTTCTATGAAGACCATGAAAAGGTACTTGGATTCCACCATGCCCTACTGAGTCGTTTCCGCAAAAATTATCCGGAAATAGAAAACACCTGTGGCTTTGTCGTCTCAGACATGCGGCTGCAAAAGGGAGATGAGTTCTACAAGGCAACGGTGTTGGAGACCGATTCCACCTTCTTCTCCATGTTCGATTTCAAGCTGCTGCAGGGCGACAGGCAGACCTGTCTGAACGACCGGAACAACGTGGTCGTCACCAAGCGGTTTGCCAATAAATGGTTTGGCACGGAGGAAGTGCTCGGTCGCGAGATTACATGGAACGACAGCATTCGGTATCATGTCACCGGCGTGGTGGAGGATTTCGACAATACGATTATCAACAAGAACGTTGAAATGATCATCGACTTCTCCTGGGAATGGTATCACAACACGGCGAATATGGACGAGTCTTTCCCCAAGGCAGTGAATTTTTCGGGTGCAAGCATCTTCCTGCAAGTGAGAAAGGGTGCAAAGATGATGGGGCGAGAGAAAGAGTTCGGCAAATTCATTCACTCGTTCTGGCCTGATTTCGACAAGGTGCCCTTCTATTGCAGACCGTTCTTGGTGCCGCTGAACAAAATATATTTCTCTGGTTACGAGAGCTACAACGACAACTTGCGCACCGGAAACAGCCGACTGGTCAACCTGCTTTTCATTGTGGGCTTGGTGGTGCTGCTCTTTGCCATCATGAACTACATCAACCTCACGGTGGCGCAATCGGGCTATCGTGCGCGGGAGATGGCGGCACGACGTCTCTTTGGTGCAAAACGCAAGCACATCATCCTGCGGCTGATGATAGAAAGCTCAACGCTCTGTTTCATCTCCCTGCTGGTAGCAGTGTCGCTTGCGCTGGCTTTCGCCCCAATGACTGGTTGCTTGCTCAGCACCACCATGGACATGCGTGTGCTCGCAACACCTGCCGTCATCGGCCTGTTGCTTGCCTTTACGCTGCTCGTCGGCTTCATCTCGGGCATCTTCCCCGCCTACGTCTTGTCGAAAGCCAAGCCCATTGAGGTGGTGAGGGGAACCTTTCGGCACCGCACGAAGATGGTGCTGGGCAGGGTGTTCATCGTGGTTCAGAACATCATCACCATCGTGATGCTCGCCTGTGCCACCATCATGTCGCTGCAAATGCTGCACCTTGTGAACGCACCATTGGGTTTCAACACGAAGAACCTGATTTGCCTCTATCAAGGAGATGCTTTCAGCAGCACGAACTTCCCGGTGTTCCTCAACAAGGTGAAGCAGGTTTCGGGAGTGAAATTAGTGTCCTGTTCTGATGGTACCCCGCAGGACGGCGGCAACAACAATACGGTGACGGGAAAGGACAAGGTCTATTCCTTCCAAATGCTCATCGGCGACCCCAACTATCTGAAGGTGTATGGGCTGTCGCTAAAACATGACAATCACGTGGGACATCGACCCGTCATTTATCTCAATGACCAGGCAGTGGGTGATTTGAAGATGAAGTCCACGGACAGTCACATGAGTGATTTCTACAAACAAACAAAATTCTTTCTTTTCCCGGATAATGCGGCGTTTGGTGGCATTCTCAACGTTTTCCGACTGCGCAACATCACGGAGACCAAAGTTTATCCGCTGTTGCTCTGCATCAAGGACAAGGTGGAGAACCCATGGAACGTTACGATTCAGTTTGAGGGAAATCCCGCTAAAACCTACAAGGAGATACAGCGCATATATAAAGAGGTGTTCCATGAGGAGCTAAACCAGGCACATCCGTTCGTTGACAAGAGCATTGAATCGGTGTTTGAGTCGGAGTTGAGACTTTCAAAGATTATCGCCCTCTTTGCTTTCATCGCCATCGTCATCTCGCTGTTGGGACTTGTCGCCATGTCCACTTACTTCATTCAGCAGCGCAGCAAGGAGATTGCCATCCGCAAGGTGTTCGGCTCCACGAGCAACCGAATCCGCCGAGATCTCATCCGCACCTTCCTCCAATATGTGGCAGTCGCCTTCGTCATCAGCGTGCCCGTCATCTGGTATATTATCAGCGAATGGATTAGCCGGTACAGTTACCGCATCGTGTGGTGGCCTTGGATTATCGTTGCCGGCATCCTCGTGCTGCTTATCTCGTTCTGCGCTGTGGCCATTCAGAGCTACATGGCCAGCAACGAGAACCCCGTCAAGAACATTAAACAAGAATAAATATGAAAAAGAAAATCTTTTTTTGCATGACAGCTGTCCTTTTCTTGCTGTCATCATGTATCGTTGTACAAGCCAACTCATACGAGGCTGCAAATGACGAAAGTAGAGCTTACACGCTGAGAGATTTCTCGGCAATCGAAGTCTCCGGAGCCATCAATGTAGAGTTTGTGCAGAGTAACAATCAAAACTACCGTGTAAAGGCGGTAGGTTCGCCTGACATGCTGCCGAAGTTGCAGATGGAAGTGCGCAGTCAAGTGCTAACCATCAAGCAAAAACCTAACCCCGGCATTCATTCAGGCAATTATCACCTCACGGTTTATGTGCAGTCACCCAACTTGCAGTCGGTCAAAGTTTCTGGCGCATGTGATGTGCTCATTCGGTCGCTCAATGCCTCGGCAGTGCGGTTGGAGGCACGCGGTTCGAGTGATGTCAAGGTCAATCAGCTGACGGCCAACAGCTTGGAAGTTCGGTTGCAGGGTTCTTCCGATGCTCGTTTGGCTGGTAAAGTGTCGAATGCCGTATATACCTGTTCCGGTTCTTCCGATGTGAGAGCCTACGATCTCAAGGCGAAAGACGTGTCGGCCACATGCTCCGGCTCGTCGGATGTCTATTGCTTCGCCACCCGTTCCGTCAGTGCCAAAGCCTCCGGCTCGAGCGACATCCGCATCAAAGGCAACCCTGTCCAACGACAATTGGATAAATCAGGGTCTTCGGATATTTACGTATTACATTAATCATCTATACTATGTTGCATCTTATTCAACAGTCTTGCCGCATGGCTTGGCGCAATCTATTCCGCCGCAGGCAGCACAATGTGGCCAAGATTCTATGTTTGGCGCTCGGATTGAGTGTCAGTGCGGTTATCATTGCCGAGATTTATTACGAACAGACTTTCGACCAGAGTTATCCCGATTACGACCGTATCTGCCGTGTGACCGAGGGCTTCAAGATGAAAGCGCAGGAGTTCACGGAGGGCTTTAATACGTCGGGCGGCGTGGCACCGATGATGAAACGAACCATTCCACAGGTGGAACTGGCTACGCGCACCAATCCAATCGTGACCGATGGAGAGGTGGAGACTGATGACAAAGTACGTGTCCGTGCCGATGTCTACTTTGCCGACAGCTGCTTCTTCCGCATGTTTCCGGCCCGCATCCTTGAAGGTGATGCCGACCGAGCACTCACGGAACCGTTCTGTTGTGTGGTGAATCGTTCGACGGCAGAGCGCTTGGGCGGCAACGTTGTGGGTCGGCATATCCAGTCGAAGGATATGCCTGGCCTGAAGCTGACCATCGTGGGCGTCTACGAGGATTATCCTCACAACTCAACGTTCCACAACTATGATGTGATCGGATCAATGAAGACGCAGAAGAATTTTAGCTACGACGGTCAGGATAACCTGGTCGGTAACGACCGTTACATCAGTTTTGTGCGTCTCAGGAAAGGTACTTCTCCCGATTCGTTGAAGCCCCTTATACACCGCATGATACAGACACATTATCCCGTCCAGGAGCTGCGAAAGTCCGGCACGTGGCTCACTTACAAGCTAACCCCCATATCCCGCTATTACACGGAGGCGGACAATGTGCGCCAAATGTTCTGGATTCTGTCGCTCCTGGTCATCATCCTGCTTTCGGTCTCGATACTCAACTATGTGCTGATTGTGGTTGGCAATTTGGTCAGTCGTGCCCGTGAGATGGCGGTACGAAAATGCTATGGTGCCGGACAAGGTGCCGTCTACAGCATCACCTTCAGCGAAGTGTGCCTGCATCTCGTGCTATCCCTCATGTTAGGAGCAGCTCTGTTGTGGGCTTGCCATGGCACAATCGAACAGTTGTTGTCGGCTCCGCTCTCTGTGTTGGTATTCAACCGTGGTGCGTGGATTTTGCTTTTGATTGCGTTGATGGTGCTCTTTGTGGGTGGTATCGTACCCGGATGGCTTTACAACCGCATGCCCGTGACCATTGCATTTCATGGCTATGTTGAGGCCAGGCGTCGCTGGAAGGTGGCACTCCTGGGGCTTGAGTTTGCCATGGTGAGCTTCCTTTTAGGTCTGCTTTTCATTGTCAGCATGCAGTATAGGCATACGGTTGGCTTTGACTTGGGCTATCAGTGTACCGGTCTCGCATCAGTTAACATCACCGCATTGCAGCCCGATGAACGGCAGACGGCATACGACGAGGTAGGCCGTATGAGCGGCGTGCGTCAGGTGTCGGCGTGCAATACGTTCCCATTCTATGGTATGAGTGGTAACAACGTAACTGTTCCAGGGGAAGAATCACAACTGTTCAATATCGCCGATCTCTTCACTGTCGCCGACCATTACTTTGATATGCTGCAGATTCCTGTTGTCGCAGGCCGTGTCTTCGCATCGGGCAGCGACAGCCTCAAGCAAGTAATGGTGAGTCAGGACTTTGCCTCTATGATGAAAAAACTGCGTGGATGGGACGACGTGGTGGGTCGGAAGGTGATTATCAGTGAGCATAGCGGCAACGAAAACAAAGATTTACTGACCATCGTAGGCGTCTATCGTGACATTCATCTGGGCAGTGCAGAGAACAATGGGAGGGACAGACCCTCTGTGATTTTCTACGGACGTGCGGCCAACTGGATGAACAATTACCTGCTGATACAGCTGGACGATTTCAGCGTAGAGAAGCTGACAGACATCCAGACGCGGCTCCAGCGGTTCTTCCCGGGCAAAACAGTCTTGGTCGAGAGTGTGGAGAACCTCAAGAACATGCAGTATGTTGCGACCCGCAACTTCCGCAACGGTGTGATGACGGTTGGCATTGTGGTGCTTTTCATTGCGCTGATGGGACTTATTGGTTATGTCAGCGACGAGGTGAACCGTCGTCACAAGGAAATAGCCATCCGCAAGGTGAACGGTGCTTGCGTGGGCGACGTGATGCGCATCTTCCAGCTAAACATCCTTCGCACCGCCATTCCAGCCGTACTGATTGGGGCTGTTGGTGCCTACTGGGTAGCCGCACAGTGGCTGCAGCTCTATGACAACCGCATTGCGTTGACGGTGTGGCCGTTCCTCGTGACAATCGTCCTCGTGCTGCTCATCATCGTTGCCGTTGTGGCAATCAACTGCTGGCGCGTGGCCAACAGCAACCCGGTGGAGTATCTGAAACAAGAGTAAGAATGGAACATCCGATTGTCTGGAATACAAACCATAAAACATATAAAAACCATAATATTTTAAGAATATGATCAAAGTAGAAAATTTAAGCAAATCGTTCCGTACGGAAGAAGTGGAGACCATTGCGCTCAACAATGTGTCGTTCCAAGTAGAAGACAAGGAGTTTGTTGCCATCATGGGGCCTTCGGGCTGTGGCAAGTCAACTCTGCTCAACATCCTCGGACTGCTCGACAATCCCACGGGCGGCAAGTATTGGTTAGGCGACAAGGAAGTGTCGGCGCTGAAGGAGAAGGATCGCACCGACGTGCGCAAGGGAGAGATAGGGTTCGTGTTCCAGAGCTTCAACCTCATCGACGAGCTCAATGTGGAAGAGAACATCGAACTGCCCCTGACATACCTTGGCATGTCGAAGGCAGAGCGCAAGCAGAAAGTGAAGGACATCATGAAACGCATGGGCATCAGTCATCGCGCCAAGCATTTCCCTCATCAGCTCTCGGGAGGTCAGCAGCAGCGTGTGGCCATCGCCAGAGCCGTGGTGTTCGGACCGAAACTGATTCTCGCCGATGAGCCAACAGGTAATCTCGACTCGAAAAATGGTGCAGAGGTGATGGGCCTACTCACCGAACTCAATCGCGAGGGAACCACCATCGTCATGGTTACTCACAACGAGCATGACGCCTCCATCGCCCATCGCATCGTGCGACTGTTCGACGGACAAATTGTTGGTTGATTCAGGAGCAAAGCGTAAGCAAGCCAAGTGGCTCGGCAGGCTGCTTTGGCAGAACGTGCTTACGCTTTGCACCTATGGCTTTTTCGGACAGCATGCGTATCGTCCGTGATTCGAGAATCCGTTGCTTTTGTCCTTTCATTTTACCAAAAAATGACCATTGAAAATCTTCAAAATAGAAAAAATCAATAGGCAAGCGGTAGACAACAATACACTCATTTGAACAAAATAAACGTCGTTTTTAGGTTAGAGCATTGACTTTACGCCCTTAGGAGCATCATCTTGGAGTGCTATCAACATGACATTGTAACCTAAAAGCATGCATATTCGATGCTAATCTCCATGCTTTTGCCAGCAAGTAGTGGTAATAATAGGAATGAAAAGAAATGATTTGTATGTAACGGATTTAATAACAATGAATTACGAACGTCACTCATATTTGGCGTATTTGCGACCAACTATGACGTTGGTTGTCTACACGAGAAATATGAGAAGCACTTTGTCAATAAAATTCAGCGTTAATCATCGTTGCACACAATGTACCCCCGATTTTATATACGCTGCTTGACGGGTGGTTTTCGAGATAAATAGTTCATTCTTCAGTGACAGTGCTGTGTATGTTCATGGGCCGTGTACGCAGGTAAATAGTTTCTTGCTGTCTGCAACGATGCGCGATAATCCATTGGTATGTAATTTGATATACATCAAGAAAAGGTGCGTATTTAGGATCGAAAAGCCTTAGTTGCTTGCAACATCATGAGATAACCCTTATCTTTGCATCGTGTTTTTCATGGTATTAGATTTAAGGTTAACAAAGATTGGACTACAGCGGTAGTCCTTTTTTTTACTTCTCTCCATCGGTTCCTGTTGATGAACAGGTTCAGTTATTGTTGGCTCAACCGTTTATGGAGGAGGCAGTGACGTCAATTGCGTTTCTGTCTTTCCAACGTGGCATCCAAGCATATTTGCTCTTATTCATAACCAGCATTTGTTGTACTCATCAGGGTTTTTATTTCGTTTTTCAATCTTGTTGGGAAGATTTTTAACTAAAAAATAGACTAAAAACTTGCGTATTGATAAAAATACATTAAATTTGCGAAGTTTTAATCATTGTTGCCGCTTATAATTCGAAAGAGGGGGCAGCTGAGAAGCGCAGAACGACTGGGAACACCATGAGTTCTCGATAGTTAACCTGAAAACCTTTAAATTTAAACATTATGAATAACAAGCAGGAAAACGAAATGACTTTCGTTGAGAAGTTACAAAATGCACCGAATCGTATCAAACGAATCATCTGTACTCGTCAATTCTGGGTTGAATTAGTCATCATGACGGTGGGTATGTTTGTTGCAGCCATTGGTGTGTACTTTTTCTTGATACCCAGTAAGCTCATTATTGGCTCTATTACGGGTTTATCCTTGGTACTCGCCAAGTTGCTGCCTTTTGTGTCTGTGGGTACGATGATATTTATTATTAATGCGATACTGCTTGTGCTTTCGTTTCTGCTCATCGGTAATGAGTTTGGTGCCAAGACCGTGTATACGGCGTTGATATTAGGACCCATGATTGACTTCATCGGTTCTATCGTTCCTATCCATGAATCTCTCTTCACCACCTACGTTGCCGGACAAGCCGTTGCCAATCCTTGGTTTGACCTTCTCTGCTTCGTTCTCATCCTGAGTGCCTCCCAAAGTATTTTGTTCAGTATCAACGCTTCTACAGGTGGGTTGGATATTCTTGCAAAGATTTTCAACAAGTATCTACATATCAAGCTTGGTACTGCCGTGATGGTAGCAGGTGGTGCTATTTGTTGTACCGCTTTTGCTATTAATCCTGTTAGTTTAGTGATCATTGGCTTAATTGGAACCTGGCTCAATGGTTTGATTCTGAATCATTTCATGTCGGACATCAATTCGAAGACTCGTGTGTATATCATCTCCAAAGACTACCAGAAAATAGTGGATTTTGTCGTTCATACCATTCGTCGTGGTGTGACCCTGCACGAAGTGATTGGTGGCTACACCAACGAGCGGCAGATACAGTTGGAAATCGTGTTGACAAAAGAAGAATTTTCTACTTTGATTGATTTCATGAGTAAGGAAAGACTTAAAACATTTATTACTTCTGATACCGTGAGTGAAGTGTATGGTCTGTGGAACAAGAAAGGACTGTTGCGAACGGGTAATTATTGATACCGTCATGTCTTTGTTGAAAAGAAGCATGACAGTTGCACGGAAATTATGATGTATAATTTAAACCTACTATGAAATTAAAGATATATCTGCTTTTGCTGACATGCTATGCTATGGGGCTTTATGCGCAAGAGTCAAAGCATGTAAACCTGTCTGTTGAGGCACGAGCCGACTACCAACGTGAATCGATTGACGGGGTGAAAAACAATGATAGAACAGGTTTTAAAGGAAATCTTTTCAACATTCTTATCAATGGCAACATCTCACCAAAGTTTTCTTTTAAGTACCGACAGCGTTTGAATGGCATCAACAAGGAGTATACCTTCTTTGATGCAACCGACTGGCTCTTCCTTACTTATCACGCAAACCAAAATTGGACACTCTCTGGTGGTAAGTGGGCGGTGCTATGTGGACCGTGGGAGTTCGATCCAGCGCCTATCGATTGTTTTCAACTCTTTGAATTCTGTTACAACTTTCCCTGCTACGAGTGGGGACTGTGGTTGGGCTATCAAACCACGAATAAAAAAGACCAATTCTTCTTGCAAATGGTGGAAAGCCCGTTCCGGAAAGTATATAAGCGAAATAGTGGAGCTTCTTCCGAGATGTATGCCTACAACCTGATATGGTATGGAAACCATGGTATCTTGCACACCGATTGGTCGGTCAACTTCATGGAGTATGCGCCAGGGAAATTTATCAACTACCTTTCTTTTGGTAACCGTTTCGATGTGACTGACAATCTGCAAATAGGCGTGGATTACATGAACCGCGCCACCACGGGACAGACATTCTTTTTCAAGGATTGCTCCATGACCGCTCGTGTTGATTACCAGCCTACACCACAGGTTAACCTTTGGGCAAAGGCGAGTTATGACGTGAATCATGCCGGTGTAGACACCAACCCCGAGACATCTGCTCCCATGGACGAAGCCAATCAGCAGAAAGCCGAGCAATCCAAGCCTCGCGCTGATCTGGCTTTGTATGAAGGAACCGAAATCACACGCGTTGGTGCTGGATTAGAATACTATCCACTAAAAAATAAGAAAGTGCGCCTACATGCCAACTATAGTTACTGCTTTGGTAAGAATACCAATCCTGCTGGCTATCTGCAAGACAAACATTCTATTCTTGACCTTGGCGTAACTTGGCGAGTAAATGTGATCAAGTAACTGTAGACCTATCTCAAGAAAATAGAAGAAAAGATTTCTTTATGGGTGATAATCTTGGCATTGTGAAAGAAAAAGTTTAATTTTGCAAACAGAAAGTATGAGATATATCGAAAAGCTGTAAATAGGCAATTTGCGAATAGAATAGCAGTTTCTCATTTCATTTTTTGTTTAATAATTATCAAATTAATGCTTAAAAGATTTTTTCGTCATAAAGATAAATCATTATTCTTAGTCATCTGTGCAGGTTTCATGTTATCAACCACACCCGTGGAAATGCGTGCAGCCTGTCAAATTTGGCCATTCACTAAAAAGAAGAAACCGGTAGAGAAACCCATTTCAACCTATAAACGTCTCACGGGACGCGACTCGGTTGAGATGAAGGGTGTATTTAATGTTATCAAGAAAGGCGACACCATTTATTACGAGATTCCCACCAAATTGATGGGAAGAGAGTTCCTGGTGGTGAACCGATTGCAGCAGGTTCCCTCTGAATTGAACGAATCAGGGGTGAACAAAGGCATCAATTATGAAAATCAAACCGTGCGGTTTGAGTGGGCGAAGAAGCAGAAACGGCTCATTATTCGCCAGCAACGCATCACGCCCGAAGTGCCCGTGTATGCAGCAATGGCGCAGTCGGTGAAGGACAATTACATCGACCCCATCCTCGCCAGCTTGAAGATTGAGGCTGTACCAAGCGACTCTTCCACCCTGATTGTTAAAGTGAACGACTTGTACAACGGCAAGGAGAACTGCTTGAACGACGTGTTCAACAACATCAATCTGGGCACCAGCCCCTCTACAGACTTGTCGCGCATACTCGATGTCAAGGCTTTTAAGAACAATGTGACAGCCATATCAGAGTTAACCACCACGGTTCACGAGGGCAACAGCAAGGTAAACGTTACGGTGGTGGTAAGTTCTTCGTTGTCGCTCTTGCCCCAATTTCCCATGCAGGGGCGTGAGGAAGATGCCCGTGTGGGCTTCTTTACCACGTCAAACCTTCGTTACGACGATTATCAACACAAGGTAGAACACAAGCACTATGTGACGCGCTGGCGTCTTGTTCCTTCTGATACCGCCGCCTATTTGCGCGGCGAACTGGTAGAACCGCAAACCCCCATCGTTTTTTATATCGACCAGGCCGTACCCAAACACTTGCGCCCCTATATAAAGAAAGGTATGACCGACTGGAACAAAGCTTTCGAACGAGCCGGCTTCAAGAATGCGGTGCAGGTGTTCGATTATACAGACAGTTTGGCTCAGGTGGGCGATGACATGGGCTATTCGGTGCTGACCTATTCCGCATCAACCAAGGCCAACGCCATGGGACCATCGGTCATCGACCCCCGGACGGGTGAGATATTAGAGGCAGACATCATCTGGTGGCACAACGTTCAGTCGCTCATCAGCGAATGGATTATGGTGCAAACGGGCGCGCAGAACCCCGAAGCCCGCTCCTTGCGACTGCCCGAGGAGCTCATTGGCGATGCGGTGCGCTTCGTAGCGTGCCACGAGGTGGGCCACTCTTTGGGTCTTCGTCATAACATGATTGCGTCTAACGCCTATCCTACCGATTCCCTTCGGTCGGCAAGTTTTACCGCGCGAATGGGCGGAACGTCGGCGTCCATCATGGACTATGCCCGCTTTAACTATGTAGCCCAACCGGGTGATGGGGTGAAAGTGATGTCACCCAACATCGGTCCTTACGACCTCATGGCCATTGAGTGGGCCTATCGCTGGTATCCAAAGGGAACCAATGAGAAGAAGGAGCTAAACGATTTCTTGAAAAAACATACAGGCAAGTTGTACAAGTACATGGAGGCGCAGTCGCAACGAACGGCCATCGACCCTCGTGCATTGAGCGAAGATTTGGGTGATGATGCCGTGAAATCGGCTCGATATGGCATTGCCAACCTCAAGCGCATCATGCCCAACATCGTCAAGTGGACCACCACCGGCGAACCGGGACAAGACTACGATGAGGCTTCCAATCTTTATTCGGCGGTGATTTATCAGTGGAGTTTGTACCTATATCATGTCATGGCCAATGTGGGCGGCATGTATTTGGAGAACCTCACGGTTGGTGACGGGAAGACATCGTTCCACTTTGTCGAGAAAAACAAGCAGCGCGAGGCCCTGCAGTTCTTGCTGGATGAGGTATTGACCCATCCCAAATGGCTGTTTGACACCCCGCTTTCCAAGCTGACTTACATACAACGTAAGACGCCATTGGGTGTTGAAGAGCAACAGCCCAACTACATGTTGAAAAATCAACAGAACTATATTCTGTGGGATTTGCTGAACAATGAGCGCATCATCCGCATGTATGAAAACGAATATGAAAATGGTAAGGCGGCCTTCACCGCAGCCACTTTCATGGATATGTTGCACCGCCACATCTTCAAATCTACTCTTTCGGGCAAGTCACCCGACTTGTTGGAGCGCAATCTTCAGAAGAGTTTTATTGACGCTTTGATTACTGCGGCGGCTGAAAATGAAGGGGTGAAGATTAACAAAAAACTGTATGAAGGCGACATGTTCGCAGATGCTCAGCGGCATTTGGCTTGTGAGCGTGACAATTGTTTGAGCAGTAAGTCAAGAAATGTCATGCTCACCAATGGACAGGTAAGCCGCAACAGCGATGCTTTGAGCCTGAAGCGTGGCGAGATGATTCGTGTGATGAAACTGTTGAAGACGCGTATGGGGAGTGCCAACTTGGCGGCACGCCTCCATTATGAGGACATGATTTTGCGCATACAGACAGGCTTGGGCCTAACAAAATAAGTATAATAACACAATCAAGATGAAGAAAATCTATACAATACTCCTTCTTATGCTATGCGCCTTGCAAGGCTTCGCACAAGAAAGAATTATCACCGGAACTGTGAAGGACGGTGACCTCAAGGACGAACCGCTCATTGGAGCCACCATCAGCAAGGGTAGTGGCAAGGTGAGTAGCGGTACCATTACCGACTATGAAGGTAAGTTTAAGCTACCTGTTGATAAGTCAACAAAGGAGATAACCGTTAGTTATATTGGCTACACCACGCAAACCATTAAGTTGAAAGCGGGTGTCAATCATTATGAAATCGTGTTGATGCCCGACGCACATTCCATCAATGAGGTGGTGGTGACGGGTTACCAGCGCATTGACAGACGCAAATTGACGGCGGCAGTCACCACCGTTGACATCTCTGACAAGGCCGTGGGAGCGGTGAAGAACATCGACCAAGCCCTGGCAGGACAGATAGCCGGACTGTCTACGGTAAGCAGTTCGGGCGCACCGGGCGCACCAGTGAAGATACGTATTCGTGGTACCGCCTCCATCAATGGCACGCAGGAACCGCTGTGGGTGTTGGATGGTATACCCTTGGAGGGTACGGATATCCCGTCTATGGAGAACCTGAACGACATCGATGACATGTATCAAACGTCCATTGCAGGTATCAATCCCTCGGATATTGAGAACATCACGGTGTTGAAAGACGCTGCCGCCACGGCCATTTATGGTGCCCGAGCCGCCAATGGCGTTATCGTGATTACCACTAAAAAGGGTAAAGAAGGGCGTCCAGTGATTAACTTTTCTGCCAAATATACTTATAGCCCGAAGTTGAATATTGACCGTCTGAACTTGTTGAACGCCGACGAAAAGGTGGATTTAGAGTTGGGATTGTTGGGTTCCGATTATACTTTCCGTGAGAACAAGGGCGAAGTAGCCAATATTCTGAAGACACTCAACGAGACAGAAGCATATAAGAAAGGTGGTTGGAACGCATTGTCACCATCGGCACAAACGCAGATTAACGCACTTAGAAGCATCAACACCGACTGGAATGACATCTTGTTGCGCAGCGCGTTCAATCAAGAGTACAACGCTAGTGTGGCGGGTGGTAGCGACCGTGCCAAGTACTATACCTCGGTAGGCTATTATGATGAGCAGGGAAATGTGAAGGGTGTTGATAACAAGCGCTTTAACATGACGTTGAAAACCGACTATCGCATCAACAAAATCTTGAAGCTGGGTGCATCCGTGTATGCCAATCAACGCAAGCAAAGTAGTTATCTCACAGACACGAACGGATTTACCAATCCTGTGTATTACTCGCGGTTGGCCAACCCATATTTCCGCCCTTTCATTGACGGAAAATACAACTATGACACCAACGTGCAGGGAAAAGAGACCTCATCGCTGAATTTCAATATCTTTGAAGAGCGAGAGAATAGTCACAACCGACGCACAGACCGATCGATGATGGCTATCTTTGATGCTGAATTGCAGTTCACGAAAGACCTGAAACTGACTTCTCAATTTGGCTTGCAATACGACAACTACTCACTGGAGAAGTATGCCGGAGAGAACAGTTATGCCATGAGAAAGGAAAAACTCAATACGGTTTACGATTTCAAGGATGGCAAACGGTCGTACTTGCCCGAGGGAGGAACCCATAAAACCACCAGTTATAACAGCCTGCAATGGACTTGGAAAGCCATGCTCGAATATGCGCGCCGATTCAATAAGATACACGACGTGGAGCTGTTGGCAGGTTCGGAAGTGCGACACATCGATTCGGAATCAATTTATTCAGCTGCATACGGGTATGACGCACGTACCCTGACCACTCATCCAGTCATCTTCCCAAGCGAGGTTTCGGCCGAGAGTTTGCCGCTTCATCGCGAGAACAAGGCCGAGAATGCGTATGTGTCATGGTTCGCAACAGGTTCGTACACGCTGCTTTATCGCTATACGTTGGGCGGAAGTGTGCGCTTCGATGGATCGGATGTGTTCGGCGTTGCCAAGAAATATCGTTATCTGCCGTTGTACTCTGTCAGTGCGTTGTGGCGCGTACATCAGGAGAAATTCCTGAAAAATGCCAAATGGTTGAACAATTTCGCACTGCGTGCATCGTATGGAATACAAGGTAACATCGACAAAAACACCTCCCCGTACCTCATCGGTTTGTATGACAAAACATCGATATTGCCTGGAAAGGGTGAACAAATGATTAAGGCCGAAACCGCCCCTAACCCTGACTTGCGTTGGGAAAAAACAAAGAACGTGAACCTTGGAACAGACATCGCCGTGTTGAATAACGCGCTTACGTTGTCGGTAGACTATTACTATCGACGCAGTAGTGACCTCATCGGCATGCGTATGTTGCCTTTGGAAACAGGCTTTGCAGCAACCACTATCAACTGGGCAAGCATGGAAAACAAAGGATGGGAGATTGCGCTGGGCTCGCGAAACATCTACACCAAGGACTTTCATTGGACCACCAACCTGAACTTGGGCTTCAATACCAATAAGATATTGAATGAAAGTGTGGCTGAAAACTCCACCTACCCAGGGCGCGAAGGCTATCCCGTGGGTGCCATCTTCGCCTACAAAACAGCCGGATTGGATGCCGAAGGTTATCCTGTGTTCGTTGGTGCAGCCGGTGAAAAGCTCACAGCTGAGGAATTTTTTAAATTGAACAAGGCAGGAGCAAGCACGCTGTCGGCAGAAAAACAACGGAACCTTTACACTTACATGGGCACGACAGACCCGAAGGTGTCGGGTGGATTCATCAACCATTTTGAATACAAAGATTGGCAGTTGGGCGTGAACTTCATCTTTAATTTAGGCATGAAAGTTCGGGTACAACCCACTTATTCGCCTACAAACTATGACAGAGGCTTGAACACCAATCGTGACATTTTAAACCGATGGACAGCCAATCACACCAACACCACCTTCCCTCGTTTGATGGTGAGTGGCTATCGTGTTCCGGAATATGTTCAATATTCTGAATATAACACCTACAGCATGCTGGATACTTGGGTGCGAAACAACAGTTATATGCGTCTGCAAAGCGTACGGTTGGGTTACAAATTACCGAAAACATGGGTGAACCGCGTGGGCATTGCTAACGCGTCCGTGTCGGTGGAAGCGCGCAACTTGTTTGTTTTTGCAAGCAACTACACCAACTACTTGGATCCTGAAACGATGGGAAATCCATTCGCTCAGCCTATTCCAAAGAGCGTAATCTTTGGCTTGAACTTGAATTTTTAAAATTGAATGATGATGAAGAAGCTTCAAATATTTATATTATGCGTGGGGCTGTCCGCACTGATGACAAGTTGTGACAGCTTTCTTGACATCACGCCAACGGGCAAAGTGATTGCTAAGACGGGCGAGGAATACCGCGCCATGCTTACCTACGAATACTCTACCTTTCCAGAAGATAGGGGACTGATGACACTCAGAAGCGACGAGATGGAATTGAGTCCTGTTGTTACAGACCCCAATGATTACGACACCTATTTTGATATATGGCGATGGAATGATGAAGCTCCTTCGCCTACCACAACCTCACCAAACTGGCGTCGCTATTGGCATGTTATCTACATCGCCAACTATCTCATTGAACACCAAAACGAAATCACCGGATACAGCCAAGCTGAAGTGCGCCAATTAGTAGGCGAATCGTATATGCTTCGGGCGTATTGTCATTTCTTGTTGGCCAACATGTTCGCACAACCTTATACCAAGGTCAATCCTGAAACAACGCGTGGCGTTCCTGTTTTGCTGGAGGCAGACGTCAATGCCATCCCTCATTGCAGCAGCTTGAAGGCTGTTTACGACCAGGTTTTGGCTGATATAGCTGAGGCGCAAAAGTATCTTAACGTGGAGAAGTGGGACGAAGGTCAAACCTATCGTTTTAATGTTATTTCGGCACAAGCACTCAAAGCGCGCGTTTGTTTGTACAAAGGCGACTGGCAAGGAGCGCTCACTGCGGCTCAAGAGGTCATCAAGCAGCATGGCGAGCTGGAAGATTTGAATGCGTCTAACGCCTTGTTGCCCGATCATTACAAGTCGGTTGAATCGATTGTGGCACTCGAGCAGGTGATGACCAATAGCTATAAAAAAGCGGGAACGCCATCCCAACAGTTCATAGCAGTCTTTAAAAAAGGCGACCAGCGTAAGACCAAGTACTTGGAGCGTAAGGGATCGAGAACGTATTTGCTGCTCAAAGGGGGCAGCAATGAATATCGTTGCTCATTCCGATCGGCCGAAGCATACTTGATAGCGGCCGAAGCAGCGGCACAATTAAACCAGTTAGCCGATGCCAAGACGTATCTTACGCAGCTGATGAACAAGCGGTACAAGCCCTCTGTCATTGCTACTTACACCGCCGAAGTTGAGGAAATGAACCAGCAAGATTTGCTTACTGAGATTTATCTTGAGCGTTTTCGTGAACTTTGTTTTGAGGGCTTCCGTTGGGACGACTTGCGAAGAACCACGCAACCAGCGCTGACCAAAACCTATAAGGACGAAACTTTTGAGTTGAAGAATAACGATGCTCGTTACACACTCCGATTCCCTGCCGAGGCTGTGGCAGCCAATCCAAATTTGGAGGCGTGGACAAAATGATGATTCTTCAGAGCTGTTTTTAATGAAATAGGCAACACTTTGCCGAGGTACATGAACTGTCTTTGAGTGGGAGTTGCGATATTTTCAAATAATATTCATGATTTAAATTTTTAGCGTATGAAAAAGATTTTACTAGTAATCGTGGCTGTTGTGGCAAACATAACAGTACAGGCCCAGGTGTTCAAGCAGGCTGCAAAGTGGTCAAAATCACTGACACCTGTCACGGAAGCAAAGAAATTGGGCGGCACCAGAACCGCTGTTGCTGCTGATGGTAGTGTTTTCACTACGGGTACATATAACAACGATCTCACGTTCGGTAGCTCATATCTTGAGCCAGATGGCCTCACACCGGCTTATTTGGCAAAATATAGTGCCGACGGCAAGGAGCTTTGGGCCGTTGGATTGGTTGGTAACTCGCTGATTCACGCGCTTACAACCGATGCGGATGGTAATGTGTATCTGCTCGGAACATTGGCAGAAGAAGTTCTATTCGAATCTGTCGATGGTGCAACAAATACCGCTAAGGGTATGAAGATTGATGGGGCGTTCACGCCTACTCGTCGTGCTGCCTTCATTGCCAAATACGACAAAGACGGAAACCTCAAGATGGTTCGCACCATTGAGGCGGCTACCAACTATGAGGTTGTTTCTCCAGATACTTATTTCGATAACCTGGCCGAGGTGCAGCCTACCGCTTTAGCCGTATCCAATGGTAAGGTGTATGTGGGTTTGCGTCATGATGGTGACGTGATGATAGACAATGTTGATTGGAAAGGTCGTTACAACTTTGCTTTCGGCTTTATGCATGTAGACAACCATAGCGTAGGTATCATGTCGATGAACGCTGATGATTTGATGAGTGCTACATCGGTTGCTGACTTTGGTTCTAAAGAGATATTGACCAATGACGGCACGTACAATGCCATGGACGTGAACTTTACGGTAGACAATGGAACCGTTTATGCAGCCTTCGTGGGCTATGGCACGTTAGAGCTCAACACGGCTAAAGGCAAAGAGGAGTTTACTACAGAAATTGGAGAGGGTACCATGCCGCGTGTTTACGTATTGGCATCAATCAGCGAAAGCAACGTGGTGACAAAAGCATTCACGACGAAAGCCGATGCCGAAGGTGACAACTACCGAGTTGGTACCATGGCACTTGATGGTAACAAGTTGTTTGTCAGTGGCGTTTCGGCAGCCAGCAATCCTTTCAACAATGACCTGCAAGCTGTCGGTCCGCGTACCTTGTTCGTGGCATCCCTCAATGCTGCCGACCTCGCCCTTAACTGGGTTGCAGGTGATGCGTATGACGAAGGTGATGTAAACCATCATGCGCAAGGCCTTTTTGATATGCTCGTCAACAATGGAGAAGTTCTGTTGGCAGGTTATGCTGAAAAGACCGACGACCATTCTTTAACGGCTCAGCTCAATTATTGGGTTGCAGCTGATGGAACTGTGAAGTCTGCTGCTTCCGATTCTATTGTGTCCGTAGCCAAGAATAAGGATGTGGTTGCGGTTATTACAAATGCAAAAAATCAAACAACGGTTAGTGTTTACGATAAGAAAAACGTAACTGGAATCAACCAAGTTGTTGCTTCTAAATCTGAGAGAGTGGCCGTTTACAACCTCAACGGTCAGTATGTAGGCACCACGCTCGATGGTCTTTCTGCCGGTGTTTATCTCCTCAAGAAGGGAAACGATGTACAGAAGGTATTGGTAAAATAAGCAGAACACAACGTTAGGGACGTTCTATATCCCCCTATTGAAAAGGCTATTCTGGATAACAGGATAGCCTTTTTCAATTTTAACCACCCATATTGTCCTATCAATCAACAAGTTTTTCGTACCTTTGTCCACGCTGCTTGCCCACAAGCGGCTCACAGATTACCTGAAAGTAAACGTTTGATAGATGATAAACCTACCCATATTTTATACTGAAAAAGAACGACATTTGGCTGATGAGATTGCTCAACTCAAGCAAAAAAGCCGTTTGTTCGTGGCAGGACAAATCGTCTTTTTTCTGTTGTTCCTGACCTTTTTAGTCCTTTATACCCTTGTTTCGTGGGGCGCGTTGCCCCTTGTCTTGTCGGCAGTTTCCTTGCTGTTGTATGCTTTGGTGCGCCTGATGGATGTGAAAAACGATGAGCAGGTGCATCGTTTCTCTAATCTCCGAAAGGTTTATCTGCACGAACTCTCTTACCTAAAGGGCGACTTTTCGTGTTTCGATGACGGAGAATGCTACGTGGATGCGCATCATCCGTTTACGTTCGATTTGGATGTTTTTGGGAAAGACTCGTTGTTTCAGCGCATTAACCGCACGGTGACCACGGGCGGTAGCGACTGGCTGGCGGCTCAACTGTCGTCGGTTGCCAATCGGTCTGCACGTGCCGATGCTGTTGATGAGTTGGCTTCTATGGAACCATGGCGAGCCACATTCATGGCGTTAGGCGCTGACGGGAGGATTGATTCTGCCTTGATTCGCCAGGCGTTGCAAGAGATTAAGTCGTTGCAGATACCCACTTTCGCAGCAAAGCGATGGACTTTCGTGCTGGCGTGGCTGCTCATTGTCGGACTGTTTGCAGCTGTCGTGGCATCCGTGGCAGGCTGGGTGAGTGCCCAACTGCCCTTATGGTGGGGCATCTTGCATTTCTTCGGTGTGTTTTTTGTTTGTTCGGGCGCTTGCAGAGTCATTAGTAAGGCAGTTGACAAGCTGCACGAACAGTTGCAGGTATATGTAAAGTTGATACAGCAGGTGAGTGAGACAACTGCCTTTGCCACACCACAAAACGCAGCCATTGTCAATGTATTGCAAGGAGCAAGACAGTCGTTCGACCAGCTGAATGACATTCTGAACGGCTTGGACAGGCGTGGCAACATCCTTGGACTCTTTCTGATGGATGCGTTGTTCTTGAGCGATTATTTCTTGGTGCGTCGTTTCCTGCGGTGGCAAAGGCAGTATTTAGGTCAAGTTCCTGTATGGATAGATGCCATTAGTGAGATGGATGGACTGGTGAGCATGGCCACTTTTCGTTACAACGAGCCGCAAGCGGGTAGGGCAGAAGTGGTGGCGAGCGAGGAAATGGTGTACGAGGCAGTGGGACTGTACCACCCCTTCTTGGGTGCAAAGGCAGTGCGCAACGATTTTACATTGCAGCATCGTCACTATTATATCATTACGGGAGCCAATATGGCAGGTAAGAGTACTTTCCTCAGAGCATTGGGCATCAACTACATCTTGGCCATGAACGGCATGCCCGTGTTTGCCACATCGCTGCGTGTGTCGATATACAACCTGTTCAGTAGCATGCGTACCACCGATGATTTGGCGCATGGCATCTCTTATTTCAATGCCGAATTGCTGCGTCTGAAACAACTTCTTACGGCGTGTCGGCACAATGCAAAAACGCTCATTATCCTGGATGAGATATTGAAAGGAACCAACTCGGCTGACAAGCTCAATGGTTCGCGCCTGTTTTTACAAGCAGTGTCCGCATTGCCCGTAACGGGTGTCATTGCCACACACGATTTGGAATTGTCGAAAATGGAGGGCGAGCGGTTTAATAATTATTGCTTCGAGATTGCGTTGGGGCAGGATGTAACCTACTCATACAAAATCACTCCCGGCGTTGCACGCAACCAAAATGCCACTTTCCTGTTAAGGGAAATGCTATCTGATGTGTAGGTCACAGGCTGATAATTCGTTAGTTTGCAAGGTTTACCTCCGAGGGTTTAGGCAATATTCGATGGGGAATGTATAAAACGTATCGCCATAAAAAAACAGTACGCAAGTAGCACATGAGGATGTGCCAACTTGCGTACTGATGTTTGTATGAGAATTTTGATATGGTTGTTAATGGGCAAGTGATTACTTGCTGGGCTGGTTTTGATTACCTTTCTCTATGGTAGGCTTGCCTTGTTTTTTGCCCAACGTGGCATAAATCACCTCAAAGTCTTGTGTGGAATTATTGCCGTCGACAAATTTTTTGCCATCCCACTTACGGGCAATTGCCAATCCTGAATATTTGTTCCATTGTTGATTGGGTACTGCTTTCAATGGAGTAGTCGTTACGCCATGGTAGCCTTTGTCCATTTTCTCGCACGGAATCATCTGTGGCTTTGTAGGACAAATGGTAACACAGTCAATTACTTTCATCATTGGAACCTCCGTTACCTCCAATCCTGCTGCACCATTGTTGGTATAGATTCTGTGTTGATAGCCAGGTTTTTTGTTGGCCTTGTCTTCCTTTCTGTTTGCGCGGAAGTCTTCAGTAGTCCATGGCACCTCAATGAGTGCTATGCACACGTCCTCTGCAAGAATTGTGGGAAACTGTAATACTGGCTCATCATCGACAACCAAGATAGGTTGCATGTCTTTTACTTGCGGGTTGTTCAGCTTTTGGTCCTCACTGTTCAAGTAGTTGACATTGGTCCACTCAAAGTCTGCCTTGCTCAAGTTTATGAATTCATCCATGCCTTTGTACACCGAAGGTATATAAGGATAGTCTTCTGTTGCCTCCTCTTTCGCCATTTTTTCCTGCTCTTTGATTTCTGCTTTGAAAGTCTCAGCGTGGTCAATGGCAAATGCCGCAATCACCTTACTCTCGCCTGGCATGATAGGATACATTTTCCCTGAGCCTTGTTGGTCTGTGGGAAACATGGCCAATGACTGTATTCCAAAGTACTTATCGCGAAAATCATCGCCAAGTGCAAACTCGCGTTTAGGTTCTCCGGGTATGATGCCGTGAATGGCAAGAGCCATGCCGTCAAGGTATTTCACTTCGTCGGTAGGATTGTAAATGACGATGTATTGATCTTTGTCATAGAAATTATAGCCACCATATTTAGCTATTTTCCCATTCTGTAGTTTGGTGTATTCGTGTCCGATATAGAATACTTCCTTGATAATGAGGTGGTCGATTTTTGTTTCTGACGTGTCCGAGCCCTCTGTACCTGTTGTTCGTGTGCAACCTATTGTTGCCAATAACACAGCAAACAATGCTAAATTACTTCCGATAAGTTTTATTCTTTTCATGTTTATCAATGTTTTATTTTTGTTAGTATATATTTGAAATATTTTTTTTCTGTGTGTCACTCCTTGTGAAATGTTCTTTTTTTTAAAAAAGAGTAATTATGTCCTTGCAAGTAGGTTTTAGATTATAAATACCAGTTGGCGAAGCCTCTTCCTCCACCTATGGAGTTGGTTTGTACGCCACTTGCTGCTTCCATGGCATCAACAGGTGAGAGGTTCATTTCGCGTCCCATATAATAGTAGAATGGTTCATAGGGGTCGGCAGCCGTAGGATCCGAGTCGTATGAACTGCAAAACACTTTAATGGGGATGTTGAATCGTGCCACTTCTGTCCATTGTGTTGCCTCCTGAATAACTCCTTTCTCTTTGTACCATTCGGTACGGAAAGGCGCATTATAGTCGGTACAAACAAATTTACTTGAAAATTCATAAGTGGGATGACGGTATAGCCCATCTACCCCATACTGATAAGCCTTTGCTGGGATGAGTGCCTTCTTGCCCTTCTCACATTTCATAATGCGCACCGAAAGGTAGAACTTTGGCAACAAATAGGAGTCACGGTTCATGCGCCAAGGTGTTCCTATATAAGTATCGCGCCTGCTCTTGATGAGATAAGGCCATCCTTGTCGGTCTCTCCAACCCAGTTCGTTGTTGCTCCACCCGCCAAAGGTGATATGTCCTTTCAGTCCAACCCTGTCTTGGTCGGGGTCCCAAACATAGCCATTAGCAGCATCGTTGCGATCTAACGGGGGTAATAACTTTTGGTTGAACATGTCGCGGGCACCGTCGCTCATCAAGTCATGCTGCCATGTGTCTCTATATTCGTAATAGAATACGTCGGGTGTGGCGGCGGCACGGTCTTCCCAGGTTGTCTTTTCAGCAAAGTCAGTGGCAGGAACAGGAGTTGTGTCTACGAGTGACAAGTCTTTGTTTACGTCGTTACAATACTCCTCGTCGGTCTCGTCAGCCCTTTTCTTTCTTGGCTGTTTCCATGTTCCTCGGCAGTCCATCACCTCGTAAGGATTACCTTTGTCATCAAGATCGCTAACGGTGAAGAAGATTTGGTATTGATCTGAATTGTTCAAGATATCATCATTCATCAGTCTTCCGTCTTTGTCGAAGAAGTAGAGTACCATGCCCCACCGCTTCAGATGACCTCCAATAAGACGTATATAGTCTTTGGGACCCTCCTTTCCAGCTTCTCTTTCAAAGAACGTCGCATTCTTCTTGCTCAATACTTCCACCGTAGGCCACTGCGCATTGTTATGAACTACTGCGAATTCTTCTTGTGAATACGGAGCATGAGGGTAGATAGCGTTGCCGTGAATCATGTTCTCACCGTGCTTATGCCCTTCTTTGAACATGATGAGGCAATTGTACCAATTATTGAATGCACCCCCTTCGTCTTTGTTGGTGTATGGTGTTCCCTTGACATTTTTCAGACTGTCGGCAATCTTGTCGGCACCACTAAACTGCATCAAGCGTTTGTCAAGTGGGTTGTCCTCATAGTCGATGTGTTCGTTTCCAAAGATGAAATCCGTACAAGAGGTACAGGTCAGCATCGCAGCGACAGCCCATAATGTGTTGAATATATATTTTTTCATGTGATTGTTTCTTCTGTTTACTATCATTGTTTTACATAAATACCCTATCATGTCGATATCTACTGAAGTAGTCACTGGGGTTGAAAAGCATCTTTTCCAATTGTATCTTATCCGCTTTTGGATAAATCTTCAAGATATCATTCACGCACTTGTCTTTTCCATCCTTGGTGTTGCCAATCACGCGGATAGACAGTGGATAGTCTATATCAAAGCTGTCCCACCCATTTTGCAATTGGTCAAAGTTCCATACAAAGCCATTTTGTGCATTGTCTTTGTTGCCATATTTGGCAGGATACTCCCTTCCGTCGCCACGGGCGACCTTGTTCAGGATATGACAAATCTTCACTTGTAATTGGAAAGCCATGTTGGCTTGCTTGAATTGCAGCATCCCTTTAAAACCTAAGTGGTCGTAAGATTCTTCTGGAGTTAATGTTCTCTTCTGTCTTAATAGTCCTACGGTGTTGCCATATCTATCGCGTGCCATGCCGTCTTTGTCGATAAAATCGTCGTTTGAGTGCTCATCATAGAAGTAACCCAAGTACTTGTCTACGGGGTCTGTATCACGGTATTCGTAGGTGAATATTTCGTGTGTGAGCTTGTTGAGCTGCATGTAGTCCACCGATTTATACAACCAGTAGTCTGAACCCTTGAAGTTGAACTTGTCTAAAGATGCAGGCTTGCCCGACCGTCGTATGGACTCCCATGCCAACTCATTGTTGAATGGCACCTGAAGCTCGTCGGGTTTGAAACCTTTCTCCATAGGAACATAGACGTTATTCAAGCTGAACTTGGACGCTCTGATGCCTTCTCCGTTCTCTTGTCTGAAGGTATATCGGTTGTAATAGTGTGGGTTTTCTTCCAAAGTACGTGGGAAAGCCATCTGGAGTGTCGTGTTTCCTTGGTCGAACAGCTGCCTTTGGTCGTGCGTTACGGTTACTCCCGAGTCTCTTTTCAATGATGAACTGCCAATGCCAAAGAAGTGTTGATGCACCATCAAGGTAGAGTTTTCTGGATCAGGGATGACCTCATTGTCAGCTGATTTCTTCCATGGCAGACTTGAAAACTGGTGATTGATGGGCTTCCCATTCATGTCGTAGTAAATCAACTCCAATCCATAGTAAATCTCATCTGATGCAATGACATCAAAATGGTCGCGCTGCGTGGTGATGGTGATTTCCCCATCTTCGTTTCGTGACATATCTATCTCTTGTCGAATGGGGAGAGAAAGTGAGTCTGCCATGGTCTCGTAAACATTGTACACATCCACCATTTCATCTCCATTGATGCCAACACCCATTTGTCCCCCTTTGAATCCCATTCGCAGGATGGCATGTACGGAGTAGATTTGATCGTGTCCTTTCACGTCACGTTCAATGTGCGAAGGTGGTGCTTTCACAATTTTTTTGAAGAAATCGTCTACTGCCTCGTCAGAGCAACCAACGTTTATGGTAGCCAATGCGATGAGCAGGATGTTTATATGTTTGAATATTCGTTTCATGTCTATCATTAAAATTTAATCAATGTCCTTACAGAGAGGTTGACACCTCGTTCGTGTGCATAATATCTAAATCTATCTGTGTACTCCTTATATAATGCGTTGAGGATGTTTTCGCCTACGAGCATCAATTTTACCTGTCGTTTCTGGGGCAGTCGTATGGTTAGGTCGGCTGAACCGTTAAGCAAGAAGTACGCATCTGGTGATGCTGGTACCAGGTCTTTATCGGGGTCAAAACGTGTTTGTTTGGTAACATAAATGCCCGACAGGTTGACGGAAGCATTGTATTTTTTGTCGTTACCGAACGTTTTTTCGTATGTCCCCGACAGTCCATATCGATCGGAGGGCATGAACGGCAACCAGTCATTACGCGTGATGTTGCGTGCAAAAATCCACTCTCCTTTCGCCACAATCGCCAGTCCTTTCATGGGGTTCACAGTGGCTTCTATATCGCCTCCATACAAGTTCACATCGTCTTGATCGTACATAAACTTTGGATATTTGCCGCTGGGGTGATTGTGAAATCGCTCTTTACCTTCGCCAATGTGGTCGTAGATATAACTGTTGATTTTTTGAAAGAAAGCACTGGGTTCTACCGAAAGCCATGTGTTGCGGTAACGTCCGCCCAAAACAGATTTCCACCCACGTTCACTTTCCAAGTGTCTGTTGCCCACAACCCAATACGAACCGTCTTGCAAACCAATGGCATACAGTTCATTGATATCGGGCGGACGCCACGACCATCCGACATTGAACCTTGCATCCCAGTTGTCGTTGAACTGATAATGTGTCGCAAGACTGCTGGTAAAATTGCTGTAGATTTTGAAATCGTCATAATAGGTGTAGTTGCTTGTTGTGGTATAGCCATTCACCGACATGACGCGGAAGTCGTAGCGCATGCCCAAGGCGCACTGCAATTTGTGGATTTTCACCTTATGTAGGAAGAAACCACCCATGGACAATGCTGCAAAGTTAGGTACAAAGGCTGGTTGTTTGGTTCCCGGATAGTTGTAATTTTCTTGATATGAGTTTGATAATCCCACGTCTGAGGTCATATCCCATTTGTTCCATTTGGCGTTCCACAGCGCATCAAGTTTGTAAGTACTCAGCATCAAGTCCTGCATAGGTATCCAGCTCCACTGCGATTTCTTACGGTTTTCAAACTCTTGGCGCAGGTTTACTTGATAGGAGCCTGTGACATCTATTTTATGGTTTTTATTGATGTCCCACTTGATGTCGCCCTTTACGGTGAAATGCTGTGACTGTTGAAATGGCGGTTTTATTTCGTAAGAGAAGGGGAAGAATGTTTGTTCGTCGGGTCTTCCGTACTCAAAACGCTTGATTAGTTGGTCCATATCGGATATTTTGCTGGCATAATAAATGCCACTGCGTTGATAGTACAGGCTGGAAAACAGCGTGGCGGTTATCTTGCCTGTCTTCACTCCGCCCATGGCCGACATGCTGATGGTGTTATATCCCGTGTTGTTCAGGATGTAATCCGCCGTGCGATAGTCGCCACCCTTGGTATAGTTTCCATGCACACGCAGACCAAAGTTTTTGTAACCTGACTCTATAGTCCCCGAGCCGCTAAACCCTCGCGCGTTGGTGTCATAGCCCATGTTGACACTTCCCTGTACCACAGGCTTGTTATGTCCATAGGGTAGGGGCGCATCGTTGAGCAATACCACACCTCCCATGGCGCCAAAGCCGTAGCGGATACATTCGGCACCCTTCACGACTTCTACCATACTCGACCCAGTGTAGTCCAGTTCGGGAGCATGATCGGCTCCCCAACTCTGACTTTCTAATTTCACTCCGTTGTTCATCAGCAATATCCTACTGCTGTGCATACCCTGTATTACAGGTTTGGCGATAGTGCTTCCCGTGCTGATAGAGCTAACTCCCGGCACCGTTTCCAATAATTTTGCCAACGAAGTGGCACCACCTTTTTCGAGCATATCTTGATCCAGCGTCTTGGTTTGCTGCATGATGTCGGTGTGTCTTTTTTTCGATGTCACCGTTACACCGCCCAGCATCTGCGCATCTTCCTTCAGCTTTATTGGGATGATACCTGCACGGGGGGATATGTTGGCTGTATAATTCTTATACCCCACCGATGTTACGGTAATCTTGATTTTCTTGGTTTGGTCTTTTACCGTCATGACGCAGTTGCCCGAGGCATCGGTCACATATATCTTGGCGTCATCGGCTTTCACCATGGCACCAGGTATGGGTTCGCCTGTCACCGCATCTGTTATCCTGAGTGTCAGGTTTCCATTCTCGGATTTGTCAGCCACCTTCTCCATATTGTCGTGTGCAACTGCAGGTGCCGCAACCAAACTTAATAGTGGCAGCAGCGCCATGCAGCCTTTCAGGAGAGTGTACCGCATCTGTCCGTTCTTTTGTGTACGTTGGATGTTTCTTAACATTTTCACTAACTTGATGTAAAAAAAATAACTAATGTTTATTTCGAGGTGCAAAGGTATGGCAACTTTTTCAGCTGGTAAAAAATATGGCATACCCAGAAGTAGGCATTTTTCCAATCGTTTTTACCATACCCATACCTATTTATTATGTCTGCTCGACATAAACTTGCATGTAGGTTTGTATAGCAAAATAACGCTCCATTTTTCCTCCATGTTACACTCACGGCACTGATTCTTGTGCGAAAACAAGGTGATTTTGTCTGAAAATCATTATCTTTGTCGCCAACAGGTGTTTGTCTACTTGCTACCACATCAAGCGGAATGGGCGTGGTGCAGATACCTATATATATACTGTTAAGTAGAAAACGACATGAAACCAAACGACCACAAACTAACCGACAAGCGTTACACCATACCCTTTGTCCTCATCACCTCCCTGTTTTTTCTCTGGGGATTTGCCCGTGCTATCCTGGATGTGCTCAACAAACATTTTCAGAATGTTCTAGACATCTCTATCACACAGTCGGCCTGGATACAAGTAACCACTTATCTGGGTTACTTCCTCATGGCCATCCCTGCCGGTATTTTCATCAACCGCAATGGCTATAGGCGGGGCGTTGTCTTCGGCCTGTTATTATTTGGTATTGGTGCGTTGCTATTCATTCCCGGGGCACAGATAGGCGAGTTTTATGTTTATTTGGCCGCCCTGTTTGTCATTGGGTGCGGACTGGTGTTCCTGGAGACGGCAGCCAATCCGTATGTCACGGAGCTGGGACCGAGTGAAACGTCAACGAGCAGGCTCAATCTGTCACAGAGCTTTAACGGTTTGGGAAGTCTCTTCGCCACCTTGGTGGTTGGTCAGTTTCTGTTCAACGGCTCAGAAACGGGCGGCAACGTGGTGGTTCCCTACACCATTCTCGGCGCTTTGGTCTTGGCCATCGCCGTGGTATTCACGCGCGTAGACCTGCCTGAAATACAGCATCAGCAGACGGTTGAAGATCAAGCGCAGGGCAACAATTATTCAAAGCTGTGGAGGCACAGGCTGTTTGTCTTCGGACTGTTTGCCCTGCTGGCCTACGAAGTGGCCGAAATCTCCATCAACAGTTATTTCATCAACTTTGTGACAGGACAGGGATGGATGACCGATAACCTGGCTTCAATCGTCTTGACGGCTGCTTTAGCGTTCTTCATGGTAGGACGATTCTTAGGAAGTTGGATTATGCGGCGCATTCTTCCACAAAAAATGCTCTTGTATTGTGCTGTGGGATGTGTGTGTAGTGTCGGCTTAGTATTGATGGATATAGGAAAAGTTTCGATGATAGCTCTCATTGCTAACTATCTGTTTGAGGCTATCATGTTTCCCACTATCTTTGCGCTTTCATTGAGCCATTTAGGAAATCTAACTAAAAGTGCCTCGTCATTATTGATGATGACTCCTATCGGAGGTTGCGGTTTCCTATTGATGGGTTATGTGGCAGATACAACAAATATGGTGATTCCTTTTTTTATTCCATGGGTAGGTTATATGGTAGTACTGCTGTTTGCTTGGTATGTATGCAGAAAGAGCCTTTCTACCACAACAGAGCAACAACTCAATTAGCCTTACTTGTGAGTTGTATGTCTTGAAATAAGTGGAGCTTCTTAGTGTCGTTTTTTCGAGAAACTGAACGCTCCAATGTCTTTTATCTTCACATAGCATGGCTCTTTCATTAACAAGATTGCTTTTCGTTTTTTAGTTAAAACGGAATGTTTTTCAGTGAAATTTCTTCTGTCGCAACGTCTTTTTAACAAAAATGCCGGGCTTTTTTTCAACCAACTTGTTCGTGTGTTGTAAATATGCTAATAATGCAAAGGTTTTGTTATCTATTTGACAGTTAGTGTCTTATGTGATTTTTAACCGTCAAGTAAAATCAAAAAGCAAACTGTTTGAGGCAAAAAACCCCTTTTTTTTGTGCAAAAAGCTGTGTTATATGGTACAGATTGGGTGGTTAAAGCATGCAAATTGGGCGGTTAAAGCATGGTAATAGCTGGTTTGTTCCATGTGAATTGGGTACAAGATGATGAATTTAAGGCTTTGAACGCCTAAAAAATCTCCCAATTATATCTATTTTTCAATTTTGTTTTGTCAAAGAAAATGAATCGATTTAACAAACGAAAGGTTTGTTAACAAATGAGGGTGTTGTTGATTGCCATCCAGCATTATGTTTACATCGTGTCATAAATGGCAGTTTCATTCGTGTTCATACAAAAGGACATATTTGTTTTTTACACCGAACAACCTTGCTTAAACGGAAGAGTCGTGTTCATATAAGATGTTGGTTATCCAAGAAAAAAAAATCACTTGTAGAAAGATATCTACAAATGATTTTTATGGATGTTGGTTGTATGTTGAATAGGAGTTACTTCGGCAAATATAAGAGTTCGCTCGGTATGCTTTGTTCTGTAACGTTTCTTGCTGAATAGCCTACTTCTAAAGTTTGTCCCATGTAGTCTTCAAAGTATCGAACCTCAATTTCATGGAAGCCAGGCTCGAGTGCCACTTTTCCTTCAGCTCTTCGAGCACTGTGTCCCCCATCATTGTCTACAATCAATTGGTTGTCAATCAATAATTTGCTGCCATCGTCTGAATAGGTGTAGAAACGATATACGCCACGTTCTTTTATTTGGATGAATGCTCGGAAGATATAAGCAAAATGGTCGTTTTGCTTTGCGTTGCTGATAGAGAAGTTTTTCATTGTTCCACTCTCTACTTTTTTCAACGTGTGAATGTCTTTGGTGTGCTTAATCTTACCTTCAAAATACGTGTATGCTACCCCCTGCTTGGATGGTTTGACAGGTTTTGCAGGCAGATAGTTCATCGTTCGTTCATCTTTCGATGTGAGTGCAGACGGATAGTAAAAAGTGTCCTCTTTCTTGTTGGCTGTCCGTACCCATGTGTCAAATTTGCGTTGACCTTCGTATAGCTCGATGATTCTACCGCCACGGTCTACTTTTCCATACGCATCAAGACCACTCACACGGCCATAACCAAGGGTAATATCGTATTCCATGCCGATAAAATCGTTGTCATGATCGTGTCCACAAAATACGCCCATTACATCTTTCATGTCAATGAAGGAAGCAAACATGCCCGAATTGATATTGGATGAACAAACCTCACCGTCTCCATAGTTCCCCAAGTAATCGTTACGAGCCACGACATGCTTGAACTCTACCAGCGGTATGTGGAAGAAAGCAAGTGCAGGGAGTGGCTTGTTACTGTTGGCTTGGGTATATTTCTTGCTCTCTGTCCGATACCATTGTATCTGGTCAAAGTGTATCCAATCGTATGCACCATACTCTTTGATAGGCTGGTAATCGTTGGAGTCAATGCAATAAATCAAGGCTGCTGGTTGGTCGCTGCTCTTATTTGAAGAATAAATAGGAATAGAACAGTTGCCATACCCCGTGATATTGGTTGCCTCGATACATCCTGCGTAATAGGGAGAAGCTGTAAGCTGTTGGTATATTTCTTTTTTACTCATCACCTCGGCATCATGATTTCCCATTACAACCACAAAAGGCAGATGTGAATTTTCAAAGATTTGAATGATTGATTTCCAACCTTCTGCGGCAGGTTGTTCGGTTACAATGTCGCCTGTAAGAATGGCGACGTCGGGCTTTTCAGTTTGTATGACCTTCTGAATGATTGTTGAAGTTTGCTTGCAATTAGCAGATTTCGCATCCCAGTGAATGTCCGTAAATTGAGCTATCCTAAACTTTCCGTCATGGAAACGGAACGAGTGCTGACTCCATACGTTAAAGGTGGTTAGGAATGTCAGTAGCAATGACAAGAAAAGTGACTTTTTCATTATTTGTAAGAATGGATAAATGAATACATTTTATAATTGGGCAGCACCTAAAATATTACTGTCTTTAAGCTTAGAAAAGATGATTTGAACAGCTTGAGATTCTTTCGGAAACAAGAATTTTTCGTGCATTGACTCATACATTGATTGCTCAAAGAGTGAGTGTGACAAAGAGATTCCACCTCCGATGATGATGGCTTCAGGATTGTATGCGTACAGAATAACTTGCAATAACTTTCCTAAATGGAACCCTAATTCTTGCCATTTTTCGAGTGCTGCTTGGTCTCCTTGTGCGGCTTTCAATGCTTCTTGTTGCCCCGTTGTGTGCCATTTGTTGAACAACTGACTGCTGGTGTAGTCTTCGTAGATGCTATCTAAATAAGGAATACAGCCGATTTCGCCAGCACCAGTATGAACTCCTCGGTACACCTCATTGTTGATAACGATACCAGCACCGACTCCTGTTCCTAAAGTGATGCCTACAAAATCTCTGAAAGGTTGCCCCGCTCCCAGCACATTCTCAGCAGCAACAAAGCAATTCACGTCATTGTCTACCCTTGTTTCCATGTTAAAGCGTTGTTCAAGAATATCTTTTAGATGTACCTCTGTCCACGAGGGTATGTTTTGTACGTGGTAAACAATGCCCTTCTTGTAATCTACAATGGAGGGTACTGCTATGCCTATGCGTTCAACTGATGACTGGTTGAGCCGTGTTATCATTTGAATGATTTGCTCTAACACTTCATTTTGAGTCCCGTTGGCAAGGCATGGCTCTTGCAAGGAGGCTTCAATTTGCCCATTTCTTACTCTCGCAGCTCTAAGATTGGTGCCACCGAGGTCGATGGCTATACGTGTTGTCATTGTTTGATACATGCTTGGTTTTCAATAAAGTGTTAGAGAGAATGTTTACCAACCCCAACCTGTTGCTCTATTTTTTTGTCACTCCAAAGTAAGATGACTTTAAAGGGAACGTTTGTTTGAATCGTGACTTTAGGTTTTTCCTCTTTGGAGTTGCGTTTTTGTACTTTGAAGGAGATAAGACCATCTTGACCATAGGGATATTTATCAATGCCATAAGCATCTAACAGATTGACATCTATGGTAATGGTGTTTTGTTCATGGTTAGCTCGAATGCCAAAGATATATTCGATGAGTTCGGCAATGGGAGGAAGCCCCGTCCAACCCACAAAGTCCTTGCGAGCCATGAAGCCAGGATTGTTACTTTCAGGTGCATAATACTCAAAGAAAGTACCCGTCTTCTTGTACACCTCCAGCACGTTGTTATAATGATTCATGGTAATATCCCATGCCAACTGTCGATATCCTTTGTCTATGAGCCCAGAGATAATCATGTAATTGGTGCCTGGCCATACGCCTCCAACCCAATAACGCCCATTAGCCTTGTATTTAGGATGACTATGTGAGAGGGAAGGGACGCGATGCGGACGGTTGAACTTCGTGGTATCGGTCAAGTGAGCAACCAGTTTATCCAATCGTTCTTTGGACAACACGTCGGTATGTAAAGCCCAATAGGCATAGATGCCTTGTGTAGTGCTAAGGCAGTTGTCAGCGTATTGGTCATAGAGAAAGCCATCTTTTTCGTTCCACATATTGTCGTTAATGTATTGTGAAAGGTGCTTTATGTCATCTTCGAAGGTTTCTATCTCTTGCCAACGTTCCAAGTAGAAGCCCATCTTCAACAAAATCTTAGCCACCATAATTTGTTGCAGGCAGGCATCTAACCATATCATGTGTCCATGACTGTAGATGGTGTTGTATCCGTCTTGTACTCGTGGCATATTATCCATGCCCGTTCCCCAACCGCTCGACCAATAAGTGCCATTGCGCCAAGTACGGTTTAGCTTTAACCATTTGTAGTATGCCGCCAATACAGGGAAGACCTTGTTGAGCCGATTATCATCGCCAAACTGCGTATAATACAGCCATTCGGACCATGGCAGAATATTTGGACCCGTGCTGGTAGGGTCGTATCGGCCGAAACAATCGCTACCATCGGCACGTATCTCTCTACAAATAAAGCCGTCGGGATGTTGTTTGGCATAAAAGTTATCTAAGCTTTTCTGAAATGGGAAGAAGTTTTTACCATATCGACAGAACATTGTGATAAAGGCATTGTCCCACATAAAGATGTTTCCGTTGTAGGCTGGAGCGATATAACTGGTTACAAATCCAGAGTCATCTAACGGCTGACAGATGTTTTTAATCCCTATCTCCCAAGCCTTCCAGTACATTTCTATTTCCTTGTTGTGCCCTTCCCAATAGGGAGATGGCAACACTTTTTTGGCTTGTGTAAAGGTTCCGGGTTGGGTCTTCTCAACCTTAGCCGTACGAAAACTGTTCTCTGCCACTAACGTTTCCATGACGTAGGTGTTCTTGTAAGGAAGTTTGTACAGAGGAGAACCTGATGATATTAGGTTTTGTGCCATTATGTTCAGTGGCAACATGATACCGAGGAAGAGAAGAAGTTGATTAAGTTTTTTCAGCATAATTGATGATGTAAGCTTTGATAAGTTATCTTGCGATAGGATTTCTTTATAATGGATACCCGCTTTTTTTTTGCTTGTATCTTGTGTGACTGGTAAGTGTAATTTCGAGTATTGACCGACTTTTGAGACAAATAGTGCAAGCCACAATTATAGTCGCATCAGTTTTTTAATCTTCCAGAAGATTTCCGTATTGTCCATGAATCCAGTAAATTCTTCCGCACCGGGGCCGAAAGCGTATACGGGAACCATAACGCCAGTGTGACCAGTGCTTGCAAATTTGGCTTCAATGCGTCCAGTTGCTAAGTCACCACCGTGTAAAGTAAGACCTCCCGTTTCATGGTCAGCAGTTACGACAACTAACGTTTCACCATCTTTGGCAGCCCATTTCATGACTTCACCGATGGTGCGGTCAAAGTCGTGCAGTTCTTTCATGAGCATATCTAATTGGTTAAAATGTCCATAGTCGTCTAATTGTGACCCTTCAACCATCATGAAAAAGCCGTTCTTGTTTTGATTCATCAAGCTGATACCTTTCATGGTAGCGCGGGCAAGCAAGTCGCCACGCTCATCAGGTAGGGGAGTATCCACCTCGTAAGGCACGCAGAATACCTTTCCGCTTTCCCATTTTTCTAATTCCTCCCACGTTCTGGCAATGTAGTAGCCTTGATTTTTCAACTCTTCGAAGATGTTACGACCGTCTTTTCTGTTTGTGAAATACTTGGCTCCACCACCAAAAGCAAAGTCAACGCCACTGGTTGGATAGTCGGCTACGATTTCTTGTTCGTTGTCCCTGTTGATGTTATGGCAGCAGAAGTCGGCAGGCGTGGCATCCCATAAGCGGCATGTTACAGCAATTCCCGCATCTTTGCCTTTTCGTTTTGCAAGATCTATGATTGTTGTAAGCGGTTTCCCTTCAGGGTCAACCCCTACGGCATGGTATTTTGTTTTGTGTCCTGTTGCCAATGCTGTGCCACCTGCGCCCGAGTCGGTGATGAGCTTATCGGTGCAATGAGTCGCCGACAGTCCAATGTATTGTGCATTGTCGAGCCATAAACGTCCTTGATTGCACACCCAAGCGGCATAGACATCCATCAGCGACATGCCGTCGCCTATCATTAAAATAACATTTTTTACTTTCTTACCTTTGGGAGCCTTGAGCTTTTCTACCTTGTATGGGTGCTCCATGGTGTATGTTTGCATGTTGGTATTTTGTGCAAACAAGCCCGAGTAAGCGTTTACTAATAGTGCTACTAATAGCAGAATTTGACGTTTCATTAAATATTAGTTCTTAGAATTACAAAAGTACAAAATATTTATAAAAATAGTCTATCCTTTTTTGTGGAAAGGATAGACTATCTTCTATATTAACGATGGATAGAATTAGTTGTATTCCTCATTTTGCTTTAGTTGCCCATTCGATTCAGTGATCGCCTTACTTGGGTATGGGAACACAATGAGGTGGTCGTCGTAAGTAGTAATCCTATCCTGATTATCTGCATAAGGTACAATCTCAAAGGATGACTCGGGATTAGAACGATCCTTGTACTTACGAACACGAGGTTGACTTGTCAATGCTTTGGCTGTAACGTCTTTGAGCTCTGGACAGCTCTTATGCCAGCGTTTTAAGTCATAGAGAGCATCGTAAAACTCAAAGGTAAGTTCGCATCTTCGTTCGTGATAGATATCCATCATTGTAGGATTGTGGTCGAGTGAAGCGAGGCTTGAGCGATTTCGCACCTTATTAATATCCTTGGCGGCAGCAGCTGCGTTGCCCATCATGATGTTGGCTTCTGCACGGAACAGATACATTTCTGCCATACGAATCAACGGGAACATGATGCGAGTAGTGGGCCAGTTACCGTTGCCACTAACCATTCCTTTCTCAACACAGTCTTTGGGTTCGAATGCCTGCATGTACTTGTTGCACATGAAGCCTGATTCTACGTCAGATGCAGAAAAGAATTTTCTGGTTTCTCCAAAGAATTTGAACTCTTGATTGTACTCTAACAGAGTACGTTTCAAGCGTACGTTGTCTTTACCGTCTTTCATCAACTCTTCGTAGATTTCGTATGAGGGCTTGTTTTGTCCCCATCCGTTATAGACACCCCATGCTTTGTTTTCCAAAACAACGCCTGTAAATTCAATTCCACCAGGTGTTTGACCGCCATAGCCAGGCACACCCCATAGATATTCTTTCCCATAAAATTTGCTCATGTCAGAGGTAAATACCTCATCATAGGTAGAAGCAAGACCGCGTCCATATTTGTTTTCCAATTCATCAACACAAGCAACAACTTGTTTCCACTGTGACTTATCCCAGCAAGCCCAATATGCGTAAGTCTTTGCCTTGTATGCTACACAAGCAGCTTGGTGTGCACGACCCTTATTGTTGTCATCGTATTGATCAACCGTAGGAAGATATTGAATGGCTTTGTCCATGTCTTCAATAATCATCTTGTAATCGTCCATGACCGTTGCACTTTGCTTTGGAATGCTATTGTCATAGCCATTTTCAAAATCCTCGTAGCGTACAAATGGCACACCTTGTTTATCAGTACCATAGCGGTATGCGATATAGAAGTGGCACATTCCGCGTACAAACAATGCTTCACCTAACGAGCGACTCTCTACTGGAGTCAATTTGGTTTGTTTTTCCTTGTTCAGTAACTTTACAATAACCCAGTTGGCTCTTGCCATTTGGTTGTAAAATTGCTCAAAGGTGTCTCTTAATGGACTTTCGTCACCGCTGTATTTCAAGGTTGCTAACGTGCCATAGCCTCGTGTGCGTCCCCATACAACATCCTGACCGCCGCCTTGTTCCCAGAAGAATTCACGACCAAAAACATTCTCTTGGTGCAACCTTCCGTACAACATGTCAATGGCATCAATGGCTTGTTGGTCATTGACAAAATAGTTTTCTGTTGTTGGCTTTCCCTCTGGCTGTACGTCAAGAAAGTCGCTGCACGATGTAAAAGTCACAGCAGCTACAACAGTGATAATTGAAATATATTTTTTCATAATGATAAAATTCTTAGCTGTTTGGTTTTAATAAGTAATCTTTACACCTAATGAAAGTACTCTTGACAGAGGATATTTCATCGTGTCAAAGCCACCCACCTCTGGGTCCATGCCCGAATATTTGGTGATGGTGAAAACATTCTCTGCGCTGAAATATACGTAGAGCGAGCTTTTACGATCGTTCAGGTGTCCCCATTTCTGGATAAAGTCTGTAAAGTCGTATCCTATGGTTAGGTTCTTTAAGCGCAAGTAGGATGCATCTTCCAAGTACCAGTCCGAAGAAGTTGTGAAGTTGCCGTTGGGGTCGTTCTTTGAAATACGTGGAATATCGCTTCCCCTGTTTTCAGGTGACCAAGCATCCAATATCTTGTTCCAGCGGTTGAAGTTACCCTCTGTGTCGCTCAGTGTGAGGTGCTTTCCTACAAAGAGCGCCTGAGCGCCAGACACACCTTGGAACATAGCACTTACAGATAGTCCTTTCCAATTAAATCCTGCTGTGAGTGCATAGGTAGTCTTTGGCATAGAACTGCCACAATATTGCCGGTCTTTGTCGTCAATCTTTCCATCCTTGTTGGCATCAACAAACTTCAAATCACCAGCCTTAGCATTGGGTTGTATGCGTTTGCCATCTTTGTCAACGTATGCTGCGGCTTCTTCATCACTTTGGAAAATACCGTCTGTCTTAATGAGGTGGAACGAGTTAAGAGCTTGTCCTTGCGTTGTCTGGAAAAGATTCGTCAGGTTTTTGAAGTCATTATGTCCATAAACGTCACCTACCCAGATGCCAGGATTACCTTTCTCATCATAGGTTCCAGTGTCGGTAACACGGTTTTTCAGCCATGCAAAGTTACCATTGATATAATAAGAGAAGTCTTTATTCACTTGATCGTTCCATGCGGCTTGCACTTCCACACCTTCATTCTTAACTTCTCCTAAGTTAACAAGCATGGCATCAAGTCCTATTGTCGAGGGCCAACCTACCGATTGTTGTTGTATAAGATTGTAGGTGCGCTTGTTGAAATAGTCAAATCCTAAAGACAGCCTGTTGTTGAACATGGCTGCATCCAAACCTAAATCCCACTGCTCGGATGTTTCCCAAGTCAACGATGGATTCAATGCTGTACCATTATATATGAGGGTTCCCCATAAGGTGTTACTTGTAACGCCGTACTGTGCACCTTCTGACCATACGGCTGATGACAGTTGGGCAGCTTTGTAGCCATAACCAATGGAGCCAAGATTACCAACGCGTCCCCAAGAAGCACGAAGTTTCAGTAAGTTTAGATTTTTATTTTTAGCGAACCAGCTTTCATTTGAGATTTTCCATGCGCCTGTAAAAGCGGGGAAGTCGCCATAGTTATTATCCTTAGGCAGACGACCTGCGTAGTCTCTACGCCATGATGCCGTTAGGAAATAACGATCATCGTACGAATAAGAAGCACGTGCAATGCAAGCTACGTTAGCATCAGGACCAATGAGATAGTCGTCTGGTGTGGTAGTTCCAGCGTATGCCAAGTATTGAAGAGCAGGAGTTTCGTCCGAGAAACCACGTGCATTCACACTAACACCTCGTTGTACTAACTTGTTGGCTGTTGTAGATAACAAGAGCCCCAGGTTGTGTTTCCCAAAGGAATTATCGTAAGTCAGTGTGTTTTCTGTCATCCATTTTTTATATCTGTAAGCCGATTCGTTCATATCGTTAAAGAGTTGTGGCTTACCAGACTCAGGACGCATGGGGGTGAACTCCTTATAGAAGTTGTTTTCAATGTTGAAAGAAAATCTGCTGGTAAACTTCAATCCTGGAACAATGTTATGGAGCTGTAGTGAGGTGGTTGACCACATATCACTCGTTTTGTTATAAGCATTGCTGGCACATAGTATGCGCACAGGGTTGATAGCATCACCATGAATGTCGGTGTAACCGTTACCAGGCTCTGAAACGCCACCATAGGTTCCGTCTGGATTGTAAACACTAGCACTCGAAGGCATGTGTAATGCGTTCATAATGACACCACCTTCAGGGTTTGCAGTATTGGCTCCGCGCATTTGCGAGTTGCGCCAGGTGAAATCCTCGGTAATGGTTATCCATTTGTTAATGTCGAACTGACCGTTATAATGTATGGTGTGTCTCTTGTTGAACGTGCCAATCAATACACCGTCATCACCGTCATAGGCATAACTCAAACGGCTTCTTGCCGAGGAAGTACCTGTGTTAATCACCACGTTGTGTCTTTGGTAGAAAGCATTTCTAAATACTTCGTCCATCCAGTCTGTACGATTGGTGGCGATATAAGGATTCACTTTTGTATCCCAGCCAATAGGCGTATCCAGTCCTGCTGCCTTATACGAGATTTTAGCCAGCTTGATTTGCTCTTCTGCAGTGAGTGCTTTAGGCAGGTTGGTAGCTTGCCTGAAACCATATAATCCGTCATAACTCAAGCTCACTTTTCCTTCTTTGGCTTTCTTGGTTGTTACCAACACACAGCCTCCAGCTCCCGATTGTGCACCATAGATAGCTGCTGATGCAGCATCTTTCAGTACAACAATTGACTCTATGTCATTCATAGAAGGGATAGGAGCGCCTGGGATGCCGTCTACAACCCACAGCACATTGTCGCCATTCATGGAGCCTTGTCCACGAATAACAATGTTTGGTGCAGAAGTAGGGTCACCTCCATTGGCTGTGATAGTAACACCTGCTAACTGACCTTGCAGCATACCCTCCGTAGAGCTGACTGGACGAACGGATAGTTTATCCGCATTATTAATTACACCTACAGAGGCAGAAAGGTCTTGTTTGCGTTGACCAGCACCGTAGCCTAATACAACCACCTCATCAAGGGAGGCACGATCCTCTGCCAATACAACAGTTATGTTGTTGCTAACTACTGTTACTTTTTTAGTAACATACCCAATAGATGAGATTTGCAGTTCAGCATTTCTTGCAACGCTGAGTGTAAAATTACCATTCATGTCTGTGACAGTACCGTTGCCACTACCTACAATTTTAATGGTAGCCCCAATAACTGGTTCTCCATTAGTATCGGTTACGGTACCTGTAATGTGGTCAGCTTTCTGCTGACTCATCTCTACATTGTTTGCATTCGCATTGTTGGCGGATGCAATTGCAGGCAAACAGAGTGTCAATGCTGTTAAAGCGGTGACTTTGAACAGCTTGTTTCTTTTGCCTACTGAAAAAATAAACTTCTTCATGCAGTTGAAATTAATAGTGATAATATAATTGTTTTAGATTTCTCTTTTTGCCATGCAAAGGTAATTAGCGTAGCTTATATTTTTAGCATAAGTGGGTAAAAATAAATACGGTACTTGCTCTTTTCATAGTTTTGTAATCTATTTGTAATAAATGAGTTGCTTGTATTTCTCTTTTATTATTGAAAACTTCTTATTAGATTTTAAGACCTTTGGATCAACGATGCGAATTTAATACTTTTTTATAGAATAAAGATACGTTTTTGCGTATTTTAATGTTGAAAATGCGCAAATACGTCAAATACGGCGTGGCTCATTCAGTTAGAATGGTGTTTTAACATCGCAAAAACGCCAAAAAAACAGCGTGTGTGAAATTGGTGGTACGCTGTATGTAAGGACAATAGACGCTGAATTTTTCTTACAAAGTGCCTCTCATATTTCTCGTGTAAACAACCAACGTCACAATTGGTCGCAAATACGCCAAAAATGAGCGATGTTTGTAATTCGTTGTAGTTAAGTATGTTATGCTTGAGACTCCTCTTTTCATTCCCGTTTTTATTGTTTTTTGGCGACTAAAGCATTGAGATAAGCCTCTAATTTGCATGCTTTAATGCTGCTGAAGCATGTGAATAACACGCTCAATACATGTTTCCAAGCCCGTAAAGTCAATGTACTAACTTGAAGAAACGTTTTTTTTGTTCAAGTCAGCGTATTTTTGTCTACCGCTTGCCTATTGATTTTTTCTATTTTGAAGATTTTCAATGACCGTTTTTTGGTAAAATAATAGTACAAAATAGTAATGTCTGATGATAGCATTTGCTTCCTGTTTCTTTGGCCATACAACAGCACCTTTTATGCCATAGGTTTCTTTATACGAGGGGGGGGGTACATGCGGCAAACGAGCCATGCGTCTTGGTCTTTTTGTTTGGCACAGGTTAAAGACCTCCTGCAAGTAAATGGTGGGCGTAGGCTTCTGTAAAATCGGATAGAAAAATAAGACGTACCATATTTAGAATAATATCAAATCATCATTCATGTCATGATAATAAATTTCCTCTTTTACAGTAGAATGCTTACATGGATTTATAAAGAAAGCGGGTATCAAACAAAGTTGATCCCGCTTTTTTCGAATGCTGTACGATGTATTTACCTCAATGGAAGCAAGTGCTATCGTACTGCTTGATGAAAAGACTACGCCATGCTTAACAATGTTCTCATTGAATGGTCATCCTTTCATCTCCAATGGCAATTAGTCTAATTGTGCCAACTTGTTGTTAGATCCCAGAACGTTTACAATCTTGTGTGTGTAAAGTTCTGTCATCAAGTCGCGAGCTGGACCGCAGTATTTACGTGGGTCAAACTCTCCTGGTTTCTCGTTGAACACCTTGCGAACAGCAGCGGTGAAAGCCAAACGAGAGTCAGAGTCGATGTTGATCTTGCAAACAGCACTCTTCGCAGCCTTGCGCAATTGCTCCTCAGGAATACCAACTGCATCAGGCAACTTGCCACCATTCTCGTTGATAATCTTCACATACTCCTGTGGAACAGAAGATGATCCGTGGAGAACGATTGGGAAACCAGGAAGCTTCACCATGATTTCGTCCAAGATGTCGAATGCCAAGGGAGGTGGTACCAACAGACCTGTCTTCGGGTCGCGTGTGCACTGCTCTGGTGTAAACTTGTAAGCACCGTGCGATGTACCGATAGAAATAGCCAGAGAGTCAACGCCCGTACGCTTCACGAAATCGATAACTTCTTCTGGTTTTGTATAGTGAGACTTCTCTGCTACAACGTCGTCTTCAACGCCAGCCAATACGCCAAGCTCACCTTCTACGGTAACATCAAATTGATGTGCGTATTCAACAACCTTCTTTGTCAGGGCGATATTCTCTTCGTAAGGAAGTGAAGAACCGTCGATCATGACAGATGAGAAGCCGTAATCGATACAGCTCTTGCATGTTTCAAACGAGTCACCGTGATCCAAGTGCAGTGCAATTTCAGGATGCTTGCAGCCCAACTCCTTCGCATACTCTACAGCACCTTGTGCCATGTAGCGAAGCAATGTTTGGTTGGCGTAGGCACGAGCACCTTTTGAAACCTGCAAGATAACAGGTGACTTTTCTTTTGAAGAAGCCGTGATGATGGCTTGCAACTGCTCCATGTTGTTGAAGTTGAATGCTGGGATGGCGTAACCGCCATTGATGGCTCTCTTAAACATCTCGCGTGTGTTTACGAGACCTAATGATTTGTAATCTACCATATTATTTAAATATTTAAAGTGAGTTTCCACTATCTTAGGGAATTAATGCAAAGTTAGCATTTTAATTTGGCATGACAAAGTGATGCAACATTTTTTAATGAATGAACTCCCGTGCATAATCTTTCTGTCTAATGATAGCCATCTTCGCCTGCCTAATTGTCAATTGTACATGCCAAAATCAGATAGTTGTCAAACCCCTGTTACTTTTTGACGGAAAAATGATTGGAATGTCCAATCTGTTTTCATTAAAATGGTTAACTTTGCATAACTGGTAAATCTATACGGCAACAAAAAAATAATATAGCAATAAGATACGATGAAAAAACTGTTTGTTCTATTGGCTTTGTGTGTTGTTTCGACGAATGTCGTGGCACAAAACAAACCCATGAAGGAGTTCGTGGATGAACTTATGTCTAAAATGACCTTAAAAGAGAAGTTGGGGCAGCTGAATCTGTTGCCTGCCGGTAACATTACCACGGGAGCGGCGCAAAATAATCCTATCGTTCATCAAATCAAGGATGGTGAATTGGGTGGTGTGTTCAACATTAAAGGGCTGGATGAGATTCGCACTTTGCAGGAAATGGCTATCAAGAAATCTCGCCTTGGCATTCCATTGCTGGTGGGTATGGACGTGATTCATGGTTACGAAACCATCTTTCCGGTTCCTTTGGCCTTGGCTTGTAGTTGGAATTTGGAGGGCATTGAAAACAGCGCGCGTGTGGCAGCGCTCGAAGCAAGTGCCGAGGGAGTGAACTGGACCTACTCGCCTATGGTTGATATCAGTAGGGATGCGCGATGGGGACGCATTGTGGAAGGTGCCGGAGAAGATCCTTATTTGGGCAGTCTTATCGCCAAAGCCATGGTCAAGGGCTATCAAGGTGATTACAGTTTGCCATCGAACATCATGGCCTGTGTGAAGCATTTTGCTTTGTACGGTGCGTCAGAAGCTGGGCGAGATTACAACACAGTGGACATGAGTAGGCTGCGAATGTACAATGAGTATTTTGCTCCTTACAAGGCAGCTGTTGAGGTTGGGGTGGGCAGTGTGATGACCTCTTTCAACCTCGTGGATGGCATTCCGGCCACAGCCAATGCATGGTTGGTCAATGACGTGCTGCGCAAACAATGGGGATTTGATGGCTTTGTCGTCACTGATTACGCTTCCATCCATGAAATGACAACGCATGGCGTAGGCGATTTGGCAACCTCTTCGGCTCGAGCCTTGCGTGCAGGAACCGACATGGACATGGTGGCAAAAGGTTTTATCGGCACGTTGGAGCAATCATTGGCCAACGGACAGGTTTCCATGGCTGACATCAACCAGGCCTGTCGCAGGGTGCTGGAGGCGAAATATAAGTTGGGTTTGTTCAAAGATCCTTATAAATACGTGCGGGTGAAGAACAGAAATCAGTATGTATATACTGCTGCCAATCGGAAAGCTGCTCGTGATTTGGCAGCTGAAACGTTTGTGTTGTTGAAAAACGAGAACCAGGTTTTACCTTTGAAGAAGCAGGGTAAAATCGCTTTAATCGGCCCTCTGGCCAACGATAGAACCAATCTTTGTGGCACCTGGTGTGTGGCGATGGCTCCCGAGCGCTATTCAACGTTGAAAGAAAGTATGGAGCGTGCCTTGAAAGGAAAGGCTGAATTGCTCTACGCACAAGGCTGCAACATCGCTTCAGACGATGCTTTGCAGAAGGCTGGTGAGCAGGGTAAAAACATCATGCGGGTAGATGATGCGCAAGCAAAGGCCGAGGCTCTTGCCGTGGCTGCGCAGGCTGATGTCATCATTGCCGCCATGGGAGAGGCTGCTGAGTTTAGCGGTGAGAGCCACAGTCGGGTTAATTTGGAACTGCCCGACGTGCAAATGGCCCTGCTTAAAGAACTTGTTGCGACCGGAAAACCTGTGGTATTGCTGAACTTCTCGGGCCGTCCCACCATCTTAAATTGGGAAAAAGCGCATGTTCCGGCTATCTTGAACGTGTGGTTCGGAGGCAGTGAAGCAGGTGATGCCATTTGTGATGTGGTCTTTGGTGATAAGAATCCATGTGGCAAACTCACTACCAGTTTCCCGCAACATGTGGGACAAATTCCTTTGTACTACAATCATTTTAATACCGGTAGGCCTGTCGCAGACGGTGCTGACCGTTTCTTTAGCTACCAAAGCAACTATCTCGACGTTCGCAATGATCCACTTTATCCCTTCGGCTATGGCCTCAGTTATACCACTTATCAGTATGGTGAGCTGAAGCTGGACAGCAAGACGATGAGCCCAGATGGCCAAATTACCGTTACCATTCCTGTGACCAATACCGGCAACAGAGATGGAATAGAGGTTGTACAGCTTTACATTCGCGACGTGGTGGGCAGCATCGCTCGACCCGTTAAAGAGCTGAAAGGCTTTCAACGCTTGTCGCTAAAGGCTGGTGAAACAGCCACTGCGACATTCACTATTGATGCCAGTAAGTTGAAATTCTACAACTATGACTTAAAAGAGGTGGTCGAACCGGGTGAGTTTGACGTGATGGTAGGCCCCAATAGTCGTGACCTCAAGCGTGCCACCATCACCGTTCAATAAAATAAGGTGGCCGCATCGGTAGGGCAGGGGGCGGTGATTTGCCGCCACCCACCTAATCAGTAAACACCTGTTGTTCATCATCATCGACATGATAAAGCTTCAGAAAGCGGATGTTGTATCTAGATGTTGATAGCTGAATTGTTACCTCTCGCATGCCAAGCCCATTGGCCCCTCCGCATCCCTGCGCTGCCCTGCTTAATCGAGAGCTTCGGTTTCGAGGCGCTCCACGTTGCCGGTCACGGGATTAAGCACGATGTGCGTGGTGAATTTCTTGCCCCACAGCTCGCCGCTGAGGTTCTCCACGCGGCCGAACTGGGCGGCATAAGTCTCAAAGGTTGCTGCCGGCTGTTCTTCTTTGTACAGCGTGATTTTGATTTTTCCTGGCAGATTTACGTTGATGCCCACGTCGCGCTTGTCTTTTTTCTTCACTTCAACGGGCATCTTCAATGTTGGTATTACCTGTTCATCCTGAATGCTGATGTAGTAGGGCGCGCCCCCCAAATCGTCTTGATCCACCATGCCCAAATGCTTGGAAAAGCGGAAGAGCAGCGCCTTGTCCACCTCTTTCGTCGGCACAAAGTCAACGAACACCTGCATGGTATCTACGGTTGTGGTGCCTTGGAAGAACCGCAGCATGGCCTTTTCCTGCACGTTCAGGTTGTTCAGCATAATCTTCAGTTGCTCGCCATCCTTTGGCATGAACTCGGCTTCGCCGCGCGAAAGCTGGTTCTTGCTGTCGCGAATGTCGTAGATGTCCTGTGCAATCAGCTCGGCGGTCTTGGCACTACTGCCCGCCGCCAACATCTCTGCCGTCATGTATTTGGCCGGGTCGATGGGCGAAGGCTTGCGCGCTGGCTTGAACGCAGGTTGGCTCTCCACTGCCCGGGGTTTGTCGTTCACTGCCATGATGACCCCGTTTTGGTCGCGGCTCACACTCACAATACTGTGCTTCTTGTCGATGGTAGCCGTGAATTGTTTGGCCGAATCGGGCACCGCGTATGTGTCCATCTGTGTCGCCACGATGCGGTAAGTCGTCGTAGGCTGGTCGTTTACGGGCGTCTTGATGAATCTTTCAGAATATCGGGCGTATTCACCCGGCGTGAAAGTGGTTTTCTCGATGAGCAATGCGAAGCGCAACGCCGTCTTCGGAAGAAAGTAAGTAACCCCCTCTGTTGGTATCTGAGCTTGCGCCGTAGCGTGGCAGAAGGCCAGAAGCAAGGTTGATAAAATGAGTTTATTCATGTCTTAGTCGTTTAATCGTTTGAATGCTTGTGGGATGAAACGCACGATGTCGCCGGCCGTCATGCTCTCCTGTCCCAGTTCTTTGGCGGCCAAGTCGCCCGCCAATCCGTGCAGGTACATGCCCACGGCGCAGGCGTCAGCCGGTTGGTAACCACGCGCTGCCAGTCCCGTGATGATGCCCGTTAGCACGTCGCCGCTGCCCGCCGTGGCCATTCCCGCATTGCCGGTGGCGTTGAAGATGACGTGACCGTCGGGCAGACAGAGTGCCGTGTGATGCCCTTTCAGCAACACATAACCATGCAGACGTTGGGCCAGTTCGATGGCCTTTTGTAGTCTTTCGTAGCTACCCCCACAGGTATTTCCCACCAGTCGGTCGAACTCTTTGGGGTGTGGCGTTAGGATGATGTTCTTGGGCAGCTGCTGCATCCATGCGCGGTGCGTGCCCAGCATGTTCAGGGCATCGGCATCGACGACCACAGGGCACTGCGCACGGCGCACCTGAGCAATCATAGCGATGGCCGTGGTCTCATCCTGTCCCAGTCCGGGACCGATGCCCAACGCGTCAAAGTCGTCGGTATCAACCGGCTCACTGAACACATTCTCGTCGGCATCGGCGCGCATTACCGCTTCCGGAACGCTGATTTGCAAGATGTCATTGTTGCGTTGGGGCGAGCATACCGTTACCTTTCCCACGCCAGCTCGCAGACATGCCCTCGTTGCCAGTACGGCTGCGCCGGCCATGCCATAGCTGCCAGCCACCAAGAGCGCGTGTCCCATGTCGCCTTTGTGCGCCGTGCAGGACCTATGGAGCAGTTTTTGTCGCACGTCTTGCTCTTCCAAGATGGTGTAAGTTGCGTCCGTCTTGTTGATAAACTCCTCGGACAACCGGATGTCCAGCACCTTCACACGGCCAAGAAAGCATTGCATGTCGGGCAGCATCATGGCCAGTTTCTTTTGTTGTAGCGTCAAGGTTAGGTTGGCCTTAATGATATGTGTGCGCACGTTGAACGTGTTGTCCTCGGGCAGCAGTCCCGATGGCAGGTCGATACTCACCACTTGACAAGCCGACTGGTTGATGTATTTCACCAGCGAGGCAAAGCCGCCGTTGAGCGGTTTGTTAAGTCCCGAACCAAAAAGACCGTCCACCACCAGGGTATCAGCGTCTAGGGTGGGCGGCTCAAAGTTGAGCGTAATCTCCTTGAACAGGTCTGCTTTTTTCGCCTCTACGATGCGTTTCTTGTTAATGGCACAGTCTTCCGACAGCTTGTTGCTGGTGTTGAACAGGTAGACACTCACCGTGTAACCTTTTTCCGTCAGCATGCGAGCCACGGCCAGCGCATCGCCTCCGTTGTTTCCTGGACCGGCAAACACCACGACGGGCGTGCGGTTGGTCCACTCTTCGGTAATGGCTTGGGTTAAAGCCTGTGCGGCGCGTTCCATCAAATCGATGCTTTTGATGGGTTCGTGCGCAATGGTATGTTGGTCAAGCTCATGTATCTGAGCACTTGTAAATATCTTCATCCTTGCAAAAATACAAAAATAATACCAATGCATTAGCATGGGCTGTCCTATTTTTCGTTAATTTGAATCAAAATGGGGCATCTGTTTTCACGGCTCTTTCATTGAAGAGCAATGTTGTTTAACAACAAATGTAACAAATGTAACGTATAAAGTAAACAAGGCAATGAACGCAAGCGTTCTGCGAATGAAAGCAAGTCTACCGACATGAACATGCTGCATGTGTTTGCCAAACTCGTTTGATTAGATGAACGCTGGCGTTCA